>CAZZAM010000005.1:0-199460 GCA_964652775.1 uncultured candidatus Brocadiaceae bacterium | reverse complement strand
GTGGCGGCATCGGCTGCGCCGATTGTATGCCGCCAGCGCAACTCGGCGCCAGTTTCATGGCTCAACTTACACATGCTCGCGTAGTCCAAAGGCAGTGACGCTGGGCTTTCAACCCGGAGATGTCGAGTTCAATTCTCACCGCGAGCACCACCATGTTTGTATACAGCAACGGAAATGAGTCTGATTGCCCTGGTATATTCGCAGTATTATTCGCCAGTCGAAATACTGTGTTGACAGTCATGGAGGGTATCATATACAGCGCCCATCATCGCACGGTGCGGTGATACCCAAACCAGGGGGCGACCTTCCATGATCAGCATGCCAGCATCAAGCCGCTGTGTGCAGACTTCGCGAATCATACGCGGGTCATGGTCACAGTTCGTCGGTACAGCATTGAAGCATGGAACAGAATTGCTGAAACTCATGCCCAATGATTCCCTGACCACATCAGCCCCACCGGGTTTTCCCAAGTTCTAATTCAGCTCCATGCTGATTGCACTCTGGAACCCCGGTCACCCGACCGGGGTTTTTCGCTTTTCAGACTCATTCACAAATCCACAGCGTAGCACCTATCGCCATCGGATGATCGATGGCGACGGATGGGCCCCTAGCTCAGCGGAAGAGCACTGCGTTTGCAACGCGGGGGTCGGCGGTTCGAGCCCGCCGGGGTCCACCATTCTGCCGCAGGAACGCCATGCGTTCTGAAGCCTCAAGCCCGAGATCCGTAGGATCGGCATCGGGCCGTCGATGACCTCGACCGGCAGTTGTTTTATCTTCTCAGGGGTTTCACCCCTACGGTCTTCGACCTACCCCACTGGCTTTGTCGATGCTCGGTTTTTCCGGCGAGCCGTCAAAACCGCGGCGGCATCGGCTGCGCCGATTGTATGCCGCCACCGCATCTCGGCGCCAGCCCCATCGCAAGCGATGGGGCCCCGGGTCTGAGTAGTTGCTTGCTCGTTTTACTGCGGGTTCGCTGGAGACAGATCCAGTCTGGCCTCATAAGCCAAGCAGGAGAGTGCAATTCTCTCACCCGCTATTTTCTGCAGGGGCTCTGCCCCTACTAGCCCGCTGGCTTTGTCACAGCTCGATTCCGTCGCAAGACTCCGGAATCGTGTCGGCATCGGCTGCGCCGATTATATGCCGACACCGCTGTTAGGCGCCAGGTTGTCGCACGACAGCGGATGAACTACACGGCACGCCCTCATGTCCGGGGGCAGCGAGCACGCCGCACGCGTGTGAAATGAAGGCCGATTACGACCTGTCGGAGGTGTTTGCCGACGCCATCTGCCGTGGGTGGCCAACGTGTTCTCATCGTCCAACGGCCAGGACACCAGATTGTCGATCTGGGGATGCGAGTTCGATTCTCGCTGGGAACGCCATCACGTACGAGCTCAGTCCGCGAGGCGGGCGCTTGGCCGCAAACCAAGAGGCAAGTAGTGCAACTCTACCGTGCGTGTCCATCGTTTGGCATCGAGAGATGCTGTTGGGTAAGGGGCGCGCATGGGCGCCAGAGGCGGTCGGCGAGGTGAGGGGCCGGGCCGCCAGGCAATGGCGTTGCGTTAAGGCCGACCCGGGAACGCCGATCTCCTGATCGGCCGGATTGCAGGCCACGCGACAGCGCAGCCGATGCCGCCTCCGGCCTTAACGAAACGCCATTTGGCCGCCAGATGGAGTAGTATAGCGACACAACGAAGTTCGGGCGGCAAGCATTTCTGGTCGATGCACTCGCCTTTTAAGCGAGAGAACTCAGTTCGATTCCGAGGCGGCCCACCAACAAGCAATCACTCATATGTTCATCATCTGCACCGTCACAACCTGCGACGGTTTTTGCGAGCAGCCGGCCACGCGACCCGAGGAGGGCGCGCACTCCACGGGAGTTGGGCCGGAGCGAGTTTATCTACGGATCTGGCCGATTGGCGAGGCGCCGGTTTCCAAAACCGGATCATGCAGGTTCGACTCCTGCGGTCCGTGCCATCTCTGAGTCGTCTAACAGAAGGATGTCGGTCTACGGAACCGACGACGATGGTGCGAATCCATCCTCAGAGGCCACATGTCGCAGTAGCTCAATGGAAAAGCACCAGTTTCCGGAACTGGAGATTGGTGGTTCGAGTCCACCCCGCGACGCCATGCCATTCACGTTTCCCATTCACCCCATTCACCCCAACCCCACGAGGATGTATGTTCGTTCGTATTCCCTTCCACCGCATCGTTGACGCTGGTGCTTACAAGCGTCTCCGCGCACACGCAGCTTGGTATCAACGTCAGATGCAACGTCAGGATCCCGCATCCGGGACCCAACGTCGGGCCGTGGCCATACGCAGGTCGTCCTAACCAGACGACCTCGCGTATCGGCTCGGTCTTATAAGCCGTAGAAACCGTAATTGGTCGCATGTGAGTTCGAATCTCATCGCGAGGACTATTCCGCTGTCGTAGCTAGACTGACAGCTTCACCAACTCTAACACCGGAGGATGTATGGCACACCATCATGACCCAGACGACGAACCATGCTTTCGAATCCATGCGCAAGCGTCGTCGTGGATTCCCATCGGAAACCTGCGTTAAACGAGGCGATCGCGTTGTCCGAGGTTCGAAAAGAACTGATCGAGAAACTTGGGCGTAACGATCCATGCCCGTGCGGATCCATGCGCTCCTTCCGATCCTGCTGCCTCCACAGCGGACGCTTCGAAGGCGTAAACCGTCACTACTACTTTTAGGGAATAAATTCCGTGCCTCCAGAATTGGAGGCACATCTCCGTGCGTGGCCGATCGGCCCAGGCACCAGGCCTCCACCCTGGATAAGCGAGTTCGACTCTCGCCGCACGGTCCATGCTCCGCGTCGTTCAGTCGGTAGGACCTCGGCCTGTACCCGAGAAACGGCGGTTCGATTCCGTCCCGGAGCACCACCACATGTGTCTGTAGCCCAATTGGCAGAGGCGCCTCGCTTAGAACGAGGAGGTTGAAGGTTCGCCCTTCCGCTCCGGCTCCTGCCTTCGCTTCAGGCGGCGAATGCCGTAAGGGCATTCGGCTGCGCTCGGCATCGTGCCGTGCTCGCCCTCCCAGGCACACCATTCAACTCGGTTTACTCCGCGCTTTTATTCACCCCGTTCCCGAAAGGACGTCATGAACCGCTGCCTGGTGCTCAATGCCAACTACGAGTACCTCGCCGTGCTCGATCGTTGGATCGATGCCCTGGCGCTGGTGCTTGCTGACAAAGTCGACTCGATCGCTGATTACCCGCAGGTGGTTCGCAGCGAGCGACAAACATTTCCGGTGCCCGCCGTCGTCGTGATGCGCAGCCTCGTGCGCACACGGCGCCGACGCACCATCTTCGATGTGCCGGCAAAAGCCGTCGTGTTCGCACGCGATGCCTTTGCTTGCCAATACTGTGGTTGCCGCGTCACGCTACGCACCGGCACCCGTGATCACGTGATGCCACGTTCGCGCGGCGGGCGTGACACGCTTGCCAACGTCGTGACCGCGTGCGCGCCATGCAACCTACGCAAGGACGCGCGCACGCCGAGCGAAGCGGGCATGCATCTGCGCTCGCAGCCACGTGGACTCGCCGAAGAGGAAAAGCTTGCATGCCTACTGCGATCAGTGCGCAGTGAAGAGCGTACCGCGTGGTTGACCTGTCTGCGTCGGAATGGCATCACCCTGTGGACGGCGCGAGCGGCGTGAATTGCTGGTGGCGCGAGTCATGCTGAATATACGATGGTGAGGGAGTTTCCGATGATCATGAAATATCCATTGTCATTCAGGTCGCCCTTGTTGCGAGGGGCCAGCAACGTCGTTCTTGTGCTTACTACGCTCCTGGCTGCGTACGCAGCTGAGCCAATGCCGGGGACAACCAGCACTCCTACCTGGTGCGATGAGTTCGATACGCCAGGGGCACCGAATCCGAAAAACTGGGGCTACGAAGTAGGCCTGGTCCGCAATAAGGAGGCGCAGTTCTATACGCGTGCGCGGCCCGAGAACGCGGTTGTCGTTGACGGCAATTTGGTGATCACCGCGCGGCACGAAGCATGGTCGGAAGGTGATAAGAAAGCAGCGTACACCTCGGCAAGTTTGATGACCCAGGACAAACAGGAATTTGGCTACGGTCGTTTTGAGGTGCGTGCCAAATTGCCGACTGGTCGCGGTATTTGGCCGGCCATTTGGTTCCTCGGCGCCGATAAAAAACTCACCTGGCCGGCGTGTGGCGAAATCGACCTCATGGAATACGTCGGTTTTGATCCTGAGAAACTCCACTTCAACATCCACACGACCGCCTACAACCACGTCAAGAAAACGAACAAGGGTATTGCCGTAACCGTACCAGCAGCGACCGACTGGCATGTCTACGGTCTCGAACTGCATCATGACAAGCTGACGATGTCATTGGATGGGAAACTGGTGTTCACCTATTCCAACGAAGGAACGGGGCCGGATGTGTGGCCGTTCGACAAGCCAATGTACATGATCCTCAATGTCGCCGTCGGGGGTGCCTGGGGCGGACAGAAGGGCATTGATGACACGGTTTTTCCGCAAGCCATGCTGATTGACTACGTGCGCTATTGGAAAGCGGATAAGTAGTAGTTCGTACGTGACGATGACTCGTGCTGAAGGCTTCTGCTATCAACGAGCCGGTGTACACATGAACGCGCAAGGATCATGACGTGTCCAATCTCACCGACATCCTGGCGATACCATCTCTAGTGAGTGCTTGGGATTTTTCTGACCTCGGTGATCGTCGGGCGCGTGGTCCAGCTGCAGCTGTCTTGCATGAACGCGGTGGATCGGTCGCTCGCGTTGTCGGTGGCGTGTGGTCAGGGCATAGTGCACATTTTACTCCGGGCGTCTGGTTGGAGGCACCGCACGCCGTGGCGCCGCAACTTGATCTGCGTGAGGAGGTCAGCGTCCTCGCCTGGGTGTGGCGCGAGCCTAAGGACCATCCCGAATGTCAGGCCGTCGCGGGGCGCTGGCAGGAGACTGATCGCAGTCGCCAGTATTGTCTGTTCATCGATCTCGGGATTCATCAGAGCAAAGATCAAGCTGCCCTGCACGTGTCATCGATTGGTGGTCCAAGCCCAGGCGAGCGCTGGTGCATGGATGCGGCGATCGGCGCCAGTCCGGTTCCGCTTGGCTCCTGGCATTGCATCGTTGGCACCTTCGCCGGTGCTGAGGCACACCTCTACTTAGACGGTCGCCTGGATCGGCGCGAGCGTTTCAATCCCTACGTGTATCCGGGGCCGCTGCATGCCGCTGGCTCTGATTTCACCGTCGGATCTGTACACCGCGGTGGTTCATGGGGCAATTGGTTTACCGGCCGACTGGGCGGGTTGGCGGTGTTCTCGCGCGCGTTGGATCCGGCGCTAGTCGCTGCGATCAGCGTCTAACGCACGGCATCCCAGGTCAGATCAAATCGCGCGAGATATTTCTGCAAACGATCGGCATCATTCGCTGTTTTGCGTGCGAGCCGTGACACGGAAAAGAGCGTACGACCAGCGTCGGACATGGTGCGCGATCGGCGGCAGACTGCGACGACTTCAGTGAGTTGTACGCGATCGAAATGGTCGAGTTGATTAATCTTGGCGCCCAGGATGTCGTTCAATGGATCATCACCGCTCGGGACTGGTGGTTGCCATTGGCTATGGAGTCGAGCTGATTCTTCCCGGACAAGATCCTCGCCGATGCGTCCGCCGGTGGCGAGGGTGGCCATGCGCGTAACGGCAGCACCCAGATCACGGAAGTTCGCGTTCCAACTTGCCTCGGAGGCGGTGGCGAAGCGGAGAAATCGTTCGCGTGCTTCGGCGTTCATGTTCACGCGTCGGCCCGTATCGCGAGCAAAGCGTTCGAGTTCGTAATCGAGGTTCGGCTCAATGTCTTCTCGTCGCTCGGCCAATCCCGGCAGGTTGAACGTCCACAGATCGATACGGGCGAGGAGGTCCTCGCGGAAACGACCTTCATGGACGGCGGTGCGCAGATCACGGTTCGATCCGGCGATAAGCTGGAAATCGGATAGTACCTGTTTGTCGGCACCAACCGGCAGGAAGATCTTGTCCTCGATGGCGCGCAGGAGCATCGCCTGCTCATCGAGTCCGAGCTCGCCAATTTCATCGAGAAACAGCACGCCACCGTCGGCGCGTTTGAGCAGGCCTTCACGATCGTTAATCGCGCCGGTGAACGCGCCTTTGCGATGACCGAACAAGGCTGACCCAGCAGCGTCACCGCGCACGGTGGCACAGTTGAGTTCGACAAACGGACCATCGACGAGATTGCGCGCTTTTTTGAGCTCGAAGATACGCCGTGCGAGCACGGTTTTGCCCGCGCCGGTCGGGCCAACAAGCAGAATCGGTGCGCGTGTCGCCGCAGCAACTTGCTCGACGCGGGCGATGAGTTTGGCGAACGCAGGATTGCGCGTCGGAATTCCAGCAGTCAGGACAGCGGCACCGGCAGCGCGCTCTTCGGCAAATCGTGAGGCGAGCTTATCGTACTTCGATAGATCGAGATCGATGATCGCATGTGTCCCGCTGACCGTGGCGTGGCCGTCGCCAGCATCGGGACGATCGCCAGGGCCGCGTTTTTCGCCGGGCTGGGTCTGCACGAGGCGGGCCGGGAAGTGCCGCGACTCGGTAAGCAGAAATAAACAAATCTGTGCGACGTGCGTGCCGGTCGTGATGTGCACGATGTAATCTTCTTCGTCTGGCTTCCACGGATAGCTGGCGGCGAAGCCCCACAGAGCGCTGTAAACTTCCTCGAAGTCCCAGGCGTTGCTGAATTCGATATGCCGATGCTTCACCTCGGTCTGCGGCGAGACCTGACGAACGTCAGCCGCGATGCCGTCAGCCAGATTGTCGAAGCGTCGTTGATGTAGCATCTCGAAGCGGGTGATCCCCAGATCGTCCTGCATGTGCAGGCCAACCGTTGGCCGCCATCGGTTCCACCGTTTTTGATCCCGTCCGGCATCGAGGGTTGGGCCGAGCAGGCCGATGGCGACGAGGGGGCGGGGTTTGGACATGATTCGCTTATAAGCGATAAAAATCTCTATCAAGCAAACATCTAGTCTATTGGGCAAGGCAGATTCCGCTTCTCATTTTCGCTAAAAAACTCGAATATTTCTGATTAATCTGCGTTTTTTCGCAGATTCTCTACTGTCTTGGCACGCCCTGTGCCATGTGATTCCCCTGTCACCCGACGGAATCAACCATGGCCAACAAGTCTCTCTTTCAGTCCCTGGTCGGCGCCCTGCTACCGAAGACCGATGTGGTCAACGCAGCCGGCGGCAAGGCCTACGCCCTGATGCCGAAGCAGGCATTGGCGCAGTACGCCGCCACCGGTTGTTTGAACGGCACCTACTACGCTGACGCCGATGAGCAGCTCGAGACCGTGCTGACCTTGGCTCAGGCAGTCGAGCCAGAGTTCATCGCCCAGGTTGCCATCCATGCCCGCGAGGCTGGACATATGAAGGATATGCCAGCTCTGCTGTTAGCCGTGCTAGCAGTTCGCGATGTGCAACTCCTGAAGCGTGTCTTCGCCCGCGTCTGCGACAACGGCAAGATGGTTCGCACCTTTGTGCAGATCCTGCGCTCGGGTGTCGCTGGACGGAAGTCGCTCGGCACCGCGCCCAAGAAGTTAGTGCGCGTGTGGATGGAGCAGCTGTCGGATGAGCGACTGCTCGGAGCTACGGTTGGTAACGATCCGTCGTTCGCTGACCTGGTGAAGATGGTCCACCCGAAGCCGCAGGATGCTGCGCGGCGTGCCTTCTACGCCTGGTTGATCGGGCGTGAGTATGACGCTGCTACTCTGCCGGCTCCGGTTCAGGCCTTCGAGGCGTGGAAGCAGGATCGCACGCTGCCGGTTCCGGATGTGCCGTTCCAGTTGCTGACCAGCGCGCCGCTGGATGCGGCGGCGTGGTGTGCGATTGCTCGCCAGTCGTCCTGGCAGGCAACCCGCATGAACCTCAACACCTTTGTACGCCACTGCGTATTCAAGGTCGAGGGGATGGCGGAGCTGATTGCCGCGCGTCTGCGTGATCCGGTGGCCATCGCCAAAGCACGGGTTTTCCCGTACCAGTTGATGGTTGCCTACCAGCAGGCGGAGGCCGGTGTGCCGCTGCAGGTCCGCGAGGCCCTGCAAGACGCGATGGAGATTGCCATCGCGAACGTGCCGGCCTTTGCGGTCCCGGTTGTGGTGTGCCCGGACGTTTCGGGTTCGATGGGGTCGCCGGTCACGGGTCACCGTGGGACGGCAACCACGTCGGTGTGCTGCCGCGATGTTGCTGCGCTGATGGCGGCGACGGTCGTACGGCGTAACGCTCGCGCTGAGGTCATCCCGTTCAGCGATCGGGTCAACGAGGTTCGCCTCAACCCGCGCGACTCGGTGATGACCAACGCCAAGATCCTGGCGGAGTTGCCGTCAGGTGGCACCGACTGCTCATTGCCGATTGCCGAGTTGAATCGCCGCAAGGCCAAGGCGGGTTTGGTTATCCTGGTCTCGGACAACGAGTCTTGGATTGATCGTAATCCGCACGCTCGCGGCACCGCGCTCCTGCGGGAGTGGCAAATTTTCCGCGCTCGGAATCCGGGCGCCAAGTTGGTCTGCCTCGACCTGCAGCCGAACCAGAGCGTCCAAGCTCCGGATCGGGAGGACATCCTGAACATCGGTGGTTTCGCCGATGGGGTGTTCGCGACCATCGCCACCTTCGCGGCCGGACGACTGGCCGCCGACCACTGGGTCGGGGTTATTGAGCAGACTAACGTGTAATTCAGCGGCCCCCGCGGGGGCAGCGTCCGGCGCGGGGGAGACTCTCGCTCCTTAACAATCTTTCCGGCGAATGCCGGAGTGAATACATCCCCTGGACGTCGGGCCTGATAAACCCGAGGAGTTTACCTCCTAGTCTGCTCACTCCATTCTCGTCGCCGTTCATCTTCGCTGCGAATGCAGATGGGATTACAGCCTACAACGCTCGAGGTCGCGGGTTCGAATCCCGCCGGTTCCACCAGTTTTCTCCGAGGGGCGTTGCGCCCTGCGCACGGGATGGCTTTGCCATTTTTCCCTGTGCTCCGGGCACTCTGCCCCTCGGACTCCCTGGGACCGTAGCTCAGTGGTTAGAGCACGAAAATATCCCATCACCTTCGTCGCAGTTTTTCTCCTCGGAGTGAATGCTGACAGGATTCCAGGTAGAGCACCTGACAGAAATGATCAGGGGGTCCCGGGTTCGATCCCCGGCGGTCGGGCAACCGACTGTAGCTCAGTACATATCTTGTCCCTTTCGTCACTCCATGTTCTTTGCCACGAATGCCCACATGATTACATTAATCGATAGGTTGCCGGTTCGACTCCGGCCACGGCTTCGGCTGTGTAGCTCAACGGATAGACCAATCGAAGGCCGCAAGGCCGCTATCGTGTGACTTTCGTCGTGGCGTTTCCTCCGGGCGAATGCCGATCGGATTACATGGAATATATCTGATCATCACCTCGTCGCTCTTGTTCTTTGCTACGAATGCTATCGCGACTCCACGGGTCGCCGGTTCGACTCCGGCCAGGCCGCAAGGCCTGTAGCTCAGCGGGTAGAGCAGTCTCCGCCTTCGGGCGGTGTCCCGTCGCGATGATCTCGTCGTAGCTTGTTGTTTGAAGTCTTTCTACCATCGTTCAACACGATTGGATTATGCCGCTATGAATCACGCTATCACCGCCGCCGAAACCCTCGCCCGTCGTGCCCACGCCGGACAGCAACGCGACGACATTGGCGATCCGTATATTGTCCATCCCGAGCGCGTGTCGGCGCGGTTGGCCCGGCGATTTCCTGACGACGCTGCGTTGATCGCTGCCGGTTGGTGTCACGACGTCCTTGAAGATTGTCCGCAGATCACCGTTGAGGAACTGCGCGCGGCGATCGGAGACCAAGCCCTCGCCATCGTGCGCGAGGTAACTAACCCGAGCAAACAGCACCCGGAGCTGCCACGCGCCGAGCGCAAAGCGATGGACCGGGCGCACCTCGCCCACATCAGCAGGCAAGCGCGTTGTCTGAAGCTGGCTGATCGTGCAGATAATCTACGCGACGGCTGCGCTTGCCCGGACAAGGAGTGGCTAGCGACCTATGTCCGCGAGTCGCGACTGTTTGCCGAGGTTCTGCGCGGGACTGACGCTGAACTTGAGGCTGAGCTGACGCAGGCACTTGCCGCTGCGGCTCGCGTTGCCGGCATCACCTGAATCTGGAACGCACCATGTCAAATTACGATCTTATTAACGTCCCCGACGCCGCGCCGATCAAGGCGTGGGTGCGCGGAGTTCCGCTTGAAGACGAAGCGCGTACGCAGTTGATCAACGCAGCGCGGATGCCGTTCATTCATCGCCACATCGCGGTAATGCCGGATGTGCATAAGGGGATCGGTGCCACGGTTGGCTCGGTGATTCCGACGATTGGCGCGATCATTCCGGCCGCCGTCGGCGTCGATATCGGCTGTGGGATGTGTGCGGTGCGCACATCGCTGACGGCCAGCGATCTGCCCGAGAGTCTGCGCGCGGTGCGCGAGGCGATCGAACGGGCGGTTCCGCACGGACGAACCGAGAACGGCGGACGCGGTGATCGCGGGGCTTGGCATGATCTGCCACCACGTGCAACCAATCTGTGGAAAGAGCACCTCGCCGATGACTACAGGGTGATTTGCGCCAAGTACCCGAAGCTCGACCGTGGCAACTCGGTGAATCATTTGGGAACGCTGGGAACTGGAAACCATTTCATTGAAGTCTGCCTTGATGAGGCCGGCCAGGTGTGGTTCATGCTCCACTCGGGATCGCGCGGCGTCGGCAACCGCTTCGGCGAGTTCTTCATCAGCATGGCGCGCGACGATTGCCGCAAGGCCGGTGTCGATCTGCCGGACAACGACCTCGCGTATTTCCGTGAAGGAACCGAGCATTTCAGCGACTACACCCACGCGGTTGGTTGGGCGCAGAACTACGCTCGGATCAATCGGCAGGTGATGTTGGAGAACGTGATTAGCGCCGTGGCCAAGGCCCCCGGTATCAAGCCGTTCACCACCACCGTCGAAGCGGTGAACTGCCATCACAACTACGTCCAGCAAGAACAGCACTTCGGTGCTTCCGTCTGGGTGACCCGCAAGGGCGCGGTACGTGCTGGTCTCGGCGACTTGGGCATCATCCCGGGCTCGATGGGTGCGCGTAGCTACATCGTGCGTGGAAAGGGAAACCCGGAGTCGTTTTCGTCGTGCAGTCACGGTGCCGGACGCGTCATGTCGCGCACCAAGGCGAAAAAGTTATTCACCGTCGCCGATCACGCCAAGGCCACCGAAGGTGTCGAGTGCCGCAAGGACGCCGACGTCATCGACGAAACGCCGATGGCTTATAAGGATATTGATGCGGTGATGGCGGCGCAAAGCGATCTCGTTGAGATTGTGCACACGTTGAAGCAAGTTGTGTGCGTGAAGGGATGATGGACTCACACGGAGGAACGGAGAGAACGGAGACAGTCATGCATGATCCAGTCAAATTATCCCAATTGACGCAGCGGATTATCGGCTGCTGCATTGAGGTTCATCGTGAACTTGGCCCAGGCTTACTGGAGTCGGTCTACGAAGACGCACTGTCTATTGCATTAGAAGATGCGGATTTGCCTTTCTCTCGTCAAGGTGAGGTGCCAGTCCGTTTTCGTGGCAGGCTTCTATCCCACCCGTTACGTTACGACATTCTTGTCGATAAGGCCGTTCTGGTTGAGCTAAAGTCCGTCGATGCACTAGCTGGAATTCATCAAGCACAGGTTATTACCTACCTGCGTCTTGCCGACATCCCAGTTGGGCTGTTGTGTAATTTCAACGTTGAAGTCATGCATCGTGGAATAAGGCGACTCATCAATCCTACTTCGGGTCTCGACCTCCGTTCTCTTCGTTCCTCCGTGTGAATTCCATGATCACCATCGACGGTTCTCTCGGTGAAGGCGGCGGCCAAATCCTCCGTACATCGCTCGCTCTCTCGGCCATCACCGGAACACCGGTGAAAATAGAGCGAATCCGCGCCCGTCGTCCTAAGCCAGGCCTTCAGCGCCAGCATTTGGTCGCCGTGCAGGCCGCAGCGCGAGTCTGTAATGGACAGTTGGAGGGGGCCGAGCTTAACAGCCGCGAGATCACGCTGACGCCGCAGGCACCGTGTGCGGGAACGTATGCGTTCGATATTGGTTCGGCCGGCAGTACGACGCTCGTGCTGCAGACTATTCTGCCGATCTTGCTGTGTGCTGATGGACCATCGACGGTGAGCATCCGTGGCGGCACGCACAACAGCATGGCGCCACCGGTTGAATTTTTACAGGAGAGTTTTCTGCCGGTGCTCCATCGCTGTGGCATCTCGGCGACGATCGAATTGGAGCGTCATGGCTTCTATCCCGCCGGTGGCGGGTCCATTCGCGCCACGGTTCAACCGTGGCAGGTGAAGGCACCGCTTGATCTCATGGATCGCGGCAAGGCGATCGGTCGTCATGCCGATGTGTTGTTGTCCAATCTGCCAGAGCACGTCGCCAGCCGTGAGGCGCAGGCGATCAAGCATGGATTACATTGGAGTCGCGACGAAGTCGACGAACACGAGGTCAAGGCCGATGGTCCGGGCAACGCGATCATTGCTCGTTTGCGGCACACCAACGTCACGGCCGTGTTCACGGCGTTCGGCGAGTTGCGGAAGACGGCCGAGCAAGTTGCTCTCGACTGCGTGAAGCAGCTGCGGCGCTATGCAGAGGGGGACGCTCCGGTGTGCGAGCATCTGGCAGATCAACTGTTGCTGCCGCTTGCGTTGGGCGCCGGTGGTCGTTTTGCCACACAAAAACCGAGCGAACACACGCTGACGAATGCTGCCATCATCGCCAAATTCCTTGGCGATGTGGTAACCGTTGTCGAGCAGGACGGCCTGTCGCTGATCACGGTTCAGGGACGTACGTCCAGTTCGTAGCCGCGTGGTCGTGCGGATTGCCATTGTCGTCTAAGTCAGCATGGTGCCGCCATGCGTCGTTGGTTGCGTCTGATCTTGGCATTGATGGTGACTGGTTGCATGTACGCCCATGTGCCGTTAACGGTCCATGTTGATCTGGAGATTGATCCCGAAACTGGTGAGGCTGTCGTCGTCGTCGCTTCGATCGAACAAAATCTGGTGACGATGGGCGGCCTTTTCGTGCAGCAGTTTCCCGACCAGAAGTCTGCGCTGCAGGCAGCGCAGAGCATCGGAGAGGCGCTCGGATTCCAAGCGCATGGCACGTATCTCGACATGGATCCGATTGCGGTTGGAGCTGATCTGCGCCATCGCGGCTACGCCATGCGCTACCGGCTCAGGCTTCCCGCCGGAGCGAATTGGTCTGACGTGACCTGCCAACTGGATTTCAAGGACATGGAAGAGGTCCAGTTGCTCATCAACTGCACCCTGATGCGGCAGGGGGTTGTGGTTGGTGCTTCCGAGGTGCTGAGTGGCAAGGAACTGTGGAAGCCAGTGTTCGCTCTGATGGGGCGCGGAAACAGCAGTGCGACGACGGCCTCGACCACGCCTGAGCCGAACCACAACGTGACCATGTTGCACACGATCACATCCTACATTGTCATTGGATTTCGGCACATTTTACCCCTCGGCCTCGATCATATCCTGTTTGTGCTGGGGCTCTGCTTGTTGGCGCGGAGCTGGCGTGGACTGCTTGTTCAAATCACGGCGTTCACCTGCGCTCACACGATCACGTTAGGATTGGCAGCGGCTGGCATCATCCACGTTTCGTCAGCGATAGTCGAACCGCTAATCGCTTTGTCGATTGCGGTGGTCGCGATCGAAAATTTATGTCAACGCGATGTGCGCTGGTGGCGTTGGGTCATCGTGTTCTGTTTCGGCCTGCTGCACGGTCTCGGATTCGCCGGTGCGCTTGGCGAGCTGGGATTGCCCGAAGGTCGTTTCGTCTGCGCGCTGATCTCGTTCAATGTGGGCGTGGAACTTGGTCAGATAACGGTGGTTACCGCATTTATGCTAGCTTTTTGGTGGTGGCGCGAACGCGCTTGGTATCGTCCGGCTGTGGTCTGGCCCGGAAGTATTGCCATCGCCGTCATGGGTCTGTGGTGGACGGTGACGCGGATTTTCGACTAATTCTAAAACACGATCCAAGGCAACCGCAGAGGCGCAGAGGCCGCGGAGGACGCAGAGGACGCAGAGGATGGAGGTTGGGATAAGGCTGGCACGCTAGCGATATTTTTTCAAGAGAGGTGACAGCATCTTCCTCTCCTCTGCGATCTCAGCGGCCTCTGCGCCTCAGCGGTTGCCTTGGTTGTTCAAACGCCAAATCTTCAGCTAATGTAGTCGAGTCAGCAGCAGTCCAAATCCGAATAGAATAAAAATAACGCCGGCTGCACGGTCGATGAGTTGCGATCGTTTGAGGAACGCTGCCCGCGCACGTTCGGTTGTGAGCAACAACGTCAGCGAAGTAAACCACATGAGCGTGAGAACTGCCATCCACAGTCCCAAGACGACAAGCGTTTCTATCGATGTTGTCGGTCCCAGGGCCGAGAACAACGCCAGGAAGAACAAGGCCGCCTTTGGGTTGAGGACATTGGTCACTAGGCCAATGAGGAACGAGGTCGATTTGATCGGTCCTTCACCGTCGGTAGGTGGTTCCGCTACCGTTGTCCCCGTCGATCTGAGTGCGCATGCGCCCATGAACACGAGGTAGCAGGCAGCGACAAGCTGAAACACGGTGAATGCCACCGGTGATTGTGCGAGTACGACGGTGAGTCCGAGAACGCAGTAGGCGACGTGAAACGGTATGCCAGTGGCGATGCCAGCGCTGCACAGCAAACCAGCGCGGCGACCGTGACGTAGGCTGCGTTGGGTGACAAGGATGAAATCAGGACCCGGTGTCGCTACCGCCACGAGATGCAGGGTGGTCACAGTCAGAAAGGAGCCCCACGATAGATCAGCAAGCATCTCGGTTGTAGCATTACTCAAGTTGGAAATACGCCAGGGCAGGTGTGCTGTGATTACCCTAAACAACGCGATCCAAGGCAACTGCTGAGGCGCAGAGGTCGCAGAGAATTGGGGTTGGGAGATGTTGTTGTTTTCGCTGCCGATCACTCGTTGGGTGACGACCGAATACTGCTCTCCTCTGCGATCTCCGCGGCCTCAGCGCCTCAGCGGTCGCCTTGGAGTTTTTCAAACGCCAGCTTGAGGATTATTTTGGAACCAGCGCCTTGCCGTTGGTCCATTCCAACTTGCGTTGCTTGGCAATGGATTCGAATAATTCAGCGCGGTTCTTTTCAGCAAATTGTTTCTGAGCAAATTCCAGAATGTCGTCGTCGGTAATCGGTTGCCATTTGACGATTTGATAGCCCATGTAGCCAGGACGCGGTTCGCTGGCGGTATTGGCGGGCAGGGCATTGAGGAGGGTTTGATCGAGACCAAACGAGCTAGCGCATTCGATCGGAAATATTCCGGCGTATCCGCCATTCTTACCTTCATAGGCGTCGCCGTTGATGTCCTTCGCGACAACGGCGAAGTCGTCCCCCTTGCGCAACCGTTCGCAAACCGCCACCGCTTTGGCCCATCCTGGCCCGCGTCGCTTCGGGTCATCGCGAATTTCATCGAAGGCGATGGGAATTGCGATGCGCCAGAAGCGGCGGTACTTGGCCGAGAAAGCAGCGCGCTCGGCATCAATCAGTGCTGTTTTTCCAGTCGGACCAGGGTGGGCACGTTCCCAATTCGATTCAATGAGTTTATCGATCGCCATATTGGATGCGAGATCAGCACGGACATCGTCGTAGGTCAGGAAACTGCGTTGCAGATAGTCCTCAAAGGAGCTGTACGACTGCGAACATCCTGGGCAACTATCGAAGTCTGGCGGCGCCTTGATGAGCTCAGTGTAGGCTTTCTCGATGTCTTTTGGATCAACGATGACCCCACGCGTCGAGAGCATTTGTCGTAGCGAGACCTGATCGATGAGTCGGCGCAGCCGATTTGTTCGTGCGAGATTACGACTGCCGCCAAACATGTCCTTGGGGATCCCGCTGCTGAGCAAGCTTTCGCGGATCGCCTCGCCGTTGACCATGACAAGGACCGGATCAGTAGTGGCCGCCGGTGTCTCAGTGGCCACGCTGAATGGGGCGCAGAACGCGATGCACACCACGAGCCAGCAGACAGAGTGCTTCACGCTGGCTCCGTGACGGGTTCCGGTTTGGTTCTAGCGCAAGAAACGGTGACCATCAGGAAGCAGGCCAGCAGCAGGATCAGTGCCATGTTGGGCAGGATCGGGCCATTGCCGATTCTCTGTGGTGCGCTGCAGACGCTGGCGTCTTCAAGCATGATAAGTCCGAACGCGTCCCACTTATCCGGCTCAGTGACGATGTGCAGTTTGCCGCGCCAGACTGGGCGATCTTGCCACGCTGGCGGTGACTTGGATTCGTTGGTCGGTTGCACGGTCAGGGCATCGAACAGGGTCGGAGGTTTGCCATCTGGGCGTCCAGGTGGTGGATGGAAACCAATGAGATATTGAGCTGGCGGGCCGGGATCAGCGTTGTGAACGAAGCCTTGGACCACGACGCCCTGTCCTTGCAGCGCCAGTAATGCAGGCGAGATCTTCAGCGTGCTGCGATCTTGATTGCGTAGCTGTTCCATCAGCGACCAGTCCCACAGGGTGCGCTGCTCGTCCTGGGCGATAGTCGCAGGATCCGGCGCTGCGTCTTCAGCGCCTGGAGCAATCGTCACCGTCGCGTTCTCCAAACGATAGATGTATCCCTGCATGGGCTGTGGATCGACCTGAAACGTGCCAACGACTTGCACTGGTCGCTGACGTTCAAAGGGAACTGGATCGCGAGTCTCGACGAAGAGATACTGGTTGAACTGCGGACGCGGACCGAAGCAGCACGTTTGCGTGGTGCGCAGCAAGCAGAACACCTTGAGTGTGTCTGCCTGAGCAAGTGGATACATGAATCCGGTGACCATGCGCTGCTGTCCGTGGTGGGACTGCACCTCTGGTGGGCACGGCGGACCATTGATGGTCTGGTAATTCCACGATCCGAGCAACGCGAAGGTCAGTGCTTGTGCGTCAGCGGTGCCTTCACTGATGCCGATGTTTGCGTGACCGCCTTTGCCATCTTCCGTGCGTACGGCTACGTCGGGCGTGGTACGCGGTTGAGCAGAGCGATGATGATACTCCCAGTAATTGCCGATGCACAGCGCGGCTAGTATGGGTAGGCCGATCCAGAACAACCGTGGATAGCGCAGTCCGAAACGGCACAATGTTGGCGACTCCATGTGAGCGATCAGGATTGTGGCTTCAGCGTCGTCAGCAAGCCGAGTCGATAGGCCTGAATCGCTGGGATAAGCCCAGCAAGCAAGCCGAGTAGGATGGTGGTCGGCAGCAGCCAGAAATCCGCTGACGAGTAGAACCATGGCGAAAAGCGCATGCCGGTTTCAGCGTGAACGTAATGGCAGCCAACCCAGGTCAGTGCGTGTCCTCCGACCCACCCGGCAACGGCACCAGCGAGACTGATGACGAGTGCCTGACTCAATACGAGAGTGAAGATCGTCTGTCGTCGTGCACCGAGTGCCCGCAACAGCGCCAAGTCGCGCCGACGTTCGCGCAGCGTTGCCAGCAAAGCGAAACCAAGAAACGCTGCTGCCAGGGCTGCGACCAAACCGCCGACTGCGAGCAACACCCGATCGACCCAGCCGATGATCGCGAACAGTCGCGGCATCACTTCCGCCGGCAGGATGAATTGGGTGGTCGTGGACTGGTTGATCTCGTACTGCAGTTGCTGAACACCGGGATGGAATGCGTTGCCACGGATGCGGGCGAGCTTGAGATACGCACCGCTGATCACGCGATGCTCCGTGTGCTTTGCCATGTCGGCGACGGCCTCGCCGTGGCCACCAAGTGTGTAGAAATCCTCGAGCGGCATGTAGATCGCGCGATCGTGCGGTGTTCCGGTTGGGGCCAGTATGCCGACGAATTTTACGTGTTCGTCGTGGTGATGGCCACCTTCTTCTTTCACCCCACATACCGGACTGAAGCTGTGGCCAAGTTGCAGCCCAAGTGCGCGGGCGACATCAGCGCCGGCGACGGCCTCGTGTTCGTCAGTGAACATCCGCCCTGATCCGCCATCAGCGGTCGCGGTCGAAAAGCGTCTGCCGGGCAGGTATTCAAACTCGTTCAGGAAGCGTTGCTCGACGGCGTTGACCCGAAACCCAGCATAGGAGTGTCCGGTCACGAAGACGAATCCATCGGCGACGACCGGATGTTTACGGATCTCCTGGTAGGAAGACCAAGGCACCGTGCCCGGCATCTCTTCGAGATGATAGAGGGCATTGAGCGTGATCTGGAGTGGTGATCCCTTCGGTCCAAGCACCGCATCGACGCCGAGTCCGACCTGGGTGAATTGGGTATGTGCTTGTTCGCGCAGTGAGGTGACTGCCAACAACAGCGCCACGCCCACGGCGATGCTGGCAGCGGCCAATAGTGAAGAGCCGAGATGCTGACGTAGACTGCCAAGAACGAGATGCAGCATATTCATGGTGCAACACCAAGCTGAGCCGTAGCGCGATTCAGCGTCGTGAAGTCGACGCGGGCGGGGAATCCAGCTGCGATTTCAGGCTGGTGGCAGACCATGATCAGCGAACAGCCGTGATCGGTGCAGACCCGGCGTAGCAGTGCGGTGATGTCGGCTGCGTTCTTCGGATCCAGCGATCCGGTTGGTTCGTCAGCGAGGATCAGTTGCGGACGTTTGATGAGTGCGCGGGCGATGGCCACGCGCTGTTGTTCACCAAGTGACAATTCGGATGGGCGATGATACAGGCGATGAGCGAGTCCGACTTCGCTGAGGAGTGCGCGCGCATCGGCCGCAGTGACCGTCGTGCGCGAAAACGTTGCTCCCAGCAGCACGTTGTCGAGCGCACTGAAACCCTGCAGCAGATTGAGTCCTTGGAAAATGACGCCGACATGATCAGCCCGCCAGCGATCACGGCCGGCTTCATCCAGACTGGCGAGATCCGCGCCGCACACGCGGACATTCCCGCTGTCGCAGGCCAGCAAGCCACCAAGTACATTGAGGAACGTTGACTTGCCGCAGCCAGATGGCCCCTCGATGACGACCAGCGCACCAGTGGACATCGACCACGTAGGGATGTCGATGATGGGAAGGCGCTGGTCAGCGCTGCCGAATGCAACCCGCAGATCGCGGACGTTGATGAGTGGCTGCGCAGGTGTTGTGTCAGGAGGCATAGGATTAGGCGAATACGACGGTGCGATTGCCGTTGATCAACACGCGATGTTCAAGATGCAGCCGCACGGCGCGGGTCAGCGTCTGGCGTTCTAGCTCGCGGCCCTTGCGGATCATGTCCTCGACGGCGTCGCGGTGCGACACATGGGCGACGGCCTGCTCGATGATCGGACCCTGATCGAGTTCCTCGGTGACGTAGTGGGCGGTCGCGCCGATCAGTTTCACGCCGCGTTCCTTGGCCTGGTGGTACGGCCTGGCACCGACGAAGGCGGGCAGGAATGAGTGGTGGATGTTGATGATCTGTCCACGGCGCCGAGTGACAAATGCCGGCGAGAGGATCTGCATGTAGCGGGCAAGGACGACGAGCCCAATGCGTTCGCGGGCGAGCAGTGATTCATGTTCACGCTCGGCAGCGTCACCAGCGATGCAGACAAATGGAACCTGAAAGTGTGCCGCAACTGGTTCGAGCTCGCTATGGTTGGACACGACCACCGCGATGTCGCCCGACAGATCGCCCAGCCGATTGGCGAGCAGGAGATCGTAGAGGCAGTGCGGCACCTTGGTGCAAAAGACTGCGATGCGTGGGCGATGATCGCCGAAGGTGAGCTGGCAGGTCAGTTCGTGCGTGCGCGCGAGTTCAGCGATAGCGGCTTCAATGCCTGGTCGATCCAAGGTGAAGTGCGTGGTGTCGAACACCAGCCGCATGAAGAACGTGCCCGAGTCGGCATCCGAATGCTGATCGAGATCGATGATGTTGCCGCCTTGGCGGAAGACGAAATCGGACAGCGCCGCAACCAGTCCGGTGCGATCAGGACATGAAACACGTAGGGTCGCGGTGCTCATGATGAATGCTTGGCGAGGAAGCTATCGACTTCGGAGCGGTTCGGTAGCGACGGCATGGCACCAAGTCGCGATACGCAGATGGCGGCGGCAGCGCAGGCGAAGCGCAGGCGGTCGACTTCAGCCCGACTCTCTAACATGGCTACAGTGTACGCCGCTGTAAAACAATCACCGGCGCCCGTCGTATCGACCACGGTAACTGGGAAGGATGCTTGATGGGTTGGCTCGCCCTGACGTGGGACCAGCAAACAACCGCGCGCACCGAGTTTTACCAACACCGTACCAACACCCTGGGACTGGAGTGATCGCGCTGCGCGCAGGACTTCGACTTCGTTGGTCGTAGGCAGGCCGGTGATATGTGCGAGTTCGTGTTCGTTCGGACTGAACACCGACAAGAACGGCAGCACGCGTGGATCGAGCGTGTCGTTTGATCCACCGGCATCGAGGATCACCGGAATCCCGGCCGAGCGTCCGGCGCGTGCCGCAGCAAGAACGATATCTGTCGGTGTTTCGCGTTGCAGCAGCACGGCGCCAGATTTCGGAATAGCATCGATGATTGGTGCGTCGAGTCCGTTCCACACCAGGTTGGCTCCGGCAGCGACGATGATTGAGTTCTCGCCGCCGCGTTGGAGCAGAATGAACGCCTGCCCAGTCGGTGCGGCAACCTGGGTCAGCAAGCGATCGTCGGCACCAGCTGTGCGGATAGCAGCGCGCATCGGAACTGCGAAGTCGTCATTGCCGAGATGCCCGGCGAACCAGGTCGGATAACCAAGCTTGGCTGCTGCGGCAGCTTGATTGCCGCCTTTGCCGCCAGGGCGAACGGCGCAGCCACCACCCTGGATGGTTTCGCCAGGTTGGGGTAGGCGATCAACTTCGACGTAGAGATCGGCATTGATCGAGCCGAGAACGAGGAGCGGCTTGTTCAAGTTTACTTCACCGCGTCAGCGGCGGCGTTCAGCGCGGCCAGGTGCTTGCGTATTTCGCTTACTACATGTGTGGCTGCGTCCGCAATCGCGATGTCCTTGGCTTCACCGCCGCGAACTTTGAACTCGAACTTGCCTTCGGCGATGCCGCGACCGGCGACGACGCGCAGGGGAATGCCGACGAGATCCCAGTCTTTAAATTTCACACCCGGCTTGGTGTCGCGGTCGTCGATCACGACTTCGACGCCAGCGGAGAGCAATTCGTTGTAGAGTTGTTCGGCCGCCTGATCAATCGCAGTATCGCCAGGTTTTCCAGCCGAAACGATCACCACCTGATAGGGGGCGATTGACATTGGCCAACGGATGCCGTCGGCATCGTTGTGCTGTTCGACTGCCGCAGCGGCGACGCGCGACGTTCCGATACCGTAGCAGCCCATGATGAATGGATGCAACTTCTGATCGGGACCAAGGAATTCGGCCTTCATCGCAGTCGAGTACTTGGTGCCGAGTTTGAAGATATGGCCGACTTCGATGCCGCGCCGTTCAGCCAGCAGACCGCCAGCAGGGTCGAGATCACCGGCCTTAATGCGAACAATGTCTTCCCACCGGAACTTCTTGGCATCGACATCGCGCTCGATGACGAGTCCGACGAGGTGATGATCGGTTTTGTTGGCACCGGCAACCAGCGGTCCGACATCTTTCAGCGACGGATCGATGAAACAGAAATCGACGGTCAGGCCTTCGCCGGGTCCAGCGAAGCCGGGTTCGGCACCGGTTGCGGCGCGGACTTCGTCTGGATGCATGGGCCGCAGGTCGAGCTGCGATCCGCGCGCACCACGGGCCACCGCATTGCCGAGCTTCACTTCGTTGACGTCGCGATCACCGCGGACAAATGCGGCGGTTTTGATCTGACGTTCGCCCTTATTGGTAGCGACAGTCACGACGAAGAGCACGCACTTGAGTCCGTGCGCAGCCTGAACTCCAGTGAATCCATTCGCGTTGAGGAATGCCATGACGTCGGCGATCGATCCCGCTTGTGGCGTCAAAACCGAGGTCGCAGTTGCTGGCGCAGTCCACGTTGGTGCTTTGGGTATCACGCCCGCTGCACGCTCGACGTTCGCTGCGTATCCGGTTGTCGGATTGTAGATGATCGCGTCTTCGCCGATGTCAGCGGCGACCATAAATTCGTGACTGCCGCTGCCGCCGATCGCGCCGGAGTCAGCCTCGACGGCAAACGCGGTCAGGCCCATGCGGTTGAAGGTGCGTAGGTACGCGATGCGCATCGCTTCGTAGGTTTTGCCCAGGCAATCATCGGACGCGTGAAATGAATAGGCGTCCATCATAATGAACTCCTTCACCCGCATCAGGCCGAAGCGGGGACGGATCTCATCGCGGAATTTGGTGTGCTGCTGGAAGAAGCAGGCCGGCAGCTGCTTGTAGCTCTTGACCACGGCGGTCGCGTAATCGGTGACAACTTCCTCGGCGGTCGGCGCGAGGCCGAACTGCTGGCCGTTGCGGTCCTTCACTGTCAGCATGGTGCGGCTTGCCTGATACTGCGACCAGCGGCCACTCTTCTGCCACAGGGCTTCCTCCTGCATGATCGGCATGGTGACTTCGAGGCCGCCGGCCCGGCTGATCTCCTCGGCGACGATGCGGGCGATTTTGTCGATCACGCGCTTGAGCAGCGGTTGATAGAGGTACAGGCCAGCACCGGACTTGTGGATGTAGCCAGCGCGAGTGAGCAGGCGGTGCGAAGCGATCTCGGCTTCGGCAGGATCCTCGCGCAGGGTGGCAAGATTCATTCGGCTGGCGCGCATCGGTACTCCGGGAAGGGCGGCAGGATCGGCGGCTTCCCCGGGCATGCAACGAGGGGGGAGGGAGAGGTCCGGACTTCCGGACTGATCCATCTATCATGATGTACGTTGACTGGGATGATGGATATTTACCATCCGCCGGCTCGGTCCGTGTGGTAACCTGTTCA
The DNA here is from genome assembly GCA_964652775.1 of uncultured candidatus Brocadiaceae bacterium. Taxonomy (GTDB): domain Bacteria; phylum Planctomycetota; class UBA11346; order UBA11346; family UBA11346; genus UBA11346. Next base: position 176,498 of record CAZZAM010000005.1, on the reverse strand, counting down.
TCTGGAGTCGTCATGCGTCCTCTCTATCTGCTGTCTCTCCTCGTCCTCGCCACGGTTTCTGCCCAGGCGGCGGTCGATCTGAAGGGGGTCAATCTGGGTCAGCATGTCAGCGGGCCCAAGATCGCTAACGCTGACCTTGCCGGCAAGGTCGTGGTGTTCGAATACTGGGGCGTCAACTGCCCGCCATGCCGCGCCAACATCCCGCACATCAGCGAGCTGGCTGCCATCGCTGATCCGGATCAACTGATCGTCCTCGCCAACCACTGTCAGAGTCCAGGCACTACGCTGAAGGTCTGGCAGGAATGCAAAGGTACCGACAAGCCGACCGTGATTGAGGGTGGCGACCTGCCCGGCTCCAATGTCTCGGGCATCCCCCACATCTTCGTTTTCGATCATACCGGCAAACTCACTTTCGACGGCGGTCCGCACGACGTGACGAATGCCATGATCACCAAGTTGCTGGACGCGGCTCCTGGTCCGCTGGTCAAGGGCGGTCCGTTCAAGGCCTGCGCTTCCGAAGCGGCCGCGTTGAAGTCGGCTGATCGCTCGGTGGTGTCCGTTCTCAAAGCCCTGCGCACGAAGGCCGGCAACGAGAAGGCCAAGGTCGAGGTGCAGAGCGAAGCGAAGACATTACTGGAATCGGTGAAGGCCTATCTCGACAAACAACTCGCAGGCATCACCACTGACAAGACCGAGGATCCGCTGTCAGCCGCCCGCCGTCTGAATCGCATAATCCTCCTGGTGAAGGGTGACGAATGGGGCAAGCCGTTCGAGGAGATCGCGGCTCAGATCAAGACCGACAAGGCGTTCCAGGGCGAAGTGAGGGCAGCCGAAGCGTTGGAGATGCTGAAGGCTCAGGCCGCGAAAATCGGCCTTGGCTCTGACCCGCAGGCGCTCAAGCGCACTGAAGCAGCGTCGATTGCCCAGACCTTGGAGCAACTGATCAAGCAATTCGGCACGACCAAAGCCGGCAAAGAAGCGGTGACGTTGAAGGCGAGTTGGTTTAAGTAAGAGCGGGAGTTTGGGGCAACGGCGACGTCATGTGGGCGTTATGCCATGACAGAGCGCAGACCTTCTCGGCATAGATGGATTCTCTGGACCGTTATCACGGTGCTGGTTTGCGGATTGATATACGTAGGCATGGCCATTGTTTCGATGCCTGGGCTCATGCGGGACTGTTACGGGCAATGGGACACGGCCGAGTTGATTGTCCGATTTCACCGACAGCACTACCGGTTGCCTGCCAGTTGGGAAGACATTCGCGAGGCGTATGGAGATGACAGCGAACTGCGTGGTGGGTTGAGCGTTGCGCAACTCCAGCAGATCATCGTTGTCGAATTCGCTCGTCTTGGCGAGTTGGAAGCGCTTGCCAAGCGAACTCTGGCTGCGACATCGCTGCCTGAGATTATTCAGCCAAGCAGCGGTCGTCAGTCACATTGGGCCGGAGCAGAGCCGAATACGCTGGTCTATGAATATTTCTGCAAGAACCCTGAGAAATGAGGGTTTCTGGCTGTTTTTCTGTGATCCTAAATTTGGCGTTTGAAAAATCCTCAAGGCAACCGCAGAGGCGCTGAGGCCGTAGAGGAGAGCGAGTTTGGGTTGTCACCCTGCGGATGATCGGCACTGAAAACAACCATGCCTTCTAACCCCAGGCCTCTGCGACCTCAGCGTCTCAGCGGTTGCCTTTTATCGCGTTGTTGAAGTTGAAGGAGAGTTGCTGGCGATGTTTTTACTAGGCGTTTTTTCCCGCCGCCTGCATCAATCCCTGAAACAACGCCTGCGACGCGGCCGTTTCAGCATGCCGCTCCGGATGCCACTGCACGCCGATCAGAAACGGGTGCTGCGGATCTTCGACCGCTTCGATGACGCCGTCGGGCGCGTGCGCGCTGACGACGAGTCCGCCACCTTGCCCGGGTTTCACCGCTTGATGATGATAGCTACGAATCGTGAGTGAGGTGACTCCGACCAGCGCGTGCAGCCGTGTTCCTTTCTGAATCGTGACGTCGTGCTCGCAGGCTTGCTCAGGTGTTGGGCCGTGGCGGATGGCGTTCGGCCATTCGCTGGCAATGTCCTGTACCAATGCTCCGCCACGAGCGATGACCAATAGCTGATGTCCAGCACAGATGCCAAGAACCGGAAGCCGCCGGGCGAGGGTAGCGCGGGCCAGAAGCAGATCAGCATCGTGGCGTCGGCGGTCCATCAATTGTGAGGCTGGTTGAGGATGGCCACCGTAAGCATCGGGATGGTAGTCGGGTCCACCGATGAGCAGCACGCCGTCAATTCCGTCGAGCGCTTCGGCGAGTACGGATGTGTCGGTGAAGACTGGCGCAATCAACGGCAATCCGCCGGCGGAAACCAGCGGATCACAGTAATTTAAAATCTTTTTCGAAGTCGATGGATGATCGTCGAAGGTGTAATTGACTAGGATACGCGGTCTCGGCATGCCGCGATGGTGGCGACGAGTTCGGCCAATCAATCAGCCGTGGTTATTCGCCGGCGTGGGCGGCGGCGGTCACCAGAACCGGTTCCCAGCGTGCGGGGATGCCGCGAGCCTGCCAATTCTGGTTGAACTGTTCGGCGTCGCAGAGCCGCAGCTTGCGGGTCATCATCACGCGGCCGTTGGCGACGTTGACCAGTTTGAAGCTGGCCAGAGCAAGGGCGCCGTCTTCGCTGAGGATCACCATGACTGTTGTCTCCTGCGACGTGGCTCGTCGCTTGAGCCGATAAACGCACTCGCCATGCCAACTGAGTCCACTGGCGTGAAATCCCCTAAATACTGTATGGGAATGAAGTAATCCTAAACCCCGCATTTCGAAGAACAGGAGACGCAGAGGCGCAGAGGTCCGAAGGAATTAGGAGATGTGAACAGATCACCCTGCGGGTGACGACGCCGGTTAGGCAAAACTCTTCTGACCTCTGCGTCTCCTGCTAACTCGAATGCTTTTTCTAGGGTTACTGCAGCGGCACGAACAACAGCACGGCGCCCAGCGCGGCCAGGCTCAACACGATGATCTCGAAGGCGCGCTGCGGGATGCGTTGCAGCACCAAGCGTCCGACCATCGCGCCGAGGATCACGGCGGGAATCAGCAGGGCGTCGATTAACAAGGTGTCGCGGGTGATCATCTCTTGCTGTGCGTAGATCGGCACTTTGGCCAGATTAATGATGAAGAAAAACCACGCGCCGGTGGCGATGAGTTCCTCTTTGGGCAGGCGTTGGCCGAGTAGATAAAGATTCATCACCGGCCCGGCGGCGTTGGCGATTGTCGTGGTGGTCCCGGCGACCACGCCATAGACCGCGGCGGCACCGCGACCTGGCAGGGCGATCGTGGGCCGCAGCGCGCGCCACAGATGCAGGCCGATCATCGCGAGGATGATGCCGCCCAGCGCCGGTCGCAGGGTGGCGTTGTCGAGATGGACGAGCGAGGCCCAGCCGCAGGCCAGTCCGATGAGCACCCACGGCAGCAGATGCCAGAGGTGGTGGACCGAGGCGCGGCGGCGGAACATCCACACTGCGATGATGTCAGCGCAGCACAGGAGCGGCAGCAACGCGCCGGCTGACAGCGCGACGCGGTCATGGAACAGGAAGGCCATCCATGGCACCGCCAGAAAGCCCAGGCCAGGAATGCCGGTCTTCGCCGCACCAATGATCATCGCGCACAGCGCCGCCGCGATCCAATGCCAGGCCGAAGGAAAGAGGATGTCCATGCGTCGGCTCTACATCATCACGGCAACCGCAGAGGTCGCAGTGTCGAGATGGGGCGGCACATGCATGGCACAACGGAGCCGAGTCGGTGTGAGTTTATCCGTCGGGTCCCCTCCGCGGCCTCTGCGCCTCTGCAGTTGCCGTGGGTTCTCGGGCAAGATGGCGGCGGATGGGCTCAGGCGCGGAAATCGACGCCGGTCAGCGCGCGATAGGCTTCAAGATATTTTGCTCGTGTTTTAGCGACGACTTCCGGCGGCAGGTCGATGCCGGGACCATCCTTGTCGAACTTCACCGACTCCAGCCAGTCGCGCAGATATTGCTTGTCGAATGAATCCTGGGCGCGGCCGGCGGCGTAGCGGTCGGCGGGCCAGAAGCGTGACGAGTCGGGGGTCAGCACCTCGTCGGCCAGGACTACTGTACCAGTGGCATCGATGCCGAATTCGAACTTGGTGTCAGCAATAATGACACCGCGCGTACGGCCGTGGTCGCGCGCGCGGCCGTACAGTTCGATCGAGTAGCGATCGACGGCGGCTGCATATTTGCCGAGGATTTCAGCAGCACGGGCGGGACTGATGTTTTCGTCGTGACTACCGATCTCGGCCTTGGTCGACGGGGAGTAAATCGGCTGCGGCAGTTCGGCTGATTCGGTTAGACCGGCGGGCAGAGGAATACCGCAGATCGTTCCGCTCTTTTTATATTCCTTCCAGCCTGATCCGGCGACGTAGCCGCGTACGATTGCTTCCACGGGGAGAATCTTGAGCCGCTTCACCATGAGTGAACGACCAGCGAGCTGGTCGCGTTCGCGGCGGACTTCGGCCGGCATCGCTCCGACGTCACTGGTCACCACATGATTGGGGCAGATGTCGCGCAACAGGTCGAACCAGAACAGTGACAGCGCCGTCAGGATCTTGCCCTTGTCCGGGATCGGCGTGGCCATGACGCGGTCGAAAGCGCTGATGCGATCGCTGGCGACGAACAGTAGATGCTGGGCGTCGATCTCATAGACATCGCGCACCTTGCCACGGGCGAGGAGCTTGAGTCCGCTGACGGTGCTTTGGAGGAGTGGTGCGTTCATCGGATACCTATCTTGGCGTTTATATCGTGGTTGAAGAGGCTGCCAGAGAACCTTTCCAAGGCATCTCGGTAGGCGCTGATCAGTCGTTCGTTCGCAATGTCCATGGTGCCTGGCTTGATCTCGCCAACTTGCACCAAGCGCATGCGGGGAATGTCGCCATCCCAAGACGAGTCGGTGGCGGCTAGCTGGACCGGACGTCCAGGCATAGCTAGCGAGGCGACCAGGAATGTATCCGTGCTCGTACTGTCGGGCTCTTTCGCTGCCTGATGGAGTTCTTGTAGCAGGCTAACGTCCTTGGTGGTGGCGGTGGCATTCCACGCTTTGCCTTCCGATGTTGCCGCCCAGGCGGTCAGCGCACCGGGTCCTTTGAGCGAGTCGCGAATCTTGTTGGCTTGATCAACCAGGTTCTTCCACGCCCGGCGTCCGGCCAGGTAGCTAATGACCTTCGGCTTAACCTCTTCAAGGGTTTGGAAGCCAGCCTCGTGCCGTGATTCAATGCGCAGGACGACCCAGTGTCCAAGCGACGTTTCAATTGGTTGGGTGAGTATGCCGATGTCATGTTCATGTCCGAACAGATGACCGACATCCTTGATCGTCCCGAGCTTGCCGAGATCCAAGGTGCCGGGCTTGCGGTCTTCGATGTGTTGCACAACCAAGTCTAATTTTGCCTTGCTGACGGCGTTGCGATATTCAGTGGCGTCCTTCTTGGATTCGAGCTCTTCGGCATTGGCATTGAAATCATCGATCAGCTTCTGCGCTGCAGCCGATCCACGTTCATTGCGGATCTTGGCGATGACCTGATCCTTCACCTGTTCGAGGGTTTTGGGCGTTGGCTCTTTCTTGGGATCCTTGGGGTCAGGATCACCGGGGAATTGGGCTTTATGAGCCGCAAACCAGGCCTTCAGTTCGTCTTCAGTGGGAGTGATGGCCGCCCCGAGTTTATCGCGGTCGGCGAGAGCGATGGCGACGGAAAGTCGTTCCAAACGAATGAACTGTTTGCTCTTCAAGCGCTCGTAGGTGGTTGCGATCTCAGGATCATCCGGTTTCACTGCCGGTAGGAGGGCGGTCCCAGTCAGCACAACTTCGTTGAGTTGGCATTGGTCCAACTCGGCCGCTTTGACTTCCCCACCGACCGTACGCGGCAAGGCGGGCTGAATATCGTAGCGCAGCGATAGTGCGTTATTCGCCGAGCGCTCGGCCAGGTAGCGCCGCAATTCTTCGCGCGTGATCTGTTCGGGTCCACCATCGTGCTCGAGCAATGCCATCTGATAGTTACGCGTGGTTGAACCAGGCATCGGCGTGGCCAGGAAGTCGCGTTCGATGCGATCCAGCGCGGCGCCTTGTGGCATCAGTCCAAGGGACTGGCTGTAGCGAGCGTGCTTGAGCCGGAGCGCGTACTGGGCCTCGGGATTTTGGTACTGACGCGAAATCGAGAACTTCGGATACAGGGGATGGCCATTGGAGTTGAGAATCTTCTCCAAACGTTCAGCGACCTGCATGCGGGGAATGATTTCACCCTCGTTGACGTTCATGACCTCGCGAACCGGCTGGGTCATCATTTGGCAACTCGAACCGACCCCGAACAGAACGCCAACGATGACGATCATGGTCCAGATGAACAGTTGGTGCGTCATCGTCAGTTGCTTGGTCGGCGGCAACGCAGTGCCCTTGCCAGCCGGAACGGCATCTTTGATCTCAGGTTCGGCCTTGGGGCCGTTGGACGATGGCAGCTTGGGCGTGTCGCTCATGCGGGTTCCAGTGGAGGGGTGGGATGCTAGGGCGTCGGTTGCCCTGGCAACCACGTGTAGGGAGCGGGGATCGGGGGTGGTTCCTGGCCCAAAATCGGTGACAAGCAGGTATGCCGACGGCGATTGAGGAGTTGGACGCTTTTTTGCGCGCGCACGCTGGCCGTGCTGCCCTGCCGGTGCATCTGTATGCGGCAGGCGAAGCGCTGTGGGGGCGTTTGCGTCATAATCCACCCACCGATGTGCGTTGGGGACGCACATTGGTCGCCCTGGGCGAACTCGCCGCTGAGCGACTGCACGACGACGCTGCGGCAGCGCTGTGGTTCCGCCGCTGTTTGGACGCGGAAGGGGTGCACCGCGACGCTGAGGCCTGTACCGCCGCTGGGTTCGGCCAAGGCGTGCTGTGGGAACGCCAAGAGCATACCGACCGCGCATACGCAGCCTACGCTGCGGCGGCCAGTGAAGGCTTTCGCTGTGCGGTCATTGCCCCGGTAACCCTGCGGGCCGCAGTTGCCGCAGTGCGTTTGGGATTCGCTCGGGCCGATATGTTGACCGCGAGCGACGCCGTACTGGCGAAGCAGGCGTGGCTGAGCTGGACGTGGCTATCGCTCAATGATCGGGATGCCGTCGAAGCCGAGTTGGGGTCAGAACTCGGTCGTCAGTTATGTGCCTTGTTGTTGCCGGATGACGACCCCGCTTTGTTGGCTGGCGTGTGGCGCAGTTGGTCACCCGCAAGCATCGCAACGTCGTCTGGAGTCTGGCGCGACAACGATCCCGCATGTCTGCGTGCTTTGTTCACCGTGGCCGCCGTGGCCGCCGACACGTTTTTGGTTAACGAGAATCCATCCCTGGGCGATGCATATCGACTGCTGGCGACTGCAGTATGACCTATGAATAAGGGCCTAGTTGGTAGGTCTTTGGCTGCGTCAACCAGCGCACGCATGGTCAATGCCGTTAAGCTAAGTGTTCGACCATGACATGGTGAGCCGCCAAGACACCAAGGACGCCAAGGATCAAGAGTAAATTGGGTTTCCAGATGCCTCCGTACAGAAAAACACAAGCCGCTTGGCGATCTTGGCGCCTTGGCGGCTCACAACATCTTGAGAGTCGCTTAGCTGAACGGCACTGAACGCATGGTATCGATACTGGCCAGCGGGCCCAAGACACGACGTGATTCACTGTCACGTACGCTTGCCATCCACCGCCGCAATTGGACAACCAACGTCCATCGCCAGGGGGTCTCATGAAGTTCAAGCCCGTGCCACGTCGCACGCCGAAGCTGCGCAGTCGTCAATCATCGACCGAGACGCAGCCGATAACCGCTGGACTGGCAATGGATGCGCAGGGCATGCGCAGTGATTACGACCGCCATCTCGCCTACACGCTCGGTCGCGACAACTTGTCGGTGAACAATCGCTATCGTTTCTCGGCACTCGCGCTCGCGGTGCGGGATCGCCTGATGGAACGCTGGAAAGCAACCCACTCCGCCTACTACCAGAGCGACTGCAAGCGCGGCTACTACCTGTCGATGGAATTCCTGATGGGTCGAGCGCTCGGCAACGCGTTGCTCAATTTGGATCTCGACAGTGCCACTCGCAGTGCGTTGCGCGACCTCGGCATGCGGATGGAGGACATCGCGGAAGAAGAAAACGACGCCGGCCTTGGCAACGGTGGTCTCGGTCGTTTGGCGGCGTGCTTCCTAGATAGTTGCGCGACGCTGCAATTGCCGGTCTTTGGCTACGGCCTGCGTTACGAATACGGCATGTTCCGTCAGCGCATCGTCAACAACCAACAGATGGAAGAGCCTGAGCGTTGGCTGATTAATGGCAGTCGTTGGGAGTTGCATCGCCCCGAATACACCCAACGGGTGAAATTTGGCGGCAACTCAGAATTCTACCAGGATGAGAAAGGCAAAACGCGCATTCGCTGGGTTGCTACCCACGACGTCAATGCGGTGCCATACGACGTCCCCATTCCTGGCTATCGCAATGGCACGGTGAATACGCTGCGTTTGTGGCGTGCCGAGGCGCTCGAGGACTTCGATCTCGCGGAATTCAATCAGGGCGACTACCAAGCCGCAATTGATGAGGGTGCGGCAGCGGAAAACATCACCCGCGTCCTCTACCCGAACGACAAGAGTGAAAACGGCAAGGAACTGCGCCTCAAGCAGCAATACTTCCTCGCTTCAGCCAGTCTGCAGGACATTGTTCGTCGCTGGTCTTCAGTTCATGGCCACGATTTTAGCGCATTTGCTGACAAGAACGTTGCCCAGCTCAACGACACCCATCCAACTGTGGCGGTCGCCGAATTGATGCGCCTGCTCATGGACGAACATTCCATCAGCTGGGATGAGGCTTGGGCAACCACGACGCGTGTCTTTGCCTATACTAATCACACGCTGCTGCCCGAAGCGCTTGAGAAGTGGCCGGTGGAGATGTTCCGCCGCCTGTTGCCACGTCCGCTCGAGATCATTTTCGAGATCAATGCGCGCTTCATGCGTCTGGTCGCGAACAAATGGCCCGGCGACACCGAGCGCCAGCGTCGCATGTCGATCATCGACGAAGGCGGCGGCAATCCCCAGGTGCGCATGGCGTATCTGGCGATCGTTGGTTCGCAGTCGGTCAATGGCGTCGCTGCCCTGCACACCGATCTACTGAAGGCCGGTTTGTTCCGCGACTTCTGCGATCTCTGGCCGGAAAAATTCAACAACAAGACCAATGGCGTGACCCAACGCCGTTGGATGGCGCTGTGCAATCCGGGCATGTCCAAGTTGATCAGTGATGCGATCGGCACGAAATGGATCACGGATCTGTCTGAATTGCGCAAGCTGACCGTGAAGGCGAAGGACAAGGAATTCCGTTCCGATTGGATGGCGATCAAGCGTGCGAATAAGGAACGCCTGGCTGCGGTGATCCGCCACGAGTGCAATGTCGACTTCCCGGTTGACGCCATGTTTGATGTGCAAGTGAAACGCATCCACGAGTACAAACGCCAGTTGTTGAATGCCCTCCACGTCGTGCATCTGTATGATCGGATTAAGCGTGGCGACACCAAGAATTGGACTAAGCGCTGCGTTCTGTTCGGCGGCAAAGCCGCGCCGGGGTACGCCATCGCCAAGACGATTATCCGTTTCTGCAACCATCTCGCAGGCGTGGTGAACTCCGATCCGGACACCAAGGATTTGCTGCGCGTCGCCTACATTCCCGATTACCGCGTGTCGATGATGGAGAACATCTGTCCGGCAGCGGATCTCAGTGAACAGATTTCGACTGCTGGCAAGGAAGCTTCCGGCACCGGCAACATGAAATTCATGATGAACGGTGCGTTGACGATCGGTACCTTGGATGGCGCAAATATTGAAATCCGCGAAGAGGTCGGCGACGCGCACTTCTTCCTCTTTGGCAAAACCACGGATGAGATCGTCGCTTTGCGGCCAGGATACGATCCGCTGCAGGTCATCGAGGCCGATGCTGATTTGAAGCGGGTGATTGATCTGATTCGCAGTTCGCACTTCAATCAATGTGATCCGGGTATCTTCGATGACATCATTCACACCCTGACCGATTGGGGTGACTACTGGATGGTGTGCGCGGACTTTGCCGACTACGTCAAAGCTCAAGCCAGAGCAGCATCACTCTATCGTGACCAGGACCGCTGGGCTGCCTCATCCATTCTGAACACCGCTGCCAGCGGCAAGTTTTCGACTGATCGCACGATCAGCGAATATAACCGTGAGATATGGAAGCTTCCGTCCATCTCGGCTTCGCCAGTCTAAACGACCCAACCACGACCCCTATGCTCTACGCTCTGCACGGCTTTACTGAGAACGACGAATCCTGGGCGGAAACGCTGGGTGGTGAGATCGCCGACCTGCGCTGTCCGTTGTTGCCAGGTCACGGTAGTCGGCCGTGCCCATCGGGTACCACGATCAAGCAAGCGGCTGCCGAGTTGGTTGCGAGATTTCCCACCGAACCAGTTGACCTGCTCGGCTACAGCATGGGCGGTCGCGTCGCTCTGGCGGTGGCCCTTGATCATCCGCAACGGATACGTCGGCTTATTCTCGTCAGTTGTCACGGCGGCATTCGTGATGCAGCCGAGCGGGCGAACCGAAGAAAGCGTGACGAGTCCTTGGCCCAGGTGCTTGAGGAAGATGGTATCGGCGCCTTCGTCGCGTGGTGGGAAACCCAATCAACGTTGAAGCCATACCAGCCATTCTCAGCAACAGTTGCCGCTAGCGTACGCGCGCGTCGTCTCAATCAGGAGCCGCTCGGTCTCGCTGGCTGTCTGCGCTCGATCGGTGCCGGTGCAATGGAACCGCAATGGTCACGCCTCAGTACGTTGCGCATGCCAACCCTGCTGGTCAGTGGCTCGGCAGATACCCGCTATCGCACCTTGATGGACGAGATGCATACGATGATCCCCGGCAGCCGACGCGACATCGTCCTGCGCAGCGGCCACGCCGTCCATCGCGAACGTCCGCAAGTGATCGCGCAAATGGTTGGGGCGTTTCTCGAGCGGTGATCCGCGTTGTCTAGATCCTGACTTTCAAATCAATCGTGCGGCGAGTGAACGACTCGAGGAAATCCATCAGTTCGTTGGTGGCTTGGATGGCTTCGTCGCGATTGCCGATGGCGATGCAGCGCAGGGTTTTGACGTGGAGCAGGCTGGCGGACTCGCGACTGCCCTCGATGTGCGGAGCGTAGGCGAACCAGAAGCGCCGCGATAGGCCGTAGAATAAATCCATCGTGCTGGTGAGGATCTCGTTGTGGGCGGCTTGTACTTTCAGGTCTTGTACCTGGCTGTTGAGGTGCAGTAGTTTGACCATGTTGTTGCTGGCGATGGCGGCTTCGGTGTCGGTCGCTAATTGCAGCATGATCCGGCGTTCGTCCTGGGTTGCATGCTTGCTGGCGCGATCGACCAGCAGTTGTTCCAGCGCGCGGCGGACGTCGAGCAACTGGAGATGGCGGATGATATCGATCGGCGTGATCTGAATGCCGCGATTGCGGCGTGGGGTAACCAGTTCCTCGCGGATCAGGCGATGCAGTGCTTCGCGCACCGGGGTTCTGCCGAGTTTGGCGAACGAGGCGAGGTGGGTTTCCGAATACATCTGGCCAGGTTGCAATTCCAACGCGATGATCGCCTCGCGGAGTCGTGCGTAGGCGAGATCACTCTGCGATGCGGCATCGACCGGTTGCGTGGCAGTGGCGGTGGACTTGGCTGAACGTCGTGCGCGCGGCATAAGTGACATACTACATGGGTATTAGAAAGTATCTAGTCTTGCCGGATTTAGCCGGGTTGACATGAGTATCCGTGGTGTTACAGATAGCCAGTGTGACAAGTAATATATCACTCGTATATCAGAACTACAGAGACCGCCGGCCAGGCCTGCGTCGCACCTGCGACGTATTGGTGGTCGGAGGTGGAGCGACCGGGGTTGCCGCCGCGGTGACCGCTGCCGAGCAGGGCCTGCGCGTGGTCCTCTTGGAGCGCTACGGCTTCTGCGGCGGTGGCGCCGTGTCCGGACTGAGCGGAACCGTGTGCGGTCTGTACGAAGCGACCGACGTTCCGGGCAGCACACCACGGCAGGTGGTCCACGGCTTCGCTGCGCGGTTTGTTGCCGAGTTGTACGCGCGCGGTGGTTTGGCTCCGGCGGTCACGTATGGGAAGACGTGGACTCACGTGCATGATCCATTGGTTTGGCGAGAGGTGGCCGACGCCATGCTGACCCAGGCTGGGGTTGAGGTCCTCTTGCACACCACGGTCACGGCGGTGCTTGTCGATGGGGCCGAGCGGGTCGAGGGCGTGGTTGCCTATACCAAGGAAGGTCGGCTCGACGTTCGCGCCACGGTGACCATCGACGCGAGTGGCGATGCGGATGTGCTGGCGATGGCGGGGTTTCGTACCTCCATGGGTGCCAATGGGCGGGTACAGAATCCGACCATGATTTTCAGACTGATGGGTGTCGACGTGCCACGGTTCCTCGCGGCCTATGGTCACGACACCATCATGCCGGCGGTGGTGTCGCAGATGATTGTCGCGGCAGCGGCGAGTGGTGCCTATCAATTGCCGCGTCAGAAGATTTGGCTGTTCACCACGACGCGTCCGGGCGAGTTATTGTGCAACTGCACGCGCATCATTGGCGGCGATGGTCGTGAATTGAATGGGGTCATCGCCCGCGATTTCTCCGAGGCTGAGATCGTTGGTCGCCGTCAGGTGCGCGAATACGCGCGCTTTTTCCGGGATAAACTCGCTGGGTGTGAACAGAGCTTCGTCAATGACACCGGCGTTCAGGTCGGCATCCGCCAGACCCGGCAGGGCGCTGGCGTTGGCGTGCTACGCAATGACGACATCGTGGCGGGTCGTAAATCGGTCCACGGAGTGACGCGCTCACCGTGGCCGATCGAATTGCACAGTGGCGAGAAGCCGATCGTGAAATGGCTGCTCAATGACTGGTACGAGGTGCCTTACGATTGCTTCGTGCCGGAAGTCGGTAGCGGCATCCTCTTCGCTGGACGTTGCATGTCTGCAGAACATGAAGCCGTCGCCTCGGCCCGCGTCACCGCGCAGTGTTTCGGCTATGGCCATGCGGTTGGTCACGCGGCGACGCTGGCCGTTCGCGAGCGCATCGAACCACGGCAGATTCTTGGCAGTGATCTGCGCGCCATCCTCAACCGCGACAACGCCCGACTGGACGACTGACCATGCCCATTCAGCGCATCACGACCAAATCCGTGTTCCAGTTGCTGATCGATCGGCCGACGCGGCGCAACGCAATCGACAGCGAGACCGCCAATGAACTCGCAGAGCAACTGCGCCAAGCCAATGCGGACCCGAACTGCGCGGTGGTAGTTATTGCTGGAGTTGGACCGTGTTTTTGCGCCGGTAGCGACCTCAAGGAATTGGCCGGTCAGCAGCCGAGTCGCTTGGCCGAGGTCGAGCGGGTCAAAGCAGCGTTGGCGCGCACGATTCAGGATATCGATGTGCCGGTGATCGCGGCTGTACATGGCTACGCGCTGGGCGGTGGATGCTCGCTGGCAACGGCGTGCGATCTCGTGGTCTCGGACGCGCAGACGTTCTGGCATATGCCCGAGGTTCTCAACGGCTGGCTGCCACCATGGGGCATCCAGCCGCTGATCGATCGCTGTGGTCCTGTACGCGCGCGTCATCTGCTGTGGGCGCGCGAGCGGATCAACGGTGCGGCGGCGCATGAGCTGGGGCTCGTCGATCGGTTGAGCGAGCCGGGCCGTGTCCTCGAGGTCGCGTTGCAGCAGGCCAATGACTGGGCTGCGCTTCCGGCCATCGCCCGACGATCGGTGAAACCGTATCTGCGCACTACACGGGGATTTTCTCCACGCGATGCCGATGCCTACGCGAGCGATCAATTTGAAGCGCATTGCGCTAGCGCGGCCGCGCAAAACACCCTCAAACGATTCGGAGCCAAATCATGAGTAAAATCACTACCGCCGAAGCCGCCGTCGCTGATATCGCTGACGGTTCGACCATCGCCAGCGTTGGCGTGATTGGTTGGGTGACACCGGACAGCTGCCTCGCTGCACTTGGCAGGCGCTTTGCGACCACGCAGTCGCCCGCGAATCTCACGCTGTATTTGCCAGTCGGTACCGGCGATGCGGTGGAGATCCGCGGCATGGACCACCTTGCTCAGGAGGGTCTGCTCAAGCGCGTGGTGTCAGGATCCTACATCAACCCCGTGCATCCGAAGACTGGGAAGCGTCCGGAGATGATGCGCCTGATCCGTGAGAACAAGATCGAAGCGTATAGCTGGCCGCTCGGTGCCTCGATGCATTGGCTGCGCGAAGTAGCGCGCAAATCGCCAGGATATTTGACGGAAATCGGATTGGGAACGTATGCCGATCCGGCCCATGGCGGCGGGAAGTTCACCGCGCGCGCGACCGACGACTTGATTCGCAAAGTGCAATTCGATGGCAAAGAGTACCTGTTCTATCCGACCTGGCCGATCAACGTCGCGTTCATCCGTGCTTCGACCGCCGATGAGTTCGGCAATCTGAGCTGGGAAGATGAGGCGTTGATGTCCTCCAGCGTTGCGCTTGCGATGGCAACCAAGGCGAGTGGCGGACGCGTGATTGCCCAGGTGCGCCGGGTGGTTCCGCGTGGGACGCGTTTGGCTTCGCAGGTCCGTCTGCCGGGGATGTTGGTCGATGCGGTGGTGGTGGACGCCGAACAGATGATGGTCACCAACACGCCATTCGATGCCGACTATCTCGGTGGACAGCCGATGGAGCGCGTGCTCGGGCAGATGCCGCGCCTGCCGTTTGGCGCCGACAAAATCGTGGCGTGGCGCGCGGCGCAGGAAGTGCGCACCCACGAATTGAGCATCCTCGGGTTCGGCGCCTCGTCGGACATGCCCTTGGTCATGATCGAAACCGGGCAGATGACCGCAGCAAATGCGCGCGATTACTGGTTTACCACTGAACACGGATCGTTTGGCGGCGTGGTCATGAGTGACTGGCAGTTCTCGGCAAACATCAATCCCGAGGCGATCGTTGATGGAGTAACCCAGTTCGACCTCATCGATGGCGGGTTGTGTCCGTTCACCGCCTTGGCCTTTGCCGAATTTGACTCGACTGGCGTAGTGAACGTCAGCCGCTTCGGCACCGCGAATCCCGGCGCCGGTGGTTTCATCGATATTGCCCACAACGCCAAACGCATCGTCTTCTGCGGTACGTTCACCACCGGTGGCCTTGAGGTCCAGGTCGTTGATGGGGCGCTGAAAATTGTCCGTGAAGGCCGGCAGCGGAAATTTGTGAAGCAGGCCGCGCACGTGACCTACCGAGTCAGCGACGGTGTTCGCAACCGTGGGCAGGAGTCGCTGATCGTCACCGAGCGTGCGGTGTTCCAGGTTGATGCGGATGGGTTGACAGTGATTGAGTTAGCGCCGGGCGTCAATCTTCAGCGTGACGTCCTCAATTTGATAGACTTCCCGGTTCGCGTATCCCGGCAGTTGAAGCCCATGGACCTCAGTTTCTTTGCCCAGCACGCCCAAGCGGTTAGGTCGGTGGCCTAAGCGAACAGCAACGGTTGGCTATTGTGGGCCACTTGTGGTGATCAGGTCGGCTAGCGAAAGCAGGGGTGGTTGGTTGGTTTGCCCGTGCGGACTAGGAAAATTGGACGGCGACGGTAGAAAATGGCCGATTGGACCGCCTTTACCGAATCCATAAAGAAAACATCAGTAGCAATTTACGTGTCAAAGTCACGAGTTTGGAATACTTTGGTGATACCCTTGAAAATCGCTTGCCTCGCCCGTAGGGTTCACCAACGACCATCCCGGGTCGATCTATCCGTTGCCTCGTTGAGGAGTTCGCATGACCCTGACCCTGGACTTCACCAACTGCCTATCGGAGGCCATTGGTGCAACGCACGGGCTGACGAAGTCGGAAGTGGAAACCTTGGTCGCCAAGTTCCCCAAGCATCACGAGAGCATCGACGAGTTGCGTGCCAATGGCGAAAGCGCGTTCTTCGATCTTCCGTACCAAGATACAGCTGAGTTGAAGGCCGCGCTCAAGAAGCATCAGGGCAAATGGAGTGATCTGGTCGTGGTGTCCACTGGCGGCGGTGCGCTCGGGGCGCGGACGCTGTTGCATGCACTTGGACACGCTGGTTACAACTTGCTTGATCCCAAGCTGCGCAAAGGCGCACCACGGATTCATTTCCTCGACAATGCCGATCCGGTCGCCGCCAATCAACTCTTGGAAGCGGTTGATATCAAAAAGACGCTGTTCCAAGTTGTCTCGCGCAGCGGTTTGACGGCTGAAACCGACGCGCTGTTTTTGTGGGTCGTCGACCAGTTGCGGAAAAAGTCCGGGAAAACAGCGGTTTCCTCGCAGGTCGTCCTGGTGACCGACAAGGATAAAGGTCCGCTCGCCGAGATCGCCAAGCAAGAGAAGATCGACATCCTGCATAACCCAGCGAACCTCGCGGGACGTTTTGCGATTCTCGGCAACGCAGGACTCTTTGCGATTGGCATGGCGGGGATTGATTTCGAGGCCCTGCTCGCGGGGGCTGGCGACATGGACAAGCGTTGCCGCCATGGCGATCCGTACCGCAATCCGGCGTACATGCATTCGTTGATCCACTACTTGCTGACACGGAAGCGTCGTAAGACGATGCATGTGACGTTTTCGTTTTCGAACCGCGTTCATGCGGTCGGCCAATGGTACGGACACCTGTGTTCGGTCAGCCTCGGCAAGATGCTCAATCGCAAAGGTAAGGCAGTGCACGTCGGCCCTAGTCCGGTTGCTGCGCTCGGCTCATTCGATCAGCATGGTCAGCAGCAGTTGTTCGCTGAAGGACCGTTTGACAAAGTGGTGACCTTCGTGGTCGCCAAAAACCATGGCCTCAAGCTCAGCGCACCGCACCTCTACCCCAAGGTCGAGGCGATGACCTGGCTGAAAGACGCTGATTTTACCACGATTCTTGATTACGCCTTTATCGGTTGCGAGCAGCACCTCACGTCGGCTGGTCGACCGAATATGGTCATCACGCTGGATGCGGTTGATGAAGCGCATATCGGCGGACTGATCTATCTGTTCGAGCTCTCGACGACGATGAGCGCCGAGTTGTACGGCATCGATCCCTTTGATCAGCCCGGCGTCGAGTTGGGCAAGCAGGCGACCTTTGCGCAGTTCGGTCGTCCGGGATTTGAAGATCTCGCCAAGCGCATCAAAGACCATCGCGCCAAGCCGCGCCGTACCTGCTAAGCGAAGGACCAGTCTATGCTGGAGTTCATCCATACACTGCTACCGCTTTGGGTTCTTGGAGCCCTCAGTGGCAGTGGCTATATCGTCTGGGCCCTATACCTGCGCGATGGCGGGAAGTCGGATAAACGTCAGGAGACCACGCGCCGTACGCCGCAGGCTCCCGCGCGTCCGGTTGCGCCACCGCTTGGCCCAATCGTCCAACCGCGTACACCGGCAATCGGTGGTTCGCCAGAGCACCAGCGCCGTGGTTCAGCCCCGACCGTCAAACTGGCGTCGGCCGCTCCGACCATAGAGCCAGCCACTGATCGAATCGTTGCGCCGACGAAGCCAGGCACGGCCCCATCAGAAGACGCAGAGGCAAATGAGTTATTCGCCGGCTTGGCCGCTGCCAAGGCCAATGCTGATGCGCGGCCAGCACCGGAAACGCCGACTCCCGCGTCGCCCAAGGAAACCCCGAAGGATGTGATTGAGCATGCCGGTCGGATCGAAGCC
The DNA here is from genome assembly GCA_964652775.1 of uncultured candidatus Brocadiaceae bacterium. Classification (GTDB taxonomy): domain Bacteria; phylum Planctomycetota; class UBA11346; order UBA11346; family UBA11346; genus UBA11346. Next base: position 158,747 of record CAZZAM010000005.1, on the reverse strand, counting down.
TACGGCTTTCACATTGGTTCCAAGGCCGCGAGCGAGAGCGGAGCCCGTGCCGCCGCCGCTGCAATCGACGGATCGGCCGGCCAACCGCGCACACAGACCCAGGAACTCGATGATATTCTCAAGCGGATCGATGCGGTCTTGTCAGAGTCCAACGCCCCGTCCGCCGAAGCGACGATGGTGAATCAACAGCCTGGTGTAACTCAGTCGTCGTCCGCCGAAGCGACTCTTCCCGTGTCGCAGCCTGCGCCCCCAGAGAAAATCGAAAAAAACGATCGCGCTCAACGCCATCAGACGGATCCGAACCAACAAAAGCTGTTCTAGTTTCAGGGCTTCGCCCTACGGCCTTCGGCCTACCCCTGGCTTTGTCGTGGCTCGATTCGCGGCGCTGACGCTTGCGAATCGTGGCGGCATCGGCTGCGCCGATTGTATGCCGCCACCACCACTCGGCGCCAGCCCCATCGTTGACGATGGGGGAAAGTTTCTCGCCATACCCAGAACGCATGACCGGGCGCTGGCGTTTGCATTGCGGCTAGTCCGGTAGGCGAGTACGACCTGCAGCCATGAGCACCACCGTCCTGTCCGGAGCCGTTGAGAACGAACTCCAGAAATTCCAGTCCACCGTCGCAGCCCTGCATGCGGGGGCCATTGATCCAGACAAGGATTTCAAACCGTTCCGTCTGGTTCACGGCGTGTACGGACAGCGTCAGGCTGGCACCAATCAGATGGTGCGGATCAAACTCAAGTACGGCAAGGTGACACCGCATCAGTTGCGCGCGTTGGCTGATGCCAGCGAGAAGTACACCAATGGCATTAGTCACATCACCACCAGGCAAGCGATCCAATTCCATTACGTGCAACTCGATGACACGCCCGCATTGTTGCGCTCACTCGAAGAAGCTGGCTTGACCACGCGTGAAGCGTGCGGCAATGCGGTTCGTGCCGTATGCGGCAGTCCGCTCGCCGGTACGCGCAGTGACGAACCGTTCGCCATCGAGCCGTACGCCGAAGCGGTTTTCCAGCATTTCCTGCGTGGTCCACGTAGTGCGAATCTGCCGCGTAAGTTCAAGATCGCGTTCTCGGGTTCGGATGCCGACGCGCTGGGTCAAACCAATATTCAAGATGTCGGCATCACCGCGATCGTGGAAAACGGTCGTGAGGGTTTCCGCGTGGTCGGTGGCGCCGGACTCGGTGCGACGCCCGTGGCACCGATTGTGATCCGCAGTTTCTGCGCGAAAGAGGACGTGGTCCCGCTGTGCGACGCCATGGTCCGCGTGCATCACAAGCACGGCGACCGTCAGAACCGCGCCAAGGCGCGACTCAAGTACGTGCTGCGGGCGAAGGGCGAGGCGGGATTCCTGCAGTTGGTCGAGGAGGAACTCGCCAACGTGCGCACCGATGGTCTCGTTGGTCGCACGCTGCCTGATCGTTTGCTGGCGGCGAATCCAAGTGTGATTCCGCCCGCAACCGGTGCTGAAGGCGCGTGGCGTTCGGCCAATGTCCGTGCGCACCGCGAATCGGGACTCGCCGTGGTCAGCCTGTGCATTCCCGGAGGTGACGTTCCTGCTGCTTCCATGCGTGCGCTGGCGTCGCTGGCCGAGCAATTCTCGGAAGGAGACATACGTTCGACCAACGATCAGAACCTGATCTTCCGCCGCGTGCGTTTGGCCCAATTGACCGAACTCTTCCGTGCGTTGTCCGAACTGGGTTACACCGGTGCGGCCCACAGTCTCACCGACGTAGTCAGTTGCCCAGGTGCCAGTACCTGCCAACTTGGCATCACGCTGTCGAAGAATCTCGCCAAAGAGATTGCCCGTAGTCTGGCCGACAAGGGCATCGATCCAGTGCGCGTCGGCGGACGCATCAATATTTCCGGCTGTCCCAACTCCTGCGGTCAGCATCACATTGGCAGCATCGGTCTCCACGGCGCAGCCGCGAAGATTGGCGACAAGCTGGTGCCGCACTACGTGCTGATGGTTGGCGGTGGTGATGAAGGCGCGAAAGTATTTCACGCCACGATGGTTTGCCGAGTACCAGCCCGCAAGGTTGCTGACGTCGTGGCCGCTCTCAGTGGCTGGTACCTGGCCGAGCGCGCGCCGAACCAGACCTTCGCCCAGTGGCTCCGCCAGAGCGTTGGTGCTGGGCTTGAAAAACCGGCGGCCAAGGCGGCCAAGGACGCACTCAAGGCTCGCATTGAACCGATATGCAGTATCAAACCCGAGCAACTCTCCGAGGCTGATCTGCACGACATCGGTGCCGATAAGTTGTTTACCCTCGACGAGCTTGGGGCTGGCGAGTGTATGTCCTGAGCAGGAATGCTGGAATGTTTGAATGCTGGAATGCTGGAATGTTCGACTCCGCACAAGGCATTGTGGGCCCGTTTGGATGCGTTGCATTCCAGCATTCCAGCATTCCAGCATTCCCCAGGTGTCAGTGACAGCCTGTCTGCCACGTAAACCACTGGCTGCTGTTTCTTGAATTCCCGTTAGCCTGTCGGCCATGCGTTCCCTATTCCTGAGTTGTGTGGCCGCCGCGGCTATCGCTGGTGAGGCCGTTCCCGTCGCTCCATCAGCTACCGCTGCTGCTACGACACCAGACCCATCAGCCGCGATCGTTGCCGAAGGTGTGTTCACCTACCGCCAGCGCGATCTCGACGCGCTCTTACTGGTGGCCGTGCGTCACGCCAAGGCACGCGAGTTCACCGCCGATGGCAAATCAGGAACGTTGTCGCGACCTGAGGAGGACCGCATCCGCCAAGTGTTGATTCGTGCCATGGTTGCTCGCGAAGCCTTGGCCGATGTGCTGGCCGCCTTGCCAGAACGGGTGAGTTCTGCCGCGCGCAACGCCATCGCCCTGGATCTCCTCGCATACAAGGCCGAACCCGCAGCCCAATTAGTGGCGCAACCGACGACGGGAACCGTGTCCCCAATCGCTCCATCGCCTATACCGATCAGCGGTCCCGTGATCGTGCGTTTGCCACCATTCACGATCTCACGGATGATTGTCGGTTCCGGACGTCGTCAGTTGACGATTGGATTGGCTGTCGCTTTCGCTGATGGCGCGCAAGCCAAGGCGATTGAAGCCCAGGCGCCGCTCATGCAGGACGCCGTGTTGGGCGCAATGCGCGGGGTCGAGCCGAGCATGTTTGTTGATCCCGATCAGGCGGCGTTGAAACGTCGGCTCAGCGATGCGATTCGCGCAAAAATACCAGCGTTTCCAGCTGATGGTCTGTTGGTGCCCCAGCTTGAAGCGGGCGTGGCTGACGCGGCTCCGGAACGCTGAGCATGGGTGATTCCGGCCAACGGGTGATCATCGACAAGGCGGTTCGTCTGCTGGCTCCAGCCAAACGGCTGTTGGTGCTGGCTGGTGCTGGACTGTCAGCAGACGCTGGAGTTCCGACCTTTCGTGGCGAAGGCGGTCTGTGGAATGACCACAAGGCCGAGGATCTGGCCACGCCCGGCGGCTTTGAACGCGATCCCGAGTTGGTGTGGGACTGGTACCGTGAACGTCGTCTGCACATCGCCAACTGTGAACCACATGTTGGTCAGCGGTCGATCGCTTTGCTGCAACGACATTTTCCAGCGGCGACCGTACTCATCGCAACGACCAACGAAGACGATCTGCTGGAGCGCGCCGGTGTGAGTGACGTGCTGCATCTGCACGGTGCGCTGTTCACGACGCGCTGCTCGGTGTGCGCCTGGTCTGGTGATGACCATGTTGATAACGCCCTGAGCCTCATGCCGTGTCCGCAGTGCGCCGCCCGGGTGCGGCCGGGATCGGTGTGGTTCGGTGAGTCGTTGCCCAAGTCCGCGCTTGATCGAATGCACGCGTTTCATGCTGATGGATGTTTAGTGATTGGTTCCTCCGCCATGGTTCAGCCAGCGGCCGGTATTCCGGTGGATCTGCAGAGCCATGGGCATCCCGTGGTCGAGGTAAATCCTGAAGAGACACCGCTGTCCAATGTGGTTGCCTGTTCACTACGCGGTTCAGCAAAGGTCCTCCTCCCGCCGATGATCGACTTGTTGACCTCATCCATCATGCGCGAGCAACAAAGTCGGCAGGGGTAGCTACGAGTAGCGGCGTATGGCGTTGCCAAGAATCTACGTGTTTTTACTGAGCGTGCAGCTTGCACCGGCGTACTAGGGATACTAGGGTCCCACGCCATGAGCGACTGGTGGAATGCATTGACGCCGCTGCTGCAGGTATTGTACGGCTTGGCGATTTTCTCGACCGTGGTGCTGATCGTGCAAACGATGCTGCTCTTTGCCGGAGTTGGAAGGCACGATCTGGCGACCGGGGATCTTGAGCACGGTGGCGCAGGTGATCACCCGTCGGGATTGAGCCTCTTGTCCGCGCGGACGATCACGGCGTTCCTCGCCGGCTTTGGCTGGACCGGCGTCATCGTGCTCACGGCTGACGGCGGCCAGATGCTTGCCCTGATCTTGGCGACGATCGCAGGCCTCGCGCTGGCAGCGATGATCCTGTGGTTGATGCGCAACCTGCGTCGGCTCGCTCATGAGGGCTCGCGCGATCTGAGCAACGCCATTGGGTTGGTCGCCACTGTTTATGTCACGGTGCCACCGCATGCCGGCGTCGGCGGGCAGGTCGAGATCCTCGTCCAAGGCCAGCTCTGCACCGTTGCGGCTATCAGTCATGGAGAAACTCCGATTGCACCCGGCACCAAAGTGCGCGCGGCAGAATTGGTGGATCGTAACACGCTTGTCGTCACCAATCTTTGACACCCGAGGTTTGTATGTCCTCTGATTCACTGACATGCCAAGTGGCGGTAAACTTCGGTAAGCCGAGTGAGTCAGCAGCAGAACCGCCCACCGTAGTTTGAACATCAAGCCCAAAGGACCTTACATGCGTCACTGTGCCCTTGCCTCCATCTTCGTCGCGGCATTAACTGCTGGTGATGCTCCAGCGCCATTCGCTCAACTCGCCATGCCGGATCTGGTTCGTACCGGTGAACGCGTCGCCGCCGGCCCATACGGCAAGATCTGGCGGTTGCCGGCGGTGCAGAAGCTACGTTCAGATCTGACCGCTCTGCCCGGTGCTGACGCGGCATGGATGGCGATGATCGGGCAGGTTCGCGAGGCGCGTTGTGATCTGACTTTGATTCCCGGAAAGCCCGGAGATTCACAGGCGCGGATAGCGCTACGGGTTCCTGCGGGGCATGATCCGGCTGCTCTTGAAGAGGTCGCTCTGCGCCGCGAAGGCGAGTGGTTGCTGGTGGGTAAGACAGATGCGTTAGGACTGCCGCCAGTTATTCCGGGTGATGCCGACAGCGATCTGCGCTGGGTGATCAATGTCGAGTCGCTTATGTCCACGTTGCCGCTGGACGCGGTACAGCCGACACGACAGGTTCTGGCGATTCTCGGACTCAGTAAACTGGACGCCTCTGCCACGGCATTCCCTGGCGGCATACGTGAACAGATGGTGGTGAGCGGCGCGAAACTACCGCTGAAAACAATCGATTCCAGCGCGTTGGCCGGATTTCCCGAGCGTCCGATGGGGATCATGGCAGTTGGCGTTGACGGCAAGGCGCTGGTCCGCGTGGTCCACGAGATCGCGGCCGCAGTTGGAGCTGAGCGGGATCTCGCTCGCTTTGATGCGATGGCGAAGCAGGAAATCTCCATGGGACTGGACGACATGCTCGGTGGGTTTGACGGGACGATCGTATTTGCCACGACTAGCGGTGTGCCGTTTCCGTGCTTCACCTTGACGTTGCCAGGAAGCAAGGCTCTTGATGCCGTGGTGACAAGCGTGTTTGAGCAAATGATGCCAGGGACAGGGGCGCAAACCGTTGCCCAGGCCCGGACCCAATCGGTGATCGTGCCGACCCCACCGCAGATGCCGATTTCGGTATCTATTCGCCGCACGGCGACGCGCTGGTTGATCAGTACGGATCAGGTGTTGATCGAATCATTGGTCTCTGACAAAGCTGAAAAATTCCCGGTTGAGCGCGTATGGCCGAAGTCCGCTGGCGCAATCGGATTGCTGTGGAATGACAACAAGGCGCAGATGCAGATGTTGGTTGGCCTCTTGCCGATGATCGGCGCCAATATGACGAAGGACAAGGATGCGCGGCGGTTGTTCACCTCGGTGCAGTCGGCCTTGATCGCAGCTATACCGTATCTGTTGCCCAGTTCGATGGTGGCACGGTCGGAGAAAGAAGGCCTGCACATCCATGGCGAGAACGGCATTGTCGCGAATTTTGCCGGCGTGTCAGTCCTGGCTGGCATGACCTTACCGGCGATCACCTTGGTGCGTGAGAACGCGCGTCGGGCGAATGCTGGCAACAACATGCGTCAAATCACCATAGGAATGATGGTGTATGGAAACGAAAACGACGGCCGTTGGCCGGCTGATTTCGCGGAAGTGAAGAAATTTCACGAGGGTGAATTGAGTGATAAGTTATTCCAATCTCCCGGCCATCCTGAGATAGCCGAGCCATTCCTCTACGTTCGCCCAGATCCCGCGGCCAAGGCAATCCAGCCGATTATCGTGCAGGATCCGGCCTGCAATCGCGGCAAAGGAAGCATGGTGTGTTATGGAGATGGTCACGTCGCCTTCATCAAGAGTCCGCAGGCCGTGACTTTGTGGGTTGAGGCTAAACGCCTTGCCGCGTTGCCGAAAGCGGCCCAAGGTGGTATTCAGATGAAAGATTGGACGGTACCGGTGGAGCCAGTTAGCGAATCTGCTGGCGAAGTAGGTAAGCCGCTATTCTGACGCCCCCGGATTGAGTGGTCATTGCCTGTCGCCGCAGGTCGCGGACAACGCGCCTGTGCCACAGCTTGCCATTCCACCTGATTTCGCTCCTGATTCGTGCGTTGTCGTCGCCGTCAGCGGTGGTGCTGACAGCGTCGCCTTGCTTGATTTGTTGGTCACTGACGGTCGTTTCCGTCTCGTCGTCTGGCATCTTGATCACGCCTTGCGCTCCGAATCGGCTGATGACGCGGCGGCGGTGATTGCACTGGCGCAGCGATTCGCCGTGCCGTGTGTTGCCGAGCGGATTGACGCGCGCGCCCACGATCGTGGTGACGGGATCGAAGAGGCCGGTCGGCGCGTGCGCTATGAACGGCTGATCGCGTGTTGTCACGCACACGGCGCAGTCGCAGCGTGTACGGCGCATCATCGTGACGATCAGGCTGAGACCGCATTGCTGCAGATTCTGCGCGGTTGCGGTCCCGAAGGTCCGGTGGGCATGGCGGATGATCGTGAGTTGGCTCCGGGCATTCGTTTGCTGCGACCGTTGCTAGCGACCACGCGGGCCGAGTTGCACGTTCATTGTCGAGCACGCGGTCTGCCGTGGCGCGACGATGCGAGCAATGTGGACCAGCGTTTTAGGCGCAACTATCTCCGTCATACGGTGCTGCCGGAATGGGAGCGTCACTGTCCAGGTATCGCAGAGGCATTGGTCGCATTGGCCCAGCGCGGGCGTGCCGCGCGATCGGTGGCCGAGCGCGCGGTGGCGCATCTGCACGGTGATGGGGGATTGCCGGCGGCTGAGCTGTTGGCCCTGGCGGCGGCACCGCGGGCGGCGTGCTGGAGACGGTTGTTGGCCAGATTGGCTATCCCTGCTGATCGAAATCGACTGCGATTGCTGAATGATTTGCTGGTTGGGCCACCCGGCCGACGCCTGCGTCTGGGTCCGTGGTTGTTTCTGCGGCGGGGGCGGGCAGTGGTCTGGAATGCGGCGTAAGGTTCATTGGCTACGCTCGACAAAGCGGTGTGGAGACAACCCATGCTCGCCGTTTTACCTGCGCCCAAACCAGCCATGCTGGCACGCATGCGCCTCCTCATTATCTGCTGCCTCTGCCTGCTCATGGTCGGATGCGGTAGCGAAGCCGCGCCCCAACCCCCGCCATCCGTTTCATCATCTTCGTCTGGAGCAACCATGCCTGTTAGCGAACCCGACTGGGCCAAACTCACTGATGCACAATGGAAGCAGCGCCTGACGCCCGAGCAGTACGACGTGCTGCGTCGTCATGGTACCGAGCCAGCGTTCTGCGGCGGCTACTCGACCTTCAAGGCGAATGGCATTGGCGATTACGCCTGCACCGGCTGCGGGTTGAAGTTGTTCACCAGCGACACCGCGTTCGATTCCGGCACTGGCTGGCCGAGTTTCTTCAAGCCGGTTCCCGGAGCAGTTGCGTCAAGCGAGGACAATGCCTACGGCATGAAGCGGATCGAAGTTCACTGCGCGCGCTGCAGTGGCCACCTGGGTCACCAATTCGATGATGGCCCAGCGCCAACCGGCCAGCGTTACTGCATCAACGCGGTGTCGCTCGTGTTCCAGGCGCGTGCAGCCAAAAGCACAACCCAAACCGCGACATTCGCAGCGGGTTGCTTCTGGGGCGTCGAGGCGGTCCTGCGTGCCGTGCCCGGTGTGGTCGATGCGCAAGTCGGTTACATGGGCGGAAAAACCAAGAACCCAACCTATCGCGATGTCTGCACGGACGAAACTGGTCATGCTGAAGTGTGCCAGGTAACGTTCGATCCGACGAAAGTCAGTTACGTGAAACTGCTGACTGTGTTCTTTGAGAACCACGATCCGACTACAATGGATCGTCAAGGCCCCGATGTGGGCAACCAGTATCGTTCAGCAGTATTCACTCACGACGATCACCAACGTAAACTCGCCTTGGCCTACATCACGGCGATCAATGCCAGTCATCGCTTGCCGAGGCCAGTGGTCACCGTGGTTGAATCAGCGCCGACGTTCTGGAAGGCCGAAGACTACCACCAGAACTACGCGGCGAAGAACGGGCATGGCGCCTGTCATCTGCCGCACGGGCGCAAGTTCGGTGATCTTGAATCAGGAATCCAGAGCGCAGCTCAGACGGCTGCAGCAACTAAGTAAGCCAATACAACACGATCCAAGGCAACCGCTGAGGCGCAGAGTTACGAAGAGGTCGCAGAGGGCTTGGGTTAGAAGACACGGCTGTCTCAGGTGCTAATCATCCGCTGAGTGATAACCCAATCTTGCTCTCCTCTGCGATCTCAGCGGCCTCGGCGCCTCAGCGGTTGCCTTGCAGTTTTTCCAAACACCGGCTTGAGGGTTACACTAGCGTTTGGCTAGGGAATCGTCGAGCAACGTGACGACGACCCGGTTAGCGTGCTGAACGACCGAAATGAGGACGCCAACTTCAGATCCATGCCGTTCGCGCAGGGCTTCTGCGACCTTCCGGGCAGCAAGCGGGTCGGGATCGCCTTTGGCATCGGTGCAGGTGTGCACATCAGACCCGCCGACCGATTTGAGGTAGTCGACCAGGTGCGCTGTCGTAGGACTGATGGTGATAGGCATCGATCGGTCTCTGAATGCATGATGACACGCGGGAAGCCGCCGCAAGACGATGATAGCTCGGCATGAACGAGGCTGACTTGAGGACCAACCAAGCGTGTCAGGACAGGTGCGTGTCGCTACGCGGGGAGGGGTTGCCGGGACCATACCGGTACTACCATGTCATCGATGCCCGAGAGCCGCCCCCGCTACGCCAACTTCCCCGACAGCGCCCCCAAGGTCGTGATCGGACCCCACATCAACGCGTCGACCACCAAGCAGCTGTCGCGGCTGTCAATCGGCACTTACGAGATGTCGGTCTCGCAGCAGGAAAAAGCGCAACAGACATGCGAGTCTGCCCGCGTCGCGCTGCTCGCCCTGGCCAAGGCCGCTGGCGTTCAAATCGAAAACGAAAAGAGCCGTGAGTTCGTTGGAGTCCTCGCCGTCACTGGCCGCGACGTCGCGTGGAAAATCTGGATCACCACGCCGTTTGAGCCCGGTCAGTCAGCCCACATCGTCTGGGCGCGCTACCAGGAAGTCGGCGGCGAGAAGAAGGTCGGCATCGCCTACAAGCTGACCACTGCCTTCACGGCTGATGATATTGGCAATATTTTGCGCGCGGCTGAAAAGAACGCCGTGATCGTTGCCGACGGCGAGCCCTACGTGTTGAAGGGCAACCCACCGCCGCGCTTCCAGAAGAAGGCGGCCAAAGAGGCGCCAGCTGCGGCTGAAGCTGCGCCCGCAGAGACCCCACAAGCCTGAACAGCGTGAGCGGTCAACCGCGCACGGATCTGCTCGGCTTCGATAGCGCGGGATTCATCTCGTGGATGCGCGAACAAGTTGGTTACGAAGATCGCTTTCATCGCGCTGGCTATCGCCAGCTCATGCGCACTGGGCGTTGGGATCCGGCGCAGATTTCCGACTGGAACGATGCTCAAGATCCGGTCGCTGCGCGTCAGCGTTTAGCCGCGTTAGCGGCACCCGAGCAGTGCCCCGAGTTGGTTACCCACGCGTCTGAATCTGATCCTGAGCACGGTACCACGACCAAGTTGGTGCTGCGCCTCGCTGACGGTCGCGAGGTCGAATCAGTCGGGATCCCGATGACCAAGGACACGCATTTAACGGCGTGCGTATCGACGCAGGTCGGATGCCGCATGGGCTGTGGTTTTTGCCGCACTGCACGCATGGGTCTGGTGCGCAACCTGAGCGCGCATGAAATCATTGGTCAGGTCATCGCGGTTGAACGCGCGTGTCATCGCAGCGTGCGCAACGTCGTGTTTATGGGCATGGGTGAACCGCTCGACAATATCGCCGCAGTGGCCCAGGCCGTGCGCGTCTTGACCGATCGCAGTGGTTTGGCCTTAGCCTGGAATCACGTCACGGTCAGTACGGTCGGTCGCATTGCTGCGTTGGCCCAAGTGGTCGGACACGGGCTCAACCGCGCCAATCTGGCGATCAGTTTGCACGCTGCGGACGATGCCGTGCGCGCTGCGTTAGTCCCAACAGCGCGGCGTGAACGGGTTGCTGATCTGCGCCAGGCCTTGACCGCCATTCCGCTGCCCCGAGGGCGTCGCCTGATGATCTCCGCCGTGGTTATTCCAGGGGTTACCGACCGTCCTGAACTGGTCGCCGCCCTGGCCGAGTTCTGTAACGGCCTGCCAGCGCTGATCAATTTGATCCCGTTCAACCCCTTTCCAGGTTGTGATCCGACTTGGCAAATGCCGACAACCGCGCAGATGGCCGACATGAGTCGGGCAATCAACGCACGAGGGATTCCCGTGCGCAAACGCACGACGAAGGGGGTCAACGTCCTGGCGGCGTGTGGGCAGTTGGCGACGAGGAGGAGGTGAAATGCCAAATGCTGGAATGCTGGAATGCTGGAATGTTCGCAGAAAGGCAGAAGAGGGACGCTGCGTGCGTTGAGGGGCTGTGTCCATTCCAGCATTCCAGCATTCCAGCATTCCAGCATTCTCTCACTGGCATCGTCTCCATCCCCGCCACGATCCTCCCCCATGACCCCGATCATCGTCCATGGCGCAGCCGGCCGCATGGGCCGCCGCATACTGACTCTGGCAAGCGAGCAACCGAAAGCATACCGCATCGTTGCCGGTGTTGATCGTCAGGCTGGCAGCTTGCGCGATCTTGGTATTCCCAGCGATGCGCCATTGCTGACACAGCTTCCAGCTGAACGCGGTGCGGTGGTTATCGATTTCAGCAGTCATGCGGTGTTTCCGTCTGTCGTGCAACATTGCCAGCGTAGCGGCATGGCGCTGGCGAGCGGCACGACCGGGATAACGCCTGAGATACTTGATCGCGAACTCGGTGCTGCGGCGACTGGCATCGCCTGCATGCATGCCAACAACATGAGCGTCGGCGTCACCGTGCTGCTGGATGTGGCTGCGCGTTTGGCCAAGGCACTTGGTCAGGATTATGACATCGAAGTGGTCGAGGCGCATCACAACCTGAAGACCGATGCGCCGTCGGGAACTGCGTTCGCGTTGACCGACAGCCTTGCAGCGGCAACCGGACGGACCCGAGCTGATTACGTCTATGGCCGTCAGGGTCAGCCCGGTGCGCGGCGCAAGGGCGAGATCGGCGTGCACGCGTTGCGCATGGGTGACGTGGTTGGCGATCACACGGTGTACTACGTCGGTGGCGGCGAACGCATCACGCTTGGTCACGTCGCTCACACGCGTGACATCTTCGCCAACGGAGCCCTACGCGCTGCGGCATTCCTTGGTGCGGCCAAGGCTGGTCGTTACCGCATGGCGGAGGTCCTTGGCCTGTAGGGCTTCGTAGATCCGATCAAGGCAACCGCAGAGGCGCAGAGCTACGCAGAGGTCGCAGAGGGCTTGGGTTAACAGACATTGCAGTTTCTGGCGCCACTCACCCACAGGGTGACGATCCAATGGACGTTCTCCTCTGCGCCTCTGCGGTTGCCTTGTGGTATTTCAACCGAGCAATGTAGGCCGAAGCTCACTACGCGATTCTCCCCTCTGCGATCTCCGCGGCCTCTGCGCCTCAGCGGTTGCCTTGGTGATTTCTGGATGCTGCGTAGTCGTGGACGGCGGTGGTTTGACTCCCATTATTCCCCGCGTGATCGAGCAGCCCCGTCATCTCGCCGTGCGCTTGCCCAATTGGGTTGGGGATGTGTGCATGGTGTTGCCGGCCCTGGCCCGACTGCGTGCTGCGGGGTTTCACCTGCATGGCTTTGGCCGCGGTTGGCTGGCCGATCTGTTAGCTGCGGAACCGGATGTGATCACCAAACTGCCCGGTGGCTTGTGGGCCGATGCTGCGGTCATGCGTGCCAGCGGTTGCCGCGATGGCGTGTTGTTTACCAATTCGATCGGCTCGGCGTTACGCATGCGCCTGGCCGGCATTCGCGCCGTCGGACATGGCGGCGTGCGCAGTTTGCTCATGGGTCGGACGGTTGCGCGTGAACGGGGCAGCCACGAGGTAGACGCCTTCTGGCGTATTGCCGGAGCGTTGTGCTCGGATGGGCAGTCAGCGATTCCGCCGTTGCTTGGCTGGCGTCCGGCAGCTCGCCACGTCGCGGAGGCTGAAGCCGCCTTGGCCGCAGCTGGGGTTGGTCCTCGCTTTGTGGTCTGCGCACCACTCGCGGTCGGTACGATCCATGGCCTCAGCAAACAGTGGCCAGGATTTCCGCTCCTCTGCCGCATGCTCAGCGATCGTCAGCCCGTCGTTGCCTGTCCTGGGCCTGGCGAGGAAGCAGCGACGGCGCGCGCGCTGCCTGGGGCGATCATGCTCAACGGCCTCAAGCTGGGAGCGTACGCAGTCATCATGTCGCGAGCCCTGGCAGTTGTTGCAAATGACAGCGGTCCTATGCATCTCGGCGCTGCCGCTGGAGCATCCGTGGTTGGTGTGTTCGGGGTCAGTGATCCGGGGCGCACGCGGCCGTGGTCGCCACGAGCGCGTGCCGTCGGCGGCCTCGGCGCTTGGCCGACCGTTGATATCGTCGCGGCAGCCGCGATGGGGACAACGTCATGATGTATGTTGATGTCCGGACCTCGCCGTTCAGAACGTTGCGGATCTGCGTGCTCAGTTTGCTGATGGTCATCGCTGTCAGTGCCGAGTCGTGGCAACTGCGATCGGATGTGCGCGCTGGAGCATGTCCGATTCCGCTGGCGTCATTATCCGGAGCGAGCGGATTACGCTGTGCTGTTATGCGTTCGGATGCGCAGGGTGAATGCTGGATAGAGGTTCGTTTGGTTGCAGCGGATGGCCGTCGCTTTGCGTCGGCAGCACCGCTGTGGTTGACCGATGGTGAGCGCACGGCCAATCAAGCGATTGGTTTTGATGCGGGTTCGTGGGCCGGTGATGATGGTCCCCTGGGCAGCGATGCGCTGCGCGCAATGGCCAGCCTCGAAATTGCGGTTCATGGAGCGGTAAGTTCGGTCACGGCGACGATCGCAGCGGTTCCAGCCACGGCAGGAAATCCGTCCTTCTACATGACCACGCTGAGTCCGACCCTGATCGACGTTGGACCTTGGCGTGAATGGCGCATGCGTTTGGTAGGTAGCTTGGACAACGAGCGTGGGGAAGTCGATGTCGTCGATGCCGCGCAACGACATTGGCCCATGTTTCTCGATCAACCTGGCGCGCCCGATGTGGCTGGTCGTTGGCGGGCGCACGGACCAGCGCGCTGGACACTGCGGCTGACACCGACGGAAAGTCCTGCCAATCCCTGCCAAGTGGTGTGGCGCGATGGAACACGCTCTTGGACATCGGCTTCATTCACCATGGCCAACACGAGTGCTGGGCGCGAGGAACTGCCCGCGCGTGCCGACGGTGTGTTGCCACTGCCGCAGGCAGCGGCGTGGACAGCGGATGCGTATCAGGCGGATAAACAGGGTTGGTTGCGCTTGGGCCGTCGTGATGCGCCAGGGTCTCTGGCGCCGGTCATCGCATGGCGGGTTGGCTGGACAGGGTTTCGCGGACCTGACGCCATCGCCTGGCCCGAGGCTGCTGAACTTGATCGGACAGCCGCCGCCGGCGTGACCGCGATTGATCTGTTGCCCGATGGTTTGGCTGAAGAACACGGACCGTTCCGCTTTGGTCTTTCGCCGTGGACCAGCGCTGACGGACCGTGGCGCAATGCGCGCGACGTGTGGCGTGATGATCGTCCATGGGCGCTATGGCGAGCGCATGTGCGCAACGTGATCGCACGGGCGCGAGCGGCTCCGGGATTGTCCACCTGGATTATCGGCGCGCAGCACCTTGCCAACGATGAAGATCAACGACAGCGTGTGAATCGTTTCGTGACCGAGGTGGCCAACCAGGCGGCGGCCATGGATCAGCGTCCGTTGCTGGCACGGCATCCGCAGCTCGCACAATTTGCGCGCAAGGATGTCAAAGGTTCGTGGTTCGATTTTGAAAGTGGCACCGCGGGCTGGGCCATGGGTCCGATTCCGCTCATGGGTATGGCAGCGCTGGTGCCAAAGGCGGGCAGCGATTCAGGTACCTGCATCGCGGCGCCGGTTCCACCTGGTGACAGCGTCAGGGTCATTGGGCTCCAGGTCGCGGTTGACGAGAATCTATTCAATCTTGATCGGCTGGAATGTGACGTTGCCTTGGATGGCGGCGGCGACGCCACGCTGTTTGCCTGGATAACCGATCATCAGCATCGCTGGTGGCAGCAGCGGCTCGAGCGCATTCCCGGCGATGGTGGTTGGCAGACCGTCGGCATGGATTTTTCCACGCGGGCGGCGTGGACTTGCGGCAATAGTGGAGCAGTCTGGAATGACGATGTGCGCCGGCGTGTGCGCGCTTTTGGCATCGTGGCGTATGTTCGTCATGCGTCAGCGCAGGCTCGTCTGCGTCTGGATCAAGTCCGGCGGTTGGGTTGGCCGCGTCAAACGGCCGTAGCGCTGGCGATTCTAGGCTTGCAACCTGGTCCAGGTCAACTGGCGAAATGGCAACCGATCCACACTGAATTCCAACTCAATCGAACCGCCAGGAATCCCTACGATCCCGACGAAGCTGACGTGGTTGCCGAGATCGAGGGACCCGGTGGTACAACGCGCACGCATCCGGCTTACTGGCATGAGCCCTACCGATTGGACTACGACGGGCAGAGCGAGCGTGCGACTGCCGCTGGCGTGGGAGCGTGGCGTTGGCGGTGGACTCCGCCGACACCCGGTGCGTGGCGCTGGCGGATTGTGGCCAAGGTAAAGGCGGAAGGTCAATGGCAGCACGCCGAAAGTGCGTGGCAATCAGTGAAGGTGGACAGTGCGGTTGGTGGTATGGCGCCCATTCAGATCGATCCCCACGATGCGTCCTGGTTCAGTACGGGTGATGGGAAGTTCTGGTATCCGATCGGTATCAACATGCGTTCGCCCGGCGACAGCCGCCAGGATCCTAATATCGCTCGCTTGCGCATGTATCAGCCGATGGACCAGGAGCCCGAGTCCGTACGCGGTTGGAACTCAATCGACTGGGAACGACGCGGGACGCGATCGTATGAACGCTGGTTCCCACTCATGGCGGCCCACGGCATGAATTGGGCGCGCGTGTGGATGTGTCCGTGGTGGTGTGGATTGGAATGGCGGAAGGAGTGGGACGATTACGGCGGCCTGCTCTGGTATAATCAGGCGAATGCCGCGCGCATGGATCGGGTCGTGGATCTCGCAGTTCAACACGGCGTCTATCTCCAGGTCGAATTGATGAATCACGGTCAGGTCGCTGCCAGCGTTGACACCGAATGGAAAGACAGTCCGTACAATTCGCGCAATGGCGGCATATGCGCAGAGCTTTCGCAATGGTTTCGCCAAGAGGATGTGTGGACGCATCAGCAAAAGCGACTGCGCTACACGATCGCCCGCTGGGGTTGGTGTACCGGGATCGCCGCTTGGTCGTTGTGCAGCGAAATGGAATTCACCGGGACCTTTCACCGCGAAACGGGAGGGAACGATCGTGGCCACAGTCCGTCGCTTGAAGCCTGGGTGAAGCGCTGCCTGACCTGGATGCGCAGCAACGAGATTTTCCCCGACCGGCCGACCACGATCCATTTCAGCAAGCCGTGGTCTGATCCCGAACTGTGGCGTATTCCCGGACTGGGCTTCTCGAATTCGAATGTCTATACGGCGTTTCAGGACTTCGATGCGATCCTGAGTGGCGGGCAATCAGGCACGCGCAATCTGCCGGTTGCCATGTCGGCGTATCTCAATCAGTTGTTTTCGTCGGTTGAGCTCAAGCGACCGACTTTGCTGGGCGAATGGGGTGGTCACTGGGCCGACAATGAGCCATGGGTGCTGTTCGGTGAACTGCGCGCGGGGCTGTGGCTGCAGGCCTGCACGCCTTACGCAGGTAATACTGGCTTCTGGTGGTGGCTGTGGGTGGATGTCGCCGACCAATGGAAGGCGTACGAAGCGGTTGCGAAATTTTTGCAGAATGAGGATCCACGCGGGGTGACGTGGACGCGCAGCGAACCCGCCATCGCGGGAGCAAACCTGAAATTGTGCGCACAGGGCATGCGTTCGGAAAACGCCATGCGCATCTATGTCTGGCCGCGTGGATTTGACCAGGATCACCGCCGCGTCGCCCGTGATGCCGCTGGCGATATGCTCATCAGCGGCGTTTCCGGTGGATCACGTTGGAAGGTACGGCGTTTTGACTGTGCGACCGGCGCGCAAGTGGCGGAGGCCAGCCTACAGGCCAGCGCGACCGGTGAATTGCACGTGCGCGTCGCTGGTCTGAATCCCGATGCCGCGTTTAAACTCACCCGCGAACCGTGAACGTGGCCCTCTTGGTCAACACAACGTCAAGACAACCGCAGAGGCGCAGAGGCCGCAGAGGACGCGGAGGAGAATCTGAGCTGTCGCCACCTTGCATGCGGTCGGTGCTGGGAATTCGGATGGTGCTAACCCCACCCCTCTGCGATCTCCGCGGCCTCTGCGCCTCTGCGGTTGCCTTGGCTGATTTTTTGTGCGGTGTTGAGGAATGTGATAGGCAATGACTGAAGTCGCGCCCGATCACCTACTGCCACTGACCTGCACGCGGTCGGGAACGTGTTGTCACGGCAAAGATATTCGCATTACGCCGTGGGAACTGGCACTGCTCGCTCGTGCGCGCGGCTTGGATGCACGCGAATTTCGCGAACGGTTTACGGTTGACGGTGGCGCTGGTCTGGCCTGCAACGGTGCGGCGCGTTGGCGCGGATTGCCCGCATGCGGCCAGTATGACAGCATACGCGGTTGCACCGTGCATGCGGCACGACCGCTTGCCTGTCGGCTCTATCCGTTGGGCAGGCAGCGCCAGGGCGACACGGTGACTTTCATGCACGAAGGCACACGCTTCCCGTGCTTGGATGGTTGTCCGGAAGTGACCGCGCTGCCGCGGCTCACCGTGCGCGACTACTTGGCTGGTCAGCACATCGAGCCGTTCGCGGTTGTCCGTGACATGTATCTTGAACTTGCCCAGGATCTCGCGGAGGGAGCTTTTGTATTAGTTTTCGATAGTGGATTGGTGAAGGTTGAGGGAATTGATTGGCGCAGTGCGTGGCGTCACGTCGTGCGTGGTGGTGTGCCGCAATGGCAGGCTGCTATGCCGTCCGAGTTGCGTGACGGCGTGACCGTACCGACCGTTGCGGCTGCGCTGGATGATGGACCGACCTGGGTCGCCGCACATGCAAACGTATTGCAGAATGCAGTGAACCAGACGTGGTTGACTCAGGCCGATCCGCTACGGCACTGCACTGGCAGCGCGGCGATGCTGGCTGGGGCTATGATGATTCTGCATGGAATTGGCGCGGATACGCTTGAGGCAGGCAAGCGCTGGCTTATCGAGGCCGAGCGACATGCCCAGTGATGTCGCTACGTCCAAGTCCCGGCTTGACCCCGCAACCCAAAATGCGTATCACGGGCGCGGAAACCCTCATCCAAGGAAACATCCGAATGACCAAACTCCTCCTCCCCGTCGTTGCCTTGATGGCAGCCGCTTCCATGCAGGCCGCAAACGTGCGCGACAACGTCGGCATCGGTCTTGGCACCGTGATCTTCGAAGGCAACGATGGCCTGCTCTCGCAGGTCTGTGCCGCGACGACCAATGGCTGTTTCGGCAACCAGACGTTTGCCATCACCACCGGCACCCTGGGCGCCAGGCCGTACAGCGGCATCGTGTCCAATGAGAAGGTGCAGGGATTCGTGCGCGACAACCTCGACCAGCTCGCTCGCGAGATGGCTGCCGGTCAGGGCGAATCGCTTGAGGCCCTTGCCGAAATCATGGCAGTTCCGAAGGCTGACCGCCAGACGTTTGCGAAGAACCTCCAGAAGAACTTCGCCCAGATCTATTCCTCGCCGACCGTGACCAACACGGAAGTGGTCACCAACCTCGCTAAGGTCATCGAAAAGGCCTAAGCCAGTCGATCATCCCACGATGGTTGAAACGCAGCCGGTGGGTTTCCCATCGGCTGCTTTCGTTTTGTGGCGCGAACGGCAGAGTTGCGCGACCCGATGATCCGCACCCTGCTGCTCGCTCTCTGTACTGGATGCTTATTCGCGGCTGAGGTCACGCAGCCATACACCATGACGGATGTTGATGACCCGCGTCAGACGACGCCATTGAGTGAGGATCGCGAATGGCTGACGCTCCTGCATGTCGAGCGTAGTTGGTTCGGGGTGCGTCGGAGCCTGGTTGATGATCCGGCGTTTTTTCTTGCCGCCGATGGCAAGTTCCATCCGGCGGCGGAGTTGCGGGCGACCCTTGCCGCACTGATCGCGCCGCCTCCGGCAGAAGGCCGCAATGTCTTTGACCGCTTTCCCGCGCGTTGTGAATTTCTGATCCGTCGCTTGGCGCTCGACCGTCGACGTTTGCCGGTTCCACGTTCGCAGGAATTTGAGACCGCCTATGCCGGACTGAATCCGCGTTCGGTGGCGATGGCATTCCCGACTGCGTACATGAATACGCCGGCCTCGATGTTTGGTCATACCCTGTTGGTAATTCGCAGCCACAACACGACTGGCATGTCTGGTCAGGCGATCAATTACGCTGCAGTGACCGGCCACGATGGGGGCGCGGCGTTTGCGCTGAAGGGTTTGTTTGGCGGTTATCCGGGGCTGTATTCGCTCATGCCATATTGGGAGAAGCTGAAAGAATACAGCGACACCGACCAGCGTGATGTGTGGGAATACGAATTGTCGCTCAGCCAGGAGGAGGTTCGTCGCCTCTTGTTGCATGTCTGGGAAATGCGCGGCATCGCTGCGGATTACTGGTTCATGGACGAAAACTGCGCATACCTATTGCTGTACCTGATTGACGCAGCACGCCCCGAGTTGCGGTTGCACGAGCAAGTGTCGTCCTGGGTCATTCCGCTCGATACCGTGCGGGTCATCCGGGCTGCGGGGCTGGTCGATCGCGTATCCTGGCGTGCCAGTCTGGCTACCAAGGTCGCGGAGCGGGCGGCGCGTCTGCCCGACGCAGCACGCGAACGCGCGCGCCGAATTGCGTTGGGCGAGGTACAGCCGTCCGAAGTAACCGGCGACCCGGCGGCTGTTGCCGACGAGTTGGATTTGGCAACCGACTATCTCCAGGCATTGCGCAACCGGCAGCGGGTTTCCCAGACGGATTTCAGGAGTCGTTTCGTGCCGATCCTAACCCGACGCAGCAGTCTGGATGTGATCTCGCGTGAAGCGAGCGACGGTCCGCACGACGTTGCTCCGGATCTTGGCCATGGCTCGCTGCGGGTTGGCTTCGGTGGTGGTAGCGCAGGTGATGCGGGATTTGTCGAGTTTTCGATCCGACCAGCCTACCACGACCTGCTTGATCCGGCACCCGGATATGTTCCTGGGGCGCAGATTGATTTTACCAACCTCGTCATCCGGTCGTATCAGGGCGAACAACGGCCAACCGTGGAACGACTCGACCTGATCGGGCTGCGTTCCTATTCCGCCCGTGATGATTTTTTCCACCAGCCATCCTGGCGCGTGGATACGGGTTTCGTGCGCGAACGTATTGGCGCAACTGGATCCGTGCAGCATCACGCCTTCGTTGATTACGGCGTCGGAGCAGCGTGGTTGCTTCCCCACAGTGGACTGGTCTACGCGTTGGGCACTGCGGATCTGCGCGTGGTGAACAGGGATTTCCAACTCGGCTTGGGCCTCGGTCCCGAAGTCGGTGCGGTGCTGCGGATCGGTGACAACGTCGCGTTGAATCCATCAGCACGCTGGGAATCGTTCATCGGTGAAGCGCGCGCTGACAATTGGCGGATCGGCCTGCGTGGCAGCGTGACCATCCACCGCGATCTCGCGCTGGCGTTCGATCTGTCGCGGCGGCGCACTTGGGATTTCCTCTCCACCGAGATGGGAATGAGGGTATTCGCCTACTTCTGAATGACCGCAGGTGGTGCGACCACGGTGATCGTCAACGTGTTGCTGGTCAGTTCGAGCTTGGGAACTTGTTTGAATAGGGCAGCCAGTTTCACATCGGCTGCCGCTGTATCTCTGCTGTCGCCAGCCCACTGCTTGATGTCGTCATTTTTGCCTGAGTAGCGGAGGGTGACCCGATAGATACCGGGCTTGCTGAATGACTCCTTGTTCAATCCATAAGGTCCGAAGAACCCGGCATCGTTGGCGTACGGGTTGAAGGATTTCTCGGTGGCGATCTTGACGAAATCTGCTTCGCGCAGCGCGTTCGTGTTGCCGCACATGCGGAAGCCCATATTGAGCGTGTCCTTGCCGGTCGCATCAATCACGGTGAAGCCGTAGTGCGGAAACCGCAGCTTTGATTCTGAGCCGTCCAAGCTGCCGACGAACACAGCCTCTTGCTTAGTCAAGTTGGTGATTGCGACGGTGATCGTAGGCGCCTTCCCGAGTTCGACGGTCGTTTCTTTGCACGTGATAGTGCAGGTGAATGGCTGAGCTGTTTCCGTGGGTTTGGGAGGAGACGTGGTTCCCGTCGTTGGGGGTCCCTCGCTGGCCAGAATCTGGACAGACAGGACGGCGAGCACGCAGGCGGCAGTAAAGCGAAATCCAAGCATTGGGAGTATCTCCTGCGGCACCTACGTCCTGGGGTCGATCATATTAGTCAGCAATCGTGGCGGCGCTCCCAATTCAACGCAACTCAGACGATTAAGTTCACCGACTGCCCAGGCCCAGGCTTTCCGCCGGGCGGTAACGGTTCGAACTGGCGGTAGGGGGCAACGCCGAGGAGATCGAGTTCGCGTTGAACTCGATAAATCGGTGCATGCGCCTTCTGGATTCGCTGGACGGCGGGGGCATACGTAGTTGGTGGAACTGCGCCAATCATGATCCCGCTTATATCGGTCTAGGGGCATAAATGCCAGCAAGGCTCTCGCTGGCGGCTTGAGGCCGGACTGCTACCGTCCCCGACCATGGCCGGAGATATATTCGCCCGCTTCCAGGCTCCGCAGACGTCGCAGGAAGACGATCCGTCGGGCAGCGAATACCGGCGTTCGGGTGGTGTGGCGCACCTGCAGGAGACTGAAGTCCTTGATGCGATCGATCGCGTGCCATCGTTGCCGCATATCGTCGGCGCGATCTTGGCGAGGGTTGGCGACGTTAACATCAAGACCTCGGACCTTGAGGGGTTAATCGAGCAGGACATGGTTCTGGCTGGTCGTGTCCTCAAGCTGGTCAACAGTGCGTTCTATCGTCGCGCCCAGCCGGTCGGTTCGATTCGTGAAGCCGTGTCGATCATCGGCTTTGACAGTTTGCGCAGTCTCGTCCTTGCGGCATCGACTGCCAATATCCTGATGGTCGATCTAGATCCGTATGCCATGACGCGTGGTGGGCTATGGCGCAATTCGATCGCCACTGCTGCGGTGGCACGTGCAATTGGTCAGCGCACTGGAGTCAGTGAGAACCTTGCCGAGGAATTTTTCGCAGCTGCGTTGCTGCGCGATGTCGGCATGCTGGTGCTGTCGCCATTTCTGGTCCGTTCCGGTGTACGGCTGCGCCGGACGGTCGGACTCGACATTCTGTCTGCCGAGCGGCGTGCGGTCGGCTTTGACCATGCCTGGGTCGGTGACCGTCTGGCCGAGAAGTGGAAACTGCCGACTAACCTGCGCAGCGCCATCTCACGGCATCACCGCGACCACGGCGCCGGTGCCGAGAGCCATCAGCACATCGGTGCCGTCCGTCTTGCCGAGCGGTTGGTGTATGCGGCTGGCATCGGCGTGCAGCCCGACCATCCCTTCGCCACCCAGGTCGATTCACGGGTGATCAAGGATGCCGGCATGGACGCAGCGGGTTTTGCGGCCCTGTGTACTGAGGTGCCGTTGCTGGTGCGCGATACAGATCCGCCGACGTAGCAAAACGCCGCCACTAACCCCTCGCCAGCGGGACCAGGGCTTGGTAGTGTCCCCGCTGTGCAGTTGACCAAGGACATTGCCGGCATCGCCGACCGCTTGCTTGCCGCCGACACGGCGCAGCAGTTGATTGCCATTCTTGACGAAGAGATCGGTCGACTGGATTGTGGTCCAGGTGTGCTCTATCTGTTCGACGCAGTTGGTAAGGTCTATTATCCGGCAGCGGGTCTGGCGTGCGAGGTGACCGGTGCGGACATTGCGCTGGGAGCTGAACCGCCCGATGCGTTCCGGCTTGGCGCGTGCGGACAGCCGATCGGACTGCTGGTGTTGGCGCCCGGAGCCGAGAACGATCGTCGGGTCACCATGCTGGCCGCGATGTTGGGGCCGTTGCTGGTGCAGCTGCATCGTCGCCAGGTAGTGGTCGAGGAATTGCGCGAAACGCGCGAGATCGTTTCCCAGGTAGCTCTCGCCGGCGATTTGCTGCGTCACCTCGATCTACAGGTGCTGCTGACCAAGTTGCTGGAAACCGCATTGAATGCGACCGGCGCCCAGGTCGGCGCGGTGCTGCTGCCGGACGCACAGGGTAAGCTGGAAGTCCAGGTGACCTGGGGGCTCAACGCGGAGCATCTCGCACTCATGCGGTTGCGCGATGGCAGGCAACTTGTCGAGGCTGTTTTCGCGACCGGCGATCCGGTGGTGGCATCACGTGCCGAGATCAATCGCACGCTGGACATTTCAGCTCTGGACGCGCAGCTTGACGGCATTCTGGTCCTCGCGCTTGGCGCTCGCGAACGCATCTTAGGCGTTCTCGTCCTCGCTAATCCGACCCAGGACTTCGGTCCCGCCAAACGGCGGCTGGCGGAAACACTCTGCAACCTGGCCGGAACTGCGATTGATAATGCCTTGCTCGTGAAGGATGCGATTGAACGCGAACGCTTGCGCCAAGAGATCGACATCGCGCGGACTGTGCAGGAGAAAATGTTCCCGCTGGTCGGAATTACCGTGGCGGATCTGGTGGTCGAGGGCTGGTCGCACCCGTGTTCCGAAACCGGTGGCGATTATTATGCCTTCATTCCACGTGGGAATGGATTGGTGGCGATGATCGGCGATGTCAGCGGACATGGTCTTGGCGCGGCGTTGTTCACGACCATGGCGCACGCACTAACGCAGCAGCAGTTCCGTGCTGGCGCGGACATGATGACGGCATTCCGGCAGATCAACGAAGGGTTGTTCCATACCCGCTCGGGCCGCTTCATGACTGCTGCCGCAGTGGCGGTCGATGCGACAACCGGACAGTTTGATTACGTATCGGCTGGACACACGCCGACGCTGTGGATCCACAACGGCGTGCCGCAGTGGCTGGAAAGCACTTCGATGCCGCTGGGGATCATGCCCGACCTCAAGATCGATACCGACTCCCAACGGATTCTGGCGCCGGGGGACATCCTCGTCCTCTACACCGACGGCATCACCGAAGCCACCCACAACGACGAAACATGTCTCGGTGAAGAGCGTCTTGCCGACACGGTCATGGCGGCTTGGCGCAGCAACCTGCCGCCACGCAAGGTCCTCGAGCTCATCGCTGCGACGGTCAACAGCTTCACTGCCGGCCGCGCCCAAAGCGATGATCTGACCGCGGTGGTGGTTGCACGCCTCGCGACCGGCGAAGTCGGTGGTTGGCAGGTTGCCGCTTCGACGTAGCTTCAAGGCCCATATGCGCCATGTCTTGGTTTGGTTCGTGTTGTTCCTGGCGGTCATTCGCCCGGCCGGGTCGGAAGAGACTCCACCGTTGCCGTTTCCTGACATGGCCCCGTCGGTCGGTCAGGTCCTGAGTGCAAACTATTACGACAAGGCACGGTTCCGCCCACGGCTCATGGTCGAACGTGCATTGCGCTACGTGGAGCTGGCCGAGGTTGGCATCGATACCACCTGGCCCGAAGGCAAGATCCTGATCAACCTGCGCGGCGAAGGTGATCGCTTGAAGATCGCGGCGCCCGAACCAACTGATGTGACATCGGCTCTCAGGCTGATCGAAGATATCCGCATTGCGATCGACGGTGCGTTCGATGCGCCGCAGAAACGGCTGCGCCTTCTTGATTATGCTCTCGTCAATGGTGCGCTCTCCACCTTGGATCCGCACACCGTGCTGTGGCCGCCCGAAGCTGCACGCGAGTTCGATGAAGAGGCGATCAAGGGTCAGTTCTATGGTATAGGCGCATTCCTGAATCAGGAGCAGGGTCTGGTGTCGATCCAGCGTGTGATGCCTGGCTTGCCTGCAGAACGGGCCGGGGTCGAGGACGGCGATGTCATCTTGGCCATCGATGGCGAGAAATCTGCTGGCCTGACCCTTGAACAGGCTGTGCGTCGGATCAAGGGACCGAAAGGAACGACAGTATCGCTGACGATGGAGCGCAAGGGACTCAAGACGCCCATCGATATCCCGATCGTTCGCGATCTGGTCAAGCTGATTGCTATGCAGCATGTGCGCGATGGCGATGTCGGTTACATTCGCATGGATGATTTTACCGCCAACACGGCGCATGATCTCTATCAGGCGTTACGTGATCTTGAGGTTGAGACTCCGATCAAGGCGTTGGTTCTCGACCTGCGCTTCAATGGCGGCGGACTGCTTGACCAGGCCAAGCTCATCGGTGGATTTTTCCTCGGGCGCAAGCAGGAGATCGTACGCATAACGACCATCGACGGTAAGGAGGAGACCACGGTCAATTCCATGCGCGAGCGTTTGGTCACTGCACCGGTGGTCGTATTGGTGTCGCCTGGAACTGCTAGTGCGGCAGAGATTGTCTCAGGGGCATTACAGCTGAACGACCGTGCGTTGATCGCTGGCGAGGCGACCTTTGGTAAAGGATCGGTGCAGAATATTCACGAAATGCCCGACAATAGTCGCCTCAAACTGACAATTCAAGAATACCTGCTGCCGGGTGGCGTTTCCATACAGGATACTGGCGTTATTCCCGATCTGCGTCTCGCGCGCCACGGTGTACGCCAGGATGGCAGCATTACCTTGTGTGATATGTCCTATGAGCGTGAGCGCGATCACGAATTTGCCTTGGGTAGTCACAATAATTATCGCCACGACATTAGCAGTGAACTGAGTTGGCTTGACCCCTGGCTTGATAAGGAAGCGCGCCGCCGTCATACCATCGCAGCGAAGGACTTCATTCCCGACCGCGAGTCGCAATTGATGATCAATCTTTTGAAGGAAGCATGCGTTGCTGAAGACTGGGTCATCGCCTCGGCAAAGGCCTTGGTCACTGACAAGACGCGGCACTTTTTGCTCGATCGTCTGAAGGCGCCGATCGCTAAGCATGCGGAAGTCGAGGCCGCTGCGCTAGCCGACGCGCTGGGTCGGTTGCCACAGCCAGTACGCTGGGGACCACCGGGCAGCGCGGGCAAGAAGCAACTGACGTTGACCTGGACTGGTCCAGCCGAGGTGGTCGCTGGTGAACGAGTGGCGCTGTCCATCCAAGTGAAAAATAATGGAGAGGCCGAAGTCGGACGGTTGTATGCCATTGTGCGTGCTGACGCGCGTTCGCCGTTTTGGGAAGACGAATTCATTGTTGGCGCAGTTGCCGCTAACAGTTCAGCTAGCGGGACCAGACTCACGTTGGTTCCCCCGCGTCTGCCGGATGGCGAAGAGCGGTTCTCTATCGAGTTGTTTCAGGATGGTATCAAGGAAGCGTTGACCTCGACTCCGGTGGTTTTGCGCATCAAATCCCGTCCGGCGCCGCATCTGGGTGTGAAGTGGCATATTGAAGAACCATCTGGCGATGGCGTGTTGTCACCAGCAGAGGAAGGAGATCTGCGTATTGAGCTATTCAATGATGGCACCGGACAGTTTGATGCCGGCGCAGTATGGCTAGACAAAGACAATGATCGCTATGTCTCACTGGTTCGTAGCCGTATTCAGATCGACAAACCGATACTTCCTGGTGGCTCTGTGTCGCTTTCGTTTCCGTTCACGGTCCGCAAGGAACTTCTGCGCGGCAAGGTTCCAGTGGCTTTCACGGACAACAAAATAGCGATCCATATCAACGTTATTGAAACATTCGCCGATGACGTGGATGCTCGTTTCCGTGCTTCGTTCCGGGCTACTGCCGAAATTCCCGTGGGTAAACCACTCGTTGCTCATCACCTTGTTCAGCCAAAGGTAAATTTTGTTGGTGCCCAACCGGACAATAGTCGGGTTCGAATCCGCTTCCAAATCGTCGATCAGGCGGATCCCAGCGGTGTATTAGACGAGCATGCTTCGGCACTCAAACAGGTCGCGCTCTTTCAAGATGACGACAAAATCGATCTTCAACCAGCGCGGGCATTGGCCGGAGAGAAGAGCGGACCATGGGATTATGAACATCGTGTGACGGCAAAACCTGGGTTGAATCGTTTTCGGTTGGTTGTCAGCGACAGCGATGGCCTGACCGTTGAACACCACGTGCGACTGTGGGGCCAGTCCATCGACACGTCGGCAGCCAGGCAGCTGCGCGAAGTTCGGCCCGAGGCGCAACCGTCGGGGATTGCCCCGTGATCCCCGTGCGTCCGCGACGTAATCGTTTCTCTGCCGGCGTGCGCTCATTGATCTGTGAAACGGAAATAAACGCATCCCATCTCGTTCTGCCGTTATTTGTCCATGAAGGTCAGCACGAGGCGCCGATTGCGTCGATGCCTGGCTGTGCGCGCTTGCCGATCCAAGGTCTGGTTGCTGTTGCCAAAGAAGCTTTGGCTCTTGGCATTCCGGCGGTTGCGTTGTTTCCGGCCTTGGATGACACATGTAAGGACTCGCGCGCCACTGAGTCCGTGAATCCCAATGGCTTGATGCAGCGCACAATCAGCGCGCTGAAGTCAGCGCTGCCGCGCCTTGTGGTGATAACCGATGTCGCGCTCGACCCGTACTCCAGCGATGGTCACGACGGCTTGCTCCGCGATGGTCAGATCGTGAATGATGAGACGTTGCCGATTCTTGCCGCGATGGCGGTTGCGCAGGCGCAGGCTGGTGCCGATGTGGTTGCGCCCAGTGACATGATGGATGGTCGTGTGGCGGCGATCCGATCCGCGCTTGACGCGGCTGGCTTCACCAACGTCGGCATCTGCAGCTACTGCGTCAAATATGCCTCTGCTTTCTACGGGCCGTTCCGCGATGCGCTTGATTCGGCACCGCGTTCGGGCGATAAGAAGACCTATCAAATGGATCCTGGCAACGTCCGCGAAGCCTTGCGCGAAGTCGCCCTGGACGAGGCGGAAGGCGCCGACTGGCTCATGGTCAAACCCGGCCTGCCCTACCTCGACGTCATCGCTCGGGTGCGCGATGCCACCGTCCTGCCTGTCGCAGCCTACCAGGTGAGCGGAGAATACGCGATGCTCCGAGCTGCCGCTGCCAATGGCTGGCTGGATTACGAGCGCTGCCTGCTGGAAAGCCTGGTTTCCCTGCGTCGCGCCGGTGCCGACATCATCTTCACGTACGGTGCAATCGATGCCGCACGGGCTTTGCAAACCCGAAAATAGGGTACTGGACAAACCCAACGCCCCCGCCATCTTTGCCGCCGCAGTTGGCATAGGATGCGGGCGTAGCTCAGTTGGCTAGAGCGACAGCTTGCCATGCTGTAGGTCGAGGGTTCGAGTCCCTCTGCCCGCTCCACAAACGAATAAACCCGGCCCCAAGGCCGGGTTTATTCGTTTGTGGAGCGGGCAGAGCCGCCTTGATCTCTCGGCCTACTCGGGTCCAGCCATGCTGTAGGGTTGCAAGGGCATCGGCGCAGCCGACGCGAGTCCCCGTAAGGGGAGTCGGCGCCGAGCGACGGCGCGGGCTCCGCCCGAGCCCGGACGAGGGTTGGAATCCACATTGCGTACAGTTGTCGCATCGGTGCTCACCCATCTGGTGTGAACAGGGAGGCAAGTAGGATGTACCCATGGGTCAAGGATTCATTCACAAGATCACGCATGCTGTCACCGGTCGCGGATTATTTTCACGGGACGAGAGACAGAAAAACGGTGTGAAGCTCTCAGAAAATTGACCTTTCCCAATGAGGCGGCACCACCGATTATAGTCGCCTCCACCAGCAGCAGCGAGAGGTTTTTTGCGCATCACGGGTTCTTAGCGATCCGTTTAAGCCACTCAAAGAACGGGCGCGTTTTTTCCTGTAGCAAATCAGGATCATGAATCTCACCAAGTTGCGGAATTTCGTCGTGCCCACTGATAACCTGATTCAGTGCCCAACGCATGGTCCAGTTGTGATTATCAGCATATTGTCCCCAGATACCGATCTCTTTCAGGTCTGCTCCCCGAACAAGAACGGACGCCAGCATCCCTCTGACTCCATTATCCGGATCAGCAATCATTTTTCGCAGCATCTCTTCTCTCTCAGCGGGCGTTTTAGGGGGCCCAATGATACATACTGCAACTTTCCGGACCATAGGCGATCTGTGTTCCAGATACGGCTTAAAATACTCCCTGTTCGTATCCCCATTTTCATAAATCATGGTAAGAGCACGGGCAGCTTCGACAGGGTTGTTGGAACCAACAGACACAAGCGGATCAGTTACTTCTATGATAGGGCCATGACTCCTGGCATGAATAGTAGTAGCGCCAGCCCTGATGCACTCTGCGGCAGCCTTGCCGTTGATCCGGGGAGCCCGGTTATCGTATCCAGGCAGAGGTGTTCCTGTCTGTTCAAGAGCGGCCCGTATCAAAGCCGGATCAGCGTCAGGAAACTGCCAGATAAGATATCCGAACAGGCCTGCAGTGACAGATGAGGCTCCGCATGTGCCTGAAAAAAACGATAGATGCTCATTGCCATCCTCATTGTCATGATCGACAAATGGGATCTGGAGATGCAGCCGTGGAGCCAAAATATCAGGCCTGAGATGGCCGTCCCCATTCAACCCCCACGGTTCATCCGGATGCGCAGAATGATGCACCGGATCTGCTTTGCCTCTGTCCAGATACCCTCCGACCGACATGTACGCTGCGGGGGGTAGCTCATTGAGCGTCGTGCTATTGCCGTTGGCCGCAATAATTGGTATGTTTTGTTGCAAAAATGGCTCAAGCGCTTGGACAACGGGCTTTCTTCCGGTGGGATGTACTAATCCCCCACCATAAGGAATGTAAACTCCTCCACAAAGAACCACAAAGAACCAATTTGATATTGAATTCATTCTTCCGCTCAAGCACCCAGTCAATGCCCTTGCGCAGGGAATCCCTGGATCCGTATTGATATGATAAACATGTATAATCCGCACGCGGCAACAGGCTCGTGTATTCAACGCTGTCGTACGCAAAAGGGGCGTGCGCCATGCACAAAAGGGATTTTAGGCCATGTTCCCATAGGGAGACTTGGCGTTCACGGTGAATGAACGGATCTTCTACGGTCAGTTGCATGTTCTTGTCAATAATCACATGCCTGAGGCGGCCTTGTAGGTGCAGAAGCGCGGGGTGATATCCAATCGGGTCAATCACCAGTACGCCAATGCCCTCACCTGCGTGCTCGTCAGGCGGCTCAGACAGTCCAAGCCGTTTCCAAACAGGGTCCGGGGCCTGTATCATATTTACATTCTTTCAGTCGTGAGGATAAATTTACATTTCGTCCACGTTTTGAGTTTGTCTGTCATTCATGGAATTCAATGAATGAAATTGGCGTCGATCCATTCAGGCCCGGTGCAGTAGTTGCAGCACTTCCTGTCCGGTCACCGCAGGTCAACGGTTGAAGTGGCTCTTGCTCCCAATTTGGGAGGAATTGATTACCCGTGTCGTGATCATCGTTGCTTGGTGCTTCGATCGGTCGTGTGTCTGAAGTATTGTCAGGTCGTCGTCCACTCAGCATCAGTATGATTCGCACCCTGCATGGTAAGCTCGGCATCCCTGGCGACATTCTCATCAAGGCATCCCGTAGGCGTGTCGCGCGCGCATCGCGGAGTGGGCCAGTCACATCAAAAGGCCTCGTCTGACTCGTTGCAGTTCGTGCAGCAGTTGCAGCACACGCGGGGGTTTGTCGTTTTATGAGGGTGGTGTCGACGTGGGTGAGGCGGTTAACGCCTGTGCATTATCCGGGCCGCATCATGGTGAGCAGCCAGCGCGAGGGTCGCTCGGCGCGAACTCCGTGTGGCTGGCCATCGGGCAGCAGGATGATTGCTCCGGCCGCGACCGTATGTGTGGTCTCGCCAATGGTGACCTGGAGTGAGCCATCAAGAACTTGGACCAGGGCCGGGAAGCGGACGGTGTGCGCGCTGATCGCCTGTCCGGCATCCATGGCGAAGAGCACGACCTTGCAGCCGTTCGCTTCGTGGATGGGACGGGAGACGTTAGCGCCCGGCACAATGGGAGCGGCGTCGAGCAAGCGCAGGGGAGCTGTAGATTCCATGGCGATAACCTACTGGATGGGTGGTGTAGGACCATGAGCTAGTTCAATTCGAGAATATCCTAGTGATGGGTCGCGGATGGTGAGGGATTCGAACCTCGCAGAGGTCAGTCGGCATCGCCGACTGAGCAAGCCGCATGCGCGGCTTGCGGCCTCTGCGACCGTTGACCGTCCCCGGTCTGCGGGGGTTCACTGCCTCCCTCGCCATTCGCTAAAATGAAAAAGGCCCAGCAACTGGGCCCTTTTCATTTTGGCGGATGGTGAGGGATTCGAACCCCCGGAGCCGTTTCCGGCTCGTCTGTTTAGTAAACAGATGCCTTAGACCGCTCGGCCAACCATCCGTATGTCATTTAATCCGCCGCCAGTTTCTGGAGCCACTCGCCGGAGAGGCGATAGGTGGTCCAGGCGCTGTTGGGCAGGGCGCCCATCGTTTCGAAGAATTCAATCGCCACGGTGTTCCACAGCAACACGGTGAACTCGACGCGACCAACGTTGCGTTGGACCGCAAATTTTGCGATGTGTTTCAAGAGCGCTGTAGCGACGCCCATGTTACGCGCGCTCTCGCGGACGTAGATGTCTTCAAGGTACAGGCCGCGCTTCGCAGCGAAGGTTGAGTAGGTATTGAAGAAGAGGGCGAAGCCAACCGGCTTGTCGTCGATGAACGCGAGGACCGCTTCGAAAACCCGATCAGGGCGCGACATTTCTGCCTGGAGACTGGCGACGGTGCTTGAGGTGGGCAGGCGTTCGTAGGCTGCGAACGCGGTAATCATGTCGTTGAGGATCAGGGCGTCATCGGCGTTAGCTATCCGCAGCGCGAGATTGGTTGCCGGCTTGCTGTCCACGTCCATGCCTCCTGGGCGGGCGGCATGATTCATCAGAATTGCGTGCTGGCAAGGTGGGCCCGGAGTGGGGCCAATGGTGTTGCGTTAAGAGTCACCGATGGAGAAACGCAAGGCAACCACGGGGGCACGGGGATTCACTGGGGACACGGGGGACATGCAGGATGTGCTTTTCTGCCTTTTCCCTGTGCCCCTGTCTTGGTCCCCCGTGTCCCCGTGGTTGCCTTGAAGAATTCCTCGGGATGAAACGTGAGAAAACCTCGGCGGCGAGGCATGGCACAAGCGACATCCCGGCCTTAACGCAATGCCATTGGGAGTGGGGCTTCAGCGGGCCTTTGCCCACGTCGAGCAAGGCTGGCCGCTTCCATCTGGACCAGCGCGCAGGACTCGGACACTGCGGCGATGCCCGCCCCGACCGCAGCGCTGATATCCTTGGGATGCTCGAAGAATTTGAGCGATTCCGAGGATTTGGTTACGACGCTCAAGACTGCCGGAATCGGCCTGACTAAGGAACTGGGTTCCGCCGATTTGGTCCTGGTCAACACCTGTGGCTTTATCGAGGGGGCTAAGCAGGAGTCGATCGAGCACATCCTGCGCGCGGCGAAGGATCGCAAGCCAGGAGCCAAGTTGTTCGTCGCCGGTTGTCTGACCGAACGCTATCTGACCGAGCTGCAGGCTGACATGCCGGAAGTTGATCAGTGGGTGACGTTCAAAGATTACGATCGCTTCGCTGCGGTGGTGCGCAGCCATTTTCCGAATCTACCGCGCCATCGCGCGCGTCATGATCAACGCAGTCAGTTGACGCCGCCACACTTCGCCTATCTGAAGATTGCCGAGAAACCAAATACAAGGTAGACGGCAACAAGAGGTAGAGAGGCAATGTATTAGCCATCGTGGCGTGCCGGTGGAATCAGCCCATGCCAGCGAGATGCTGTTACAGTTGTCTTTCCTGCGTGCCGGCGCCACGTTGACGCTGCTTACCGCGAGGTGCGCAGCCTCCCGATTGTCAGCGTGCCGGTGGTGAACATTGGCGCGTTGGGCCATGACGTGTCGAGGCTAAGCGTTTGATGATGGCACTCGACGGCAGGTTGTTTCGGTTCATCGACTATTTCCAGGTTGTTTCGGCTGGCGGGGTTTTCTCGCCGTTTGGTCCTGGCGGCAGGTTATTGCGGTAGGTCTTCCACATGGTCTGCACCAGGTCGACCTTGTAGTTGATGTAACCCTGACGTCCGTATTCGCCGAATTTGGCCTTGGTCCGGTCGATGCGGCCGTGTTCCTTGAGGGCCTGAACCTGGATCGTGTCGTCCTCGGTCATCCAGCGGTCGACGTAGGCGAAAAAAGCGTCGTTGCCCCAGGCCTTCTCCATGTGCATGAGGCGGATGGCGAGCGCCAGTCCAACCCAGGCGGGACTGGAATTGGCCATGCGGTAGCCGTCGCTGCCCAAAACGGGTTTTCCGGGCAATGGCCAATCCTTTGGGTGAAATAATTCGAGCGGTCCCCAGCCCCGGTCCCACTCACCGACCTTGCCTTCGTCCGCTGTCGTCTCTGCCGGGCCATGCCCTACGTAGAAGACCTTGGCACCGGTCCAACTCTGTTCGTAGACCTTTCCCTTGTAGGTGAACGGACAGAAGGCGGTCTGGTCATCTTCTTCGAAGCGGCATTTCGGATAGGCTTGCTTGCACGCGATGAGTGTGTCGTCCTGTAGCATGATACCGGCGAAGATGATTGGCCACTTGCGACCCTGATTGATCCCGCCGTTGGCGATCCACGAATAGCCGTTGCGCATTTGGCCCCAGAAATCGAGGCCGACCTGCACCATGTTGACGATGAGCCGTTCTTTCTCTTCCGGACGGTAATCCATCTGCAGCAGCAAGGTGGCTTCGCCGAGGATCTCGTTGATGGTTTGGCCGTAATGGGGCATGTTCTCGAGTGGATTCGACATGCTGAAGTCACAGATGTCTTGCCAGGGGCGCTGGTACCGTGCCGCCTGTTCGCCCAGACTGTCCGGTGTGCCGGCAATCCGCGGTAGACGCAGCAGGACATCACGGCGGAGATTGCGTGTCAGGTAGATGCGACTGTTGGCCGAATCGCAGTATGATGGGCGGAAGGCGTCGGCCGGTTGCGGTTCAGCGAGGCAGGAAAGGACGGCGCAGGCCCGGATGGGATCGATGTGCTGGCCGCCGAACTGGGTGATCTCGTCGTTTCGGCGGCTGATTGTCGAGATCAGTGCGTCGCCCGGTTTAATCGCGATCGGCAGCTGAGCGAACAAGGCTGGATTGTAGCGGCCGACATGCTGGCGGCTGTCGAATCCGGACTTGAAGGCGCTGAGATGCGAGGTGATGCGTGGCGAGTTGAGCATCGATCCGTGCCGTGCCCGTTTGCCGGCGTACTTCGTCTCTTGGATCGAATCCTTGTTGAACTCCGGCTCGCTCACTCCGTCACCAAATTCCGGCTTGGGATCGATCATCACCACCGTCACTGGGCCGACGACATACCAGTCGCCGGTGACGAATTGCGCAACTGGAACCTCGGCATCAAAGGTCCAGGTGATGCCGAACTGGGTGATCGAGCGCCGTTTCTCGAGCGACGCAAGCGTCGGAGTCGGCGGAACGTTGTCCTTGGTGTAGATCGTCAGCGGTGGCAACACCGTCTTGGGCAATTTGAGAAAGTTCACGTGCTTGACCGGGGTCACGGTCGAGCTTTCACCCGCCATGGCAGTGGGTGCGCCACTTCCCGCCCACAGTCCGATGAGCAGGGGCAGCAGCATGGCTGGAGTGAAGTGGTGTCGATTCATGGTGTGTCTCCACGTGTGGGCAGTGATGTCCACGTTGTTTCGGCTGATGGGGTCGGTTCCTGATGGGGACCATGCGGTATGGCGTTGCGATAGCGCTGCCACATGGCGGCTACCCATGGTTTGCCATCGACATGGCCCTGGCGCGATGGCTCGCCGAAGCGCTTGGCGGTACGATCGTCGCGTCCACACGATTTCAGGGTTTGCACGTGCAGCGTGTCGTCCTCGGTCATCCAGCGGTCGACGTAGGCGAAGTAGGCGTCGTGGCTCCAGATCGACTCCGCGTGCATCAGGCGGGCGGCGAGCGCCTGCGCAACCCAGGTTGGGCTCGTTCGCAACACGCGGTACGAGTCGCTCGGCAGGGAGGCGTGGTTGGGTTGCGGCCACGCACTGGGATGTATGAGGTCAAGTGGTCCAGCACCATATTCCCAGTTGCCGCGTTCACCACCATCGCGCTCCAGGGATGAACCGGTGAAGAACGCCTTGGCGCCAGTCCAGTTGCTGACATAGGTCTGCCCACGATAGGTGTACGGACACAGCGCGGTCTGATCATCTTCCTGGAATCGGAGCATGGGAATCGCTCGTTGCGGTGATTGCATGTCGGCATCGCCAAGCAGCAGGCCGGCGAATACGATCGGCCATTTGCGACCTTGGTTACTGGCCTTGTACGCTTCCCAGCTGCGACCGGCGCGGGCGAGTCCCCAGAAATCAATGCCGACTTGGATGGCATTGACCAACAGGCGCTCTTTCTCGGCTGGGGCATAGTCCATTTGCAGGAGCAACGTGGCTTCACCGACGTGGTTGGTGAGCATTTGGCTTTCATGCTCCATGTTCTCGAGCGGTGCCGCGAAGCCGAAGTCAGCCAAGTCTACCCAGGGACGTTGAAAAATGCGGGCGTTGCGATTCAGATGATCGGGCATGCCGGGCATCCGTGGCAGGTGGAGCAGGAGCTCGCGGCGCAGGTCACGACTACGATACATCCGGCTGCGCGCCGCATCGGCATACGACGGGCGAAACGCATCGGCTGGTTGGGCCTGCGCAACGCAGGTCAGCGCTGCGACAGTACGGATGGCATCGACGGATTGGCCGCCGAACGAGGTGATGTCGTGGTTGGACCGGCTGATTGACGACAACAGCGCATCGCCTGGCTGCATCGCGATCGGCAGCGGCGTGAACAATTCCGGTGCGTAGCGGTTGCTGGCGATGCGGCTGTCGAATCCACAACGGGTAATTCCAGTTGCCGGGTCTTGCATCACGCGCGGGTTCAGCATCGAGCCGTGACGGGCCTGCTTGCCGGGATATTGCGACTCGAGGACCGTGTCGCGATCAATGAATCCTTCGCTGATTTCATTGCCGAAGAGTGGCTTCGGATTGATCGTCACGATGGTGACTGGGCCGACGACGTACCAGTCACCGGTGATGAAGCGGCCCACCGGCACAGGACGATCGAAGGTCCAGGTGATGCCGTACTGGGAAATCGTGTCGCGCTGTTCCAGCTCAGCGAGTTGCGGAACCGACGGTGCGTTGGTCGCGGTATACACCGTCAGCGGCGGAAGATTCAGGAGATTCGCCCGTTCCTCGGCGGTCACGATGTCTGTGAAATTCGGCGCGTTCTTGGCTGCGACTAATTTTTCTGCCGGCAGGCCTGGAGTGATTGCAGGAGCCACGGCGGGGGTTTCAGCTCCATGCGGTTTTTCCACAACCAGGACCGCCGTAAGGCACGTCCCGGCGACTGCGATCAGGGCTGCGGCGATGACCGCCACGTTGATCGTTGCTGCCGAGGTGATGTCGTGCGCGATAGCAGCGGCAGTGGGGGCAGAGGCAGGAGCAAGGCCTGCTTGTGCGCAGGTGACGGCGAGGGTCGGCGCAGCGGCAGCAACCTCACTGGCCAATCCACTGACGATGGCAGCCGCACTCAGCGTAACCCCACGTCGGAGGAAGAATTTCCGCAGGCTGTCGAGACCTTCATGCACGCGCGTCTTGACGGCATCCACTGAGCAGCCCAGTTCTTCGGCTACCTTGGCTTGTGGTGTGCCCGCGAGATAGAAACGCACGACGGCCTCACGGCGTCCAGGGCTGAGGTTCGCCAGCGCCTCGTCGAGCAGGGGTCGGACGTCGTCCCAGGTCGAAGCTCCTGCTTCTATCTGGTTGCGCTGGTGGTCCATGGCTGCTTCCTGTTCATGACGATATCGCCGGGCCACCGTGCGACGTTGACGACTGACCACATGACGGGCGGTGAGCACCAGCCATCCGGCGAGACGGTCGTGCGCCCGAGCCGCATCCAGGCGCTGCGCGAGGACGATGAACACCGCTTGCGATGCCTCATCGACATCAGTGGCTTCGAGCCGACGGCAGGTTGCCGCAACCAGTCCGGCGTAGCGCCCGCAGAGGGTGTGGAATGCGGCCTCGTCACGCCTCGTGAACCAGGACGACAACAGGCTGCGATCGTCCAGGGTATCCATGCTGCTAGTATCCTATCCCCGGTCAGGAGCGGAAGTGAGGTCGAGGTATTACTCCAGTTCCCCTGTCCGGTTCTTACGTCTGGACCGGCGCCCAGGAGCCCGACACTGTGGCGATGCCCGCCCCGACTGCTGCGCTTATTTCCCTGGGTTGCTCGAAGAATTTGAGCGATTCCGAGGATTTGGTTACGACGCTCAAGACTGCCGGAATCGGCCTGACTAAGGAACTGGGTTCCGCCGATTTGGTCCTGGTCAACACCTGTGGCTTTATCGAGGGGGCTAAGCAGGAGTCGATCGAGCACATCCTGCGCGCGGCGAAGGATCGCAAGCCAGGAGCCAAGTTGTTCGTCGCCGGTTGTCTGACCGAACGCTATCTGACCGAGCTGCAGGCTGACATGCCGGAAGTTGATCAGTGGGTGACGTTCAAAGATTACGATCGCTTCGCTGCGGTGGTGCGCAGCCATTTTCCGAATCTACCGCGCCATCGCGCGCGTCATGATCAACGCAGTCAGTTGACGCCGCCACACTTCGCTTACCTCAAGATCGCTGAGGGTTGCGACAACACCTGCAACTTTTGCGCGATTCCATTATTTCGTGGCAAGCATGTCAGTCGGCCTGAAGAGGATCTGGTTGCGCAGGCTGCTGCCTATGCCAAGCGTGGGGTAAAAGAAATCGTGCTGATCAGTCAGCATCTCGATTATTACGGCAAGGATCGCTACGGTGCGTATCGTCTGCCGCAGTTGGTCACCGCAATTGCAGCGGCTGCGCCGGCGTGCTGGATCCGATTGCACTACTGTTATCCCAATGATTTCAGCGATGAACTGATCTCGGCCATGGCGGCGGCGCCCAATGTCTGCCGCTATGTCGATATGCCGATCCAACATGCCAGTGACCGTACGCTCGCGCAGATGGGTCGGCGGACTAAGTTGGCGCACATCACCGAGCGGCTTGATGCGATTAAGCGTGCGATGCCGGATATCAGTATCCGCACGACGTTCATCGTCGGATTCCCCGGCGAGCGCGCCGAGGATTTCGATCAATTGATGACGTTCGCTCGCGAGTGGCCGTTTGATCAGGTGGGCTGCTTCCCATACAGTGATGAGGATGGAACCACGGCAGCGAAAATGCCGAACAAAATCCCGGCGCGGACTATCGCGGCACGACAGCGGCGCTTCTCCGAGCAACAGACCCGTTTGCATCGCGAACGTTTGGCGCGGTGGGTTGGTAAGACCCTGCGCGTTTTGGTTGACGAGCAGCGTGACTTTGGTGTGTTTGCCTGTCGCCATCACGGCCAAGCCCACAACGTTGATAACGTGACGTTGGTCGAGGACGATCGGCTCGCGGTCGGTGACTGGGCGACGGTGCTGGTGACCGGGATCAGCGGCGTGGATCTCGTGGCCGAGGTTGTCGTAGCGTCGAAGTCCAGCAGTCCACGGGCGGGACGTTAAATTATGCGCGTCGGCAGCTGTATAATCGTCGGTTTGGCATTGTTGCTGGCCAGTTGTACGCGACCCGTGCGGCCACCGGCAGCCATAACACCGGATGAACTACGAACACAGATTGGCGCGGCACCTTGCATGATTGCCAAGCTGTTGGTTACGGTGATTCCCAAAGATGGCGACGGCGAGGTAGTCACGCTGTGGCTGTGGGTTTCCAACGATGGCCGGGTTCGCTTGCTTGGCAGTAAGAATGGATTTGATTTTTTGACTGCGCTGGTTGCTGCAGATGGCAAGTACACGGCGTTGGCGCTGCGGACCAAGCGGATCACCCACGGTCGGATTGGCGGAGCCACCGATCCGATTCTCTTGCGCGACCTGGTTTCGTTGGTGTCGGAAGTGCGTGAAGGCCCGTTGCCTGTTGGTGCGGTGATCACGCAGGGTGAGAACGGCGTGTGGCAATTTCGCGATGCTGCGACCGGCTGGGCTGCGGAGGTTGTCCGCGATCCAGAATATGGAATGCCAACCGTAAAACGACTGCTTGGTCCGGATGGTACTGAACAGCGGCGTATCGATTACAAGCGCTGGACCACGTTCGCAGCTCTGCTACGCCCCGAGCGGGCTGATCTGGTTGTTGCCGGAGACAAAGACTCGTACAGCTTCCGTATCAAGTCGCTGGAATCAGTGTCGGAGATCAGCGATGATCGTTTGCAGCTGCGCGTGCCGCCCGATGCAGTCGAAGTGACGCATCAGGAATTCGAACGTCACCTCGGCGAGTGACAACTGCTCAGGGGTTTCACCCCTACGGCCTTCGGCGCGCCTGCTGCGCTTGCTCCTCGGCCTGCGGCCTGTGGGGCTACGCTTGCGCTGCGCGGGCACGCAGACCGTTGGTCTGCTGCCGCTGTCGCGGCACCTGCTCGCCCCCACTGGCTTTGTCGATGCTCGATTTCTCCGGCGAGCCGTCGAAACCGTGGCGGCATCGGCTGCGCCGATTGTATGCCGCCACCGCATCTCGGCGCCAGCCCCATCGCAGGCGATGGGGCCCCGGCCTGGGTAATTACGGCGAGCGATCAGTACAAGTGCCGTCTGACATGTTGGCCATGACCTGATCGCGCACGGTGATGCCGTGCCAGAGTACGCCGAGCCCATTGGGTAATTCAGGCGCAGCGGCAATGGCACCGGTGACGAAGCCCTTCGCATCGAGAATAGCTTCGCGGAGACTGTCGCCCTTCGCGAGCACAGCCGTGATGGCTGCACTATGAGCGCAGCCAGTGCCGGCGATCTTGCCACGGCGAATGGTTGGTGATTCAAAATGGCTGACGCCATCAAGTGCAACCAACAGATCGACGTGGCAGTCTTCAAATCCGCCACCGGTGACCAGAATGGGACAGCCGTAACGCTTCAGGATGATGGTGGCGGCCTTCTGCATGTCACCGACATCCAGGCATTCATCCATGCCGGCCAACGTCGCAGCTTCAAAGCGATTGGGAGTTCCCAGCGTGCCACGAGGCAGAAGTTCTTCGCAAATGGCGCGGATCACTTCCGGTTGGGTCAGCGCCACGCCTTTATTGGTGGCGATGATCGGGTCGATGACGACGGGAATTTTCGGCTGATCGCGCAGCCAACGGCCAACGACACGTGCTACACCCGCAGAGGGCAGATAACCGACCTTGATCGCGCGAATCGGCAGCGCCTCGGTGATCGCGTCCAGCTGCTCGCGAACATGCGCCTCGGGCAAAGGATGCTGGGCTTTGATCGCGACGAAGGTTTGCGCCTGGACGGCGGTGAGGGCCGATGCTCCGTAGCAATTCAGCGCCATGAAGGTCTTGAGGTCAGCCTGAATGCCGGTGCCACCCGAGCTGTCGGAGGCGCCGATCGTCACACATACGGGATGGAAGGAGGTACCCATGGGTGCGGAGTATGGTCACCTGGGGTGGCTTGGGCAACCAGCGAACGTTCGCCCCACCTACGCCTGTGCTGCGTGGCGCTCGTGCGCTGGAACGGGTGGTCGCTGGAACGATTCGTGACCGTCTTCGGCATTGATATACGCACGCTCTGGGGCTGGTGAGCCCTGATCGGGAAGCTGGCTGTGCTCATGCGCGCTACGGCCGACGTGGTACTCGAATAGAGGCCAGGGTTCACCTACAGGAATGAACTCCGTTGCGCGGCGTGCAGCATTGAAGCGCATGTCCAAGTTCATTTCCGTCGCGACGATTTTCGCGGGGACCGCATCGGCGAGACGGAAGGTGATCGACTGGCAGAGTTGCGGTTGATCGACGTGGGGAAGACAGCCACGGGAATGTTCGCCGAATGGCATAAGAGGAAATTATGTTGGTGCGGCGTGTAGGTAAGGGAGTTCATTGCCCCAGCAGGCTGAAGCCTGTGCTTCCCAGGTGGGGCCTTCGAACTGCGGACGCAATGAGTGAATAATTCGCTGAAAGGGAAAGGCCGAGTACCTTTCGGATACTCGGCCCATCGTCATTGAGGCGGCAATCAGCAATGCCTCACTGCACGTCGCACTTCCCGCCCGCGCACGCCACGGCGTCAACTAGCTTCGTGTTATCCGAGTCTTCATACATCAGCGTGTAATCAACTGGCAGGTATTCGCGCGTGAGGTCTTCCCACAGCTTGCAGTTGTTAACCCGCTTGAGGCAGTAGGTCATGCGGCGGATGTCGTTGTTGAAGTAATTCTTGGCAAACTTCTGCGCGCGGCGGACCCAGTCCTTCTTGGCCAGGGTCTGGCGGACCTGAACCTGGAACGAGGTGAATGCTTTTTCATCGGCGCCATCAGCAAGCTGGGGGATGTCCAACTTCTGGCCGCGGCCGAGGGTGCAGTCGCAGGCAGCCCACAGATCGTTGTCGAAGGCGTGGAGGCCGTCGACGATGAGGCCAGATGCGAACAGCGAACCGACGCCGTACTCGGCGACGATCTCGTCGTAGGTCAGGACGGCCGTGAACGGAGCCTGCGGATATTCGAGATCGCCACCTTCTGGGAGCAGCGAGACGCCGGCGAAGGCGTCGCGGTTGTCGTAGATGTAGCGGGCGACTTCTTCCCACTCGGTCTCACGCACGGTGATCGTGTTGGAGACGTTGTGGCGCAGCCACGGCGCGGTGCAGCGTTCGGCGCGACGGCCGGCACCGACCCAGTTTTCTTGGGTGAGCTTGACGGCTTCGAGCAGCTTGACCGCTGAGACTTCGTTCTTGATCAGCGCATCGGGCGGAACCTGGACGCAGAACGTGATCACCTTGTCGGTGCCGTTCGGATTCCACACGCTCTTCTCGACTGCGCGCGCGTTGTGCGCTTCGAAGTACTGCAAAGGCGCTTCGGTGACGTTGGCCTGCACGCGGCGGAAATAGCGCTTGGCGTGGTGCGG
The DNA here is from genome assembly GCA_964652775.1 of uncultured candidatus Brocadiaceae bacterium. GTDB lineage: Bacteria > Planctomycetota > UBA11346 > UBA11346 > UBA11346 > UBA11346. The sequence goes on along the minus strand of CAZZAM010000005.1, from coordinate 116,914 downwards.
GTGGATGCCTGAGGCGGTGCCGAGGATGCACGATGTCGTGCCGGCTGGCTTCACGCAGGTGGCGCGGGCGCAGACCTGGATGTCGAGCTTGGGCGCGAGTTCGGCGTTCACGTCGAGAATGAGTTGCGCCATTTTGCGCTGCAAAGCAGGGTCGAACGCGATCTTCGGGTTGTCCATCATGCCGGTCATCGAGCAGCCGAGGAGAGCCTCGCGCTTGACGATGCGTTCGGTGGTGGCGCCGAGGTAATCGAACTTGTCGTAGCCGGCCTGGAGGGTGCCAAGGATCGCGGCGGCGCGGCAGGCGCGTTCGAAGGTCGCGTTGTCAACGCAGGCCTTCATGTTGATTTCGCAGAGATTGCAGAAGTGCCAGCCGGTCTGGCCGGTTTCTACATCGACCGGGTACATGCCGATCTCGACGCAGGGGTTGTACATGATCTCGGTGGAATCGGCCCAAACGAAACCGGGCTCGCCGAATTCCTTCACCGACTGCATGAGCGCGTTGAACTGCTCGTAGGGAACCTGGTCGCGCAGGAGCAACGCGGAGTTGTTCGAGCGGCCGCGCTGCGGGTTCTTGATGAACCAGTCGCCAGTCTTGGCGGTGATCATCTCGTTGTCATCGAGCGAGAAAATGCAGATCGTCGCACTGCGGCGAACGCCGCCAGCAAGCACGGCGTCAGACGCGTGCATGACCATGTCATAGGCGTCGATCGGGCGCATCTTGCAGCCGTCGCCGGCTTCGACGAGACGCTCATCAAGGACGCGGCGAATCTGTTCAAGCGAACGGCGCAGCGGCGCGGGGCCGGGTGCCTTACCGATGCCACTGGAGAGTGGACTGCCCTGCGCGCGAACTTGGCTAAAGTCGAACTCGACTGTGCGGCCGGCGTATTCGGGGAAGGACTGTTCGGTCTGAAAGTAACTGCTGACCAGGACGCCGAGCGCATCTGACCAGCCCTCGATCGAATCAGGGACGCTGAACGTTACCGCTTTCTTGGTCGGCTTGGCAATGTTGGGCAACTTGGCGACGTGGTGACGCTGGACCGAAAAGCCGACGCCGCAGCCGCAGAGCAGTAGCCACAGCGATTCTTGGAAGAAGCGCGGGCGGTCGCAGTAGCTGACCGTGCAGTTGTAGAGGCGCGCGTTCTTGTCGATCACCGGCTTGCCGCCGAACTGCAGGGCACGTTGGCTGCCGAGGACGAGACGATCCTTCACCGCCTGCTTGGCGTACTCGATGTCAGCCTGCACACCAAAGCGCGCGTATTTTTCTTCGTGCATCGCGAAGACGCGATCGGCGGCTTCAGCGAAGGTTTCGCGACGGCCAAGCGTGGCATTGTAGCGCGCGTATTTGGTGTTGAAGGTGTAGTCCTGGAGCTGGGCGAGAGTCATCGGAGCTGGTCCTAAGCGGGCAAAACAGGGTGTTTTGGCGGTTGGAAGGTGTGGAAGATAGGGTGAGAAGAATGGCGGCGGAGCCGAGAGGCCACTACATATAGTAGTGCTGACTGAACGCAACGACTAGCTGTGGAGGTTTGGATACAGAATGAGCTCCCGACGCCTTAGGCGTTGTTGGGATGCTATTTATGACGCGGCGGCGAGTCGCTCGTAGGTAACTAGGAGGCGCTCGGGATCGCCCTCAAGCAACTGGAGACGACGAATACCTACCACGCGGAAGCCAAGTTTAGGCGCTTTTGCCGCGGCTTCGTCGCGTTCTTTGCCTGCGAAGGCGAGGCCTTTCCAAATGACGAGATGGCCATGCGGACGCAGTAAAGGTGCGGATTCTGCGAGGATTTCTGCAGCTGGACCCATCGCTCGATTGACCACCAACTGGCAGCGACGATGCAATTCGGGCGCAGCGTGGGCGACGTCGCCGCCACGCAGGTGACGACCGCTGACGTTTGGACCAACGAGGCGACCAGCAGCGGCAAGGAACAGCGCCTTTTTCTGGCGCGCGTCGGCAAGCACCCACGGCACGCTCGTCGGTACAAACAGCGCGAGCGGCAAACCCGGATAGCCACCGCCAGATCCGAGATCGACGCACGGCGCGCCATCAGCGAGATGCTTGAGTCGTGGTTCGGTCAGCGCAATCAGGCTGTCGAGCACGTGCAGCTTCAACCACGCTGCGGGTTCGATGACGGTGGTGAGATTGAGCCACGCGTTCACGCCGACGAGATGGCCGTAGAGCGCCTCGAGTGTGGCGCGCTTGGCGGTTGGATTGGGAATGCCCAGTGCAATGCATCGCGCGGAAAAATCAGCCCATGCATCATCGGGCAGTGCGATTGGCGGATGATCTGCGGGATCGACGGATCCGGCACCATGCACATCGGCAGTCGCGTCACGGCTGGGCATAAAAAAATTCCGGTGAAAGCCGCAGAGGCGCAGAGTGCCGCGGAGGGCCGCAGAGACGAATCTGAAAGGAGTGAGACGGCCACATACACCGAGCTTCGATGGATGTTGCCCCCATGCATTCCTCTGCGGCCCTCTGCGGCCCTCTGCGCCTCTGCGGCAAAAAAAAGTCCATCACAATTCGACGACGGCGTCGATCTCGACCTTGCCGCCCTTCGGCAACGCTGAGACCTGCACGGTGGCGCGGGCGGGGAAGGGGGCCTCGAACCATTTGGCGTACACCGCGTTCACGGCCTGAAAGTCGGCCAGGTTGGTCAGGAAAATAGTGCACTTAACCGCTTTCGAGAGGCCGGTGCCAGCTTCGCGACAAATCGCATCGAGGTTGCGGAGGCACTGTTCCGCCTGGGCGGCAGTGTCCTCGGAAACGAACACGCCCTTGGATGGGTCCAGGCCAAGCGAGCCAGAGCACCAGAGCATGCCACCGGCTTTGACAGCCTGGCTGTACGGGCCGATGGCGGCGGGAGCGTCGGTCGAGGTGATGGGCATGCGCATGGGGGCTCCGGGGGAAGGAAAGTGAGAAGTAAGAAGAAAGAATGATGAAAACTGTCTGAAAACGCCGTTTTCTTCATTCATCCTTCCTCCTGCATCCTTTGCCCTTCTGCCGTGGCGCAAGTCGGTTGGCGTCGCCGTGCGAGTGGCTACGGTGTCCGTCCAAGGCGCATCAGGTGAAACTCGGACCCAATGACATCTGCTGGTGCAACAGCGGCAAAAAGTACAAGAAGTGCCACCAACCGCGTGACCTCATGGACCAGCTTGCGGCGGCCGAGGCCAAGGGCGTGACTCCACCCATGCGTCCGATTAGGCCGGGCGGCAAGTCGCCACGTCGCGAGGTGCCGGCGCACATTTTACGTCCGGACTACGCCCTGCGTCCCGATGGTCGACCAGGCTCCCGAATCAAAGACGTCATCAAAGGTCCAGACCAGATCGCGCGTATGCGGCGTGCATGTGCCGCAGCGCGCCAGGTGTTGGAGATCACCAAGCGGGCGGTCGCGCCCGGTGTCACGACCGATCATCTCGATGCCGTGACGCATCAAGCCTACATCGACCTCGGCGGATTCCCGTCGACGCTTGGATACTGTGGCTTCCCGAAGTCACTGTGCACCTCGGTGAATGAAGTTATCTGCCACGGTATTCCCGACGATCGCAAACTGGAAGACGGTGACATCGTCAATCTCGATGTGACCATTTTCCTGGACGGCATGCACGGCGACTGTTCCGAAACCGTCGCGGTTGGGACGATCGATTTCGAGAGTCGTCGCCTGATCGACATCACCCATGCCTGTTTGATGAAAGGCATCGGCGCGGTGAAAGCCGGTGGTCAAATCCGCGATGTTGGCCGCGCGATCAGTCAACACGCCGAGGCAAACGGTTACGGCGTGGTGCGCGCGTTTGTTGGTCACGGCATTGGCGAGCAGTTCCACATGGATCCGCAGGTGCCGCACTATTACGACGCCGGCGCAACCTTTGAGATCAAGCCCGGCATGACCTTCACGATCGAGCCGATGATTAATCAGGGTTCATGGAAGCACCGCAGCTGGGACGATGGCTGGACGGCGGTTACGGCCGATCTGCGGCGAAGTGCACAACACGAGCACACCATCCTGGTGACAGATCACGGAGTCGAGATCCTGACCTTGCTGCCGACCGAGCCACAGCCATTCCTGAAAATCAAATGACGGCCATCGCTGATGCTGATTCTGTCCTTGAATCCTTGCTCGACGAGTTGCGCGCAGTGATGACCGCCGCCAACGAACTGAATCATCCAGTGTATCCGGCGCGGCCCGCGCGTATCGCTGAGGTTGAACGTCGTGCGGCCGAGTTGCGCGCCGCGATCCAGGTTCGCCGCCGCGAATTGACCGCGCGCTGACGTGACGCTCGACGAGAACAAACTCATCCGCGCCCTGCGCGAGCGTGCCCGCGCCCCGGACGGGATGACTGGGATCGGTGACGACTGTTGCATATGGACACCGCGTGGTGAAACCTGTTTATCAGTTGATGCGATCGCAGAAAACCACCATTTCCGGCGTGGTGACGATCCGCGTGCGGTAGGTCGCAAAGCTGCCGCCGCAGCGATTTCTGATCTGGCTGCGATGGGCGCGCGCCCGGTTGGGGCCGTGGTGGCGATCTCGTGTTCGGCGCATTGGGATGCTGCGGCAGTAATGGACGGTCTCGCGAGCGAATTGGAACGGCTGCACTGTCCGTTGCTCGGCGGCGACACGACCGCTGCTGATAGTTTGGTGGTTTCAGTTACCGTCTGGGGTGAAGCTGTTTCTGGCACACAAGGCACTCCCGGCCGATTGGTGCGCCGATCTGGTGGCCGGACCGGCGATCTCCTCGTGGTCACCGGCAGCTTCGGTGGCTCGCTGGCCAGCGGTCGACATTTGCGTCCTGAGCCGCGCTTGGCTGAAGGTCAGTGGTTGGCGCAACAGCACTTCGTGCACGCCATGATGGACATCAGCGACGGCCCCGCAGCAGATGCACCAAAACTTGCTGAGGCGTCTGGCTGCGGCTGTCTGCTGCTGCCTGACCAGATTCCCGTACATGCAGATGTCGAGTCGATGTCGGATACGGTGACCGCGGCGATGTGCGATGGCGAAGATTATGAATTACTGATTGCAGTCGAAGGCAGCCAATGGCCAACCTTGCAGCTGGCGTGGCCATTCCCAATTCCGCTATCAACGATCGGTTGGCTGGTCGAGGAGCCGGGCGCATGGATGGAAGATCGTCACCAGCGCCGGGTGCCGCTGAGCTATCGCGGATATGAACACCGCGGATAATCTCAGGGTTTAGAGCATAATCTCTTCACCATACGTTGGTGCTACCACTGACCATCCCGTTCGTGTGGCAAGTTCAGTGGCGAACGCTGGCGCAACCCGCTGACTGCCGTGGACAACAAACACGCGATGCGGTGACGGTGTTACCTGCTTGATCCAAGCGAATAACTGCGTTCGCCCTGCATGGGCACTGAAGCCGGTGAGCTGTTCGATCGTGCAACGGACCTCGCGCTGGCGTCCAAAGAGACGGACTTTTGTCAGCGGCGCATCGGTTGGTCGATGGCGTGTCTCGATGATCTGTCGGCCAAGCGTGCCTGATGCTTGGTAGCCAACGAACAGCACCGTGCTATCGCTGCGTTCCAGATGTCGGTCCAGGTGGTGCTTCACGCGACCGCCGGTGCACATGCCGGATCCCGCTAAGATAAGCGCCCGATGTTCAACCTGATTGATCGTCTTGGATTGTTCGCGATCGCCGCAGTAGGTCAGATTGGGGGCAAGGAACGGATCGTGGCCAGCGCGCAGGAGATCGCGAATCGCAGGCAGGCAGGCATCGGGATTGGCCCTGAATACATCCAGTACATCAATTGCCATCGGGCTATCGAGGAAGATGCGCCAAGGCGCTAGTCGCCGTTGGTCGTGCAGATAATGCAGACGAAAGAGCAGTTCTTGCGCACGCTCAATGGCGAAGCACGGGACCACGACGTTGCCGCCGCGTTGCCAAGCGGCATCCAGGACGCCGGTGAGTCGCGTATCAAGATCGCGGGGTTCGTGATCACGGTCGCCGTAGGTGGACTCGACAACGAGGTGTTCAGCACCAACGTTGGTGGCCGGGCCTTCAACCAGTGGACTATCACCTGAGCCCAGGTCGCCGCTGAACAGGACGCTGGTGTTGTCCGCAGCAAGGCGGATCAGTGCCGAGCCAAGGATATGACCAGCTGGGAAAAATGTCGCGGTGATGCCCGGAGCAACATCGGTTGGCGTGCGCCAGGCAACCGGGCGCATACGTTGGCCGGCGGCACGGGCATCCTCGGCGGTGTACAATGGTTGGTAGCCATCACGGCGGCGGCGTCCCTCGCGGGCGTGGCGTTTTTCTTTGGTGCGCGCGTCTTCGGCCATCAGCTGCGCGCTGTCGGCCATCACCAGTTGGGCAATGCCGGCAGTCGCCTTGGTACAGAATACCTGACCTCTGAATCCTTGGGCGATGAGACGCGGCAGGAGCCCGCAGTGATCCAAATGTCCATGGGTGAGCACGACGGCATCGATGGACGTTGGCGGGATCGGAAACGGATCCCAGTTGCGTCCTTGGAATTCGCGTTCCTGGTGCAGGCCGCAATCGACCAGGACGCATCGCCCATGGGCGGTGAACAGATGACGAGAGCCGGTCACCGAGCGCGCGGCGCCGAGGAAGGTCAATGACACGGGCATGGGCAGGGTATAACGCACGAACGGCGTTTCGGAATGCTAGCGCATGGGCTTGCGCTCTGCGGGTACGTCAACATGAGACACTGGAAGACACCACTACAGCCAACCGGTATTTATCCGCAGATCGGCGTCGAGGGCCACTATGCTGCCGTCATGCGTTGCATGCTCTGCCTGTCAGCTGGTGCCGTTCTCATCGCTGGTGACGCGGCATCAACTCCAACACCGACACCACCTGCAGTTGATCAGAAAATTGCAGTCGTCACGAAGTTAGCGCCTGGCGCGCTGGGAGTCGAGTTGTCGGCACCGATCCTGCCAGCGTGGGACAAGCCGGTTGGTGATGGCTTTACCATGTGTGGTAAACGCATCGCGACGCGACTCGACGCGAAAAAGCGCTTGGAAGTGGACAGCGATGGCAAGGGCAGTTTCCGTCAGGTTGCGACTGGTGCCCAATTGGCGATCAAGTTGGAACGCGACGTCGATGGGAAAAAGCGCTCGGTCACCGTGCCGGTGCTATTCACGCATGGCTCAGATGACGTGTGGCGGTGGCGCAACGTCGGTGCGATGCTCATGCAGATCGGTGACGAGGTATTGGTGGCGGTTGACGTTGACGGGGATGGTCAGTTCAACTCGCCCAACGTCGATGGGCTGCTCTGGCAGGGGCAAATGTATGCGTTTCCCTTGCCGCCGGCCGACGAGCGTTGGTGCACGGCGAAACTGGACCTGACCGGATTCAAGATGGGACCGTGGGGCGAGAACGCGGAAGTAATGGGCCGCAAGTTGACGACGACCGTGTCTGACGCCCTGCCGGTGCTGCAAGGGGTGAACAAAGAACGCGTGAAAATCGGTCTCACCCCGCGCCCTGAAAATCCAGCGAGCAGCGCAGCTGCACAGAAGCACTGTCATTATATGGCGCTGAACAATCAGCTCGCTCACCCTGAGGATGCCAATAAGCCAGGGTATTCCGCCGAGGGTCACGCATCGGGCATGCGCTCCATCCTGGGAAGCGGCACACCGGCGGACCAACTTGGACTGCGCATGGTTCAGACGTTCTACCATCGGCAGGATGTCATCCGACCGCAAACGCGTGGTTTTGGGGTTGGCTACGATCAGCGCTATGGCGCGATCGATGGTCGTGGTGATCTGATCGCGACGATGCCGGTTGTGTGGCCAGTACTGTGTCCGGCACGCGATCAACGTGGCGTTCTGACCCATTTCGCCAATGAGTCTCCCGATCCGATCAATGGTGATCGTGAGGCTGGATTTCCGATCACGGCGTACTTTGGAACCAATAAACTCAAGCTGGTCGAGGGGACCATGACCCCGGTGGGCAAGGACGGGACTCCGGGAGCGGCGGTCGATTGCTACACCTTCGATCCCCAGCAAGGCGGTAGTCCGAACTTCAATAGTTTCCAGAAGGTCGTGGGTTTGATCGCCAAGGATCCGTTGCAATCCGGGGTGATCTACCGGGTTGTCCTGAAGATCGAGGTCGACGGCAAGGCGCAGACGCTGGATTGGGTCTTCCAGACTACCCGGTGACGCTAACCGGGGCAGTCCGGAAGTCCGGACATCGCAGTGCATTCGAGAACACAGGTCGATTATTCATCGGGTGAACAGCACGAATGACATGTATATATGGGGACACCGGGCTTCCGGGCCTCCGGACTGCTCCGTCTATGGTTTCACCGCCCGCTGACAACCATGGGGTTCCGATCTGGGCAAAGGCTGCTACGGTGCCGCCACTCCCGCCATGTCCCGCTGCCTCGTCTTGAACGCGAATTACGGTTACCTCGCCATCGAGGAGCGCTGGATCGATGCTCTCGGCCTCGTGCTAACCGGCAAGGCGGATGTGTTGGAGGCCTACGACGAAGTTGTGCGCAGTCAGTTCCTCACCTTGGCGTTGCCCGCCGTTGTCGTCATGCGCTATGTGGTGCGTACCCGCCGCCGCCGCGGTGTCTTTGAAGTCCCCAGCAAAACGGTGGTGTTCACGCGTGATGATTTCGCCTGCCAATACTGCGGTGCCCGGATCGGGATCAGCAGTGGCACGCGCGACCATGTCGTGCCGCGTTCGCGTGGTGGCCCGGACAACTTGTCCAATGTGGTTACCGCATGTGGCAAGTGCAACACCACCAAAGGCGATCGCACGCCGGACGAAGCTGGCATGCGCCTGATGAATCCCCCGCGCGCGCTGACCGAAGAAGAAAAGCTACGTTGTCTGCTCAAGACTGTGCGCACGCGCGAACGCGCTACCTGGCAGGCGTGTTTGCGCCGGCATGGAATCACGCTGTGGACTTCGCGGGCAGCGTAAAGAATAAGCGGAAGTAAGAAGGCAGAAGGATGAAGGAAGAATCCGCATAACGGTCCCTTCATCCTTCATCCTTCTTCCTTCTTCCTTCTTCTCCATTGCCCCCATCCTCCCGCCATGCCTGCGGCCCTTGTCGTACTTTCTGGTGGTCAGGACTCGACCACGTGTCTGGTGTGGGCGCAGCGTCGCTTTGATCCGGTTGATGCGATCACGTTTGATTATGGGCAGCGCCATCGCATTGAGTTGACCAGCGCCATCGAGGTCGCACATCGGGCTGGTGTGCGTCATCATCGCACGATACCGGTCGATAGTCTGAAGGCGCTGGGCGGAAACGCGCTTACTGGCAGCGAAGCGGTGAGTGACGGTGTTCGCGAAGCCAATCAGCTTCCGAACACGTTTGTGCCTGGTCGCAATCTCTTGTTCATGACGTTGGCAGCTGCCTGGGCGTATCAGCTTGGTACGACGGATCTGGTTACCGGAGTCTGTCAGACCGATTACAGCGGTTATCCTGATTGTCGGGCAGACACGATGAGTGCATTGCAGCAAGCACTGCGCCTCGGCATGGAATCCCAGGTGACGATCCATACGCCACTCATGCATATGACGAAGGCCGAAAGTGTGCGCCTCGCACAACGTGAAGGCGCACTCGAATTGCTCGCTTGGACGCATACCTGTTACGACGGTGCTGTGCCACCATGCGGAACGTGCCCAGCCTGCGTATTGCGCGCCAAGGGTTTTGCTGACTCTGGTATTCCAGATCCTTTACTGGTGAGACTCCATGCCTGATCGATTGCGTTTTAATGCCACCAGTCGTTTTGAAGCTGCGCGATCAGTTGCGATTTTACCCGATGGCCATCGCTGCCGGCGTCTGCATGGCCACGGATTTCTCGCGCGGGTGTCGGCGGATGTACCGAGCGGCTGGGCTGCGCATCGCGGTGGCGAGGTCGAAACGTTGAGTGGTTGTTTGGATCAGGTGGTAGCCGAGCTCGATTATCGCTTCCTCAACGAAATGCTGGCGGTGCCGACTGATGAGGAGCTGGCGCGCTGGCTGCGCAAACGGCTTGAGCGTCAGAGTGTTGCCCAGCGCAGTGTGCCGGGCATCGAAACGATCGGCGTGCAGAGTACACCGGACCAAGGCGCAGACCTTGCTGCCGATGGCAGCGTTCACGTCTGGCGTCGTTTCCATTTTGAGGCGGCACATCAACTACCGCATGTTCCCCAAGGTCACCAGTGCGGACGCATGCACGGTCACGGGTTTGCAGTCGTGCTCCACGCACAACAGCAGCTGGCGGCAGGGGATCATCTCGGCATCGACTACGATGTGTTACAGGAACGCTGGAAGCCGTTCATCCATCAGCTCGACCATCGCTGCCTCAATGACATCACCGGCCTCACCAATCCGACCAGCGAGGTGTTGGCGGCGTGGGTGTGGGAACGACTCAAGCCGCAGTTGCCCGAGTTGTCGTGGGTTAGCGTCTACGAAACAGCAACGGCCGGTTGTCACTTCGACGGCAAGCAGCATCGCATTTGGAAGGAATTCACATTTGAAGGCGCACTGCGTTTGACCGCAGCGCCAGAAAACCACCAGGCGCGACGTCTGCATGGCCACAGCTACTGCCTGCGTCTGCATCTGGCTGCGCCATTGGACCAAGTGTTGGGTTGGACGGTGGATTACGGCGATGTGAAGCAGTTATTCACGCCGATTTACCGTCTGCTGGATCATCATGATCTGAATGCGCTGACCGGAATTGAACAGCCCGATGCGGCGTCATTGTTGCGTTGGATTCGAACGCAGGCAGCACCTGCGATGCCGCAGCTTGATCGCATTGATCTCGATGAGCGGCCGGGCATCGGTGCCACGCTCAGTTGGGGCGTTGATCCGCCGGCGTTACCAGCGCTCTGACAATTACCCTAAAATCCGCGTTTCGAAGAACAGGAAGCGCAGAGATCCGAAGGAGTTATGGGATCTGGGCGGATCACCCTGCGGGTGACGTAGTTGCTGAGGCTAAACTCTTCTGGCCTCTGCGTCTCTGCCTCTCCTGTTAACTCGAATGCTTTTTCTAGGATTACTTCGTCTTCGGCACTTCGACCGCGAGTTCCTTGTCGATCGCCTCGGTCACCGTCTTGTCGTCTGGCGTGACTTTGGGTTCGAAGCGGGCCTTCACAGCACCATCGCGGCCGATGAGGAACTTGTTGAAGTTCCATTTGATTGGTCCGGGGAACGGACTCTTGGTGGTCAGCCAGTTGTAGAGCGGCGTGATGCCATCGCCTTTAACTACCGCTTTGGACATCAAGGGAAACGTGACCGCGTACTTGGAACTGCAGAACGTTTTGATATCGGTTTCACTGCCAGGTTCCTGGCCGCCGAATTCGTTTGCCGGAATGCCGATCAAGATCAGACCTTTGTCCTTCTTGAGTGAGTAGAGCGTTTGCAGAGCGGTGTACTGCGGGGTGAGGCCGCATTTCGAGGCGACGTTGATCAGCAGGATGACCTTGCCTTTGTGCTGCGACAGCGGGTACGGTTTTCCATCGATGTCGGTCAGGGTGAAGTCGAGCGGCCCCTTCGGATCGGTGGGTGCGGCCGGATGTTCAGTGGCCGCAGCGGCGAGGCCGCACAGTGACGTCAGCATGGCGAGTAGCATGAAGTTCCTCATGGGCGGCAGGTTGTTGACTATGCAGGTGTTTCCAAGTTCTTTATAGGTCATCTTGGACAGCCTTGCTGAGGCTGGACGTGGCGAAAGGTGAGGACCTGCCTAGTCTGGCGCGAGGAGTTCAGCAATGCCCGACTTTGATCTGATCGTCATTGGCTCCGGCCCAGGCGGCGAAGGGGTCGCCATGCAGGCCTGTAAATCCGGCAAAAATGTTTGCGTGGTGGAGGCGTACGGCGAGGTCGGCGGTGGCTGCACGCATTGGGGAACCATCCCCAGCAAGGCGTTGCGTCAGGCGATCTTCCAGTGGTCTGGTCTGCGTTCGAATCCAGTCCTCAAGCCCTTGGCCGATGTGGGTGTTGGTATCCCGCAAATGTTAAAGGCTGCTGAGGGGGTTATCCGTCGCCAGGTTTCCATGCGCTCGGATTTTTACGATCGCAATCAAGTGCGAGTGCTAAATGGGCGCGCTCAGTTGGTCGATGCGCATACGGTCGAGGTCAAAAGCGCCAATGGTCTGGTCGAGCGCTATTCCGCTGAGTTCGTCGTCATTGCCAGCGGATCGCGTCCAGCGCGGCCCAAAGGCATCGATTTTTCGCATCCGCGCATTCGTGATAGTGACACGATCCTTAAACTCACCGATACGCCGAAGTCGATCACGATTTATGGTGCCGGCGTCATTGGTTGCGAATACGCTTCGATGTTCCGCAACCTCGGCATCAAGGTGAATCTCGTCAATACCCGCGATCGCTTGCTGTCGTTTCTTGATGATGAAATCGTTGACGCCCTGGCTTACCATCTCCGTGACCAGGGCTGTCTGGTGCGTCACAATGAAGAGGCTGATCGGGTCGAGGCCAAGGACGACGGCGTTGTGTTGCACCTGAAGAGCGGCAAACGCCTACTCAGCGATGTGCTGCTGTGGGCCAACGGCCGCGCTGGCAACGTTGAAGACTTGGGTCTCGAAACGGTTGGGATCGTGCCGACGCCACGTGGGCACATTCCGGTGGATGACCACTTCCGTACCAGCACGCCGAACATCTTTGCGGTTGGTGACGTGATCGGACCCCCAAGTCTTGCCAGCGCTTCGTATGATCAGGGGCGAGCTGCGGCATTCCATCTGCTTGGTCAAGACCATGCCTGCGACCGCAACCTCGGACGCATTGTTCCGACTGGTATTTTCACCAGTCCCGAGATCAGTTCGATCGGCAAGACCGAACGTGAACTGACCGAGGCGAAGGTGCCATATGAAGTCGGCCATTCATTATTCCGTAGTCTCGCCCGCGCGCAAATCGTCGGCCAGACCGTGGGCATGCTCAAGATCCTCTTCCATCGTGAGAGTACTGAGATCCTCGGCATTCATTGCTTCGGCTACCAAGCGACCGAGATCATCCACATCGGCCAGGCGATCATGAGTCAGCCGGCACCGAACAACACCGTGCGCTGGTTCGTCTCGAACACGTTTAATTATCCGACCATGGCTGAGGCGTATCGGGTGGCGGCTCTCAACGGGTTAAACCGACTGTTCTGAGAAAAGTAAGAAGTAAGAAATGCAGAAGGATGAAGTTTCGAACACTTCTTCCTTCTGCATTCATCCTTCATCCTTTCATTCCACCGTGAGGTTGCTCACGTAATCCGCCAATTCCTTGCGCTTGGCATTGATGTCAGCCAGCAACTGCTCATCTTTGACGCGGAGCTGATCAAGCGTCGTTTCCTGTTCGTTCAGTTTGGTCATTAGACGTTTGGCGTAGTCGCTGCTGCGGTCAACCGAGTTGACGTTACGGCGGATGCGTTCTTGATCTTCGGCGATGGCCTTGAGCTGTTGGTGAACATTTTCGCGCGCGTGTTCGGCATGGTTGACTGCATCGATGAATCCACGCGTACGGACAAGCGCGTCTTTGACTGCTGGCTTGAGATCCTTGGTGTCGATGAAGGCGGCGATGGTATTCGCATCGCTCGCGAACAAGGCCATCCGTTCACTGTTGACGAAGCGTTCAGTCACCACCAATTCGGTCTTCTTGCGCGCTGGGACCGCCAATTTGAAGCGATACAGATGTTCGGTTGTCTCCAGTGCGGCGGGAGTTTCATAGAGCGTCCAGCTGGCATTGCGGCCGTGTTCAATGATCAGGTTCTTGTCTGCGTCGCCCTGATTGTCAGCGACATAGGTGCGGCCCTGGAAGGTGACAACCTGGATTTCGAGGACGCCACGAACGATCTTGGCCAAGGTGCGCCGCTGATCGCTGCGTTCCTTCTCGCTGTCCACGACGACGCGTTGATCAATGGCGAACGAGACAAGGCGTACTTGGCCCGGCGGCAGTTGGGTCAATTGCGCATCACCGGCGTAGGTTCCGTCATCATAAACGGTCATTGGCCCTGCCGACAGCGAGTTGCCGGTCGTGTTGGTCAACCGTGCACCAGACAAGGGATTGCGGGACAGCACGTTGCGATTGTAGATCGAGACCTTCTCGCACAGGATCGCGCTCCCGACGAACGGAATCATGGCCGAGCGTTGGCGCGGAATGGTCACCTTGCCCGTGTTGTAGGCGAAGAGTTCGCCGACTTCGGCTACGGACTGCGTGGCGATCTGGATGGAAGATGAAGCGTTGAAGCTGCGTCCATCGTCTGCTGCCATGGCGTCCATTGGCTTATCGGATTCGGCACCGGCCCGCAGGCGATAGGACTTGGCCTGTTCAGCCGCCATTGCCATGCCCGGCGCTGCGCTTGGTTTCGGGGCCGCTCGTCCCTGTAATTCAGCCTTCCCCTTTTCCCCACCGATGCCACCTCCATACGCCACTGGTCGCAGGCCGCTCTGCAATTCCGTCGCGACTTCCGGGCGATGGGCGTAGAGCGGTCGATAGAGATCTTGGATGAACGACACCGGACGGCCGCTGACCAGGGTCAACTTCACGTCGGTCCAGTCGCTGTCAGTCGGATTTTCGACGATCGCCCAGCCTTGGAGATTGGTGGGGTCCTTGTCCTTGCCGAGGAGCAGACGATAGCTTGCCTTCCAGACCGGCGCTTCAGCAACGTATTGGAGACGGACGCGGCGTTGGCCTTGACCACGGAAGGAGAGGCTCACCGGCTTCTTGTCCTGATCGCGTGACTGCGCGAGTGCAGCGAGTGCTTTACCGAGCTCAGCCTGCAGTGCCGGATCGGTTGGCTTCACCGTACGCACATCGGCTAGGGCAAGCGGCCGGAGCGAGCCATTTTCCAAAATGTTGAGAACCCATGTCACCTCAGTACCACCGTTTTGCGGCAGTACTTTCGTGCGCTGTTCGCAGCCGATGACGATACCGTCGATGGTCGCATCAAGGACTTGGACTTGCACGCGGGCACCGCGCAGTTGGTTCAGCAGCCCAGCGAGTGGGGGGTTGCCCGAGACGTCAACCTGGAAGCTCTTCAACGTTTTTTCGAGTGGATCCTGCGAGGGATAGCCGACCGTACCGACGGTGCCGCCGTTGAGATCTTCGAGGACCAAACTTTTGAGGACATCGTTGATCTGACCTGTGCGGAAGCGCAGCTCGGCGGTCGCATCGCCCTGAACAGTCCCGGCATGGACGAAGGTGCCGACGCCAGAGCTGAACAACGTAACTTCAGAGACCGGTAGATCGACCCCGACCACCGGTTCTGCCGCTAAGGCCACAGTGGTGGCCAGGGCAAGGAGCGAAGTGGACACGGAGGACATGGGAGCGCGCATGGTAGAGGTTCCTGAAGGGGGGTATTGGCCTATCTACGGATCGGTGGGCAGAACCTTAGTGGCCTGATGGCGGTCGCCAGGGGGCGAGGAGTAGAATGTAGAATGCTCGAATGTGCGAATGCTCGAATGTCGCAAATTTTCAGCAAGAGGCGCATTTTGCTAGGCATTCGCGCATTCGTCACTCGCGCATTCTACATTCCATCCCACCACCCACCCCTATCCGGGCAGCATTGACGGGTCCGGCTGTGCATTGCCAGCGGGGGTCTTGTCCATACATACCCCGCCCATGCTGAAACGAATCGAGTCCTTGACCGAGTGGAGCGTCTTCGCCAGCCGCTGGCTGCTCGCCCCGCTCTACGTAGGTCTGATCATCGGTCAGATCTGCTACAGTGTCTCCTTCTTCCACGAATTGTGGCATTTGGGCAACATCGCCATATTTGGCACCGAGGCCATCGTAGACGGCGTTAAGACGCATGTGTTCAGCGAACGCACGGTGGTCGCGGTGCTGCTTGGCCTCGTCGATATGATCATGGTCGCCAACCTCGTCATCATGGTGCTGATCGGCGGGTATGCGACGTTCGTCAGCAAGTTGGATCTCGATGATCAGGTCGATCGACCGGCATGGCTGGATCACATCGACCCAGGAACGCTCAAGACCAAATTGGCTGGAGCATTGGTGTCCATCTCTGGCATCCATTTACTGCAGAGTTTCAACTCCATTGGGACGTTGCCACTGGATGCCCCGGTCAATCACGGCGTCATCGCCTGGCAGGTCGGCATCCACGTCGCCTTCATCGTTACCACGTTGATGCTCGCGTGGAGTGACTTGGTGTTTGAGCGCAAGTTGAAGCTGGCCCACGACACCGAATGCGAGCGTGAAGCCGCTAAGGAGCACAAGCATGCTTAAGCATAATTCCTACTTTGACGGTAAGGTGCAAAGCCTTGGCTACGAGCGCCATGGTCGTCGTCAGACGGTTGGCGTTATCGAGCCCGGCGAATTCCAGTTCACCACCGACAGCGCCGAGCGCATGACCGTGATCAACGGAGAACTACAAGCGCGGGTCGCTCCGGGCGCATGGATCACCTACGCTGCGGGCACCGCATTTGAAGTTGCCGCCAAAACGAAATTCGATGTGAAGGCAGTGGCTCCCAGCGCGTACTGGTGCGAATTCATCTAACTATTTGACGGTAAATCCGTCGCATAGCGACGACTGGCGCCGAGAAGTGGTGGCGGCATACAATCGGCGCAGCCGATGCCGCCATGATTTCGCAAGCGTAGCGCCGCGAAATCAAACTTCGACAAAGCCAGTGGGGTAGGCCGACGGCCGTTAGGGGCGAAGCCCCTATTCTGGAAGCTGCCCAATCGTCCAGGCCAGTCGGTCAGTTGCATATTTGCAAAACTCCCGCGGGCTTTCCAAGGTCGAGCGCCACGTATTGAGCGCGGCGGTTGCCTCGCCGCGATTACGACTCCACCAGCCTTCGATGTCACGCTGGATATCATCACGATGCCCGTCGAGATCGGCCTGCGCAGTCCACAATACCGCCCCGTCTTGGCAGCTGACAAGATGGACAGTAACTGCGAGTGAAATGGGATGATAACCATCAAACTGTTCAACGCGGCCAACGATGACGGCATCGCAGTTGGTGGCGTCACGAACCGAGTGCAGACTTTCGACGCTGACTGAATTGGCGTGGAGGTCGGCAGTGATCAGCTTAGCTGCGACTTCTGGACCAACTAAGACGACCTGGTGGAGACCCAGTTCACGCAGACTAGCCGCCAGCGAGGGTGCCAGCTCCACGGCTCCTTTGCCAACACGTTCGGCAAGAGTGAATGGCACAATGGCAATGCGCATCGGTTCAATGGCGCGTGGGGTCGTTGACCAGCTGACGCTATTTGGCGGGCTTGGCGACAGGTTGCGAAACGGCGAGCGAAAATTACAGCCGGCACATGCCAGAAGCAAAATTCCACTAAGCAGGGCGATGAACAGACGCATATCAGTGCGACTCCGAGGGGGTGCTGTTCGTAGGACGATGCGTCGATCCGGTTGGGACATGCGCTTCGAGTGTTCGCGCCGATTCTCTGGCTTCTTCCTGAATCTCCAGCAGCTGCGTGGTCTGACCAGGAACGAGACGCAACATCTTGGCGGCAAAGCGATATTGCTCGCGCTCGGCTTTGAGTCGTTGCAATTCACTGGCGGCTAGCTGTGCGCGCATGCCATCAGTCTCAGCGCGGGCTTCAACGAGCGCCTGTTGAGCCGTGACCAACGCATCGCGCGAATAGGCGAGATCGCTAGCTTGCTCACCAAGCGCCTTTCCCTGATCGCGCTCCTTGGCCAATACCTTGGCTAATTCAGCGACCCGTGCGTCGCGTGCAGAGAGTTGGGCCTGTGCATCGGCGAGTTCACGCTCGAGTCGCCGCAGGCGATCCAGCGGCGGTTCTCCCTTTTCCTTCCCTTCGACGCGCAGCAGGCTGCCGTCACGGAAGGCGCCGCGTCCCTTGCCGAGGTTCTTTTCCAGTTTGGCGATTTGCGCTTCCAGTTCGGCGATATGTGAATCGAGCACACGCGCCTCAGGCGATGTATGCGCTGCGCCCTCGCCCGAGGACGCCGAGCGAGGCCGCAGCTCGCAACCAGCAAGCAGTATGACGACCACCATCAGCGCCAGCGTCAAAAACGTGGGTTTATTCTGAAGGCAGCAGTCCGGATTGCGATATTGAGGTAAGTTCATGGTTTACGTTCCGGGGCATTCACGTCTTGCGCTGGAGCCTGATTGGCGTGGGCGCCGAGAATGGCGCGGAGTCGTTCTTGTAGTGCCGACTGATCTGCGCCGCCTTTGGGCAGTCGCAGGACGCGGGCACTGAGGTCATAGAGCGAACGTTCGGCTTCAAGTCGCGCCAGTTCAGTCGCTGATTGACGTTCGCGCGCGCCGGCGAGTTCGCGACGAGCGGATTCGAGTTCATTCGCTAACTTGGTGAGTTTCGCGTCGACTTCGCCTGCGCGCACCAGTTGTCCTTCAGCAGCCGCGCGTGCAGCCTGCGCTTCTTCAAGTTGACGACGACAAGCGAGTAGCGCCTGCTGGGCATCGGCGGCGGCGGTCTCTGCACGTGTGGCACGATCATTGGCAATCGTCGTTTCGGCCGACAGTCGCTGCAGTCGTTCAAGCACGCCTTCGTCGCGGTTCGGATCACGGCTTAGTAAGGCGGCAGCAGCCGAGGATTTTCCGCCAGCCTGGCGTTCAATTTCAGCAAGGCGCCCAGCCAATTGCTCTCGTGCCTCGGCTTCTGCGGTTAGACGAACCTTTGCGGCGCGCTCCGCTTCTGCGTGTTCGCTAATCAAGCGTTCGATGCGCCGATGGAGGTCCTCTTGGGCATGAACCAAACCATCGACTTGCACGCGGAGATTATCGCGCTCTTGGACCGCTGTCCGCATACGGTCGGCAGCAGCCTGCCGTTCGGCCGAGGCCGCAGCCAGGGCCTGTTCACCGCCGGCGGCACGGACGGCCGCAAGCGCGGCAGCATGCACCTGTTCCCGCTCGGCAAGGTTGCGACGTGTTGCCGCTTCGGCATCAGCCAAGCGCGCGTCGGTGGTACGGCGAATTTCAACCAACTCGGCATCGTGCTTGGCAACAGCTTCAGCGATGAGCCGTTGGTACTGAGTCCGCACCGCAACAAAACGTTCTTCATCGTTGCGCGAACCGACATCCGTTGATTTCGCTGCCAGTTGCGCGTTGCGCTCTGCGTGCGCGCCGTCGTCGCCAAGTGCCTTCAGTTCGCGGACGCGATCGCCGGGCAATGGCGGATCGGCCTTGCTGGTCAGGGCGATGACCCGGCAAATCGCGCGACCTTTGCTTGGTAATTCGGTCACCTGGAGCATGCCCTTCACCCGCGTTCCATCTGCAGCGAACACACGAAAGGGTGAGCCAGGCTCAAGCACGAGATTTTGAGCGTAGGCAAACTCGACCAGCGTTTGACCGTTCGACTCCACCACCGTGGCGACGAGTCCATCAGATAGCGTCGGCGCTGCCGGAGCCGTCGCTAGCGGACCGGTCATCGGCGGCAGAGCGGCGCTACGATAGCCAGCACAGCCAGTCAAGCTGGCGAGAGAGAGGACAAGTGCGTGGACGGCGATGCTGCGGTTCATAGTGGACCCTACCGTGAAAGCATCGACTGTGCCACTGTGATGTTGATTGGCCGAAGCGCAGTAAAATATACATAAGAATATATATTAACAGAACTTAGGTAAACAGTCGACAAACAGCAAAACTCCCACACCAACTCATTCAGCGTACAGTTCTGCGACAGCGCCTTCGCCAATCCAAGCCGTTGTTGGGTAATGACTCCAAGCTGTTGACGCATATCCCAGTACCACTACCTTGCCTCCCCCGCCCAGATCCCTGGGCACCAGATCCGGCAACGTCCGCAGCGGTTGGTCCGCACGGGCGACGCGCCGACCGGAACTGGACACATGCGCGTCGCCCACCGCCGACACCCGTGCAGAGGGTCCGGCAGGAGCACCAGATGGCTATTGTCCAACTCAAAGAACTGCTCGATAGCGGTATCCACTTCGGAACCTCCTCGAGCCTTTGGCATCCGCGCATGGCACCGTATCTGTACGGTAAGCGCGGCGGCATCCACATCATCGACGTGCGTCAGACTGCCAAGCAGCTCATCCACGCCTACTACTACGCCGCCAAGTTGGCCCGCGCGAACAAGACGCTGCTCTTTGTTGGCACCAAGCGTCAGGCCAAGGATGTGATTCGCGATTCGGCCAAGGCCGCCGGCATGCCGTTCGTGGCCGAGCGTTGGCTCGGTGGAACGCTGACCAACTTCGAAACCGTGCGCACCTCGATCCGTCGCCTCGACGACATCGAAGCGCGCGTCAACACCGCTGAGTACATGCGCGAGTCGAAGAAGATTCAGTCGCGCGATGGCCGTGAACGTCGTCGCATTCTGCGCAACCTCGAAGGCGTGCGCACGATGGCCAAGCTGCCCGATGCGATCTTCCTGGTCGATCCCAAGCACGAAGAGACCGCCATCCGTGAAGCGCGTCGCCTGAGCATCCCGCTCATCGGTTTGGTTGACAGCGACACCGATCCGACTCTGGTTGATCTGCCCATTCCCGGCAACGACGACGGCATTCGTCCAATCCAGCTGGTCGTGAAGGTGCTGATCGACGGCCTCGCCCGTGGTCGCTCTGAACAAGTCACCCGCGTTGAAGTGCCAGCCGATCAGCAGGCCGCTGCCGCTGCGGCGACGCCTGCGGTCGCTACCGGTCCGGCTTTCCCGAAGAATAAATAGCTGCGCTATTCATCCGTGATGCGTTGTGCGTTGCGGATGCATCAGTGCTGGCTCGAACCTGTCGTAGTCCGTTCGCGGGCTGATGACATCAAACCCATCTAGGAATATCCCATGGCCGAGATCACCGCCGCCCTCGTGATGCAACTGCGCGATGCAACCAACTTGCCAATGATGAAGTGCAAACAGGCGCTTGCGGCAACTGGTGGCGACCTCCAGGGTGCCATCGAACATCTCCGCAAACAGGGCATCGCCGCCACGGGAAAGTTTGCCGGGCGCGAAACGCCGAATGGCGCCATCGGGATGGCGCTCTCAAGCACCGCCGGCGTCATCGTCTTGGTTGGCTGTCAGACGGACTTCGTCGGTGCGAATGACGGCTTCAAGGCGTTCGTGCAAAAGCTCGCTGATATCGCACTCGCCAGTGGTGCCGATTCGGTCGATGCGCTCAATGCCCAAAAGTTTGATGGCCTGACGATGACCGAGGCCTTCGCCGGACAAATCCAAAAGATCGCCGAAAACATCAAGCTTGTTGGTGTGCAGCGCGTCTCAGGTTCTGCCGTATCCGGCTACAACCACGGCGGCCGTATCGGCGCTCTGGTCGCTGGCTCAGGCGAAGTCACGAAGCTCAAGCAGGTTGCCCTCCACGTCGCCTCGTCCAATCCCGCACCGGTCGCACTTGATCGCGCCAGCGTCGATCCGGCCGTTGTCGCCAAAGAGCGCGAAATCATCGCCGCCACGCCCGACGTCCAGGCCAAGCCCGAAGCGATGCGCCCCAAGATTGTCGAAGGCAAACTCGGCCGCTTCTTCAAGGAACAGGTCCTGCTTGAACAGGAAATGCTTTTCGACGCCGAGAAGGGCGAAAGCGTCGAGAAGTACGCCAAGCGCGTCGCGATCACCGTCTCCGCATTCAGCCGCCTCCAAGTCGGCGGCTAATTGTTTCAGGGCTTCGCCCTACGGCCTTATGGCCTACCCACTGGCTTTGTCGCTGCTCAGTTTCGTCGGGGCCTCCGAAACCGTGACGGCATCGGCTGCGCCAATTATATGCCGTCAGTGCACCTCGGCGCCAGGCCCATCGCAAAGCGACGGGCGATTTTGTCGTGGCCAACGCTTGCGCCGGTAACCCTATCTTCTAGGTTTTCGGCCCACCTGCGCGGGTGGCGGAATTGGCAGACGCACTAGGTTCAGGTCCTAGCGCCCCCTAAAGGCGTGCAGGTTCGAGTCCTGTCCCGCGCACCAAAGCCCCTGTAAGTACGACACTTACAGGGGCTGTTTGTTGGTCGCAACAAAGGATGCCAACATTATATGACATCGCACAGTGCTGAAAAAAGTGGGTGTCCTTTATTGTCACCCGTCGGTAAGAATTCTGAAGTTTTTGTCGATTGTGTACGAAACAGCAAGAAAGAGATCGACGCCGCATGGAGCAAGGGCGGATTCAGCAATGCGGAGCGTGCCGCACTTGAAGAGGAGTATGTCTGGCACCACACGATCGACCTGCAAAATAAGCAAGTGAAGATGCAGTTGGTACGTCGAGAAGTTCACGACTCGGTCGATGGCTATGTTCACACCGGTGGCTCTGCTGTGAGCGACTGGCTGATAGAGAAAGGCATCGACTTCTAGGAGACACCATGACTATCGAAATGACAAAACCTCAAGCGCCAGTAGAGCAACAGGCGCTGGCGTCCTTAGAGAAGCTACTCGGAGCGCCGATTCCGGATGATTACAAGCGTTTCGTAATGTTACAAAATGGTGGTTGGTCCCACGACTATCGTATGACGTACCAGGATTCACATTTCACAACACCTCAGACGCTATCAATATACCGTTGGCTGCCCGTGGGTCGATTACGGAAACAAACAGGTATTCCAGGCGTTGAGGAAGTGTTGGATCACATGTCCGATGTTGTTCCCCCAATGATGTTCCCCTTCGCCGCCGACGACTCTGGCGATCCGATCCTTCTGGCTCTGAGTCCATTAGAAAATGGCAGCGTTTACTTTCTTAATTCACAGGCACCTCCAACAAAATCAATGAGCAGGCTTGCAGACAGCTTCACGGATTTCATCAATGGTTTGACTCTGGAGCGTCGCCGCTCCTGAGATTTGGCATGATCGGTCCTTCGTATGGACCATTATCGATCGCTGTTGAAACTCAGTCAGGAAGAACACGACATGAAAATTCCATTCCTACTCACGATGATGTTCTACTGTTCGCTAACCGCATTAGACGGTGCTGCCTACGACATCATCTTTGGTCATGTACAAACTTCATTGGGTGTGAAAGTTGTTGGCGATAAGACAAAGTTGATGGCCGAAAGCATAGTTACCGCTATCGAGTCAAAGGCTGGCGGTAAGCCAGCGTTGATTCTCATAACCCCAGGATATTTTGACGAGAAGTATGTCTCCACGATTCCAAGAGAGACACAAAATATTTATCTGTATAGCCCCGACGCTCCGTACGGTCATTTAGGAACCATTCATGGAATGGAGTACATTTGGACAAAACAAGGAGATAAAATTGTTATCTGGAGTGATGCTTGGACTGCGAAGGGGTACAAGCGAACAAAGTACAGCTTCGACGGGAAGGCGCTTTCTGAAATCAGTTCACACAGTTCGCCATTCAAAAGTGAGTTGAAGACAGAATGATGGCTGACCATGTGTGGTTCGACGACTTGCTGCGTGACGATCTCGGATATGCTCCGAACAGCAGATTGAAAATCGATAGTGCGGTGGTCGCTCACAGGTGTGCGGTTTTGGGCCTCTCGGTAGCTTTCATACCGGCACATGATCAGGCGATCACTGAAGCGAACTTTAAGTGCGGTTTCGGTGTCAACGAATGTCGACGTTTGTCAACGAATGTACACGAATGTCCAACCCAGCTGTTGATCGTATAGTTATGCAAACATCTGTAATAAAACGACTTGCATGAAAACTCGATTTCATTTTCAGGTCCTAGCGCCCCCTAAAGGCGTGCAGGTTCGAGTCCTGTCCCGCGCACCAAAGCCCCTGTAAGTACGACACTTACAGGGGCTGTTTGTTGGCGCTATTATTGGTGGCAGTTAAGTCGCACTTAAGTCGCAGTTAAACCTAAAGTTCGCGTCAGTCACAACCAGTTCACGTAAGTGATAGATAAAAAGGAGAGGCCGGGGACGCCGTAGCGCTTGGTTGATCGCTGGAGCGTGGTTAGCCCGGAGGCGCGGCGCTCACTCAGGACATGATCCATCATCATGGCCTGAGCGGCCTCGCGACGTGCTACGGGCGATGGTATTTTCCCGAGAGAACGTCCTTCAAGGCCATGATGTCCACCGCCTGATCCGCCACGACCCGTTTTAGCTTGCGATTTTCATCCTCCAGATGCCGAAGCCGCTTGGCCTCGCTGACATCCATGCCGCCGAACTTCGTTCGCCAACGTTAGAATGTCCCTTCGCTGATGCCGGACTGACGGCACACGTCTGACAGGGGAACCCCAACGTCGACCTGCTTCAGGATCTCGATAATCTGGGCTTCGGTGAATTTGGATCGCTTCATATGAGCTCCGCTGGGTTTAGTAGCCGGAATTCTCACATTTTCGATGGCTCAGTTTTTGGGGAGCAGGTCAATCTCACTTTTAGAGGTTATTTTGCAACGATAAAATCAGACAATTACGCAAATTCATGAATCCTTAGTTGGACAGTAGTGGAAGAATATCAAGGAAACATCGGGAAATACACATGTCTTACCTCACTACCACGGAAAAATCCGAGTTGATTCCGGTCGTTCAGCTCCTCACCGCGCGTCGGAAACCTTGCGGAGAGATGCCGTGGCGTTGCCGGAAACGACGCGAGAAGTGGAAGGGATCGCAGAATCCCAGGCGTGACGCGACGACGGCAACCGGATGTGTACGCAGCAGATCACAGGCGGCATCGAGACGCCGACGTTCGCGCCACGCACCAGGTGGAATGCCAGCAAGGGCACGGAATCGTTTGCGGAATATTTGCGAAGAGCATTTGAGTCGGTGCGCAATCAGTTCCAGGGAAGGTCGACTATCAGAGCCGAGTTGGCTGCAAGCCTGAGTGAGCCAAGCGCGGTCGGCCGCAGAGCGACCAGCTCCATCCGCATGAGTTAGCAGATCAGCGATCAACGTGTGGAGTCGAGCAATCGCTGCGTATGGCGGATGCACGTCGGTGACGTCGGCTATACCGCGAAAGCGGGCCAGCCAATATGCCACCGGATCAACATGCAGGATGGGACGATCGGAAGATAAGAGCCGCTGATCAAACCACGGCACAAAGGCTGGCCCAGAAAAGATCAGATAGAATTCGTCCCAGATCGTCCCTGGTTCAGGTGCAAACGCATGAGCCACACCTGGAACGAGGACGAGTACGTCCCCTGATCCCAGCGTTGCGCGCCGACCAGTTGCATCGCGAAACCATGCCCGACCACCAGCCGTCAGCAGCAACACATACTGAGGGAAAGCGCGCATGGTCGGAACCCCGGCGCTTGCCGGTTTCCATCCTGCCGTGATGCGACCCATGGGATGGGCATCAATGGTGCGGAAGAAGTCTTCAGTCATGGGTGGTTATACCAAAATACACATGCTAGATAGCAGTATGCGCATGTTCATTGTAAAACAACGTTATTATAATGCAGATACAGGAGTACGATATGAAGCAAAACATCCATGTAGCTCTGGTCGGCTTACGCTTCGGCGCCGAATTCATCCCCATCTATCTGCACCACCCCAACGTTCGTGCGCTCACCATTGTTGATATCGATGCGCAGCAGGTGACGAAATGGTCGAAAGCGTATGGAGTACAACGCACGGCCGCAAGTTTGGAGGCGATATTAGCTGACCCCGACATTGACGCGGTTCATTTAGTAACCCCGATCCCCCTTCATGCCCAACAATCCATCCAGGTTTTGAAATCCGGTCGCCACTGCGCCTGCACCGTACCGGCGGCGACCTCGCTGGATGATCTCCACGCACTCGTCGAAGCGCAGCATGCGTCAGGCAAGGTCTACATGATGATGGAAACGGCGGTCTACACCCGCGAGTTCCTGCTTGCCCAGGAATGGTTGCGGCGCGGTGATCTCGGCCGCATCCAACTTCTACGCGGTGCCCACTATCAGGACATGGAGGGCTGGCCGGAGTATTGGATGGGACTTCCGCCCATGCACTACGCCACGCATGCGGTCGGTCCGCTCCTGCGCCTCGCGGGTACGCATGCGACTCACGTCCACTGCTTCGGCTCCGGCACGATGCGTGACGAATTGAAACAGCGTTATGGGAATCCCTATCCGACCGAGACCGCCATCATGCGGCTCGCCAACTCACCAGTCGCGGCAGAGGTCACGCGCACCCTGTTTGAAACGGCCCGCGATTACACGGAAAGTTTCACCGTCTATGGCAGCGCTGCGTCATTTGAATGGCAACAACTCGAAGCCGAAGCACCACTGAAATTCGCATTCACTGAACAGAAAACGTACTGGGGGAGTTTCGCCGTAGGACACGAACGCCTTACCGTTCCCGACCGCGCCGACCTCCTCCCCGAAGCGATCAGTCGTTTCACTCGCCGCGGTGTCTACGACGCAACCAATGCCGATCGTTCCTTCGTCCACGGTGGCGGCCATGGCGGATCGCACCCGCATCTCGTACACGAGTTCGTCTCGGCAATTCATACGGGCAGGCCGTCATCAATCGACGCCGCCACTGCCGCCGAATGGACAGCGGTTGGTATTTGCGCCCACCAATCGGCCATGGCCGATGGTAATCGCGTCGACGTACCAATGTTCAGATGAATATTCTAAAATGAGACACCCCAAAAGGAGACACCAGCTACTAAAAAGAGACACCCGCTTTTATGTAATGCAATAAATCGCAATAAAGCGCAATAAAAGACGTCGGAGCGCTTCTGGTCCGCCGAGCGCAGAACCAAGCACGCTTCCACCCTCTCGCATCGTTGCCATCCACGCGGCGGGTTTAATTCCAAGTCGCTGCATCAGCGGAAGGGCCTCGGCGGATAAGGCACCACGCTTACCTGACACGACTAGTTGCGCGGTCTCATCAACCATGTCGAGATAATCCCCCTCGCTAATCGTCCAACGCTCTTGTGTCTCGGTTCGTTCATCCGGCGGCGCGCACTGTGGCATGGCTATCAGTTGCACACCGAGGTCACTGTCGGCTGCCGACTGGTCGCTGCGTGTGTATGTGCCAAATATTGGCCCGCTATTGTATCCCTAGGTATTTGGCAGCTACGCCATATGCGCTCATCTATTTTGGAGTGGAATGCAGAAGCGTCTCAAAGGCTCCGGGATCCTGCCAATTGCTTCGTGCTCGACCTTCGCTCTGAATCCCTGGTGGTTCCCGCTGTACTCCCGCCGGAATGCTCGCGACGCGCAGAGTTGAGCCCGGGACAAGTCGGTAATCACCACGTGCAAGATCTTTGAACATAGGTTCTCCAAAAATAGATCCAGGTAGATTGGCGATCGGAACGGGCAGCCAGTTATCGCGACCGGTTATGGAGGTGTCAGCACCAAGGATCTGGGTAGTTCCACTGACAACGCACCCCGTCATGTCGATCGTCACGCCGGGAGCGTCGAAGATGACGTTGCGACTATCGCCGGCGACCAACGTGCAATGATCGAGATGAACACGCACTTTTGATCTCGGCGTGATCGATCTATCCACGCTTACGAATCGACGTTCGTTCCAGTCTGGTTCGCGCATGATCCCCACGATGAGCGTCCCCAGCATGGTTACCTCGCATGGATCATCCCCATGCGGGACGATGTGTATCTCCCCATCGGCGCCACCCGAAATCCGAGTAGCGATCAGTCGATGCGTGCCATTTTGCACCTGGATGTTGGTTCCTCCGCGCGCATCAGCGATCCGGCATGACCTGATATCACTACCACGACCGCCCAGGGCGAGATTGCGCGTACCGGTCGTGCTACGAGCGGAGCCATTGCCGACGATATCGCACTGCTCGATCCGGAAGTTGCCGGCATCGAGATCGGCAGTGATGCCCTGGTCGCATGCGGTGATGTGGCAGTTGCTGATGGAAACGTCGTCTGCTTGATCACGAACGCGGATGCCAGCACCGTTGAATGTACCATTGTGGGCGCCGGTAATAGAAACACCTGCGATCACGAGGTGCCTGCCCTCGATCTGCAGTACAGCCCGCGGCCCATTATGGTCACCTGTAGTCGACGACGCGGTGGCGTCTAGTACGGTGCGTCCGGCACCCGCACCGCGTAGGACAATTGGTCGAAGAGCCGTGCCTGATGCCAGCCACCGCCATGCTCCAGGATGGACACCAGCAGCCAGATCGACGATATCTCCTGGAGCAAGCGCATCCGCTGTCGGCAGCGGCATCCCGGGCGCGATGGCAATGACGCGTCCGGCTGGCGCACCGAGCGCTCGCGAGCGTAGGGCTGTGCCCGATGTGATGGTCGTGCATTGACCAGCGGTCAGGAGAATCTCATCGTGGTCTGCAGACCGTTGGACCCGGATCTGCCCGTGCTCCACCTCGGCCAGCGACTCACCATCCTGGGATGCGATCGTGAGCCGAGTGCCGACGACCGTCACTTCCGCCTCAGGAGTGCGGAAGCGAGCAGGACGCAGTAGGTCCTGAGGGGCGATTACTGCACTGATCCGGCCAACGTCGAGCCGCATCTGCATTCCGGCGCTGACGACCATGCGACTATCAGCAGCTACCTCGACGGTGCTGCCATCAGCCCAACGCAGAGTGAGATGGCCATCACGGCCGGTGATCACAGCTGTTTCAGGTTCCACCCATGTACCAACGACGACATTGCATCCATGAGCTTCGATAACCTGAGGACGCGCTTCGATAGATTTAGGAGGATAAATTGGTACGGGAGGAGATGTTACGATCGCATTATTTCCGTTCAGCGCGCTTTGTGTCACGGATGACAGCCACCACCAACTCATTGCGAGCACCGCTGCTGCCGCTAGGGGCAGATAATACCACGTTTTCCGGATGCGGCGTTGGCGACGCATGCGGGCAATCGAAGCCCGGGCTGCTGCCGTTGCTTTTGCAGCATGTTGTTGGAGGGCCTGATGTTCGAGTATTCTGGTTAGGAAATAATGACGGTGCGCAGGATCGCTCGTCAGCCAGCGTTCCAACTGCTCATGCCGTTGATCATCGAGGCAACCATCGACATGGTCGCTGATCAAGTCGTCGATTTCTGGACCAGGTATCATCCGTCGATTCCCGCGGCAACGCGTCGCTCGATGCACGCATGCAGCGTGGCACGCAACCGGGACAATGCCGTCCGCACAGCGCCCTCGCGGCAACCGAGGCGCGTGGCGATGTTGGGAGGCGCGAGCTCTTCCTGATAGCGCCACTGGATGAGTTCGCGTCCACGGCGATCAAGTCCTTGGATGCAGGCGATCAATGCCCGACTACGAACGTTCGCTTCGGGTAGCACGGTTTCCCATTCCATCGTCAGTAGATCGATGAGCGTGGAGCTGAAACGCGAAGCTGCGCGAGCACCATCTCGGCGCTGCGCCAGGATCTGCGTCTTGGCGATGCCCATGGCCCAGGCAACGAATGGACGTTGCGGATCATAGGTCGAAAATTTCCGGAGCGCCGCCACGGCCACGTCCTGCAGCACATCGTTGGCAACATGCGTATCGCCGACCATAGCAGTTACGTACCCCGCAATGGCAGTCTGGGCCTGCGTCCAGTAGCGCGCGAATTGTTCCTGATCGGCGTCGTGCATGGTGGCTTCCTGAAATTCACCACGTGGTTCGGTTACATTACGGACGACTGCTCATAGGGGGTCTGCGCGTATCACACTCGACAGTAGCCAGCCATCCCGTTCAGAGCAGATGATTGTAACAATTGGAGGCTTCGCGGTGAATCCACGTGGAGCATATCATGTTCACCATACGCACACTGGGACTCCTGTTCATCGTCCTCACGACTACTGCGGCAGAACTTACCGTCGGACCGGGCAAGATGTATGCCAAGCCGAGCCAGGCCGCGGCGGCTGCCAATGATGGTGACACCATCAGCATTGATGCCGGCAGCTATGTCAACGATGCTTGCACCTGGAGTCGCAATAAATTGTTGATCCGGGGTGTCGGAGTCGGTCGTGCGCATATCGCCAACGGCTACAATGTTGTTTCCCAGGGCAAGGGCATCTGGGTCATCAGCGGTAGCAACACAACGATCCAAAATATCGAAGTGTCGGGCGCCGCGATTCCTGGAGACGGCAGCGCCGGCAGTGAGAACGGTGCTGGCATGCGCCTGGAAGGTTCCGGTGTCACGATTAGCAATTGCTACTTCCATGACAATCAGAACGGCATCCTGGCTGGCCCGAACAGCACGAGCGACATCGTGGTCGAAAAGAGTGAATTCGCCGCCAATGGCGCGGGAGATGGCTACACGCACAATATCTATATCGGTCAGGTGCGAACCTGCACCTTCCGTTACAACTACAGTCACCACGCCAAGGTCGGGCACAACTTCAAGAGCCGCGCTAACGCCAACTATATCATTGCTAATCGGATCATGGACGAAGCGTCCGGCACATCGAGCTATGTAGTAGACTTCCCCAACGGCGGTCTCACCTACCTGATCGGCAACCTCATCCAACAGGGGCCGGCGACTAGCAACCGCGGTTTCATCGTCCGCTATGCCGAGGAGGGTGCGGTCAATCCATCCCAGCATCTCTACGCAATCAATAACACGATCGTCAATGATTACGCCGGATCTACGACCTTCCTTGACTTTCCAGCGACGACCACGGTCGCACGTGTTGAGAACAACATATTCCTGGGAACCGGAACAGCGATCGGTGGCACCGCGACTTCGAACGTCAATAATTTGGTCACCACTACAAGTCCTCTCGTTAGTCGCAGCACCTACGACTATCATCTGGCGTCTGGCGCCGCCGCCATCAACACCGGATCCAATTCCGGCACCGCCGAAGGTTATGCTCTGCTGCCCACAGCGCAGTACGTCCACCCTGCCAGCGCAGAAGTGCGCACCACTGTGGGAGCAGCCCCGGACATCGGTGCCTACGAATACCGCAATGCTACCAATACTGCTCCGGTGGCCAACTCCCAGAGCGTGAGCACAGCCGAGGACACCGCCAAGGCGATCACGCTGGTGGCGTCCGATGCCGACGGTAATGCGCTGACCTACGCGATCGTTGCCAATCCCGCAAACGGCACGTTGTCGGGTAGCGGTGCGAGTCGGACCTACACGCCCGCAGCGAACTATAACGGTGCCGACAGCTTCACCTTCAAGGCGAACGATGGCACGGTGGATTCGAACACGGCAACCGTGTCGATCACGGTTGCTGCGGTGAACGATGCGCCCATTGTCGCAACCCCGATCCTTGACCAGTCAGCGACGGTCAGCGTCGTCTATTCGTTTGTTGTGCCCCTGGCCACATTCACCGATGTTGATGGAGGTGCGCTGACCTGGTCGGCATCAGGACTGCCAAGTTGGCTGACCTTCACGCCTGCCACGCGCACATTCAATGGTACCCCAGCGGCTGGCGACGTTGGAGCAACCACCATCACCGTCACCGCGAGCGATGGCACGCTCAGCGCCAATGACAGCTTCGTGCTGACCGTGAGTGTCCTAACCAACATCGCGCCGATCATCAGCACGGGCGATCCGGCAAGCTTGACCATGTTGGAAGATGTCAGCAACGCGTTGACCATCGCGGCGACTGATGCGAATGGCGATACGCTGACGTGGACTGTGCTGACCCAAGGCACCAAAGGCACGATGGCGGTCAGCAGTCCGGGCAACAGTACGACTGCGACCTATACGCCGACCACCAACCTGAATGGCAGCGATGTGGTGGTCGTGCAAGTATCGGATGGCAAAGGTGGGACGGATACGATCACGGTGAATGTCACGATTACGGCGGTGAACGATGCGCCATCATTCACGAAGGGCGCGAACCAAACGGTACTCGAGGACGCCGCCGCAGTGTCGGTGACGGGTTGGGCGACAGCAATTAGCACCGGCCCCGCAAACGAAGCAGCGCAGACGGTCGCATTTACTGTAACGAACACGAACAACGCGTTGTTCAGCGTCCAGCCTGCGGTCGCCGCCAACGGCACCTTGACCTACACGCCGGCCGCGAACGCCAATGGATCAGCGACGGTCAGCATCAATGTGACCGACAACGGCGGCACCACCAACGGCGGCATCAATACCAGCATGGTGCAGACGTTCACCATGACGGTTACCACGGTGAACGACGCGCCGTCATTCACGAAGGGGGCGAACCAGACGGTACTCGAGGACGCCGCCGCAGTGTCGGTGACGGGTTGGGCGACAGCAATTAGCACCGGCCCCGCAAACGAAGCAGCGCAGACGGTCGCATTTACTGTAACGAACACGAACAACGCGTTGTTCAGCGTCCAGCCTGCGGTCGCCGCCAACGGCACCTTGACCTATACCCCGGCTGCGAACGCCAACGGATCGGCCACGGTCAGCGTCAATGTGACCGACAACGGCGGTACCACCAACGGCGGCATCAGCACCAGCGCGGTGCAGACGTTCACGATCACGGTCACCGCGGTGAATGACGCGCCAATTGCCGCCGTGGCGATTGCGGATCGGGCAACCGTTGTCGGGGCGGCCTATGTGTTCATCGTCCCCAGCACCACGTTCACCGATGCGGATGGGGATACCCTGACGTGGTCAGCCAGCGGCGTTCCAGCCTGGTTGACCTTTACGCCAGCGACCCACACGTTCAGTGGAACACCCGCTGCTGGCGATGTTGGCACAGGTAGCATCACGGTGACGGTGACGGATCCGAGTGTTGCCTCAGCCAGCGACGTGTTTGCGCTGACCGTGTCTGTGGATGTGACGCCGCCGTCCACGCCGGTAGCGCCAACGGTCAGTGGAGCTGACCCCGCGCTGCCGACGTTCAGTGGAACCACCGAGCCCAACGCGACGGTCGATATTTCAGATGGCGGCATCCTGGTCGGAACTGTCATCGCCGACGGCAGTGGCAACTGGTCTTGGACACCCGCAGTTTCGTTGAGTTCAGGAACGCACACGTTCACCGTGGTTGCGGTCGATGCCGCGGGAAATGCCTCGTCCGCGTCCACGGCGATGACCGTTGTCGTTCCTGGCGGTGGTGGAGGCGGCGGAGGTGGAGGTGGCGGCGGCGGTGGCGGTGGCGGTGGCGGTGGCGGCTGTGGTATGGGCAGTGCGCTAGGCCTGTTCATGCTGCCATTACTCGCCCTTCGTCGCCGCAGTCGAATGAACGCTGGGTTTAGGACTACTTGACCAAGGCGGGTGAGAGCCTTACTTTTTCAGCCTCAGGAATCTGGAGCGCTTCAGCAACCAGTGATCACCAAGCGCTGCTCTGGTCCGTCGAATACAACCCGGAATCGGCTGAGGATGTCACGGCCGACGAGCACATCAAACTCATCCCAAGGTACTGTCTGGATCACGGCCAAGCGAATAACATGCGCCGGTAAAGCGCCGATGCCAAGGGCGGCGAGACCAATCCAACCGTGCACGTTGCCGCCGGCAGTCGTCAACTTGCCCGTACCGACACAGGCCAGTCGAAGGGGAGCAGCAACCGCTTCTCCGAGCACGGTACGAGTTGCCCCAGTGTCGATGAGTCCGCGTAACGGGTAGGTCGTGCCTCCCGAGCGGATGCGGATCGGAACGATGTGACCGCTGCGAACGAAATCAGGGCAGGCGATGACGATCGAAGCAGCGCTCACCGAAACAGACCGACGAGCCCGAGGTCGATGACCTCTTCTCCGGCAACGATGAGCTTTGGGAGGAAGGGAGCGTCACCGCATTGACGTTCTCCGGCTTCAAGGCATGCCGATTCAGCGGCAAAAACTCCCGCTACGGTGTCGCCGATGATCAGCGCCCATTGTCCTTCGTGGTCTGCGATCAAGCGCTCGCACTCGCGCTCCCACGTTGCCCATTCCCGTGCAAGCCGGGGGTCCAAGACCTCGGTCATGGTGCTAGGCTATCCAGAACTGATGATCGAGGAACTAGCAATGCCAGTCGGGACGGTAGAACGTCGGCGACGTTCGTGTTACATTCTACCCAGCGACACGGCTGCAGCTTTATTGACAATGAAAGCTAAGTGCGGTTTCGGTGTGAACGAATGTCAACGAATGTACATGAATGTCCAACCATGCGGTTGGCGAAATAAACACACAAACAACTATATAGAAATGACTTATACAAAAACTTATTTTCATTTTCAGGTCCTAGCGCCCCCTAAAGGCGTGCAGGTTCGAGTCCTGTCCCGCGCACCAAAGCCCCTGTAAGTAGGACACTTACAGGGGCTGTTTGTTGGCGCTATTATTTCTCGCACATACTGGTCACGACATGACTACGTACGCACCGAGTGCAGAGCCATGTGCGTTTCAGTTTACGGACACTTTTTCGCAGGTGCGGCCACATGAGTAGATTTAGAGTAATACAAAGACAACAACACCTCTTTATCCGAAATAGACCTAAACTCACTGCGTCAGCAGAGAAAGATCAATCCCATGACCCAGCCCACCGACTTCTTCCCAGCCCGCGTTATGGCCGGCGCCTGCTCTCTCGTGGTGCTCTTGGCTGTTCAGGCGCCCGCCGCTGATGGTTTGGTGAGCGTTAAAGTTGCAGATCCGATCACTGTGGATGGCACCAGCGATGCGGCTTGGGACCAGGCTCCCCCGCTGAAACTGACGCTCGATAAAGCGCCCTATAAATCGGATAGTTACCCAGGCATCGCCCAAACTGAAGTTACTTTGCGGTCGGCCTATGACGCTGGGGACATTTATTTCGTGGTTCAGTACAAGGACCCGACCAAGAGCCTGGCGCGTTTCCCTTGGGTCAAGCAAGAAGACGGTAGCTGGAAGCAGACGAAGAAGCTCGACAGCAGTGGTCACGAAAACACCTACTTCGAAGACAAGTTCGCCATTCTGTGGGACGTCAACACCAAGGGATTCGCCAAGTTGGGCTGTGCCATCGTCTGTCACATGTCTGTGGGCGGCAAGGTCAATGGCGTGGCAGATTCCTCGCCTGGTCGCAAGTACACCAACCGTCCTGGTGAAAAAGTGGATATGTGGAGTTGGGAGGGTGTCCATTCCAGTGCGGCTGGACAGTTCGATGACATGTTTATCAACGATAATAATCCCCCCGATGCTGCTGATTGGGGTCGCCGTGGCGATGACAGCACTGGTGGTGGAAGCGTCGGTAATATGAACGAAGCAAAAACTGGGCCGGCGTTCATGAGTGCTAAGCCAGAGGCGGACAAGCCCTGGATCACGGATGATCAGAAGGTTCCTTTCGTCGATACATTCAAGGCTGGCGACAGCGTGCCGAGTCTGATCGTCAAGCCGCACTCCGGATCGCGGGCTGACGTCTCTTGCGCTGCAAAGTGGGCTGACGGCGTTTGGACCATCGAATTCAAGCGCAAGCTGGTCACCACGGGCGAGAAGACGGCCGAGCAAGATGTTCAGTTCAGTGATCTGACCAAGGCATATTCCTTTGGAGTCGCCGTCTTCGACAACGCCCAGATCAACCACTTGTATCATGGCGGATCTCCGAAGCTCACCTTCAAGCCGTAAGCCGTAGGTTCCGACGGCGTCGGTTGGCGTCGTCGGAATGAACCGTACCCGTTCCCATCTTTCCGAGGTTAACCGCCATGTCCCTTACCCTGAGAAACCTGAACACCTCGGCGAAGCTCGCGCTTTCGTTCTTCCTGATGGCCATCATCGCAGGAACGGTTTCGGCTTTGATCATGCTTGGCTTGTTGCTGACGCACCAGGAGGCGGGATTTGCAATCCCGTCGGTGGAGAACATCAAGATCAAATACCACTATCCACAATTAGTGAGTGCGATGAAGACAAGTATGAATCAGTATGTGGTCGATGAGGAGGACATTCAAACGGTTTCGAATTGGATCAACTCCGGCAAGACCGAGGCGGATTATGAAAAGAATGTCGCGCCCATCATGAATCGCGATTGTGTAAGCTGTCATAATCCGACGTCGACCATGACCGGTGCCATTCCAGGACTTCCGCTGACCTCGTACAAGGAGGTCGCGTCGCACACGCAGGCTGGTTACAGTTGGGTGAAGATGGCCAAGCAGGCGCATGTGCATCTCTTCGGCATTGGCACATTCCTGGCGCTGGTCACGGCCATTTTTGCGTTCTCGAGCTACCTACCTTGGATCCGCAACATCCTCATCTGTGCGGTGTGGATTTCTCTGATTGTCGATGTGTTGTGCTGGTGGCTGACCAAGTACGAATTGCGCTTCGCGTACATGATCGTCGGGGCGGGCGCCACCATGAGTGGTACGGCAATCGGCATGTGTGCCATGTCGGTGGTAGATATGTGGGTTAAAGTGCCATTGATCACGTCCTCGGCTACTGAAGAGCCCGCCAAGTCGGTAGCTGGCAGCTGATCAGAAACCAAGCGCAAACGGCATCGCCATGGCCCAGGCAACAATGTGGGGTTGACCAGGTGAACAAGAACCGCTGACGCAGCATCCGGCCAACGGTGGGGTTCCGGTCTCGGCGCTGGATTGATTCTGGAACTACCAGAAGATGAGGAGCATGCCGATGAACGCGCTGCAAGTTAACGCCAGGCTCTTGGTTTTAACGGGAGTTGCCATCGTGCTTGGCACGTGGACCTTGAGTGGACTGCTCGCGGATTCTGCTGTGCAGTCAACGCCATCAGGACAGACAGCCGAGTTGCTCACTGTTGGCCCGACGCTTGAACCAGAGCTGGTAGAAGTCCGTACATTCCCTGCAGACTTGCGAACGGTCGCTCGTCCAGGTGCAAACGGCGCAGGCTTTAGGCAGACCGCGTGGGATGATCAACCAACCGTTTCCAAGGCGGGTCAGGTCCAGATGCTTAACCACACGGCAGTCGGCGATTCGCCGACGAGCTCATTCGGTCATGAGCGTCCAGGCGGCGCATTCGCTCAACTGCTTGATCAGGTGTTTGGTCCTGATCGCTTCGCAGGTAATCCGCCGATGGGGAAGCTCGATGCCGTACATAGTCCCGAGCCCAACCACACTGACGGCACTGGGCATGGATTGGCGCAAGCATGGCGAGGAGATTTCGTCGCAGGAGGTCAGGGGGTGGCTACGGCTGTGGGCACTCTCAATACTGAAGTGGAGAAGCGGGAAGTCCGTCGTCGCCAGGAAACCGAAAAAGCGTATCACGATGAATTCTCGGCCTTGGCCAAGATTGATGTCCAAGAACTGGAGCGCCGGGCGGATGTTGTCCTGCGGGGGAGCGGTGAGAACTGTCAGCAGGTTGCGATGCTTCGTGTGCTCTATGAGGTGGACCAACAACGCGCATTGGGCTACTTTAGCCAGGCCATCTCAACCCTTCCTGATCGCTCCCGGCCGGAAGGCATCTCAGTTCCCGCTTTCGCCGTGGACTATCTCAGCCGACGAGTGGCCAGCCCAACCGTGAAAGTAATGGTGGAACAGATTGCGTGGATGGGGTACCTCAATGTCTCGCCTGATATGCGACGCAAGGCAGCAGAGGCCCTCCTCGCGACAGCTAATTCGGCAGATATGCAGCGCTACGTTACGTTACCTGGATACCAGGAGTATACGGTGACAAAGTCGACGGTCACCGAAAGCGAGATGCGACGATGAGTGGGCGCAAGTGGAGTATGATCGAACGCGTCTTGCTGCTGGCAGTCATTGTATTCGCAGTGCTTGTCGCCGTTCGTTTGGCCAACCGGGAATCAACACAGGAGTCGCACGCAAAACCTGCGGTAACGTTGGATGCAACAAGTCCACCAACGGCAACTGAAGCTCATCTTTCCGAACCAGCTGTGGGACCGCCGCCAAGTGCTGCCGGCGCAGAATTGTTGGCGCGGATTCGTACCTGTTCGGAAAAGGATTTGGCTGGTATCATCGACAAATTAGGCGGTGTAGAAGCGTACAGCCTATACCACCAGTTAACCGTTGCTGACCGCCAAGCGATTTTTGCTGCGGTTCCAGCAACGATTCTGGCGAATAAAGCACACGATCTACTTGGCGTGCCAGAGCATTATTTCCGACGTGCCAGCAAACCAGGACCGCTCGCACATGCCCTTGTCGAGGCCGCGATGGGTACACTCAGCGGATCAGCACAGGCTTCGCGAAAGGAACTAAGCTTTGCAACGGCGATTGATGAGCGACGTATTCCGCAGGCTCCGCGCAACACGTTTAGAGTTGACGAACGCAAGATCTACGCGTGTTTGGATTCTGGGGCTGATCCCAAAGGTGAGTCCGGCGTGCTCGTTCGTTGGACCGAGGAGGGCACCGGCACGGTGGTCTACCTCCATTATCTTCCCATTGCTGCCAACAGTCGCTGGAACTACGTATATTATGAAGCAAAGAACACCTGGAATCCTGGTTCCTATCGGGTTTGCCTGTATCGGCTTGGCGTGTCGGTCAGTCTGCTGGCTGAAGGAACCTACGTAGTTAGAAAGGGGGACTGAAGCGTGCCTCGGTTCGCTAGTCTCATGCGCAGCGCCTGTCCCAAACGTTTCCAAGGAATACGATCATGACTAGCGGTGGCGACAGGCTGAGCAGTGAAGCGCCGGTGGAGGTTCAGCGTCCGCCCCAATTAGCGATGTGTTTTATGCTGCTGGGCGTGTTCTGGGTTCTGGCTTTGGCGTCTGCCTCAATCTTAGGGCGTTTCGATCTCAAGATGGTGACGGATTCCTGGATACTTCAGGCGGTAGTCGCTGTCGTAGTTGCGGTGATTGGTGCTCTCCTCTGGGAGGTCCGTCGTTGGCTGATGCGCACGTTGACCTCGCTACCGTTCTCGGTCGCACTGATCGCCTTTATTCTGGTCTGGACGATTGTCGGAACGGTGGTCCTCCAACAGGCTCCTCCAGAGGCGTATGTTGAGCGTCACGGCCAGACCCTCGGATCCGTTTTCCTCTTCTTGGGTTTGGACGATCTATTTCACACGCTGTGGTTTACTGGTCTCTTGGCGCTGTTGCCGATCAGCCTGGTGATGACGGCGATCGAAAAACGAGTGTGGCGCATGCATATGTGGGGACACTTCCTGTCCCACATAGGTTTGGTGACAGTTCTTGTCGGAGGGTGGTTCGGCGGCAACTACGGATTCAAAGGCACCATAGACCTGCACGAGGGGCAGATGGTGAAAGAAGCGATAGTTGTCAAAAAAGGTAGAATCACGGGCGAAATCCGGCCACTCGGGTTTTCGTTGAAGCTGGAAAAATTTGCGGTCGAGCACTATGTGGCCGAAGCAAAATTTTATGTGTATGAACGCGATGGGACTGGGTACCGCGCTGTGCGTTCATTTGACCAAAAAGCTGCAGCTAGAAACAGCCCGATCGGTTCAAGTGGCGCTTCGTTCCACGTCGTCAATGTCTACCCAAATTTCTATCAGAAGCCCGAGGTCCACGAAGTTCCGGCTGGGCAGGGCGAACCGATATTACTGGTGGATTTCAAGCAGGGTGATTGGACTTCCAGTGCCGCTCTCACCGCAGGTGCCGCTGGCCGTGATACGTCCCTCCTGTCGGCAGGCGGTCCGTCTGTACGCTTTGTTTGGCCAACGCCGACTGATGCAGATCTAGCTCAGTTTGCGGCTGGATTTGCTGAGAAGCATATTATTTCTCTCCAGTCATCGGGCGCGGGTAGTGTTCCTGAGGAAACAACTGTGTCGGTCGGCAAGACTGGGCTCCTGCCAAACGGCGGTTTCGAAGTCGAGGTTCAGGAATACGTGCCCGACTTCAGTTACGATTCCAAGACCAAGAAGGTCACGACGCGCTCGCAGACTCCCAACAATCCGGCGGTGCATGTGCTGATCCGGAACCAGAAATCCAAAGAGGAGAAGACGCGTTGGCTGTACGCGAATATGCCGAACTTCGGCCACGAGCAGGGCGCGGCACCTGGCCCCAAGTTTGTTTATCGCTACGAGCCAGCTCGCCGCCCTGCAGAGCGGGAATGTCTCGTGCTTGGCGATGCCCGGCAGATATGGCGACTGGAGAAAGGGAAGGTGGTCCAACGCCTACCGCTGGAACAGTGGCAGACGGTGTGCGCGGGTCTCCCTGTTGTCGGCATGCGTGTCTATGCAGCAGCTGAGATCAAGCCGGTTCCTGCCACGCGCTCCGCGGCCTGGGACAATCCAGTGGCCGATATCGTTATCGAAGAGGGCGGCGTCACGCGTGATGTCCGGCTGGCAACCCAACATGGGCAACCAATCCCCATGGCTGATGGGAAGAGCTTCCTCGCCTTTGAACTGCGCTCTGACGAGCCGAAGACCTTTCAAAGCCACCTCACGATATTTGAAGGTGGGAAAAAGATCACCGAGAAAACGATCGTCGTGAATGATCCGCTCTCTTATAAGGGGTACATGTTTTATCAGTCCAACTTCCGCAAGGATGATCCAACCTACTCGGGCATTCAGGTCGTTCGCGATCCTGGTCTGATCATCGTATTCGTGGGGTTCGTCATGATGTCGCTCGGCGTGATTTTCGTCTATTACATCCGCCCCAAGCTGATTGCGGGAGATTCCCATGGGCATTGATCTTGGTGCTCATCCCGCCGTGGTTGTGCTGGCAGGACTGTACGCCACGTCGCTGGCGTGCTCACTCCCTGGATTTCTGCGTCGTCGTCGGGGGTGGGGACACCTGGGCACCGTGTTGATGG
Source organism: uncultured candidatus Brocadiaceae bacterium (assembly GCA_964652775.1). Classification (GTDB taxonomy): domain Bacteria; phylum Planctomycetota; class UBA11346; order UBA11346; family UBA11346; genus UBA11346. Next base: position 76,755 of record CAZZAM010000005.1, on the reverse strand, counting down.
GCGTGGCGTTGGCGTTCAATGTGACGCTGATCACTTGGCAGTGGATTGAGTACGGGCGGCCACCTTTCAAGACGCTGTTTGAGACGATGATTTTCTACCCTCTGTGTGTTTCGGCGGTGACGTTGGTCCTCGTGCGCCTCCACGGACTGTATGTCTTGGTGCCGTGCTCGGCAGCAATTTGTCTGGCCGGACTGAGTTACGCGCTCTACCGCCCGGACATGGAGGTGGTGAACTTACCGCCAGCGCTGCAAAGTGCTTGGTTCGTTCCTCACGTTGTGACGTATTTTATCGCCTATGCCGCTTTGTTTGCCTCCTGTGTCCTGGCCGTGATGGAACTGGTGCGCAGCGTGTGGATGCCCCACAAACCCGAGGGTATGGAAACATTCGCAAACCAGGCGGCGGTCTTCGGCCTCGTGACATTGACGCTCGGACTCATCATGGGCGGGATGTGGGGCAAGTACGCCTGGGGCGACTACTGGTCCTGGGATCCCAAAGAGAACTGGGCGTTGGTCACGTGGTTGGCCTATCTGCTCTATTTCCACCTCCGGCGCATTGATGGCTGGCAGGGACGACGCGGCATGATTGTGCTCGCGGTGGCATTCGGCGCCGTGGTCTTCACCTATCTTGGGATGAGTATGCTGCCTCAGAGCAATAGCCTGCACGTGTATCAGAATTAGACGGCGCGAGCAGGTCAGCTGCCAACTAAACTTAGAATCGGCGATGGGATCACATGGAGAACCGGAGGAACGGAGCAGGCATTGGATTAGGGAATCAACGGTGTTCACCCAGCAGGTGAGCTCTTCTTTCGCCGTAACCCCAGTGCGACTCCGGTCCTCCGGTCCTCCATGTCGATCGAATGCTGCTCTAATTCTAAATATTCAGCACGCGTTCCATCTCAGTCGTGGTCGTACGGCCTGATTGAATCAGTGCCTGACCTTCATCAGCAAAGGTGCGCATGCCGCCGGCCTGGGCCGCCGTGCGAATTTTTGCGAGCGGAGCTGCGGTGCTGATGAGCTGGCGAATATCCTCGGTAATCATCAGTAATTCGAACACGCCGGTACGACCCTTGTAGCCTGAGCCGCCGCAGGCAGCACAGGTGACTGGCTCTCCCGCGCGATCGATTCCAGTGCAGGCGGGACAACAGGTACGAACGAGACGCTGGGCCAGAACTGCCGACAGCGACGACGCGACCAAATACGGCTCGATGCCAAGGTCAATGAGGCGAGACACGGCCGAGATAGCGTCGTTGGTATGGAGTGTGGTGAATACCAAGTGACCGGTGAGGCTGGCCTGCATGGCGATGCGTGCGGTTTCGGCGTCACGGATCTCGCCAACCATGATGACGTCGGGATCTTGCCGTAAAATATGACGTAGGCCGTTGGCGAAGTTGACGCCTTTTTTGAGGTTCACTTGCGACTGACTGATGGGGATGCCGATCGACGAGAGTTCGTACTCGATCGGATCCTCAATCGTCATGATGTTGCGTTCTTTGGCGTTCAGCTGACTCAAGGTCGCATAGAGCGTGGTGGTTTTGCCGGAACCAGTTGGTCCGGTCACCAGGACAATACCACTGCTGCGATGCGAAGCGGCCTGGAAATTGACGGCAATTGACGCTGGCATGCCCAGGTCTGGCAGATCGATCAGTTGCCGTGCGCTGTCGAGGAGTCGCAGCACCACGCGTTCGCCGTAGGCGGTGGGAATGGTGGAAATACGCACGTCGATGGCACGGTCGCCGATACGCACCGTGGTACGGCCATCCTGAGGAACCAGACGTTCAGCAACGTCCATGCGTCCCATGACTTTGATGCGGCTGATCAACGGCCGGAAAAATGTTTGCGGCAACGGTCGACCTTGGTCGAGCACGCCATCGACGCGGTGACGAATTATCACGCCGTCGGCGGTAGGCTGGATGTGGAGATCGCTCGCTCCGCGTTGAACGGCGGTGAAGAGCAGACGGTCCATGAGGCGAACGAGCGGCGCTTTGCCTTCAGTGGCGAGGAGGTCCTTGTCGGCTTCAGCAAGCAGTCGCTCGAGATCTTCTTCACCGGTGATCTCGGAGATGACGTGGCCGGAGTCCTCGTTATCAGAATGAGTCGTTTCGGTGGTGGTGTTGGAAGCGCGCTCGTACGCACTGTCGATGGCACCGTGCAGCGACTCGGGACTGGCGATGCTGGTGGTCACTGGACGCCCCAGGCGCACGGCCGTGTTCCAGACCGCGTCTGCAGACGTAGTGGCGGTGATTGCGAGCTTGACCGAGCCATCACTGATGCCCTGGGCCAGCAATCCGTGCTCGCGGGCAAAATCGCGAGGAATCTGAGCGAGAAATTCGCTGCCTGCGAGACTGGGATCGGGATTGGCAACGGTGGGCGCGGCAGGGGGGTTGGACACGACCGCATGCTATATCGGCAGGGTGATGTGGAAGCACGGTGCAGCGAGCTGGCTAGTACGATGGGTTTCGAGGTTTACTAGGTAGGCGCTTGCTGGTAGGTTGCTGGCTCAGAACTGCGTCAACTGCGGTCTTTCCGACCGGGAGGTACTTGGTGCGTTTGCCCCGCCTGTTTCCGCTATTTGTTGTTCTGGCGCTGTCAGCTGTCGTAGCTGTTGGTGAACAGACTCAGGCCGGAGAAGCCGTGCCACCAGTCACCATCACGCTGCCGGCTAACAGCGAGCTTGATAAGCTGGCCGAACTCACCGCCCAATTCACCGGCGTGTCCCTGCAATACAATCCGCAGAAGATTCGTGGCTCAGTGCGTCTGGCCATCCGCGGTCAATTGTCGAAGGCTGAACTGTGGGATGTGTTCAATCAGGTGTTGATGAGTCAGGGCTTCACCACGGTGGTCTCGGGTTTGCCGGCGGTGTACCAAGTCGTGCCGATCAGCGAGGCGCCCGGTCTCAGCGTGGTCATGAGCAAAGAAGACGTTGCGCAGTTGCCGTTCCTACCTGGCTATGCGGTCGAAGTGATTGAGTTGAAATCCCTGGGCGCTGAGCCAACGGTGAAGGCCCTCGGCGCGCTGTTCTCGAATCAAGTGTGTCAGGTGCGCACCCTCGGACCCGAGCAAAACAAGGTCGTGATCGCGGCGCCACAGTCGCGCATTCAAGAAGCGCGCTCGCTGCTCGAACGCTTGGATCGACCGGGCGTTGTACCAGTTGTTCGACTCTTCCGACCGCAGCGGTCTGGCCCTCAGAATATTCAGACGGCAGCAACCGCTGCCTGGGCGGCTCTCAGTCGCGTGAGTACGCAACCGCGCCTGGCAGAAATCCAAGTCGCTCCGGACGGCGCCCAAGTGGTGCTCATCTCGAACGGTGAAAACATCGAGCAACTCGTCGAGTTGGTCAAAAACCTGGACGATTCCGAGCCAATCGAGACACGCACCTATCGTCCGCGCTTTTTCGGCATCGACGAAGTGGGCAGCCTGGTGCAGCGCTTGCTGCATTCGGATCAGTCCACGCTTCCCAATGGTGGCGTCGATATCGTGCGCGACAATCTGACCGGCAGTCTGATTATCAAAGCGACCGTCGCCCAGCACAAACGCATCGACGAGGTGCTCAAGACGCTTGACGACGCACCGGCCAATGCCCGGCGGCAGATCCGCAGTTTCACGGTCAAACACCGTCAAGCTGATGAAGTCGCGAAACTGATCGGTGGATTGCGCTCTGCGGGATCCATGCCAACGGCCAATGGAATCGATGGCTTGGTTACAGCCGGAAACGAGAGCGGCACGACGCAACCGTCAACCAATCAACCAGCCACGAACACCAGCGGACAACCAGCGGCACCGACCACGACGGGAACAGGCACAACATCGCGGCAACCGAGCGGCGGTACGCAGGGCCAGGGCGGCAGCGGCAATCGCGACAATGACTTTGTGATGTCGGCAGACATGGTGACCAACAAACTCATCGTCATGGGTGATCCGCGGGTGCTCGATCAGGTGCAGGCCCTGTTGGAACAAATCGATCAGCGGCAACCGCAGGTGGAGTTGGAAGTCATCCTGCTGACCCTGTCGAGTAGCCAGAACTTGGACCTGGGCGTGGAGCTGGTCAGCATGATCCAGCAGAACCAAATAAGTGGCGGTATTTCATCGCTGTTTGGGCTCAGTCAGGCGACTGGAGGTCCGACCATGCGCTCATTCGGTTCCGGCGGTCCTACTGGCCTCGGCGGCATTCTGATCCAGCCCGGAGATTTTGCCGGCGTTTTGACGGCCTTGGAAAAAGTAACCGATGCGCGTTCGATCATCCGCTCGCGCGTGGTGGCCAATAATAATGCGAAGTCGACGATCGACGGCGTCGTTCAGCAACCGCTGACGTCTAACAACGCTAGCAGCACCGTCAGCACGACGAGTGTCACTGGCACCACCGATGCCGGTACCCAGATCAGCATTACGCCGCAAATTTCGGTCGCTGATTACGTGACCATCACCTACACGATCTCGCAAAGTACGTTCCTGGGCAACGCGTTGACCACCGCGAACGGGACCGTCATTCCGCCAGCCAAGCGCGCCGACAACATCACCAGCGTCGCGACCATTCCCGATGGCTTCGTTATTGGCCTCGGAGGCCTGTCCAACCGCTCAGAGTCGCACGGCGAATCGCGCATTCCGCTGCTCGGAAAAATTCCGCTGCTCGGCAATCTGTTCAAGAGTAGCTCAGATACCTCCAGCGATTCACGCTTCTTCGTCTTCATCCGCGCCAATGTGTTGCGCAACGACTCATTCGAGGATCTGCGCTATTTGAGCGGCAAGCGTGCCCGCGAGGCTGAACTCAAGGAAACGGATTGGCCAGTGCTGAAGCCGGAATTGATGAAATAAAACTAAAGCCGGCGTTGGAAATAATCCAAGGCAACCGCAGAGGCGCAGAGGCCGCTGAGATCGCAGAGGAGAGTTGCGATTGAGTCGTCACCCTGTGGGTGAGTTGTGCCAAAAGCTGCAATGCCCTTTAACCCCATCCCTTAGCGGCCTCTGTGGTTGCCTTGGACTGCGTTGTTTAGGATTACTCATTCGAGAGTGCGATCCCTAGTTTTGCGTAGAATTCATTAATGTTCACTGCGTTAATATCCAGTAATTCGAGCTCAGTTGCCTTTGTATTGCAATAACCGTGGTCTGTGTTTGTAAAAACAGCACCTTTGGAATCATTGAATATATTGGCCACGAACCCCTTGCCAGTACAACAATCATGTTCGTAGATGAGGGCAACCCATTCACCATTTGGGAATTGTCTTGTTACAACATTTGTTTCTGCGCTGATAAGTTTCAGTTGTTCTAAGTCATGAGCTTTTTTGTATTTATTGAGAAACGTGGATTTTCCATGGCAACTAGGAATGAATAATGAAATCGCTATAAAAAAACCAACTAAGATAATTGGAATTGTTCCGACCAATGCCCATAACCATTTTGGCATGAGTATTTACCAGTCTAACACTGTGTCGATTTATTGGATGCGCCGACTCTGATTTACTGCGTCAGCAATTTGCTTTCGAGCCGCAGGCTCTGCCGAGTTGCCCAATCTGTCCAGATCGTGTCGTCGGATCGGGCGACGATGGTGTCCAGGTAGCCTTTGGTGGTCTTGTCTTCCACGCCTTCGCGGATTTGGATGTAGGCCAGGGTCTTGATCGCACCGAGGTGACCGGGCTGGACTTCCAGCGCAGTTTTGGCGGCGTCCATGGCGTCGGTGTGTTTGCCGCCGCGCTCCAGCGTGATCGCCAGATTCACCCGTGGCTCGGGATGACCGGGCATGAGTTTGCGCGCCCATTCGAATTCTTCGGCAGCGTCGTAGAGCTTATTTTCGCCGAGGAGGAGGACGCCGAGATTGTTATGAGCGGCACCGTGATAGAGGTCGAAGCCGAGGGCTTCGCGGAGGAGGGCCTTGGCGGTCTCGGGACTATCGGCGATGGCCGCGACGGCCTGCTGGTAGATCTCTTCGGCTTTGCGGATGTCGCGCAGGTCTGAGGCCTGGGCGCTGTAGGGGCCGCGGGTCTTGCTGGCGCAGCTGTTCAAGAGCAGGCAGGAAGCTGCCGCGATACATGCCAATCCGTAGATGCGCTGAGTGCTCATGGACGATCCTCCAGATACGGGGCAGTGAGCACGAGCGTAAGATCGAACCGATTATTGTCGAGCGCCATACCACCGGTATTTCCAGTGGCTGGCGGTGTCGTAGCATGGACCATTTGCAGTTCGCTGAGGCGCCACGATTGCTCAGGCGTACTCCAAGCGGCGAGCCAAGCGCCAAAGTCCGCTGGACGAAGCCCCTGCAGGCGTAGTTGCACGGTTTGGATGTGCAGGCCGTTGGTGGTTTGATCTGCGCGGGGTTGAACGCCACTGAAGGAGGTAATCGGTAATCCCGCAGCAATCAGGGCTTTCTGTGCCAAGGTGACCAAATCATCCTGGGGTCGCCGACCGCGTACCGGCGATTGGACGTGGGAACGCAGTTCGCCAAGCCGCTGCAGCTCGTGGTTCACCGTGGTGAGCTGTTCTTGGGCGGCGCGCACTTTGCCGCTGGCCTGATCGAGACGGAACCATCCCCATGCGAGGACGGCGACGAAGGCGTAAACCCACAGCGCGGCGGGCGAGTACAGGCGGATCATGGCGAGCCACCTTTCTGACCGACGCTCTGCGCATACCAGGTCAGCAGGAAGACTGCTCCGCGCGACGTCTGTTCGGCCTGCAATGGCGTGACCTTGAAGGTGGTCTCAGGCGTCGTGATCGACGGGCACGCTTTGGCGACGCGCTGGGCGTCGGACAAGGTTGGTACGCTGCCGCGAATAACGAGGCGATCCGGAGCCAACGAAATGGTTTCAATTTGGGCGTGGATGTCGGCTGGCCACGCTGCCCACAGTTGTTGCAGCACGTTCGCGGTGTCGAGGGGCTTAGCCGAGGAGCTACGTGCGGCGAGCTCGAGTCGGCGTAGCTCCTGGGTCAGTACAGCAGCATGCGACAGGCGACCCGATGATGGACCAAGCGCTTGGGTGAGCAGTTCTTGTCCCTTCACACGCATGGCATCTGCCGCGCGAATTTCCGTGGTAACCCGACGTTCAATGCCCACGAGCACCAGGATCAAGGCGAATGCCAGTCCAACTCCGATCACCAGATCCCGCAGTTTGCGCGTGCGCTGTCGGCGTGGAGGTTCGAACTGATCTTGCAGGAGGTTCAGTTCGGTGACGTTGGCAGGTGCGTCGGACGTGGTCAGGTGATCGGGAATGCGATCGGGAACCAACGCCCAGGTATCTGGGGAAACGTCTTGGCGCTCGGCGAGGTGTGAACGCAGGCGCTCTGGTTCGATGCCTGCCAGCAGGGAACTGCCATCGCGCAGGCGGGCGCGGACGATATGGAGACTCTCGATTGGCACCGGTAAAACCCGTTCAAATCGGTAGTTTTGCTGTTGCGCATCGAGTTTGCTGACGTCTGGCGGTAAGCGGGTCCAGTAGAGCAGACGTGCGTCGATGCTCGCTTGGTAGCGCGTCGCGGGCGGAATTTCGGATTCCGACTTAGTTGGATTCGGCTCAGTCATTGGCCCAAGCCCAGTCGTTGTTCTTGACCGTTGATGCGCAGCACGACGCCATTGGCTTCAACACGCACGACGGTGAACCCATTGCAGACGTCGCCGGCTTTCACGTACAGAATGCCGCCATTGTTTCCCGGGTCGATGGCAGCCGTCAGACCGTCACCTTGCTGCATGATGGAAAATAATTTGAGTGCCATCGGTGCAGCAGAGGCAACGGTGTTGGGAGCCTCGTCGGTGAATGGACGCCAGAGATTGATATTCCAGATTGCAGGATTGATAGCCGTCGCCGTAGCGCCGGTCGCTATTTTGGCGGATGGGCCTGCCGAAACGATCGGCGCAACCGCAGTTGGTACGCGCCACATCCAGAGCACAGCGAGAACGACCAAGATCCAGCACGCGCCAGCTTGGAGCGCGACCTGGCGCTGAAAGCGACGATGCGGATCAATAGCTGAGTTCATGGCGCTGCATCATGGTGAAGCTCTTCGACGAGGCGACGAAGTCTACCCACCAGGAGCGGTGGATGCCTTGCCAACTCACGGATATCAGCATCTGCCAACGGTCCGACTGGGCAACTAGTCGCAGGCCGTTGCTGGCCGGCGATGCGTGTTGGGGGGCCACGGATGGCTGTAGCTGTCGACGGTGTTCCAGGACTTCTTCGACTCCACCGAGGTGAAGGACACTGTAGACGGCGCGCAGCAGTGGGGCCGGTGCTGTGTTGAGGTTGATGCGTCCATCAGAGTGGAAGGAAATCATCTCGGCGAGGCTGGGTCGTGGCGATTCCAGGGAGTCCGTAAATATGGGACTTCTAACCTCAGGGGTTCGCCACACGCGCCCGCGTCCCAAGAAACCGTTGGGAAAGCGCGGCGTGTCGTCTGGTAAATCAATGCAGTCGATCAGGTACGCCGATTGTTCGGTCTGCTTGGGCGTGATCGAAGGAACGACCAGGCCCATCAGCGATTCGGGTAATGCCGTGCGCAGCGCATTGCCGCGTTGAGCCATGCATGCCGGAATTCCGGCGAGGCCGTCATAGGCGATGACGCTGAGTCGTCCCTCGCCGCTTGGGAGGATGAAACGATCATCGACTACGCGGACGCCGCCGCCTTCGGGTGGCAGCACGATGCTCGTACTGTTGGCAATCAGCCACGCGCCGGCCAGTCGTTCTCCTTGGCGCAGCCCAGCCTGCAGGTGATTGTCGACATCGCTCACCCAGGCGGATTGACGCACGCCACTCAACGCCGTGAGGCCTGCACTCACTCCCGCCAAAACCAAAACTAAGGCGGCCAGGGCCATAAGCAGGGCTACGCCGCGCTTGCTCGGTGAGTGCGTGTTGCCGCTCATGGCGACTCACTCCACAAGGGCACGCGCCAAATCTGTTCTGACGCACCGACGCGACCGGTCAGCAGCAGCGTGTCATGGTCAAGTTCGATGAGGAATATTTTCCAATCACGTCCCACCGGACGGGTCATGACCACGCCGCCATGGAGCGGCGTTGAGGTACGGAACAGCGTGCCGGAGGGAGCATCGAAATGCCAGACGACTTCACGAAGATCAGGCAGATCGCCAGGCAAACAGCATGAGGTCACCAGCCGGAGATCGCCGTGTTCAAGGATTTCGAAACGACCATAACGCGCCTGTTTTACCGACAATAAAAGGTCATCGTCGAGCAGACGAACAGTCTCGGTGATGCACGCCAGCGCCTCTTCTTGGGTGCGTGCGGCAACACCAACGCGCGCCTGCATCGTGGTCAGCGACACCGCAGCGATGCCGACCGAAGCAGTGAGGGTGATCGCCAGCAGCGTCTCCAACAGTGTGAAAGCGGCTTGTCTCATGGCGCAGCGCTTGGATCGATAACGGCCATGATCGTCTCGGCCAATGTCTCGTTGTTGTCGCTCGCGTGAATACTGACGAGCAGCCAACGATGGGTTGGTCCTACTGGTGCTGGAAACCCTGGTGATCGCGGTGGTTCCGGCTCGGCGATGAGATCGTTGATGCGTAGTCGCCAATTGGGATGGTCGCTGATGGTCAGCATGGTCCCAGCGACCAGATTCTGATGTGGCGCCAACGTCTTGAGATAGTGCTGAGCCTGCACGCGTTCCGAAAGCGTACGTTGGCCGAGTTGCCGCAGCATCGGCACGACGGTTATCGCCAAGAGTCCAAGAATGGCTACGGCAGCTAGCGTTTCCAAAAGCGTGAATCCGCCGCGCCTCATGGTGAAGCCTTGCGCGTCCATGTGCCGGTGAGCCCATCAATGGTGTAACTCAGGTCGCGATTATCGCGCTGCAGCGTAACATCGGTGTTGAGGCCATGACCGCGAGCACTGAGGTCAAGCGCGCGGGTTGTTCGACCATTCCTGGTCCAGCTGACTTGAACGGCATCGGGAAGCCGTGCCGTTGGCAGCGCCGTGCGCACACCGTCGTCGATAGAAACCGCAGAAAATCCCCAGGTTTCTAGCTCGAGACTGATGTGATGGCCATAGGCCTGGGTACGCATATCGCGGAAGGCATGGGCCAACTGATCGGCGGCATGATGCAGTGGATCACGTGTGATCGCGCGCAGCAGAGGCGGTACGCTGAGGCTGGCGATCAGACCGAGGAGTACGGTGACCGCGAGTACTTCCACCAATGTGTAGCCATGGCGCCTCATGACCGGGACGGAGAATTATTGGCCCAGGCGTGCTGACGAAATATCCGCTGCATCGCCGGTGCCTCCGGGTTGGCCATCAGCACCGTAGCTTAGCACTTCGAAGGCTTGGCCATCCGGGCCAGGAACCAGGTAGTTGTACGGGGCGCCCCATGGATCGACCAGTTTCGCCGGTTCCAGATACCAGCTCGCCTTGGGATCTGCAGACATGGCGCTCAGTCCCGCATTGCCGGGTGGCGGATTGCGTTTTTCCATCTGATAGATCTGGATTTGACCAATGATCTGCGCGATCTGCGTCTTGCAGATCTCCTGTTTGGCTTTGCTCATTTTTGCGGTGATGCCAACGGTCAGCGTTACGGCGAGCAGCCCGAGGATGACCACCACCGCCAGGATCTCGACCAGCGTCATGCCCTGGCGATGCTGCATTGGCAAAGTGCCCCCGAAGGGGCGGCCGCCGAGGCGTGGTGACGGCATACAATCGGCGAAGCCGATGCCGTCACGCTTTTGGAGCGCCTGCGACGAAAGCGAACGCTGACAAAGGCCGGGGGCTAGGGGGCAGAGCCCCCGAACAAATTGCAAACTCATGCTAAATCTCCGAGTTGCATCAACGGTAACGCACAGGCGATCACAAGTACGCCGATGAGGAAAGCAAGTAGCACGATGGCCAACGGGCCAAGGAGCGCGGCCAATCGTTCGGTGGTGCGATCGGCGGCGCGGCGATAGCGCTCGGCGATGCGCTCCAGCATCACGGTCAATTCGCCACTGCGTTCGCCGAGTTGTAACAACTGGGCGAATTCCGGATCGAGCAGATGACTGCGCGCCATCACCGCCGAAAGATCCTCACCCTTGCGCACCGCAGCAATTGATTCAGTGATCAGCGCGGCTAACGCGCGCTCGGTGATAGTTTCCGCCGCTACTTCAAGCGCGTCGGTCAGTGGCAAGCCAGCGCGTCGTAAACGCGCCAATGTTTCTGCCAAGGTGGCAACGCGAATGCGGCTGCGCGCACGCGCGAGGGGGTTGCCGTACCACCAACGTCCGAGACGCGAGGTGGGCACGATGCGTTGGATGAGCCAGCGTCCGCTGAACAGCACGGCGGCTACACCGAGCAGCACCAGCGGCCACCAGTGCACCAGTCCCTGACCCAAGCCCAACACCTGCATGGTCAGCCAGGGCGGCTGATGCTTGGCTTGGGTGATGAGCGTCGTGAGTTGTGGCAGGGTGGTGAAGCTCACCGTGATCAGTGCGGCAATTCCTGCGGTCAGCAGGACCGCTGGGTAGGCCAAGGCAACGAAGAGGCGTTGACCGATGGCGCCAGCGCGCTGGTGATGCTGCGCGAGACCAAGTAACGTGCCGAGCAAATCGCCGGCCTGTTGTCCGGCCTCCAGTAACGCCACGTCGAAGCGATCGAACCAGCCCGGAAATTGTGCGCAGGCTGCGCTGAGTGGTTGGCCCTCGCGCAGTTGGTCGCGAATGCGATGGAGCAGGAATCGCTCATCAGCGCTCCGCGTTGGCGAAGCAAGCAGCGAGGTGACCGCTTGTTCCAGCGGCAGGCCCGCTTGGATGAGGGTGGCGATACCGTCACAGAGATCGGCCTTAGCCAGTCGTCGCTGACGCCGTAAGCGAGCCTCCCAGGCGGCAGTGATCGGTGCCCACCATCCAGCGGTCGTGCCATCGTCCACTGGTTCCATGAAATCAACTTCAAGACCGATACGCCGCAGCCCAGCCCGAACATTGTAAGCGGACTCGGCAGCCATCTCACCGCTAAGGGTTCGTCCCGTAGCCCGTTCAGTGGCGCGGTAGCGAAACCGGAGGGAAGCCATGCGCGTGGGCAAGACTAGGCGAGGGACAAGGCGAAGGAAGCCATGAGATCCGCTCGCTGTGAAGTCATCGAATGCCGCTATCTGCCATGGGCTTCGCCCGAATCGAGCCAATAGTGTTCGTAGCTCCGCCTACAGTCGGCGTTGGAAAATACGCCAAGGCAACCGCTGAGGCGCAGAGGCCGCTGAGATCGCAGAGGAGAGAATGAACGGATCGGCACCCCGTGGGTGATCGGAGTCGGAAACAAGCATGTCTTTTAACCCTAACCCTCTGCGACCTCTGCGTAACTCTGCGCCTCAGCGGTTGCCTTGGATTGCGATGTTTGGGGTCAGTTGGTCGGCGGTCGACGACCGTCGCCACTGCGTACGGGTTGTCGCTTGGCCATGCGCTTTGCGAGCCCAGATCGGGACATGCCGATCATCTGAGCAGCATGCGTCAGATTCCCATCGGTGCGTTCCAACGCAGCATGGATAACCGCATCAGTGACATCATCAACACTGGGCAGTTGGTTGCCTGGCGGCAGCAGGTTGTGGACCGGTTGCCGTGCACGCTGCACCGCCGCACTGAGGCGGGCCGGCGAGCACGGTTTGGTTAGGTAGTCGCGCGCGCCCAAGCGCAAACAGCGGACAGCTACCTCGGCATCATTGAGACCGGTGACCATGACGACCGCCTGGGTTGGTCGCAGAACCAGGAATTCCTTCAGGAGCGTCTCGCCTAACGGTTCGGGTAGATTGATGTCCAGGAAGATTACTTCGTAGGCTCGCGCTCGTACGGCGCTTCGGGCCTGGTCGGCCGTGGATGCGATATCGCTGCGTCCAAGTCCCTGGATCGCCAACGTGGCACTGAGGGCGCGGCTCGTCGCCGCTTCGTCTTCAACAATCAGGAAGTTCATGTCGTTCTCGGATAGGGGAATTCAACGCAGGCTCTGGTACCGTGGGGCAGACGGGGCGCCAGCGCCAGAGTTCCGCCCAGTTCGGTCACGAGCAGATGACAGATATAGAGGCCGAGTCCGCTTCCACCGGTGGAGCTCTTAGTCGTGACGAAGGGTTTTCCTAAACGATCAATCACCTGCGGATCGATGCCACCACCAGCATCCGAGATGATCAGGCGATTGGTTCCATCAGCTTGATCCAGTTCGAGGCTGACGGTATCGCCTGGTTTGCTGGCCTGGATGGCGTTGATCAGCAGGTTCACCACCACTTGTTGGAGTCGACTGCAGCCCACGTTCGCGACGGTTGTGGCACCGATGAGCGGGCTTGCGAGCGCGACTTGGCGGCGTCTGGCATAGGACGAGACCAAGCGCAGGGACGCTACGGAAACGGCGATCATGACGGCACTGTCGATGCGGTCACTTTCGTTATCGTTTGGGCTAGCGTAGCCTCTGACATTTTCGATGAGTTCTTGCAGATACGTAGTTGCTAACTCCATGTCATCGAGCAACGACGGCGCCAGCTCAGCGATTTCGTTCCAGGTCAGCAACCCGCTGGCATTTCCCGGTTGGGTCTTGGCTACCGCAACGCAGGCCTCGACGATGGCGCGCAGCGACCGCTGATTGAGGAGCACCACCTGGGCCGGATGATTGAATTCATGGGCGAGGCCAGCCATGAGCGTGCCCAATGCGACCAGCCGATTGGACTGCAGTATTTCTGCCCGCTCGCTGGCCTGTTGCATTTTACGCAGTCGTTCGCGCTCTTCTTCGCTCTCCTTGCGCGCGGTGATGTCCATATGGGTTCCGAACATCAATTGCGGCTCGTTGACGTCCGTATGGTTTAAACAGCGGCCACGGCAAAGGATCCACACCCAGTGTCCATCCTTGTGTTTCAGTCGGCCCTCATGGACGAGGAAGGGCAGTGCTCCGGAAAAATGTCGATCCAGCAGTTCCTTGGCAGTGCGCAGATCATCTGGATGGAAGAGGCCCTCCCAGGTGCTGCGGTTCATGGCCCCCAATTCTTCGCAACTATAGCCAAGCATGTGCGCCCAGCGTTCACTGATGATGACAGAACCCGTTCTGATATCCCATTCCCAGGTGCCGGCACGGGTGGCCTCGATGATACTGGCCAGACGCCAGCGTTCATTGCGAACCAGGGCCTGCTGGGCGCTGATCCGGAGATCGGCACGGGCCAGCAGCCTGTAAATGAAGGTCAGCACCAGTCCCAAGAGCAGGAGGCCTAGGATGACACTCACGACCAATTGCCGGATCAGAGCGTGCTGATTCTCGGTGATATCGCGCATCGCCAGCAGATCGCCGATTCGCGCCCCCGAGACATCCAGCAACGGCGTCGGTAAGATCCGCCAGAGTTTGTCTGCGTGGACGACTTCCGTTTCTCCCCGATGGGGCACGGACATGTTGCTGGGCGTATCCACCCAGGCGGCAAACGCATCGGGCAGGTGACCTTGGGAGGCGAACACGACAACATAGTGATGCAAGCGGCCCCAATTGGCTTCGCGTCCATGTTGGCTTTGATTTTTTTCCCAGGCTTGCCGATCGAGACGGGCCTTCTGGACGACGACGGCCAGCTGACTCCAACCTGCCTTGAGGCCGTGCAGTGTACGTAGGGCCTTCTCGATTTCCTTACCCACTTCGACATAGCCAATGATCTTTCCGTTGCCAAAGATCGGCTGAACCACCCGCAGGGTAAAGGTGCCGCGCGGCCCAAACTCCATACCATAGGACATCTTACCGGTGTGTTCAGCCTCGAGTATGGTGTGGCGGTCAATGCGGTCGCCGCGCTGATCGGGAGCGTGGACTCTGAGAAGACAGACGCGATTCCGGTCATAGAAATACAGATGCGTGACGTGATTGTCACGTTGCATTGCTGCAAACACTGGACGCCACGCGCGCAGCAAGTCATCCGCGTTGGCATCACTCAAATTCTGCTGAGCGCGGACGTCGGCGGCGATGGGTTGGATGACGGTCGCCAACCCAGCAGCCTGAAGACTGAGGATCATCTCCAGATCCTTGGTCATACTTGCGGCTTCTTCAGCGATGAGCTCTTCCATCCGTTCTTGATGCTGATGCCACAGAAGCACCACCGCAGCACACAACGGGATCAGCACCAAGACGACCAAACTCGGGAATAGGCGACGCACGAGTGAGGTAGTTGGGCGGCGCTCGGTTGGAACATGTGCGGGAATTGGGTCGGTCATGTGAACTCGAAAACAGACTTCCGGAGGACTCCGTATCGGGTAAGCGAATGGCCCCCTTGCACTGATCTATGAATCCGAACACGGCCTAGCATGATCAGGATTCTAGGGGATGGATGAGGGAAGTCATGGGCATCCACCAGGTGGGTTGTCACAACATCGGCAGTGAACTTCAAGACGATATTGGCCTCTTAGGGTCGGGGTTCGAAGTGCATGGTACCACGAAGCAAAAGCATCCAGGCCAGCCTTGGATGTCTTAGCGCGATCGTTTGGGCAAAAGGGAATTGCCTGGCGCGGAATTCAGTCAACTTGGGTAAGTGGCGTTGACGCTGACAGCGAACTTTACCCACCTGCCTCGCCTCTGTCTTTTGCCGGACATTGATATCATAGTGAGCAGCACGTTGATACTACCAGTTACTATCGCTACCGGAGTGACCGCCGCCATGTTCATCACGACCGCAACCCTCCACGCCTATGCTGTTGTTGTTAGCTCATGTCTGGCGACCGCCTTGGTCTGCGCAGCCGACGCACCGATGGCTTCACCTGCCAATGATCCTATGTCCACTATCACGGTTGAGCAGCATCATCCGCAGGCAGCCGACACCAATCCGGGTACTGTGGATCTTCCATTCAAGACCATCTCGGCGGCGATACGCAAAGCTGGCCCAGGAATCACGGTGCTGATCAAGGCGGGAATCTACCGTGAAACAGTGGCGATAGCCAAGAGTGGCGAGAAGGACAAGCCGCTCACGATCAAGGCAGTGCCTGGCGAACGCGTGATCGTCACTGGTGCTGACCCGGTCACCGGTTGGAAGCGCTGCAGCAAAGCGGACGCACTCGGCAACGAGCAGTTCGACAAGCTCTACGTGGCCGACGTGACCTCTAAACCGGAACGACTGATTGAATCCAGCCGCAAACGGGTCGTATACAAAAAATCACGTCTCCCCTCAGTCGGATTATGGCAACCACAGACTGCAACTGGTCGCCGCGTTTTTACTGATGCTCAGAATCTGACCGCAACTGACGCGCAAGCCTACGCAGGCTGGACGTTGATGACCTATTATAACGCCGGCGGTGGGGCAACGACACAGCCGGGATTCACCTACGATCCATCAGCACATCAGATCACTCTCGAGAAGGATTGGTCGGGCTATGCTGACATTGATCCCAAGCGCGATACCTATTGGTTTGAGAATCATCCGGTCGGAATCGTCGCTCCCGGTCAGTGTGCCTTTCGCAAGACCGAGCAGGGTTGGCGCTGTTGGATTTGGCCCACGGCCATGGATGGCGAACAGCCGATCGTGGAATGTCTCGTGCGTGGTGAGTGCGTATCGCCTAACAAGGTTAGTTACGTTGTTATCGATGGTTTGGAGATATGTTTTTCCACCGGCCAGGGCCTCGGCCACAACGTCAGTCTAGCCGACAGCACCATTCAAAACTGCTACATCCACGATTGTATTGGCTACGGCGTCGGATTGATGAAACCACAACGGGTCACGGTGCGACGTTCCATCTTTCGTGAGGTGAGCAACGGTATCGTCATGTCTGGTGGTACCGGCTGCGTGGTTGAGGAGAACGACGTGGGCTGGTGTACGGTTGATGGCTTCGACGCCGCCAACGGCGTTCGTGATCTGCGCATCAGGCGTAACTATTTCCACGACAATTTCCGCTATGGCCATCCCGACAACATCCAGTTCTGGACCGATGTCGATGGCGTGTGGATTGAAGACAATGTGCTCCTGAATGGTGGTCAGACGATGATGTCGGAAGGGATGAAGAATGTCCATTTGATCAACAATTTCATGGTTGGCTCGCATGCGGCGAGTGCGATTGTGGGCGGCGAATCTGGCCGCCCCGTGTACAACCTGGCTGGCTTAAAGCCCGACGAACGCAGCAAGCGGGTTAAGGAGTTTGAATCGTGTTCGCCCGATGTCTGCGAGTTCACCCATAACACCGTTTGCGCAACCGCACTCAGTCCGACCAACTGGGGCGGGACCGGATTCTCGGTGCACGACAACGTCATCGCACCGTTGCACCGCGTGCCGCTGTACCAAATTCAGAGTCTGCGTTCAGCATCGGCTGATTATAATCTGTTGTGGTCTGGCGGAGCGGGGAATCCCATCGCCACGATTTATACAGTGACTAAAAGCGGCACCGAAGCAGACGCTGTGTGGGACCTCAAGTTGGTTTGGGGGGTCGGGTTCACCGACCTCCAGAATAAATTTGGGTTTGAACAACATGGGATAGTTGCTGATCCGCAGTTCACGAATGCTCCGATATTTTTTGCGGTTAGTCACTTTGGTTCCATGTCCATCAGTACGCGCAGTTATCTGGTGGTGTGGGGACAAGTCGGCAAGGACATCGCGGTCGGCGACCACATTGAACTCTCGTTTGATGGCGTCTGCCGAACGGTGACGGCGGTTGGTGTGGCTCCAGGCAAAGAAACGTACAGCACGATCACCTTCGATCCGCCGCTCAAGGAGCTGTCGGATTTCCCGGTCAGCATCGCCAACTGGGGCAGTAAGACAGATTTCACCTGGAATCTCAAGCTGTTGGAGACCAGTCCCGGGCACAACAAGGCGAGAGACGGTAAGGACCTGGGGTGTAGCCTCAATCTCCAGCAGTACATGCAGGGTGACTTCAATGGGGATGGCAAGCGTGATCTGCCCGACCTTCCCAAGGAATAATCGTACCGACATCGATTTGTGCAGGCACTGAGTCGTGATAGGCAGGGGCGTTAGCAGTGCCTTTGGAGAATCAATCATGGCTCAGGAACCCGCTTGGTGGCGAACCACTATCGCCCAAATCGACGCCACGGTGCGCTCAGTACGCACAGGGCAGGCAGAAATCTTAACCCAATCGGCTGGTGGCCGTCCGGTCCATATGGTGTCGTATGGGACGCCAACTCGCCATGTTCCGACAGCGAATCTCTCAGGTGCGATCGGCTGCAACGATCCACGGGTGTATAAGGACGAAACCAACGAACCGCAGGTCGTAATGATTGTGGCTGGATGTCATGGCTCCGAAGCCGAAGCCACAAACGGCGCGTTGCAACTCATTCAGATCATGGAAACCGGACGGGACTATGCCGGAAAAGATCGCAGCGCATTGGCCGAATTGGCTCGCGGTTATCGCCTCATCATTATTCCGGCATTGAATCCGGACGGACGCGCACGTACGCCAGCCTCGATGATTGGTGTTGCCGAAGCTGAAGCGCTACGGATCAACCAAGGGGTATGGAAAGATGGCAGATCGATTGGATATCCAGCGTGTAAGCGCTATCAGCCGCTTGATCCCAAGGCGGTATCGTTCCTCGGCGGTTATCCGAACGATGATGGCTACAACATCATGCACGATGCGACGCCCGGTGATATTCGCACCGCCGAAGCGACGGCACTGCTGAAGCTGGTTGCGCGCGAGGGTGCTGATCTGGCATTGCACATGCATTCACATCCCACGCCGTCGACGATTTTGCCACCGTGCCACGGCATGTTCGATCTGCATCGGAAACGCATTTTGGCTTATCGTGAACGGCTCAGTCAGTTTTACACCGAGCGAGGACTGGCCTCGGATCCGCGTATGGCAATGGCGTCGAACCCTGCTGCGACTTGGTTGTGTCCGGCGAATCTAGCGACGATGACCAGCCTAGCATCGGGAGCGCTCTCGCCCATTTTTGAGCAGCCCAATGGAACGTCGCCAGACCATCCGCGCGACTATCCCACCATGCATGAAGAATCTTTGGCGGTGATTGAGATGTTCCTGCACTGGGGAAAAAAAGAGCGATTCAGCCCGCGCATGGAGATGTTCATGACCATGCTTGACGCCAGCGCCGAGCCGGCGACCTACATGCGCGATAAGTGGTTCTGATCTGCACGTAGGCCAAGCGTGGACGCCGAGGTGCTGCGGGGATCACGCCCAGCTAGTGCCTAGGCCGTCATGTTGGCGGGTTGGCGTCCATCCTGCGGGTGTTTTCATATATGATGGAGTCTGTCTGACTACCGGTGCATTCACACACAGCAGTTCCGTACACTGGCATTCTCATTCCAGTCGGTGCCACGTGGATACTGCTGTGGCCAGAGGTCTCCACCTATGCTGATGCGCCACCTTCACCTGTCACTCATCGTCAGCGCCCTCGCTTTGGCGAGCCTGCTCGGGGGTGGCGAGTCATTGCAACAGGGAGCTACGGTATCGGTCGGTGGCGGTACCGGGACGATCAAACTGCTGAAATCGATTCCCGTGGTGTCATCAACCTTTTCAGAGCGCATGATCTGGCAGCAGGATGACCCCCGGCTGCGGGCACTGCGTGATGACCTGCGTCTAGATGAGATGGTCCGCGCTGGTTCAACCGAGTTTGATCGGCAACTGTTACTCGCCAAGTATGTCGCCCGGCTGTGGGAGTACGGCGATCCGCGCCTGCACCGTGAAGAGGCGAGCGCGGTGAAGATCGTCGAGTATCAGAAGGGCGAAGAACGGTTCTACTGCGAGCAGTATGCATGCGTATTGAACGGAACCGCAGCGGCCATGGGCTGGGTCTGCCGCATGGTGTCGCACAATGGCCACACCTGGAACGAGATGTGGTCCAATCAGTACGAAAAGTGGGTGTACATTGATGCCAACAACGCGCACTACGTCACCGGACCAGAAGGAACACCGATGACCAACGCTGAGTTGCGCGAGGATTATTATCGCAATGGCGGGAAGAATTCGACCTACCGCTTAGTTAGTGACAAATCGAAGAAGTCCAAGAACGCCGAGTTCGACACCCGCATGGATGTCATCGGCTATCACCCCAATACCAACCTCATCGATCAACGTTTTGATTATGACAAGATGTTCATCATTCACGATGAGTTCTCGAAGCAGGCGAAGATTCGTGGCAAGGGCGAGCCGGTGAAGGATCCGTTAAAGGATCCGTATTTCCCGATCAATCAGGCGGCATTGACGCTCCAGCAATCGGCTGCCGGATTGGCTGTGTCGGTCAAGACCATGACGCCTAATTTCAAGACGTTCCGCGCGCGCGTGGACAATGGCTCTTGGCGCAGCGTTAAGGCAGAGTTCGACTGGAAGCTGCACGGCGGTGCGAATGTGCTGGAGGTCAAATCAGTGAATGCATGGGAGGTAGACGGTCCGGTCAGCCGAGTCGAGGTCGACATGAAGGCCGGCGGTTCGGCAACCAATGATGACCTTGGCACGCCAGCAGCAGAGGAGACAACCAAAGAAGCGGGCATGGCCGCGTTGAAGAAGTTCCCAGATACGCCGGGTGAGTTGAAGCCAACCGAGACCAAAGAAAAACTGAAGAGCGAATGGATCGGACGCTGGAATACCAAAGGCCATTGGATTGAGTACACTGTGGATGCTCCCTCGGCAGGAACCTATACGGCGACGATGTTTTACAGTTCCAGCTATTACCCGCAGCGCGCAATTACGGTGAACGGGCAAGCAATTCCCGAACTGTCGGCCGTCACCTTCGCCTATACCGGTGGCTGGGGAACCTACGGCTACTGGGGTAAGGCCGATCTGCCGGTGCAGGTCGAATTGAAGGCGGGCAAAAACACGATCCGTTTGACCAGCCTCGATACGACTAGTTTCTGGATGAAGCTCCTGCGCTTCTCGGCCAACGGAACAAAACCGATTGATGTGTCGTCGCTTGCGATCACCGCTGAAGGTGGTGGCAAGGTGCAGAAGACATTTTCCAAGCGCAATGAGGACATCCTCTTGTTCTCACCGAAGGGTCACTGGGTTGACTGGAATGTCGAAGCGCCTGCTGGCGATTACGAGGTCATTCTCGCCCAAGGCTCTTTGGTCCCATCAGTTCGGCAGGTGCGGGTCAATGGCGAACTGATTACGCCCACCAACGAGTTCAAGGTCGATACGACCGGCGGCTGGACCGTCTTTACCGAGGTGCCGACCGGCAGGGCGCGCCTCAAAGAAGGGAAAAACGTCGTTCGGCTTGAAAATGTCAGTGATGAATGTCCCAATATCACCTACCTCAAGTTTGTCAGCTCCACCGGTAAGGAGATTATCGTCGAGGCCAAAGCCTTCGCTGCGGATGGCGGCGATGGCAAAAAGGTCGAGCTGCGGAGCGAGGCAGTCAAAAAGAAATAGCGTGTCTGCTCAGGAATTCGCCCGACGGCGCTGCGCGCTCGGTTGACCACGATGGACTCGTCAGAGAGTGGTCGGCTGTGACCGATCCACTCACCATGACGACGTTGCTCTGGCTCAGTGGGGCCGCAGGTCTGGCTGGTTTCATTGATGCGATTGCTGGTGGAGGAGGACTACTGACGTTGCCGGCACTGCTATTGGCTGGCTTGCCGCCGACGGCGGCATTGGCGACCAACAAAGGACAATCGGTCTGGGGATCAGCGGCAGCATTGATCCGTTTTTCGCGCTCGAACTTGCTCGATCGTCAACGCCTCCCGCACGCATTCTTCTGGGGACTGGTTGGCGCGGTGGCTGGCACGTTGCTCTTGCAAGCGATTCCAGCGCAGGCCCTGCGTCCAGTGGTGGTGGTATTGTTGTTCGTGGCGGCGATCGCTGTCCTCGTCATTCGCATTCCTGATGAGACTGCGGCGCGTAGTCGCGGGGCATTTCTGACCGGATTGGTTGCCGGGGGCATCGGTGCATATGATGGATTCTTTGGACCCGGCACTGGGACCTTCCTGATCCTTGCGTTCGTGCTGCTATGGCACGAACCATTCCATGTCGCCAGCGCCAATGCCAAGGTCGTGAACTGCGCGAGCAACGTTGGTTCCCTGAGCGTATTTGCGATCCTCGGGCAAGTATGGTGGTTGCCGGCGATCTGCATGGGATTGGCGCAAATCATCGGCGGTTGGCTGGGGGCCCATGTCGTGGTACGCAGCGGCCAGCGATATGTCCGCGGACTCGCCGTCGTTATGAGTTTGGCCATCGTTGCCCGGCTCGCCTGGCAGATGATGAACGACTAAGGCGGGCCGGCGTAGGCCTTCCATTCCGGCGTCCGCCACCCACCATTCCGCCATGGCATCCAAGATCCGTCCCGTGGTCGTCACTCCCACAGTCACTATCGGCGGGCCATTGCCTGTCCTTATCATGGGGCCCTGTGTTATCGAAAGCGAACGTCACTGCCTGAAGATGGCGGGCATCGTCAAGGCGGCTGCGGCCAAGGTCGGGCTGCCGGTGATTTTCAAGGCGAGCTTCGATAAGGCGAACCGCACCAGTCATTCGTCATTTCGTGGCCATGGCATCGAGGACGGACTCCGTGTCCTAGCGCGGGTCAAACGCGAATTTGGCATGCCTGTTACGACCGATGTGCATGAACGCGAGCAAGTGAAACGCCTTGCCGAAGTCATCGATCTGTTGCAAGTCCCCGCCTTCTTGTGCCGGCAGACTGATCTGGTCGAGGCCTGTGCGCGCAGCGGGCGTGCGACTTCGATCAAGAAGGGTCAATTCCTCGCGCCGCAAGATTGCGCCAACATCGTCGCCAAATTTCAGCATGCCGGTGGCAATGGTCCGATCCTCATCGAGCGTGGATCATCATTCGGCTACAACACGTTGGTGACCGACTTCCGATCGCTGCCGATCATGCGCTCGCTGGGTGTTCCGGTGGTGTTCGATGCGACCCACAGCGTGCAGATGCCCGGTGGTCAGGGCACGACCAGTGGCGGCGCTGGTCACTATGCACCGGTATTGATGCGCGCAGCGATGGCAGTCGGCGTTGAAGGCATTTTCCTCGAAACCCATGATCAGCCGCGCAAGGCACTCTCGGATGGACCGAACATGATTCCGGCCAAGGATCTGAAGTGGGTTCTGGCCGATGTTCGCGCCATTCATGATCTGCTTGGTCGCCGCGATCCGCCAACGAGGTTCTGATATGATTTTCAATGCAACTGTCCGGACGTATGCGTTGGCCTGGCTCATCGGTATTGCTGGCTGGATGTCCGCTGCAGAGATCGATCCAGCGACCATTATTCGCAATCAGGCGAAAACGACTTGGGCCGAGGCGGTGAAGGCCAATGATATATGGAGTTGTCTGCAATTGGAGGAATGGGGACGCGAACAGAAGCCACCGTTGCGTTTAGGCCCCGTGTTGGGGAGTTCGGTTATCCACGGGAACCCGCTATTCGCAGTGCCTGAAACACTGCGCCTCAGTGCGGATTTTGGCGATCGCATCTTGATATCGGGCGAGCGCCGCGTGTGGGTGATTGCGCCTGACGGACGTCCCCTGCAGGCAGGAGCAATGCTGGCGACGCACGGATGGTCCCAGGTCGCATCATGGGACGGTTCCGTGGTGGCGTCTGGTCGGAGAGTCGGCAATCAGCTAACCATAGATGCTGGCTCCACCCGAATTGCCGACGGTAAGGTTCTTTTACGCGGAAGCATGGGCATCGTGGATGTGCAAGGGCTCGACGGAATTGGCGCTGTGGCTGATGATGGCAGTGCGATCGCAATGACCGTGACGTCCGACAACGCGATCGCGGCTCCACCGCGACAGATTTGCGTCATCACCACGCGGGGCGGTGATCCATTGCATTTTCCGCGCTTGTCGGGCGCCTTCGCGGTTGGGCGCGGCGGCGCATGGTTGGCTGGGTACAGCCAACGTGGCGAAACATTGGCGCGTGGCGACGAGCGGCTGCCGATCGGGTATGCATCTCCAGGTCCCGGCATGCTGGCCTGCATATTACAAACTAAACCGACGCTAATTCTTCCGGATGGCAAAGACGTTCCGCTGAATCCTGGACGCGCGGTCGGGAAAAATCCGATGCTGCTCACTGTTGGTGGTTGGCTTGCCATGATCACTGGCGATGAGGCCAAAGGAGTTTCATCCGGTGGAATGATGGGTGATGATGAAGGGAAGGTCATTGATCTCCCGATTTCAGTCTTGTTGTGGCGCTGGAGCGACTTGCTCGCGAATGCCAACGCTGTGCCGTCAAAGACGATCATCGGACACGCCTGGAGAGCTGATGACCGTGTCCAGTCGCTGTGGCTGTGGAACGACAAAAGCATCGAGGAACTTGATCTAGCCGGTCTGCAACCGATCAGGCGACCCTATCTACAAGCGCCGGGCAGAATTAGCTGGCCTTGGACGAGTGGGAATTGCCTCATCATCAAGATCGGTGGCTCGCGGCATCTCGTTTATGGACCGGACAAGTCGCTGCTGTGGGATGGTGATTGCGACTCAATCTGGGTGCGGCGGCCCAATCTCGCGGTTACTCGGCGGATAGCCAAGGGGGATGTGTACTCGTACCAGCTGCAACACTTGGCGGCAGATTCCACAGCACGGAAGGAGGTCAATCTCGTTGTCCCGCCAATTGACCAGGAATTTCTGGTCGAGTTTCGCCGCCGCGATTGCGTTGTGTTTGGACCCCCAACCGCGTGGCGGCGCTTTGATCTAACCGGTAAACTCATCGATGAGGGTGTGACAGCGCGCCCATCGATCACGGAATGGGATTTGCCGCGTGGACGATTTTTCCGCGACCATGCTCGGCTGTTTCCCAAGGCATTACCCGATCCTGAGGCATTCGAAGATCGTCTGCTGCCGCGGGATGCCTGGCGTTCTGGCCAGATTGAGGTGCTGTTGGATCGCCATCGCACGGTCTTCACCACGACGAAGAGTTCATCGAGCAGTAAAAAACGAGCGGTCTGGAGCTCACTGGGGCAAGTCCCATATGGAGATCATTTGGCTATGGCCTCAGGCGTACTGGTCGTTGCCGGCAGTGATGGCATTGCCCAGGCCTCATTGATCAATGGTCCTGCACTCAACCTCAAACTGCCGAATAACGTGGGTTCGACCGACTTCGCCAACGGTCCATGGCGGATCAATGACATGCAGTTCATTCCACCGCGTGGCCGAGAGTACACCTGGGATGATCGTCTAGGATTCTTCCCCATTCGCCTGCGTGGTCCCGATGAAGCGAATATGCTGGTCGTGACGAGTTCGGTCTTGATAGAATTGGAGCCGGATGCGGCAAAGATGGTTGGGCGCACGCCTTAATTTCGGACGCTCAGCCTAGATTACTTCCTTCAAGGCAACCGCAGAGGCGCAGAGCTACGCAGAAGTCGCAGAGGATTGAAGTTGGGAAACATAGTTTTTCCCGGTGCTGATCACCCGCTGGGTGATTTTCTTGTTTTGCTCTCCTCCGCGATCTCGGCGGCCTCTGCGCCTCCGCGGTTGCCTTGGATATTTCAAGGGAGCAATCTAGGATCAGTGCTGGTCACCCAGCACGCGCTGGCGCAGACGTTCAAGCAAAATGTAAACGGCTGGAACCACAACCAGGCTCATGGCGGTTGATAGGATCACGCCACCGAGGACGGCGACCGCCATCGGTTGGCGTAGTTCGCTGCCGGCCCCAAGTCCGAGCGCGATGGGAATCGCCGCGGTCGCCGTCGCCGCCGAGGTCATCAAAATCGGACGCAGGCGAACGGAGCCAGCACGCAACACGGCCCAGCCAGCTGATAGGCCGCTGCGTCGCCCACGTTCCGCGTAGTCAACCAGGATGATCGAGTTCTTCTTCACCAGCCCCATCAGCAACAGAATCCCGATGAAGCTGAACACATTCAGGCTGTGACCGCCAAGGGCGAGCGCGAATCCAGCCCCGGCGACTGCAGGCAGCAACACGACGAAGATACTGATCGGATGGAGGATGCTGTTGAACTGCGCTGCGATGATCATCGCAGCGAAGAGGATGCCGAGGATGAGGGCAATGGTGAACGCCTTGATGATCTCACCAAATTGTTTGGTCGATCCTTCCTCGACCAGCAGGAGTCCGGGAACTTGCTTGCCGAGTTCCTTCATCTTGCTGATACCATCAGCCTGACTCTTACCGGGCTCTAGGTTGGCGAACACGGCGATGGCGCGGTTCTGGTCCTTGCGCGAAATCTGCTGCAGGACCGGCCGCTCGCGGACCGACACCAATTCTGATAGGGGGATCAGCGCGCCGGTTCCGGAGCGGACGCGGTACGCAGCGAGATCGCCCGGCACCAAGCGGTCAGTTTCGAGCAGGCGGACGCGGATATCCTCGCGGCGGGTTCCCTGGGTCAGTTTGCCGGTTTTCACGCCGCCGACCAGGACGTTGAGGGTCTCGGTAACCGCCATGGTCGAGACCTCTAGATCATGACAGCGTGCGCGATCCGGGGTGATCGAAATTTCTGGACGACCGAGCTGGTAGTCAGTGTCGACGTCGGTGAATATACCGGTGTCGCTCATCAGCTTGGTCAGATGCTCCGATCCGGCGACGAGCTTGTCCCAATCGCTGCCGCGCAGCGAGAATTCGATCGCGTAGCCACGTCCACCCGGTCCAGGATCCTGGACCACCGTTGATCGTAGTCCGGCGATGTGTTTGAGTTCCGCGCTGGCAATGTCGCCGAAGGCTTGCTTGGTCAGTGCGCGCTCCTGCGGTGCTTTCAAGGTAATGAACATAATCCCGGTGTTGGTGCCGGTGCCGCCGAATCCGCCCACAATGGCATACGATCGCGCGACTTCTTGTCGGGCTTGGAACCAGGCCTCTGCCATGCGCATGAGTCGATCGGTTTCGATCAGACTGGATCCGGCCTGGGTTTCATAGCGGACAAAGAGTGCGCCGTCATCAACTGGTGGATAGGCCTCCTTGCGCAACAAGGGACTGCTGATCAGCGCAATGCCGCCAACGAAGATCAGTAACGTCGCTGTCAGGGTCAGCCATGGATGACGCAATGCGCCAGGCAGTAGTCGACGATAACGCTGGGCCAGCCAAGCAAATCCGTGGTCGACCTTGGTGCCAAACCGACCACGAACTTGCTTCCCTTGGTTCATGAATTGGGCGCAGCGGGCAGGCGCCAGAGTCACGGCTTCGAGGTAACTGAGCATCACGGCAACCGACAAAGCAACGCCAAACTGGAGGAAGAATTTGCCGATGATCCCGGGCATGAAGATCACCGGCAGGAAGATCGCCACGACCGCAGCTGAGGCAGATAATGCGGCAAAACGGATCTCGCGCGTGCCTACCGACGCCGCTAGGCGTGGCATCATACCTAGTTCACAATGTCGGCTGATGTTCTCCTGTACCATGATCGCATCGTCGACCACGACACCGATCGCCAAGGTTAGCGCGAGGAGGGTGAACGTATTCATCGTGAAACCGGCGAAGTAGAGCACCGCGATCGTGCCCATGACCGACATCGGAATTGCCAGGACGATGTTGAACGCGGCGCGCATCGAGCCGAGAAACAGCCAACAGACGAACGAGGTGAGCAGCACCGACAGCATCAATTCAAACTGGACCTCATGCACTGATTGTTCAATGAATCGTGAGCCGTCGAAGTTGATCTCCAGCGACATGCCCGGTGGCAGAGTTGGACGAATGAGATCGACGGCTGCGCGTGCGCCGCGCGCGACGGTCACTGTATTGGTGCCAAGTTGTTTTTTGACCCCCAGTGCCTGGGCCGGCTGGCCCGAATTACGTCCGACTGCGCGTTCATCAGCGAAACCATCTTGCACCAAGGCGACATTGGACAGGCGGATCGGATGGCTGCTGTCCCCGGCGATCGGCAGGTGACGGAGTTCCTCCAGAGATAGTGCCTCACCGAGGACGCGGACATCCATTTCGCGCGAGAAGGATTCCATCCGTCCAGCCGGCAGTTCGACGTGCTGGCGGCGTAATGCGGCAACTACCTCCGGAGCGGTTAGGCCGAAGCCATCCAGCTTGCTGCGGTCGAGCCAGATGCGCACATTGCGCTCGACGTATCCGCCCCATTGGATCTCACCGACTCCGGGGACGTTTTGCAGGGCTGGCTTGACGAGGTAGCGGATGGTATCGGTGAGCTCCTGCCGACTGTGCGGGCCGGACAGACTGATCCACATGATCGGAAAATCTTCGAAGTTAGTTTTGGTGACGATTGGCGTATCAGCCTCAAGTGGCAGGCGGATTTGGCCGAGACGATTCTGTACATCCTGGGCGGCGGAATTGATGTCGCGCGAGACATCGAACTCAAGTTGTAGCGAGGCGATACCGTTGCGGGCGGTGGCAGCGATACTCTTCAATCCCTGCACCTGGGCGAGTGATTCCTCGATCGGCTGAATGACGTCTTGCTCGATAATTTCCGGGGCTGCTCCTTCGTAGCCGACGAGCACGCCGATATTGGGAATATCCACATCGGGCAGCTGACTAATGCCAATGCGGGTGTAGCCAATGACGCCGAAAATAACGATGGCCAGCATCAGCATCCACGCCAGCACCGGCCGACGGATGCAGGTGTCGGTCAGCGAGGAATGGCCTTCGCCAGCCGGATCGTAGGCCGGCAGATCGTCAGACGGTGAAGATGGCTTGCGGCTCACTGCTTCGCTTGTTCCACGACAGTGCGTTGGACGTCGAGCAGAGCGCCTTCACGCAAGGCCTCGCCTCCACGCACGACCACGACGTCGCCAGCAACCAGTCCGGTGAGCAGTTCGATACGGCCATCTCTGGTTCGGGAACCGACCGTCACTCGCCGCTGAATCGCCTGTGTGGTGGTACCGCTGCCGCTCACGGACCACACCAGATAGCCTTTTTCACTTGGCTGGACGGCCAAGTCCGGCACCAGCACGCGCGGTTGACCAGCTGGCAGATCAATCCGTGCTTCGGCGAATGATCCTGGGCGAACCGCTGCAGTGTCGGTTTCTCTTACACGGGCGACGATATCCACCTGGCGAGTCCGTGAATCGGCGACTTCGCCAACCAGGATGACGTTTGATCGGCGCACGGTTGGATCTCCAGCGATAGTGAAGGTGACCTCCATGCCTGGCTTAATGGCGATAGCATCGCTGACCGGAACTGGAAAGCGCAGCAACACAACGCTGCGATCAACCACAGTTGCAATCGGTGTTCCGGGTTGCACCGCATCACCAGCAACGGCGTTGCGCGCCTGGATGACACCTTCAATCGGGCTGGGAACTTTGGCGTCGTTGAGATCAAGTTGCGCCCGGGCGAGTCGGGATTCGGCCGCTGCGACCTCGGCCTCAGCCTGGGTTGTGCGCGCGCGTACTTGGACCAGCTCTTCCTCGCTGATCAGGCCGGGTTGCTCACGGGCTGCACGTTCGCGGCGTGCCTGCGCCGCGGCGGCATCATCGCGGACGGCGCGAGCGCGCTGAAGATCGGCGGCTGCACCTGCGGCAGTCAGGCGGTAGCGCTCGGCATCGATATCAGCGACCGACTGGCCGCGACGAACCAGATCACCTTCGTTGACGAGAACCCGATCAAGCACGCCGCTGACCCGCGCGGCAATTCGCGCTGTTTCCCGTGCGCTCACCGATGCTGGCGCGGTGAGCGAGCGCTGCGGTGCTTCGCTGCGGGCGATGGCCGTTTCGACCGTGTAGCGGGTTGCCGCTTTTGGGCCTGGGTCGTCGGTGGTTTTACCGCAGCTGACAAGCAGCGAGATGGCGCACCCGACGATTAGGCGATTCACGGCTGTTGGTCCGGCGCACGATCACTTTGCGGCCAGTAACCGACCAGTTTGCGAATTTCGAGACGGCTGCGTTCGAGGTCGAGGCTGGCTGAGACGAAACCGCTTTCGGCATCGAATTGACCACTGATCGCGTCGGCGTCTTCGAGTGCGGTGGCGAGCCCCTGCTTATAGCGGGCGCGCACCTCTTCGGCGTTTGCTCTGGCGAGACGATTACGCGCTTCGGCTTGCAGCAGAGAATCTTCGGCCGTGTTCAGATCGGCAATCGCCGTCTTCATATTTCTGGTTAGGGCGCGCAGTTCGGCGGTGTAATTCAGGGTTGATTCGTAGTGGCTGCTGACCGCCTCATCAATGGCTCCTTCGCGATCGCCGCCGTCGTACAACGTCCAGGTCGCAGTCAGGGCCAGGGTATAATCAGTTTGTCCGTTGGTGGAGCGCCCCATGGGATTGGTGGTGGTCGTACTGCCCACTTCGGCACTGGCGGTGACGTCTGGGACATAACGGGCACGGGCGGCGCGAGTGGCATGGTGCGCTGCGTCTTCGCGAAACTTCAAGGCGCGCAGATCGCTGCGATAGGCATGTGCGAGGACTACCAGGGTGTCAAAATCACGTCCCGGGATGGCGGTGTCCGGTGGAGTCACCAATACACCAGCGTAATCAAGCACCACGAGGTTGGATAACGCTTCGCGACTGGCGATGACTGCCCGTTTGGCCTGGGTGAGTGACAATTGTGACTGCGCTTCGCCCAGTTCAGCTCGCGTGACGTCGGTGCGAGTCGAGATGCCGGCCTGCAGACGCGCCTTCGCATCAGCGACCGAAGCGCGCGCCACTTCTAGCCGACGTTCAGCGGCAATGACTTGTCGTTCAGATGCAAGAACGGTCAGATAGACATCGCTTACCATATAGGTAAGGACGCGGCGCATTTCACGGGAATCAAGTTGTTGCGCTTGGAGGCTGTACTTGGCAGCGACCTCATTCGACCACGCCGATGCCTTGAGCAGGCCCAGCGAGGCGGTTGCGCTCCAGGCAGTTGTTTCGTTCGCCTTGCCACCGCGCGGGAATTGATCAACCGATGTGGTACCAATGGAGCCGCCAACCGTGAGCTGGGGTAGCAGGGCAGCGTGCGCTCGGGCGAGGCTGGCTTCGGCATTGCTGATCCGGGCAGCGGCGATCTTGGGCGTTTCGTTGCGTTTCAGCGCGAGGTCGATGGCGATCGCCAAGCTCAAATCCTTGGCTGGCGCATGCGCCGGCGCTTCTTGGGCGGGAGCAGGAACCAACGGTGGAATCGCTGGTTCAGCTGCGAACAACGCAGCAGCAAACATCAAGGGGGTAATCGGGCGGCGCAGGGACATCTTGGCCTCGTAGGCTGGAGAAAGCGGGACGACGTTCACGGAGCGCAAGCGTGATGCATGGGCTGGGCACGAACGATCAAGCAGCTTCGCACCTGTTCAAGGACGATCTCGCCACCGATGGAAGCAAAAAGCACCAAGGCGGGCCGAAGCCAAAGATGACAACCTTGAGTTGCGGGCTGAGGCCCGCCTTGGCCAAGTTGGGAAGTCGTAGGTTGTTGGTAGCCCTAACGACTATGCGCTCAGCAGGAACGACCCAGTTAGGGCATCTTGAAATTGGCTTTGTGGTCCACCCACCACCGTTCCCACGCGGCCTTCAAGGCCTCGCGGTGCTGGCTATGCCAGGTCGCCCATGCCTGGGTGTCGGCAACCCGGACATCCTGGGTTGTTGAACCCGCTGGCACTGGCGGCAGTCCGTCCTTGGGCCCAGCTCCAGCCTCGGGAATCATTCGCGTCCCGGTCAAGACCCGAAGGGTGATGTCGGCTTGACGGGCGACCAGAGGAACCTCGTCATCCAGGACAGCGATCAGCGGGGCGATTGCGGCCTTGCTGGCGATTGATCCGAGAACTTCGATACAGCCGATGCGCACATTAGCATCCGGGTTTCGCCGCAGCGTGTCGATGATGTGCGATTCGATTTTGGCGCCACGCATGGCGAGGCTGTCGCGCGCTTTGTCGTAGAGCACCGAGGATTCGGGATCGTCGGTTTTATCACCGAGAGCAAGATTGGCGATCGCCTTGGCGATTTCCGCGTCATCTTCAGACACGGTTGCTTCCGGATTGGCACGGAATTTAAGATCGTCATCGCCGCATCCGGTCAGCAGCAGAACGATAGCGGCGAGAGTGATAGTCACCAAGCGGAGCGTAATCATGCGCGGATGTTGCCCGCTGAATATCCCTGCGCCAGTTGGGGCATGCGGCTTCGTGGCCGCCGTGTGGGATACTCTGAGATATGGGAAATGCTGGAATGCTGGAATGCTGGAATGCCTAGAACCACGCTGGATACCGATCTTCTCGCCATTGAGCGTTCTACATTCCCAAATCAGTGCCACGCCCGGATCAAGGTTACCCCGTTGTAGTAGCGCAGGATGATGTCCTTGGCGCTAACACCTTGTTTGGCGAGCTGCCAGGCGCTGACTTGCGGCAAGCCGACGCCGTGTCCGTAACCATGCCCTTCAATGACCACGGCGGTAGGTGTCATCACGCAGCGTTCCCACCACAGCGAGCGGACTTTGCTGGCGCCAACGGCGAGGCGGAAATCGAGTGCGTCCATGGTGTCGGTGCGTTCACCATCCGGGCCATGATGGACAACCGAGACTCGGGCTACGCGATTGGAACCAGCCTCGCGCTCGGCGATCGCCACGGCATGCACGCTGCGGATGACTGGGCGACGGCGATCGTTATCCGACCACGTGCGGAGATCCTTGGCCACCGCAGCAGTCGGCAGCGACACTTTCCACGTATCATGGGTGAGCGACCAGCCGAGTCCCTTGGCACCATCAGCGCTTACCGGATCATCGACCGAGCGCATGAAGCGAGACAGGGGGGTGACGCCATCGACGAGCGTCGCGGTCGGCCAGAGATGGACGCTGTCCTCAGTGCGTCCGCCGGAACAGGCATGAAATCTGGCGAGGATTGCTTGGCCATCGTGAGCCAGTACTAGCCCGCGACTGCTGGCGAGGGCCGCGGAGACGTTAGGTGATGGAGTCAGCTCGCCACCGTAGGCGATGTCAGCAGTGCCACGAACCAGGTGCCATGGTTCTTGCTGGCGCGACTGCCAACGCGCCGCGGCATAGGATCGCGCGACGATGGCTTGTGCAGCGAGCGCTTCGATCGGCCAATTTGGGTGCATTTCCACCGGCAAAACACCAGCCAGCCAGGTTTCGAGTCCGACTCGTTCGATGAGCAGCACCTCACTGCGTTCACGGACCAGTTCCAATGCTCCGACGAACTTCGCTGCTCCGATCGATACCGTTGCACCGGCTTGGCGTGGCGTCAGCACCACCGTGCTGGTGGTAAAGCGGTGGCTGCCAACCTGAATGCCGTCGCCATCAGCGCGCACATTGATCGTGCTGGTTGCGATCTCCTTTCCATCCGGGAGTGAACAGGTTTGCAGCAGGCGCAGCTTGAAGGACGCGCCGCGTAGTAACAGGATGCCGAGCTGTGGCTCGTGATCCAAAGCTGGCCAGGTCGTGCGGGCAACGGGTGGAGCCGTGTGACTCGTGGGGACGGTGTTCGCGCGCGCGGGAATTTCCGTGGTCGATCTGACGCAGGCGGTGCAGCATAGCGTGACGATGACGAGCATGAGTCCGGACTTCCGGACTTCCGGACTTCCGGACTTCCGGACCGCTGCCATGTCTCGTTTCATCTAGTTGACACTGTGGTGGTCCAACCGTCGACTGCCATCGTGATTCCGTGGTGCAGGCGCGGGATCCACTCGGCGTAGCGGACTTCGGGCCCCATGTGGGTCAGCACCGTCCACCTGGGTCGCAACCGCCTGATGACGGCTTGCGCTTCATGCCAATTCTGATGCGTCGGATGCGGCTCATCGCGGAGCATGCTCATGACCAGCAAATCCAAACCGTGCAACAATGCATCGGCAGCTTTCGGCAAGGTCTTCAGATCGGTGAGATAGGCCATGCTGCCACAGCGGAATCCGGTGGTGCGACCAGCTGGTCCGTGCTCCATTGCGACGGCGGTGACCGGCATGCCGGCGATCACGGTTGGTTGTTCATCCTGCAGGGGAACCAGACGCAGAGCTGGTTTACTGAGTGCATAGGTATCGAGACCAGCGCCAAAGCAGTAGGGGAAGGTTAAACCGATCGGATCCAGGTGTGCCGGGTGACCAAAAATCGGAATGCCATCGGGCAACCGTTGCTTGGCGAAGTGCATCAGTCGATCGAGATGGCGCAGATCGTTGATGCCGTGACTGTGGTCTGCGTGATCGTGAGTCAGCAACACCGCATCGCAGCGGTTGATGCTACGAGTGGGATAACTGTAGCCGTCCCAATCACGATACGGATCAGTCATCTGATGCGCGAGATCCGGCCCGCAGTCAAACAGGATGACCTGCCCAGTCGGTCCGCGCAGAAACGCCCCCGACCGCCGCCGTCGATCGCGCGGATCTGGACTCCACCACTCCGGCACCCCCCACATCGGATTGCCGTGGCTGGTTCCGCAGCCAGTAATCGTGAATTCCCAGTCGGAGGGCATGGCGGGTTAGGATGGGGAGCGGAATGAAGACGCCACTACTGGGGAACTGTGCCTGCGCCGATGGGGCCAGGTAATTTACAGGCCCAGTGTCACAACTAATGCCTGGTCAATGACCACGACTTTTTTCAGTAAAAGTCGTGCTGCTGCTTGTTTCAGGTCGGTCCCCTTGAGCGTGTAGACTGGGTGGGACTGATAGTATTCGGAGAGGGCTTTGGTGAGTGCTTCGCCGACCTTCTGTTCGTACTTCTCTGGTATCCCTTGTACGGCGAGACGCTCAATCACGGGATCGATCAGAAAAAACTGGTGAGTTTCGGGGTCATAGCGCACGCCACTTGCGACATCGACCGAGCCGCTCAGCGGTTTTTTCTCATTCCCAATGTGGATGTTTAGAACGATATCTAATCCGGCTTTAATTTTTTCGGAGCCGTCTACCAGTGTTACTCTCGGATTATCAAGCGTAACTTCAAAGACGAAAAAGTACGAACGTGTGTACGGCAGCTTGGCATTCAACCCGGCCTGAATTTCGCCTGCAGTGATTCTGAATTCGAACGTCTTTCCGAAAAGGAAATAGAGTACCCCGGCAATAGTGAGTACGAGCAACACGATCAATCCAATGAGTGCCTTCTTCATGGAGTGAGGCATAGGTCGGGCCTCCCGCTCGGCAAGCGGACATTGGTCCATATTACCGGTGGCCATTGTCCACGGGCGATCCTGGTGGTTTGCAGCGTTGGTTTGTAACGAGGGGTTGGTTTGCAATTCCGAATCTGACGAGCCTGATCTCGCCCGTGTACACCGCGCTTCGCGCAGCCTCGCTCATGATGTCCAGCGCCCGTTCAGGCGCAAACCCACCGGTGCCAGCACCGATGATGGGAAATGCGATCGAGCGATAACCACGTTCATGAGCGATGGTGAGTGCGTTGCGAACACAGTCACGGATGGCCGACTCAGAGGAACGCCACCACATGCTGATGCCAGCAACGTGGATGATGGCACGAAACGGCAGTCGGCCCGCGCTGGTTTCAACCGCTCCGCCAAGTGGAATCGGCCCCTTGCGGCTCAATTCGCGGAACGGTGCGTAACCAGCCCGGCGTTTGATTGCACCTGAGACACCTTGCGGTAACAGCAACCACCACGGGATGATATTTCGGTTCCACGCGTTGACGATGACCTCGACATCCTGGTCCAGTAGATCGCCAGTTATGATGCGGAGATCCATGCCTACACGCCGCCAAAGATCGGCTTGTTTGTCGCCAACTGTGCCAACGGCACCGCTTCCACCCGCTCTGCGATCGGAAAGCGTTTGCTGCCGGGATAGATTACGGCAACGCGTTTGAGTTTGAGATCTTCCATGGCGATGCGAATCGACGGTGTCATGCCTGGTGCGTCTGAACGTTTGCATTCCACACCCAGCAATTCATCACCCCGGCGCAGGAGCAAATCAATTTCAGCGCCCTGATGCGTAGCCCAGAAGTACGCCTCGTCATGTGGTTCGCTCATCAGCACCTGTTCGATGACGAATCCTTCCCACGACGCGCCGAGCTTGGGATGATGCAGCAGCTCTTTGGCTGAACCGATGCCAAGCAATTGGTGGAGCAATCCGCTGTCGCGCACGTAGATTTTCGGTGCTTTGACTTGGCGTTTTTTCAGGTTGGCGTGCCAGGGTTGCAGTTGGCGGACCATGAAGGTATCGCTGAGGAGATCCAAGTAACGTCTGGTGGTGGATTCATTAACCCCCAGCGCTCGTGCCGGATCGGTCGCGTTCCAGATCTGGCCGTGATAATGAGCGAGCATGGTCCAGAAGCGTTGTAAGGCGGTGGCGGGTACGCGTACGCCCCACTGAGGCAGGTCGCGCTCCAGCAAGGTGCGAATGAAGCTCTTCCGCCACGCCACGCTGTCGGTTTCGCGCTTCGCCAAGTAGGACAACGGAAATCCGCCGCGTCGCCAGAGCGTATGCTCGGCATGCGCACCAAGTTCAGCCAGGGTGAAGCCGCCGATATCGATACGCTCCATACGTCCGGCAAGACTTTCCGAAGTCTGATGCAAGAGATCGCCAGAGGCGCTGCCGAGGATCAGAAAGCGCGCTGGCGTTCCACGGCGATCGGCCAGTACGCGTAGGACTGGAAACAAGTCGGGCCGTCGCTGGACTTCGTCGATCACCACCAGCCCGGTCAGCGAGGCGAGGGCTGTCATCGGTTCGGCAAGCCGGGCGAGTCCTGCCGGATCTTCCAGATCGAAGTAGTTGAGTGAGTCTTCGCTGACAATTTCCCGCGCTAGAGTGGTCTTGCCACATTGGCGTGGTCCAGACAACACCACCACCCGGTTGCGCGCTAACGCTGCAGAAACGTGTGCAAGAAGGTTGCGACGGGCGACCATGACGTCCTACAGATACCATGATAAACCAGTATGAGAAGCAGGAATTTCATGGTAGTAAATACCTGGGATCGCCGAGTTTCACTCGGCTCGAAACCCGGTCGAGTACAACTCGGCGATCCCAAGGGGGCACCTTCCCGTTGCCATTTGCTCGCTATCCTCCCGCCCATGCCAACCACGCTGGTCGCGCTTGATCTCGATGGAACCCTGCTGACGGAGGAGCCACGTCTGACCGCTGGGCATGAGCGCGCGGTTGGGCAGTTGCGGGCGATGGGTTGCCAGGTGGCGATCGTGACCGGACGTCCGCTGCTGATTTCGGAGTGGATCTGGCGGCGTTTACGCATGGAAACGCCGATGGTGTGTTTCAACGGCGGCTGGGTCGGGACACCGGGCGGCAAAACGCTGGCCGCGCTCCGCCTGAGCGAGCGCGATGTGCGCGATGTGCTGGCCGCGTTGGAAGGTCAGGGCGGCGTCGCGTGCGGGTATCCTGATGAACGCTCGTGGTGGATGGATCGCTACACGATGGAAACCGCCGGATGGACCGAGCGCTATGGCGCGGCGATCGAGGTGCGCCCCGAAGATTTCGCACCGTGGAGCGGATCGAGTTTCAAACTGATGTACGTCGCCGATCCGGCGGTGATTCCCCTGGTGGCGCGGCACCTGCGGGCGACGTTTCAGCAACGTTTCAATGTGGTCGTGTCGCAGCCAGATCGTTTGGAAGTGTTGCCAGCAGGGATTTCCAAGGCGTGGGGCTTAGAGCGTCTAGCCGCGGTGTTGGGCATTGAGCGCGCCAACGTCTGGGCGGTCGGTGATGCCGAGAACGATATTGAAATGGTTACCTGGGCTGGTCACGGCTGTGCGATGGGACATTGCCCTGCGAGCTTGCGCCGCGTCGCACGCCATGTGCTGCCGGGGATCGATGCGCGTGGACTGTGCGCCCTGCCGTCGCTTATTGCCCGCGAAAGGCAGCGGCAGCAGAACGAACCTCAGCGATAATCGCGTTCGTTTCACAGGCTGCGAGCGTGCTATGCAGTCCCGGTTCAAGCGCGGCCAGCGCTGCGAGGTGACGAGCGAGATCTTCACCAACAACGACGAGTGGGCCGGCGACAGCAAGACGAAGCAACGTCGGCAGCGGAGCTGGGTGCAACCAGGTCAGCTGCAGAACGGCGGCACCAGTCGCATGGGCGGCAGCCACGGCGATGTCGGCGTGCAGCGCGGTACACAACACGGTAACTGGACCACCATGGGCAAACACATGGGACGATCCGGGCAGCATGCAGCAGTCCGGACCATTCTGGATGCCATGCGTTTGGCTGGCCACAACCCCGCAAATCACCGGTTCTTCACCAGCAAGCATCCAGGGGATAAGCTGGTGTGTGTCGTTAGCTGCCGTGCAGGTGATCCACCAGCGGCCACCGCCACACTCCAGCAGCGGCCAGGGTAGATTGTTGCCGCTCACGATAATTTTTAACGCACACTGCAAGCGTCCGATGAATTCCAGTTCGGCCTGCCACGTCGTCAGCGGTGTTCCGCTTGGCAGTTCCCAGACCACGCGGCGTCCATCGCTGCTGATCCAAGCGAGGGCAAGCAGTGCAGCGGCGTTAACACCCCAACGGGCATCGCGCGCTGGTAGGAGGACCGATGATTCTTGTGCAGCACACGCGCTGAGGATTGCCGAGACATCCGTCGTGGGCCAGGGTGGCGAGAGATCGCGTGGCAGCGATGCGAGATGCACCGGCTGTCGTTCGCGCGGCCCGAGTTGCTCGACTGCGATGATTGGATCGACCGTACTGCGCGTGATCAGGTTTTTCAGCGCGAGGCGGTCAGCAAGCGCCAGCGCAGCGCGCACCAGCGGGTCGTGTTGCTGTGCTTCGGGAACCACGGCGATGGCATATCCACCACGGGTTTGCTCGGCCCAAGCCGCACCAACCGCAAGCGCGAGCGCATGACCAGGATGATCGGCCGCGAACTGACGCACTCGGCCAGGGAAGGTCGTGCGCTTGACGATGTCGGTTAAGTCGCCCATGGAATTGCCAGCGTGGTTGCCAGCATGTGGCTCAGGAGGGGAGCGCCATGCCCAGTGTCGCCGTGGTCGGTGCCTCGACCAATACCGAACGCTATAGCCATCAGGCCGTCCTGCGCTTTGCAGCGCAGGGCTATCAGGTGTGGCCGGTGCATCCCTCTGGACAGACCGTCGCTGGTCATGCCGGCATCCGCACGTTGGCCGAGTTGCCGAGCCAGCCCGATGTCGTCACCATGTACGTCAATCCGCAAGTCGGCCTTGCCATGGTCGATGCTATCGCCACCGCCAAACCGCGCCTGGTCATTCTCAATCCTGGAGCTGACGGCGACGAGTTAGCTTCGGCGTTGCGTGCGCGAGGTCTACACACGGTCGAGGCGTGTTCGCTCGTACTACTCGCACGCGGTGATCCGTTGACGCTCGTTTAAGGGTGACAAGTTAAACAGCGCGATCCAAGGTAACCGCGGAAGCGCCGAGATACGCAGAGGTCGCCGAGGGATTAGAGGAGAAGACACGGTCGTTTCCGGTGCCGAACACCCGCAGCGTGACAATCCCATCCAGCTCATCTCTGCGATCTCCGCGGCCTCTGCGCCTCTGCGGTTGCCTTGAAGTTTTTCAAGCGCCGCGTTTATGGTTAGCGAAGCCAGGTCTCTAATCCGTTCGCGTCCACGGCATCAAGCGCATCCATGACCGCGTGGATGACGATTGGATCGCCAGACACCAGTAATGACCGTTGCCACGGCAATGCGGCGATGCCCCATCCTGGCAACGTCCAGTCCTTGGGTCGGATGCGTCGCCGTATTTGGTCGGCCAGCAGCAGCATGTTGGCATCCGTGCGACAGAGGTGTCCAATCGGCAGACAGGCAAATGTGCAGCGCTGGGCTGGGTGTTGGCGGTCGGGCGATGGTCCCAAGGAAATACATAAACAGCCATGATGCACAGTCGCGATAAAACCAGCCGAGATCAGCGCATTGATGGAGTCGGCGATGGTGCGTGCTTGTATTTGGGGAGGTGGTGCGTCTTGATTGACGCTTGGTCCCAACGCGACCGCGATGTCAGCGGCCTGGGCGAGGTCGCTACACCATGCCGCAATCGTCAGTCCAGTCGGGGCGTGACTGAGGCTGCGCAATAACGGCAGTTGATCGCCGGCGATGCGATGCGGTGCACGCGCATGGTTACCACCGAGGACGACCAACAG
The DNA here is from genome assembly GCA_964652775.1 of uncultured candidatus Brocadiaceae bacterium. Taxonomy (GTDB): domain Bacteria; phylum Planctomycetota; class UBA11346; order UBA11346; family UBA11346; genus UBA11346. The sequence goes on along the minus strand of CAZZAM010000005.1, from coordinate 37,115 downwards.
GTCTTCAAGGCGTGCGTGGCCAGCTGGGTCCAGGGTCGCAGACCATGTTTTGCTCACCCCGTCCCAGGCAATAGCGCCATCACCTCCGCGCCAGGGTTCACACAGTCGATCGATGAGTGGAGCCATGATCGCGATAGGTGCTTCAGGTACGGTGGCATAGACGCGAACGCTGTGCTTCCCTGGCGGAAGGTGTAGTCCACTCGACAAAATTGTTTTGCTTCCCATGCGGGTCCACCAGCAGTTCAGTGCATGCGCCAATGCTTGCGCTCCCGCATCGGGATCATTGCCCGCGAGCGTGAACCACACCTGATGCCGACGCGCATCGCCTAGGTCATCCGCCAGTACAAGGAGTTGACCGCTTGCCCCAGTGATTGCCGTGGCCGCTGTGGTCGCATCAAAACCGCGGCAGACCAGTGGCTCTGCAGCGACCACGGAGATAATCAGGGCGAGCAACAGCAGCGCCCTCACGCGAACGTCCGCTCCATGTGCCGCATCACGGCATCATAGACGGCTTGGCGATCAGCCGCGAGTTCGACGGTTGGATTGGCGTACTTCGGTTTCACACCCAGGAGATCGCCGCCGAGGTGATAGGCCGCTTTGCTGTCAGTGAACTTCAGTCCGTGGGCGGTCGAGATGACGACGACGCGTTCACCCTTTTTGATTTCACCCCGCGCGACGAACTTGAGCAGGCAGGCCAGGGCGACGCCGGTGTGTGGACAATTGAACAGACCGGTCTTATCCGCGCGGGCATTGGCGTCGGCAAGTTCCTGCTCGCTCGCCTGCTCGACGTAGCCGCCGTGCTGCATCAGGGCTTTGACCGCCTTGGGACGGCTGACCGGATCGCCGATGCGGATCGCACTCGCCTGGGTCTGCTTGGCGATCATCGGCGAGAATTCCTTCCAGCCCGATTTGTACGCCATGTACAGCGGATTTGCCGCTTCAGCCTGACAGCACACGATGCGGGGAATCTTCGAAATGATGCCGAGTTCGCGGATCTCCTCGAAACCCTTGTAGAGCGCACTCACGTTGCCGAGGTTTCCACCCGGAATGAAAATCCATTCTGGCACTTCCCAATCGAACTGCTGGGCGATTTCGATGCCGACCGTCTTTTGCCCTTCAACACGCAGCGAGTTCATCGAGTTGGCGAGATAGAGTTTCTTGTCTTCAGTAAGCTGTTGCACCAAACGCATGCAGCCGTCGAAGTCGGTATCGAGCGCCAGGGTCAGCGCGTTATTGGCAATCGGCTGAATGAGCTGGGCGGGCGTGATTTTTCCGCGCGGGAGCAGCACGACGGCCGGTAATCCGGCGGCAGCACAGTACGCGGCAAGAGCAGCGGACGTGTCTCCAGTCGAGGCGCAGGCGACGCCAAGAATCTGGCGCTTCCCGCTGCGGACCATGTGGTTGACCTGACTGACCAACACGGTCATGCCGAGATCCTTGAAGGAACCAGTGTGGCTCACGCCGCATTGCTTCACCCACAGATCAGTGAGACCCAACTCGCGGCCGAAACGGTCGGCCCAGAACAGATTGGTGCCGCCTTCATCGAGCGACACGATGTGTTCGTCGGGAATGTTCGGCAGGACCAATTCCTTCTTGCCCCACACGCCGGACGAGAACGGCCACTGTGTGCGCTTGTAACGCGACTCCCACAGTTTCATCCACGCCGCCGGCGAGCGGTTCTTCAACGAGGTGAGATCGTGCGCGACTTCCAACAGCCCGCCGGTTGGGCTGCGATACACAATCTCATCTAGCTCCCAACGTCCGGAGCCAGTTTGGGCGTCTCGGAACCAAGCGTCGTACGGCATGGGCTCTCCTGCGGCGGGGAGGCTAGCCGAGCAAACCCCCAGTGGCTAGTGGTGAGTGGCTAACGGCGCGAAACCCGCAGGTTGCTTGAACTCCGGCAAACAACCACTTCTCCCCATCGTTCTGCGGCCTATGAATCCCGCCATGACGCTCGGTGTCGATGTAACTGCAGGTGGACGTATGCGTCCTCAGTACATTGTTGAGGAACACTAATGCCCCGGCGTGGCCCCGACGCTGATCCCAGTGATCCGATGCCCGCCATCACACGTGGCTTGGCGCTGTTGCGGCTGCTGTCGGTCAACGGACCGAGCCTGTTGGAGCATCTCGCGCAGGCGGGCCAATGTCCCAAATCCTCGGCGTTGCGAGCACTTACCGCCCTCGAACGGTGCGGTGCAGTCGGCCGTGATCCGTTAACGCGTCGCTGGCACGCGCGGATGCAATTAGTTCAGGCGGAGGAAACGCCCGAGCGTGTCCGCCTACGTACCCTGTTGGCAGAGCTCTCGCACGAGGCTGGTTGCACGGCCGAGGCATGGGAGATCCGCGGCGATCGGCTGGTATTAGTTGAACGCACCGGTCCCGATGTTGGAGAGACAGCAGTTCGTGCGCGCATTGGCTTCGCTCGTGACTGGCGTGAGGCCGAGGCGGTGGCGATCGTGATCATGGCAGCTGGCTATTCACTGCCTTCAGGAACGCGTCAGGTTCAGTATCGATCTGGCCGCTTCCAGGCGGTGTCGCGGAGTGCCGTGGCACAGCATCTGCGCTCGGCCCAAGCGGCGGGCGCCTGGATCGACCCAGAGCCGAATGAGTTCGGCATCCGGCGTTGTGCTGCCTGTTGGAAGCACGCTGATGGTCGTTTGTTAGGAGCGATCGCAGTCGCATTCGATAAACAGTTGTCCAATCAAGGAACTACGGACACCATCGGCATGGTGGCTAAAGCGGCAGTTCGCGCCTGAATTTTCTGGATAAATCATGTTCTATAGATAGAACCTAGTCATGCGCATCCTCTTTATCGATATCGACACGCTGCGTCCCGACCATCTCGGCTGTTATGGCTATCATCGTAAAACCAGTCCAACCATCGATGCTATCGCTGCCGAAGCAGTGCGTTTCGAAACGTGCTATACCAGCGATTCGCCGTGTTTGCCGTCGCGCCTTGCGATGAACACGATGCGCTTTGGTATTCGCAATGGTGCCATCAATCATGGCGGCACCTATGCCGAGTTGTTCAACGAAGGGCCAGAGCGCGGTTTCCGCTCGCGGGCGGCCATGAACACCTTACCCATGCGCCTTGCCCAGGCCGGCTACAAAACGGCCTCGATTTCATCGTTCCCCGAACGACACAGTGCCTACCACTGGTGTGCTGGGTTTCGTGAGAACATGGATCCCGCCGGCAAGGGTGGCAACGAACAGGCGCACGAGGTCACCCCCGTGGCGCTCGATTGGCTCGACCGCAACGGCGCGCAGGACCAGTGGTTCTTACATGTGCATCTGTGGGATCCGCATACGCCGTATCGTGCGCCGGCAGCGTTTGGAAATCCGTTTGCTAAAGATCCAATTCCAGCTTGGTACAGCGAAGCCGTTCGCCGCGCACACTGGGAATCGTGTGGACCTCATGGTGCCCAGGAAGTCAGCGGACATGAACCGGATGCCGCGAATCGTTGGCCGCGGCAACCAACGCAAATAGCGAGCATGGCTGATGCGCGCGCGATGTTCGACGGCTATGATTGCGGCGTGCGTTACGCCGATGATCACGTGGCGCAACTCGTCGAACGACTGAAGCGACTCGGCGTCTGGGAGGACACGGCCATCGTGATTACCAGCGACCACGGCGAGGATCTCGGCGAACTGAACAGCTACGGCGATCACCAATTTTCCGACGAGATTACCCATCGTATTCCCATGATCGTGCGTTGGCCTGGTGTAGCACCACGCGTTGTTCAAGGATTGCACTATCACCTCGATATGTGGGCCAGCATCACCGAACTAGCCGGTGCCACCGTCGGCACCGATTGGGACGGGCGCTCGAGTGCTAGCGCTTTGCGTGCTGGAACCGCCGTGTCTAGTCGCGACAGCCTGGTGCTGTCTAATGGTGCGTGGAGCCATCAGCGTTCAGCGCGTTGGGGCGATTGGATCCTGATCCGCAGCTACCACGACGGCCACCACGGTTTCCCTGATCTCATGTTGTTCAATCTGGCGGAGGATCCGCACCAGCAGCACGATGTGGCGCTGAAGCGTCCGGACTTGGTCGATCACGGACTGGCGATCATCGAACAGTGGCGCAGTGCGGCATTAGATCGCAGTCCGCACGGCATTGATCCGATGACGGCTTCGTTGGCCGAAGGCGGACCACTGCACTGCCGCAATGCATTGCAGGGATATGTCAAACGACTGCGTGCCACTGGACGCGCACATTGGGCGGACCACTTGGAACAGAAGCACGCTGGTCGGCCACGGGCGTGAAGCGTGACAATGTCGCCAATACGTGATCTGAAATGTCCCGAGCAACGAATCCCGCACCGACAGAGGGACTACACCATGCATCGCATCACCGTACTATTGCTGGCCGCGTGTGGCCTTGCCATGGCCGCCGATCCAGTTGTCGATTGGCGTACCCAAGTGAAGACAAAGCAGGTGCAGCAGCTTGAGATGGCGGTCGCGGAATGCGCCTTCACTGCGCAGCCATTCCCCGCTATCGCGACGATCGCGGCCCAACAACCGGACGATGTGCCGCTGTATGGCTGCTATTCCTGGGGCGGCGAATACCGCCAGTTTCGCAAGCAGATCAAGGAGGTCGGCTGGACGACGTATCGCCTGGGTGGCTTCATCGATGAGGAGGCCATTCGCATGGCGATGGAGGACGGCATTGAGATCATGCACACCCTGCAGATCGGCGAGACGCTCGCTGACCTCAAGGGACCGGGCAAGCGCGACGCCTTCCCCAGCGACGAGGCCTTCATGGCCGCCTACCTTGGTGTCCTCGATCGCTTCTGCCGCCGCTACGGCCCCGGCGGCAGTCTGTTCACAGAACACCCCGAACTGGCGAAGAATCCCGTTCGCTACATAGAGATCTGGAACGAGCCCAATTTCAAATACATGATTGGCGACCAGCCCGACGCGAAAAAGGTCCAGGGTGAGCGCGATGTGCTCTACGCCAAGCTGCTGCGCAGGGCGTATGCAGCGGTGAAGAAGGATCACCCGCAGATCAGTATCGTCGGGTTCGCCGCTGGCGGCTCGGCCTTCGACGACAAGCGCTTCATCGGCAACGTGCATGCCATCGATCCGGGGATCAGCGGCTGTTACGATATCCTCTCGACGCACCCCTATACCCACACTCCGCCGATGGCTGACCGCGTCCGCGGTTGGGGGTCCTACTCCGTGACTACGGGCTGGAAGGCGATTCAGGATATTCTAGCCGCCAGTAACGCGGCGGGTAAGCCGATCTGGTACACGGAGGTTGGTTGGCCGATCAGCAGCAACGATGGCGGCAGCTTCCCGCATGTCCGCAAGATCGAGATCCAGTTCCCCGCCATGCAGCAGGCTGCCTGCGTGGTGAAGATGTATATACTCGCTAGTCGCCTCGGTGTGCGTCGAGTCCATGTCATGTCGACTTGCGACGCGGATGGATTCAATTCCGGTTTCTTCAAGCGGAATGACGGCGAATGGAGGCCGGTTGCCCATGCTGTGCAGCAGCTCATCCGGGTCATGCCCAAACCGCGCATCCTGGCAGCACCTTCCGAGGTCGCTGGGGGGCTCTACGCCTACCGCTACCAATCGGACTGGACTAAGCCCGATGCCCCCGAGGTGATTGTCGCCTGGCACGAACAGCATCCCGGCGAGCTGTCCATACCCATTCCTGTCGGCACCAAGATCGCACGGATCCAGAATATGTTTGGCGGCGAGGTCACATTCAGTGCCACCACGACTGTCGTGACCTTTACTGGTGGCCCACTGCCATCCTATGTTATCCTTTCCCCTAAATGACGACCCTCGGGTTGATGCGCGCTTCCCTGGGCGCTTAGTTGTCGGACTGGCGAATCGAATCCCGGGTCCATGCTCAGCCCCGACATGCGACTCGTGATGCGTTCCGGAGATGGGACGGGGAAAATATATAATCTCCTTGAAGGATCGCTGCCGGTGATCATCGGTCGCGATGCTGACTCGGCGCGCATCGCCATTCTCGACAGTCAGATCAGCCGGGCGCATTGTCGGATCTTTCGTTCTGCAGATGGGCTCCAGATCCAAGACATGGAAAGTCGCAATGGCACTTGGCTGAATGGCGGGCGCATTGATCGGGCTCCATTACGCACCGGTGATCGGATCCGAGTCGGATCGACCATTCTGCTGTTTGAAGAAGAAACAACCGGTCCGGATCCACTGGTCGGCAAACAAATTGAAGGCTATGATCTCGAAGAACTTATTGGTCGCGGTCGTTACGGCGCGGTGTATCGCGGGACTCAGGTTGCGCTTGGTCGGCCGGTAGCGATCAAGATCCTGGCTGATGAACTCACGACGGATCCTGAACAGGTGCAGTCATTTCTCAGCGAGGCTCGACGCGCTGGGGCGTTGAATCATCCGAATCTTGTCCAGGTCCACGACGTTATCTCCGTTGGCGGACGCTATCTCCTAGTCATGGAACTCATGGCCGAGGCGATCGGTGAACAGCTGCGCGAGTCCGGTCCGTTTGACGAGCCGACGGTGCGCAAAGTCATGTTGGATACGTGCGCTGCCCTCGCCTTTGCCGAGGCGCACCGTTTAGTCCATCGTGACGTCAAGCCGGATAATATCCTCGTCTCCGATGATGGTATCTACAAACTCGCCGACCTTGGTATTGCCGCAACGATTTCCGATGACGGACTTGCGCATCAAGAGCGGATCTTCGGTAGCCCGCATTACGTGGCTCCTGAGCAAGCGCGTGGTGGTGCCATTGATGGTCGAGCTGACCTATACGCTCTGGGCGCAACGGCGTTTCATCTTCTGACCGGCCGTCCCGTTTTTGAGGGACCGACGCGGGATATTATTCAGAGTCATCTCTCGCGTCAGCCACCGGATATTCGCAAACTGGTGCCCAACCTGTCACCAAGTATGGCCAAGCTTATCGACCGCCTGCTCAAGAAGGAACCGGCAGAGCGACCACGGTCAGCCAGCGAACTTATCACCTTGCTCGAGCGATTGGCGGAAGGGAAACCTCTGGTTCGGCGGGTCATTCGCCGCCGCTATCGGAGACGCTGATAGGTTGTTCACCAAACGGTCTCGCTCTGACATTCGCTCAACATCTTAGCGTAGACGCGATCACTGATTTCGTAGGCACCGAATCGGCGCATGTGTTCGCTTTGTTGCTGGCAGTCCAACATGCGGAAACCGCGCTGTCGCAGGTGATTGACGAGAGCGACCACACAGGCTTTGGAGGCATCGTTTGCGCGATGGAACATGCTCTCGCCAGCGAAACAGGCACCAAGTTGTAATCCATACAATCCGCCAACGAGCTCACCGGCCGGGTTCCAGGCCTCAACTGAGTGGGCGATACCACGCTGATGAAGTTCTGTATAGAGGCGCTCGACATCCAAACTGATCCAGGTTGATGTGCGGGCAGCACAGGCGGTGATGACAGCACTGAACGCTGTATCAACAGTGATCCGATACGGGATACGACGGAGAAATTTGGCGAGACTGTCCGGGATTTTATAGCGATCCCAGGTGATGATTGCACGGCGTTGCGGACGATACCAGGCGATTCGGCCATGACGATCATCGGCCATGGGAAAACAGCGCTGGGCGTAGGCGATCAGCACGGTTTCCGGCGTGATTGGCTGACCGTCAACGTCGCGAATATCGGTCTCAGCCATTGGTCAGAATAGGGAGGATGTCTGCTGGAGTGGCGACTTCAGCCTGGGCGATCTCTTCACCGCGATGACCAAACCCCCACGAGCACCAGATCGATCGGATGCCAGCGCGGCGAGCGGCGGCAAGATCCGTATGATGATCACCGATCAGCCACGATTGGGGTGCTTGAGCGGATAACGACTCCATAATTTCGAAAATCATCGCCGGGTCTGGTTTTTTCGCCCCCTCACCACCACGTAGGGAATCAACCTGAAGATTGAGGCGATCAACAATGGGCTGTGCAAAAACAGCTGGTTTATTGGTGGCCACAGCGATCTGCCAGCCACGCGATCTGAGTGCTTGCAACAACTCGCGAATGCCAGGATACAGCCGCGTATAATTGGTGAGTCGATTTGCGTAGTCGGTGCGGAATGCCGCCATCGCCCGGACGCGATCGTCGGCCGAAGACGTCGGCGTCAGGCGTTCGATAAGTTTACTGGCCCCATCGCCGATCATGGTTTGCACTGCGGCGACGGAGAGTGGCTCCAGACCAAGCGCAGCACGGGCGGCATTACCCGCGTCAGCCAGGTCGCGTTGGCTATCGACCAGCGTGCCATCCAAGTCAAAGATGGCGAGATTCCTGGACATGACGACGCACCTTGCGATCTGCCTGCATTTCTGCAACGGTGGATCGAATCACTTTGCCGTGGGTGGTGACGGCGGTGGGGTTGGAGGTTGTGGGTTGGCCAGCCGATTGGTGGTTTCGGGGCGCACGACCTGTTGAACCTGCGATTCGCGCTGCATGGCAGCAAACGTATTCTGGAGGCTGTCGTTTTTGTCTGGGGTTCGCAACAGAATGCGCAGGGTCCGATCAAGTAAGGCCTTTGAAAATGGCTTGGCCAGGAATCGAGTTTGCCGATCCAAAACACCAGTTCCAAGTTTTGCCGCGTCCATCATGCCGCTGACGAGGACCACCGGAATACGTTGTCCGCGCTTGCGCAGATCACGGACGATGGTGGGACCATCCACATCAGGCATCGAGCAATCGAGAATGATAAGTGCGTACACCCGCTTGGGATCGGCAAGGAATTGTTGGGCTTCTTCACCACCGCAGGCAACGTCAACGGTGTAGCCAAGTTCGCGCACCATTTGCGCTGCTATTTCACGCATGATCTCATTGTCATCCACGACCAGCAGATGGGTTCCGCCCGGTGGAGGTGTGGTAAGCGCTGCAGTGAGATCCTGCGAAGGCGTCTTGTCGGTGGCCAGATGCAGGGTGAAGGTTGTACCAACGCCACCGCGTGAGTGGCAATGCATGTCCGCGCCGGAAGCCTGAATAATGCCCTGCACAGCGGCCAGACCAAGACCATGACCGGTCTTCTTGGTGGTGAAGTACGGCTCGAACATGCGCGCCTGAGTTGCCTCATCCATGCCGCAGCCGCGATCAGTAATGACGATTTCAACCGTGCTGGCGTTGAAGCGGGACAACTTAACGAGAACGAGACCGGGATTTCCGAGATAACTTTCGGCGGCATTCATGAGCAGATTGATGAGTACCTGCTGGAGTTGAGCAGGATCAAATAGGACTGGCGGAAGTTTTTCGGGCGTCTCCAATTTCAAGGTGATGTTCTTAGGAACGGAATGCTTGAGGAGATCGAGCAGCGTCTGACATTCATCGATGATATCGATGGGGCGAATCTCGATCGAACCACGGCCCGCATAGGCCAAGATCTGGCGCACTAATCCGGCTGCGCGATCGACTGCCTGCAGCAACCGATCGAGACGTGGCCGTGCTTCATGAGCGGGTGGAAGGTGGGCTAGGGCCAGTTCGGCATTGCCACGGATTCCGCCAAGAAGGTTGTTAAAATCATGGGCCACGCCACCGGCAAGCAGGCCGAGACTTTCATTACGTTGGGTTTTTTCGAGACGTTGCTGGACTTCAAGCAAAGCGCCAGTTGCTTCGGTTTCGGTCGTCAAATCAAGAACCAGCCCATCAAATTCGAGCGGATTCGTTCCGCGTAGCGGCATGGCATGCAGGAGCAGGTGCCGTGGGCGGGGATAATCGGGATGTACGATGCGGAAGCGGCGACGTAGGGGCAGGCGATCGGCAATGGCGCTCGCCATAGTACTGAGCAAGCCATGACGATCGTCAGGATGGGTCATGCGTAGCACCGTCGAGCTGTCATTTTGGCAGGTAGAGATGGATGCACCGAGAATGCGACCGAGGGACGAACTGGCGTTGGTAATGCGCAGTCCGGTCGCGCCATCAGCCTGGGCGTGGAACAGGAAAAACTCCTCGGCCAGATCAAGAATGCGCTGCTGGGTGCGGGTTGTTTGGATGAGCCGACGACGCGAGATCCACGCCACACCGAACAAAGCGATGCATGCCCCGCCGACGATCGCGAGAGACCAGACTAGAAAGGGCAGCCACGTCTGGGTCGCGTCTAGGTCGTCAAACACGAGATCCCGCCGCACGGACCCAGCCATACGATGGGAATTCAGGGTGTCGGCAATGGCTTCAAGCCGCGTCGGGTTGATGGTGCCGATAGGAATGATCTGACGATCAATGAGGGTAGCAGTTCCTTCGGCTTCGTCGCGAAGTTGCTCAATGGTATTTGTTTGGCCAGCACTGTTGTACGAGCGCAGAATCAGTGCGATGACTTCTTCGCGGTGATCCAGTGCGTATCTCCAGCCGCGCAACACGGCGCGACGGAAACGTCCAACTAGGTCTGGTCGATTACGTAGCATCTCGCCGGTGCAGACAAGGCAGTCGCCAAAAAACGGCGACTGTAGATTGGTCTGATAGCGTAACTCGCGGGTGGCGATGCCAAGCCGACGGAGACGGAACGACTCGTTGGTGGAATAGCCTGGCAGCGCATCAAGCATGCCTTGGGCAAACAGCTCAAGATCACCCGGAAGACGCAGGCGGGGAAAAACGGCGGATTGTTCAAGGCCTAGGTCATGGAGGGCGAGTTTGATTTCAATATTCTGGTCCTGCGTTGGACCGACGAGTCTGATGGCCGGAGTTTCCAATAATTCAGCCAAGGTCTTCCAGCGGCTGTCCTCGCGAACGAGCATGACGTTTGGACTACGTTGATGGATGACTGCCACGAGCCCATCGTCTGCACCACGGGCCCAGTCAGCGAGGATTTTTGGGCCATGGATGCTGAACTGGGCACGGCCTGCATGCAACTCATCCATCGCATCAAGCCCGGCTCGAAATTCGGAAATATCAACAGCCAGGGCCTCATCGGCGAAATATCCACGCATGACTGCTGCGTAGTAGCCAGCAAACTGGAATTGGTGGTAATAGTTCAGCTGGAGGCGAACCCGTTCGGGCTCAGCCGCACTGAGGGCTGTACAGCAGAGCAGGAGCCAGAGTGCGGACCGTGACATCACCGGGAGCATGGCGTGTCTTGCTGCGCCTGCAAAGCGTTGGTCTGAGGCACTAGATTTTCAGGCTTGGGGGCCAGTGAGTCAGTCAGTATTGGAAGGCATCAAGCCGCACGCTGGGCAGGAGGCTGGGCTGGCCGATGAGGTACTCATCCACTGCACGGGCAACTTCGCGGCCCTCAGAAATGGCCCAGACCACCAGCGATTGTCCACGGCGTGCGTCGCCAGCGGCGAATACGCCGGGCACGCTGGTCTGGCGCGTGCGAGCATCCGTCTTGACGTTGCCGCGTTCATCGACCGCGACTCCGGCCTGTTCGAGCAGACCGGCTCGGCGAGGGCCGAGGAATCCCATGGCGAGGAGGACGAGGTCTGCCTCCCAGGTTCGCTCGCTGCCGGGCTTTTCGACCGGCTTGCCCGTGGACCAATCGAGATCAATCGTCTGCAGTCCGGTCACTTTCCCGTTGGCGCCAAAGAACGCTTTCGTCGCAAGTCCGTAGTGGACCGAGCCACCGTGGTCGACCATTTCTTCAACGCTGGAGCTGACGCGACGGATGCGGGCCCATTGCGGCCACGGATTGCCAGTTGGTCGGGCATCCGGTGGACAGGGCATCAGTTCGAAGTTGGTCACACTGGTCGCGCCTTGGCGGAGACTGGTGCCGATGCAATCCGAGCCGGTGTCGCCACCGCCAATGACGATGACGCGCTTGTCCTTGGCCCAGATTTTTTGGTGTTTGGGGTGAAGGGCTGCGACGTCGGCGTCGCCCCAGTTGGCGCGATTCGATTGCGGCAGGAACTCCATCGCGAAGTGCACACCATCAAGGTCGCGACCCGGCATGGGCAGATCGCGTGGTGCTTCAGCCCCAGTGGCTAGCACGATGGCGTTGAAGTCACGCTGCAAGTCAGCGAATGATAGTGTGACGCCAACGTGCACGCCGAAGCGGAAGATGATTCCTTCGGCCGCGAGCAAATCGATTCGGCGCTGCACTTTTTCCTTACGCAGTTTGTAATGCGGGATGCCGTACATGAGCAGTCCACCGGCGCGGTCGGACTTTTCGAACACGGTGACCTGATGGCCAGCTCGGTTGAGCTGTTGGGCGCACGCCAGACCGGCCGGACCCGAGCCGATGATGGCGACGCTCTTGCCGGTGCGCACCGGCGGTGGCTCAGGCTTGATCCAGCCCATCGCGAAGCCCTTATCGACGATCGATACTTCGTGCAACTTGATGGTGATCGGCGGTTCGATGATGCCGAGTACGCACGAGTTTTCGCACGGGGCCGGACAGACGCGGCCAGTAAATTCAGGGAAATTGTTGGTGGCGTGCAGGACGCTGAGTGCGGTATGCCAACGGCCACGATGAATCAAATCATTCCAATCGGGAATGACGTTGCCCAGCGGGCAACCGGTCATGCAGAACGGAACGCCGCAATCCATGCAGCGACTCGCCTGCGTACGCACGGCTTCTTCGGGAAGGATCTCAATGTGTTCATCGTGATTGAGCAGCCGCTCGGACACCGGGTTGTACTTCGGTGCGCGCCGTGTGTGAGTTAGGAATCCTGTGGGGTCGCCCATGTTGTCATTGCCGGAGTGGTTAGAGGTGGGTGCGAGTGATCGATCGAAGTAGTAGCGGCTGCGGTGGGGATGATGATGATTCGCTCCCCACTTTAGTCATTCCCTACAGGTGCGTTGGCGAAGGCCTCGCGCTTGGCCCGCTCCTGAATGATCCGGCGGTATTCGCGCGGGAAGACTTTGACGAACTTCTTCAAAACCCCAGGCCATTGCGCGAGTACTTCCTGAGCTTTTGGCGAACCGGTCAGTCGAGCGTGGTTCTCAATCAGCCGCTTGAGATCGTCAACGGCATCGGTGTCCGGAGTCACCTGTTCGAGATCGACCATGCCTGCATTGCAGCGAGTCGTGAACTTACGTTCTTCGTCGAGGATGAAGGCGAATCCGCCGTTCATGCCAGCGGCGAAGTTGCGTCCGGTCTGGCCAAGGCAAACGATGATGCCGCCGGTCATGTATTCGGCGCCGTGGTCGCCCAGGCCCTCGACGACGGCTTTGACGCCGCCATTGCGGACGCCGAATCGTTCTCCGGCCATACCGGCGAAGTAGGCCTCGCCAGAAGTTGCGCCGTAGAGCACCGTATTGCCGACGATGGAGTTTTCATGCCAGCGATACGTCGTCTTGGGCTCTGGCCGTATGACGATGCGTCCGCCAGCCATGCTCTTGCCGACGTAATCGTTGGCATCGCCAATCAGGTTGAGGTTGATACCAGGGGCGAGGAATGCACCAAATGACTGACCAGAGGTGCCACGTAGGTTGATCGTGATGGTTCCATCGGGCAGACCTTCACGACCGTGCCGTTTGGCGATTTCACCGGAGAGCATGCCGCAGGTCGTGCGATCGGAATTGCGGATCGGCAGATCGATGCGTACCGGCTGCATGCGTTCCAGCGCCGGCTTGGCTAATTCAATCAGTTTGCGGTCCAGCACCTTGTCGAGGTGGTGGTCCTGAGCGATGCAGCAGCGCGTCTTGACTGCTGAACCAACCTTGGGCTTGGCGAGCAATTTGGAGTAGTCGAGACCCTTGGATTTCCAGTGTTTGAGCGCTTCGTCGACTTCGAGGAACTCAGTCCGTCCGACAAGTTCATCGAGCGAGCGCACGCCGAGTGCGGCCATGTGTTCGCGAGTTTCCTCAGCCAGGAAGGTGAAGAAGTTGATGACGTGTTCGGGCTTGCCGTTGAACTTCTTGCGCAGCGCCTCGTCCTGAGTCGCGACGCCGACCGGACACGTATTGAGGTGACACTTGCGCATCATGATGCAGCCCATCGTCACCAACGCGACGGTGGCGAAGCCGAATTCCTCAGCGCCGAGCATCGCCGCGACGACGACATCGCGACCGGTGCGCAGCAGGCCATCGGTCTGAACCTTGATACGGCTGCGGAGATCGTTCATCACCAGCGTCTGATGGGTCTCGGACAATCCGAGCTCCCACGGGATGCCGGCGTATTTCAGCGACGACATCGGGCTCGCGCCAGTGCCGCCTTCGCCACCACTGATGGTCACCAGATCGGCATGCGCTTTGGCGACGCCAGCAGCGACGGTGCCGACGCCGACTTCGGCAACGAGCTTGACCGAGACGGTTGCGGCAGGATTCGCGTTCTTCAGATCGAAGATGAGCTGCGCGAGATCTTCGATTGAGTAGATGTCATGGTGTGGCGGTGGACTGATCAGGGTGACGCCGGGGATGCTGTAGCGCAGCCAGCCGATGTATTCGCTGACCTTGCCGCCAGGAAGCTGCCCACCCTCGCCGGGCTTGGCGCCTTGCGCGATCTTGATCTGAAGTTCGTCCGCATTGATTAAGTAATGCGGCGTGACGCCGAAGCGACCTGATGCGACCTGTTTGATCGAACTTCGGCGACGATCGCCGTTGGCGTCGGGCGTGAAACGACGTGGGTCTTCACCGCCCTCACCGGTATTCGAGCGTCCGCCGATGCGATTCATCGCGATCGCCATGGTCTCATGCGCTTCAGTGCCGATCGATCCCAGCGACATTGCGCCGGTGCAGAAGCGTTTGAAAATCTTCTCGACCGGTTCGACCTCGGACAACGGAATCGGCGTGCCGGGCTTGAACTTGAACAGACCGCGCAGAGTGCAGAGATTCTTCGACTGATCGTCGATCATCCGCGTGTAACGGCGGAACGTCGCGCGATCGCCAGAACGGACACTGTGCTGCAGCAGGGCAATGACTTCCGGATTCATCAAGTGGAATTCGCCATCCCGACGCCAGTGATAGAAGCCACCGCGATCGAGTTCGCGATTCTTGTCGATCAGTGGAGCAAATGCGCTGTGGTGGCGACTGAGGGTTTCGCTGGCGATTTCAGCGAGGCCAGCGCCCTCGATGCGGGTCGGCGTGTGGGTGAAATACTTCTCGACGAACGCGGTTGATAGGCCGATCGCCTCGAAAATCTGCGCGTTGCAGTAGCCCTGCAGGGTCGAGATGCCCATCTTTGAAAAGATCTTGAGCAGACCCTTGTCGATCGCTTTGTTGTAGCGTTTGGTGTACTGATAGATCGCGTCGTGCTCGTCATCAGCATGAGCATTGCCGTCGCGCCGGGGCAGAACCTCGCGATCGTAGAGATCGCGGATCGAATCGAAAATCAGGTAGGGGTTGATCGCGGTAGCGCCGTAGCCGACCAGGAGTGCGAAGTGATGTACCTCACGCGGCTCGCCACTTTCGACGATGAGCGAACAACGACTGCGTTTACCGGTGCGGATGAGATGGTGATGAATGGAAGAGACGGCCAGCAGCGCGGGAATTGGCGCATGCTCGGCGTCGGTTCCGCGGTCTGACAGCACCAGGATCGAACACCCCTGACCGATCGCGTGTTCAGCCTCCTGGAAGAGTTCTTCCAGACGCCCCTCAAGACCAGACGCGCCGCTGGCGGCTTTCCATACGCAGTTCAGCGTCGTGCCTTTGAATCCGGGAATGTCGGCTTGGCGCAGTTGTTCGAGCTGATCGTTCTTTAGCACCGGGCTGTCGATTTCGAGCATGCGTGCATGCTCGGGTCCGGGCTGCAAGATGTTGCGCGCTTCACCGACGTACTGAGTCAGCGACATCACGATCTCTTCGCGGATCGGATCGATCGGTGGATTGGTGACTTGGGCGAAGCTTTGCTTGAAGTAGTTGTAGAGCGGCTTGGATTTGTTGGACAACACGGCTACTGGCGTGTCGTCGCCCATGGAACCGACGGGTTCCTGGCCGTCGATGCACATCGGAGCCACCACCGTCTTGAGATCCTCGACCGTGTAGCCGAAGGCCTGCTGGCGCTGGCGGATACTTTCGTGGCGTGGAATCGGTGGCTGCACCGGTGCAGGTAGCTGATCCAAGGTGATCTTATGTTCTTCGATCCAGTCGGCGTAGTCATTCGCCTTCGCCAGTTCTTTTTTGATCTGTTCATCGTCGAAGAGCTTGCCCTTCACGGTATCGACTAGGATCATCTTGCCGGGGGCGAGTCGTGATTTTTGGCTGATTTTCTCAGCGGCGAAGTCCAGGGTTCCCATTTCAGAGGCGTAGAGAATTTCGTCATCGGTGGTCAGCAGATAGCGTGCCGGGCGTAAGCCGTTGCGATCAAGCGCAGCGACAATGCGTTCACCATCGCACGAGACCATGTTCGCTGGTCCATCCCATGGTTCCATCATGGTGGCGTGGTATTCGTAAAATCCCTTTAAGTCGCGCTTGAGGTGCGCCTTGGTTGACCACGCCTCGGGAATCATCATCGCCAGGGCGTGTGGCAGGCTACGTCCGGTACGGATGAGGAATTCAAGTGCGTTGTCGAAGCACGCGGTATCGGATCCACCCTCAATGATAACCGGCTTGAGATCTTCAATCGCTTCGCCGATGTCCGGATGCTCAAGCAGTGCTTCGCGCGCGCGCATGCGATTGATATTGCCGCGCAGCGTGTTGATTTCACCGTTATGCGCGACCAGGCGGAACGGATGCGCCAAGGCCCAGGTCGGGAACGTGTTGGTCGAGTAGCGCGAATGGACCATTGCCAGCGCGCTGACCATGCGCTCGTCATTGAGATCAGGATAATAGCGATCAAGCACGTCGTTGATGAACATGCCCTTGTACACGAGCGACTTCGACGACAGCGAACAGACGTAGAAATAGCGCAGCGGTGACCAGTTGTTCTCGGCGATCCGGCGCTCGGCGCGCTTGCGAGCGAGATAGAGGACCTGCTCGAAGCGTTTGCTCGCAACCTTGCCACGACCGACGAAGATCTGGCGGATCACCGGTTCGTTTGACTTGGCAGCCTTGCCTAAAACGGTGGAATCGACCGGGACTTCGCGCCAGCCCAGCACTTTCAGGTCGTGATCAGCGCAGGCGCTTTCTAGGGCGCCAATGCACAGCTCGCAGTGCTTGGGATCGCGCGGTAGGAAGACATTGCCAACCGCGTAGTCACCGGCGATCGGCAGATCGAGCGCGGCGACTGCGCGGAAGAACGCATCCGGAATCTGAATCAAGATGCCGGCACCGTCGCCGTCGAGCGGGTCGGCTCCGGTTGCACCGCGGTGATTCAGATTCTTGAGGATCAGCACCCCGCGGGTGACGATATCGTGCGACTTCTTGCCCTTGATATTGGCGATGAAGCCGACGCCGCAGGCATCGTGCTCAAAACGCGGGTCGTAGAGACCCTGGGCGGCGGGAAGTCCGAAAGCAGTGGTGTCGCTCATGTCGTTTACTTCAGGCGAGGGCACCGGCAGTCGCAATGAGTGCGGCTGCGCGGGCACGGAGGTCAGTGAGGGGAATCATACTGTCATAGTCGGCGGGTCCGACCATCGGGCGCGAGGCATCAGCTTCGCCAGAGGAGGCGTGCAACACGGCGTTTTCCCACAGGCAGGCGAGCGGATTCAGGCCGGTAGCCAGAACCAGGCCGACGCGCCCTTCATGCACGGGGATATTCATGAGCGGGAGACCGGGTCGGCCAACCGCAAGAATGCCGGAGAATTTCCGCTCATCCAGTGAGGTGACCGCGTCACGTAAAGCCGGTAGCGCATTCATCGGCAGTTCGCGGAACGATGCAGTGATCGCGCCTGAGCCGCTGCGCGCGGCGGTACCGACGCTGGTCAGATGGGCGCGGATGAACATTTCGTTAGGCGAGAGCGAGGTCGAATCATAGCGCACCATTTCTAGTACATGCGCGGGCTTGCCATCACTGACCTGGAGTAACCCGCCAAAAATCGGCTGGGTGGGAACTCCACGGCGCATCAGCAATCCTGCGAGCGTGAGTGAGCAGATCGTGCCAAGACCAACATGTCCGGCGGGGACTTCGCGGCCAAGGATGTCGTCGCCTGGACCCGCGAGCAGCACGCGATCGCCCACGGCAAGGCCAGCGCGATAGACAGCGTCGATTTCATCCACCAACGTGCGCAGCAAGGTAATCGGCAACACGTACGCATTAATCGACACGAGACCGGCGTGTCGTTCCGGGTCGAAGGTGAGTTGGCACATCGTCTCTTCCATCCGGTAGAGGATGGAGCCGAGACGACGGCTGGCGGTCAACTCACGAGCGATATCAACGCCGATGTCGGTCAGCCGATAACCGCGTTTACCTTCGCGCAAGATGAGGCCCGCTTCGCACAGTTCGGCGCAGTGGAGGCGCAGGGTGCGTTCGGACAGTTGCTGACCTTGGGCGGTCAACGCGTCCATCAGTTCGCTAGCGGTCAGCAATTCACGCCAGGGTTGGTCACGCAAGGCAGCGAGGATGGGCTGAAACCGATCGGCGTGTTCGCGGACCAAATCGCGTAACGATGCAGCCGATGGTCGCGTACCAGTGGGCGCTGTCGTATTAGCGATCGGCAATATTTCCGCAGAGTCTATGGTCATGGCCTACTAGAATCGGCAGTCTGCGCCGATTGTGCATGGACTTGTATATTCACGGTTTGGAGGCGCAAGTATGAGTTTTAGGAAGTTAAATGGCAGGACGCCACCAAAAATAGACACCGAAAAGCCCAATTTATTGAGGGTGGCCAGTCGTTCAGAACAATAGAGATCGGCAAACATGCCGTTAAATCATAGGCTTCTATTGCCGTTCAATCGCAACGGCGACCAAATGACCACCGAATCCCAGCGACATTTTCCAAAGCCGCCGCAGACCAGTTTCCAACCCGACTGCCAACTCAACGGCAGCACTCGCGCCCAGACTGTGACCAAGCCACGGCTTGCAGCACAAGCGCGGCACCTGCGACCACGGACCAGCATCCAGTCCAGCGCGTTCATAGGCGTCGCCGTGTGCGGTTCCGGTTGCGTGGCAGACGATGAGGTCGGGTCGGGGCGCGACATCCCACAGCGCTGCAAGCGCGGTGTGCAAGGTATTGGGATCGGTGAAATGGGTTTCGTGGCCGGCGTCACCGAGGCGAACGCCAGCGCAGAGCCGATACGGATGCTGGTGCAGCTGAGTTGAAAGTGCGATGATCGCCGCGCCTGAGCTGGGGGCAAACCCGGTCGCTTGGGCAAAGGCCTGCGGTGGAGTCTGTCCGCATAAAACACCCGAGTTGGAAAAACCGGCCATGAGCCACGGCGTCGGCGTCTGCTCCGCTGCACCGACCAGTGCCGTATCAGCTTGACCCCGTTCAAGTAGATCAGCACCCGCCAGCAGGCAGGCGAGACCGGTGGAGCAGGCAGCGGCGGTAGCGCAGGGGAGGTACGAATTCAGACGCAGCGACCGTGCGGTGAGCGCGGTGACATCGCCGGGAGCGACAGCGAGCGGAGAATCGTTGCTACCGCATTGGTGATTCCAGTGTGCGCGCAACTGCCGATCGACAGCTACGAGATTACCTTTGCTGCTGCCAATCCCCAGCGCGAGGCGCCCAGGTTGCTGCGGCATCACGGCGTTGGCGAGTGTGGCGATATGGGACGGCCAATCCATTGCGATCGAGCAAGTTCCCATCCAGCCCCAATTCGGGTCGAGACCAAGATGCGATCTTTGAGCACGCACGGCGCTCAGTGCGGCCGATGCTGAACCGGCTGGTGTCGATGCTGACCAAGCGGCGATGGCGACACGCGCGTAGAGGCTGGCATGGGGATGCACGGCGGGGTCGTAGGCGTTGGCGCTCGGAAACAATGAGCTGAATTTGTTATATCCGCCATCGCTAATGCTTCTTGGTGATTGGTGCGGCCGTTGCTGTCCTAGGTTGACTGCAACCCGGAATATATATCGTCTTTTTACGATGAGTCGCCGCCCCTGTGTCCCTGAATCCTGCGCGCCGCGACGTAAAAACGCACCGCAGCCCCTGGGCAACGAGGAACAGGAATTGGCCGTACTGGCGAAAGCACTCGGACATCCCGCTCGAATCCGCATCCTCAAGCTCCTGATCGAGCGCAATACCTGCATTTGTGGTGACATCGTTGAGCACATACCACTCGCGCAATCCACCGTTTCTCAGCACCTCAAGCAGTTGCATGATGCGGAGCTGATCCAGGGCAAAATCGATGGTCCACGGATGTGCTATTGCATTGATGCCGCCAGCCTCAAGCGCCTCAAGGTACTGATCGCCAGTCTCTGAATCGACATGTGTCGCAATCACGATCGTCAATCGACAATACCCTATGGCTAACCAGCAGCCCCGCCTCTCCTTTCTCGACCGCTTCCTGACTCTGTGGATTTTCCTCGCCATGGGCCTTGGGCTGGCGCTGGGCCACTACGCGCCGCAGATCGGCCAAGGCATCAATGGTTTGGCCGTCGGCACGACCTCGATCCCCATCGCCATCGGGCTCATCCTGATGATGTATCCGCCGCTGGCCAAAGTGCGCTACGAAGAGATGCACCGCGTCTTCAGCGATTGGAAGGTGCTGGGCCTGTCACTAGTGCAGAACTGGGTGGTCGGACCGGTGCTGATGTTCGCGCTGGCGTTGATCTTCCTGCGCGATCGCCCGGAGTTCATGCAGGGCCTCATCCTGGTCGGCCTCGCCCGCTGCATCGCCATGGTCATTGTGTGGAACGACCTCGCCAAAGGCGACCGTGAATACTGCGCCGGCTTGGTCGCCTTCAATGCGCTCTTCCAAGTGCTGTTCTTCGCCCTCTATGCTTGGTTCTTTCTGCTGGTGGCGCCGGGCTGGTTCGGCGTCCAGGGCGTGGCGGTCAACGTCACCATGAGCGATATTGCCCTCTCCGTCTTCATCTACCTCGGCATCCCGTTTCTCGCCGGCATGCTCACCCGCTTCGCCTTGGTGAAGGCCAAGGGCAAGGCCTGGTATCACGAGCGCTTCATCGCGAAGATCAGTCCGATCACCTTGATCGCCCTGCTTTTTACCATCGTCGTGATGTTCTCGCTCCAGGGCGAGCAGATCCTCACCAAGCCACTGGACGTGGTACGCATCGTCATTCCGTTGCTGCTCTACTTCGGCATCATGTTCCTGGCTTCGTTCTGGATGGCGCGCAAGGCCGGGGCCAGCTACGCAGTCAGCGCCACCCTGTCCTTCACCTCCGCCGGCAACAACTTCGAATTGGCCATCGCTGTCGCTTTGGCGACCTTCGGTTTGACCCACGGCGCCGCCTTCGCTGCGGTGATCGGACCTCTTGCCGAGGTGCCGGCGCTGATCGCCCTGGTCAGCGTCGCCTTCTGGTTCAAGCACCGCTGGTGGCCCAACGAAACGGCGAGCATAGACACCGCTGCGCCGTGCCCGACCTGCAGTCCCCCTGCACCCCGCTGAAAGACAACCATGCCCAAACAGAAGATTCTGTTCCTCTGTACCGGGAACTCCTGCCGATCCCAAATTGGCGAAGCGTGGACCCGGGCCATGAAATCCGACTGCTACGAGGCGTATTCCGCTGGCACCATCGCCAAAGGCCTGAACCCAAAGATGGTTCAGGTCATGAAAGAGCTCGGCATTGATCCCACCATCCACCAAACATCCAAGACGCTCACGAGCGTACTCGACGCTGGCGTGCAACTGGACCTCGTCATCACCGTCTGCGGTCACGCCCACGAGACCTGCCCAATCTTTCCGGGTGGAAAGACCAAGGTCGTGCATGTCGGCTTTGCGGATCCACCGGAACTTGAGAAGACAGCCAAGACGCCGGAAGAGGCCTTGGATCACTACCGCCGGGTACGCGACCAGATCCGTGATTTTGTCGCTGGATTGCCGGACACCATGAACGCAACCTTGTCTAGCAGGTGATGCGCTGGCCTCAGTGATGCCGCTGAACGGCAGCGCATCCTGCCCGACGGTGCCAATCTGGGCCTTTCTTGCGGCAATCCCGGCGAGCAGGGCTGTTTGATGCGATGAAACTGACGCCGAGTTGCGGTGGCGAAAAAGGCAGGGCGCAGCCTCAACTAAAAATTAACTTGCCACTGCGCACGTAATACGTGGGCGCGAGCTGGTGATTCCACCGTGGCCAAGGAACTTTGTTCGCCGCGCCAATCCAGATAGGCGAACTGGAGCTTATTGTTGTGCGTCTTGTTAATGTACCAGTTGACACCGAGTTCGGTCTGGAAGCCAGAGTTGCCGAAGTCTGCGGTACCAAAGGCGCTGGTTTCAACCGTGTCTTTGTCGAGATCGATACGGCTCCAGCGGAAGGAGGGCTCGATAACCCCATCATACCAGGGCATGGCCCAGCCGGCCTGGAGAATGATCGCCTTGCTGCCGGCGTTGGTGTTGGCCGCAACCGTGTTGTCGGTTTCAAGCTGTGCGACGCGGTATTCAAACAGCGCGGTCAACGAATCGTGGTGGACCAGGACCTCAATGCCTTCCGCCTTGCGGGTCTGGCGAGCAGTGGCGCTGGTAATGTCATTCTTGTTGATGCCGGCGTCGAGTGCGATCAGCATGCCGGTACCCTTGGCACCAACGAAGGATTCGGTGGTCTTCATGTGACCTGGCACCGAGTCGTAGGGAACGTATTCGAAGCGAGCGACGTAGCACAGACCTTCTTTGCGCGTCGTTGCGGTCGCATCGTCACCGGTGTTATTCAGGATGTCGACGCCGAATTGGTAGTTATTACTCAGCAGTTTGCCGACAGCTTTGTACGCAACGCCGACGCCGCGCGGAGCGAGGAACGTAGAGCCTTCGGTGGCTCTTGGAGCGGGGAACAGCTGTTGGCTAGAGGAGAACGTGTCCTGGGCTCCATTGAAGAACGAGTAGTTCAGGCCAGCTGAGACGATGTGCTCGGTGTCGGAGCCTTCCGGCTTGAATACGCGGGCGAGATACGCTTGGTGGATCACGGCGTTGCGACCAGAGTCGCTGTTGGCTGTCCGGTCGGCATTGTCCATACGCACGATGGCGGCGAACTTGTAGTCGTTCTGGTAGGTGCCCTTGAAGCCGAAGCGGAAGCGGCGCAAATAGAAGTCGGCCGTATCGGGCTGTCCGGTGACACCGTTGGCGATGTTGTGAGTATCGCCGGTATTGTCGGAGGCGTTGGCTCGTTCTGCCCGCATCTGAATGCGCATGACGAGACCGAGCTTCATGTCTTCGTCCTTCACATCGAGGCTATAGGCGCTCGGAACGGCGGTGAAAACCGCAAGTACAAGGAGGGAGGGGGAGATGTGCTTCACGAGAGCTCCTGGAGGAGTGGTTGGACGTGTGGGTGGCACCGTCCGACCATTGATGAAGCTCGTGTGAATGCCGTGATAATATTGGGCTAGGAGTCGGCCCTTAGACAATAACACAGCACCCCGCCGGAATCCCGACGGGGCCCTGTGAAATCAGTGAATTTATTGGGCCTAATTGACTAACTTCTGGCGCCGAGCTGCGGTGGCGGCATACAATCGGCGCAGCCGATGCCGCCACGGTTTCGGAGCTGTGCGACGAAACCGAGCAGCGACAAAGGCAGCGGGGTAGGTCCGCAGGACCGTAGGGGCGAACGCCCCTAAACTAGAAGTTCAACTGCCACTGCGCGCGCAGGATGTTGGCGCGGGCTGGATTCTCGACCGTTGCCGACGCGCTGTCTTCGCCGCGCCAGTTCTGGTAGGCAAACTGGATTTTGTGAGCGTGCTTGTTGAGGTACCAGTTCACCCCGAGTTCAGTCTGGAAGCCAGAGTTTCCGTAATCGTTGCTGCCGTAGTTCGAGGTCTCAATCGAATCGCGGTCAAGATCGATGCGGCTCCAGCGGAACGCTGGCTCGATGACGGTGCCATTGCTCAATTCTTTTGCCCAGCCGGCCTGGATGATAATCGCTTTGCTGCCGACATTGGTGTCAGCAACAGCGTTGTTGGTTGTGGCAAGCTGGGTGAGGCGGTACTCCACCAAGGCGGTCAGTTCATTGTGGTGAACCAGGACTTCGATGCCTTCCGCCTTGCGGTTCGCATGGGCGGTCGCGCTGATGTTGGCATTCTTGTTGATGCCCGCCTCAAGTCCGATGAGGACGCCGGTGCCGGTGGCGCCGACGAACGACTCGGTGGTCTTCATGTGGCCCTTTTCGGATGTGTCGTAAGGGATGTACTCAAAGCGGTTGGTATAGCAGAGTCCCTCACCCTTGCCGTTGGTCATGGTCGTGCTGTCATTGACGTTGTTCTGGATGTCCACGCCGTAGGCGAATTCCTTGCCACCGAGCCTGCCGGTGACTTTGTAGGCTACGCCAACGCCACGTACGGGCATAAAGGTAGAGCCTTCGGTTGCACGTGGCGAGGGAAATAGGTATTCGCTGGACGAGTAGAGGTCGGCTGCACTGTCGAAGAAGGCCCAGTCGAGTCCGGCCTTAACCGTGTGCTTGAAGCCCGTGCTATCTTGGGTGAAGCTGCGTGAAAGCCAGGCCGCGTGGGCGGTGGCTAGGGTTCGACCACCGCTGCTGGTCGAGGTACTCGAGTCCGAGCGATCGGAGTTGTCCATGCGGATGATGGTGGCGAACTTGTAATCATTCTTGTAGGTGCCCTTGAAGCCAAGGCGCAGGCGACGAATGTAGAAATCGGCGCTGTCTGGCAGTCCGGTCGCTCCGCTGGCGATGTTATAGGGATCGCCGGCATTGTCTGCGGACCACGCACGTTCAGCGCGGACCTGAGTACGCAGATGAAAGGCGAGCGTGAGATCCTCATCCTTCACATCCAGACCATAAGCGGTCGGTACGGTGGCAATGGCCACGAGGGCGAGGAGTGATGGCGATAGTTGCTTCACAAGGGCTCCTGAATGGAGTGGTGGTTGGTTGCGTCGTGGGAGTACGTGCATGCGAACGGACGATGAAGACGGGAAAAAGTGTCTTGGGCTAGAGGGCGTTGCAAGGGTTCAACAGCAAGAAAGATTGGAATTACGCAGGGATTAGTAGCTGACACGCGTGTGTTTGCCGACGCAGCATGAACAGTGACGTAGATTACCGTGTCACGGAATCTGTGGCGGCGACAGATCAACTTGCGCAAGCCACTGTGCAACCAGTTCGCCAGCTTCATTTGCCGCCGCGCGCATGGCGTCAGGTTCGGTGGCTCGGCTACCGGCATAGCCGTTACCGGTGCAGTGGTGCAGCCGGGTGCCTTGCCGACACACCAACAAGGCCGATACGCGGACGGTGTAGCGCCATATGGTTGGAATACTGCGCTCGTCATCAGCGAAGATCCCAAATTGGTCAGAGTCGACCGACAGTTCGATGCGCGCTGTGCCATCGGGACGCACGCGCCAGCCGGTGCGGACGGGAATGGTATTGGCGAGCGCCGCTTGCAAGTAGGCCGCGACGCGGGGCATCCGCCCTTTGTCAGCCACCACGATGATGGCTACAGGTTCATCGAGTGCGGTCGGTGGAGTCACGCGCCACGAACAACCGACCGTAGTCAGGCTCACGAGCAGCAGGGCGAGGCCCCGGCGCATCAGCGTTTCTCGTTCAGCAGCAGATCTTCTTCGGGCAACAATTGCAGGATTTCTTCCGCGTTTTTTGCTTGGTCTGATACGCGATCACGTGCGATGACAGCGCGAGCGTAAATGCGGCTGCTGGTGTCAGGTTTGGTCAACTGGGTTGGCCGCTTGAGCCAAGCGAGAAATCCTGGGCGCGTGCGATCGGCGTACCACGCGGCAACACTCAGGTCGCGGTCTTGCAGCCAAGCCGTAATCCGCCGCCGATAGGCGGTGACTAGGGCAGCGCGGGCGGGATCGCCACCGACTTCAAGCTCGGCAATGTCGACCAGATCCTTGGCTTCAAACAGTGAGCCAACGTCATAGTCGGAACCTTTGTACGTCTTGAGGTGCGATAGCGCCTGTTCGAGGACGGCGTCGAAGGCCATCGGGCTATCGGGGAAGCGTTCGAGAAATTCCTCGTAGGCGCGGCGTGCTTTCCAGGTGTCGTTCTTGTCTCCTGAGAGCAAGAGGATGCGGGCAAGGGCAATGCTGGCGCGGGGAGCGACTCGTTCGCGATCACCGTTTTTGGAGAGGAAACGCAGAAGACCGTCAATATCGCTGACCAAAGTGTGGCCGTCGATGTGAACGACATCGCGGGGATCGTCGGCCTCCAGATCGATGGATTTTTCAAACGCTAATTTTTTCTCGGCCATCTCCAACGCGGACATCATAGCGGTGCTGATATCCGGGTAATCAGGCAGGTAGAGCCACAGGCGCTCAAGTTCTTCGAGTACCCCACTGGCCTGGCCATCTTCAATACGACAGTCGAGGCAGAAATGGATCAGTTTGCCAGCATGGGCACTGTAACCGTAGTCCTTGAAACCGGCGTTCGCGAAACGACGGGCGCGCGACACCTTGCCGTCCAACCACAAGAAGTACCACGACCCGCTACCTTCATGGCGAATGAGCTTAGCTTCGGCCAGCACCGCGAGCGCGAGTGCGTCTTCGGCGGGATCAGCCTGGTGGGTGGCTTTAGCCAAACGATACTCGGCGGCATCACGCATGTATTGTTCGTTCTTGCGTTGGCTTGATTCGGCATCGTCCATGGCATCAGCACTGCGCGTCTTGCCATCTTGAGCAGCGACCAAACTAACCAGTACCAGAGCGAGGAGCGTGCGGAGCATGGCGGTATAGTGTGTAGGGTCAGGAGCGCCGCGCCACTCGCCAAGTGAGCCGGCTAATTCCGGTTCTGGCGGTAGCGAATTCGCTGAGGAGGCGGCGCGCGCAGGTGCTGCGCAACTCAGCCAAGAGAACGCCGTTGGCGACTTCCAGAGTCAAGACGCCGTCACGTAGGCCGATGGCGCGGACCTTGCCGTGGGCGGTTGCTGGCAAGGCCCGCTCAAGGGCACCATGAACGCGGGCAAAGCGCCGCATGGACGCGTATTCTTTGCTTGCCCGTAATTGCGCGAGGGTTTCGCCTAATAAGGCGGCCGCGCGATATCCGTCCCGCGGTTGTGCCGCCAGTTGTCGATCCCGATCCGGGCCTGGAGATGACGACTGCGTAGTCATCAGAGTCGCTTGGCCACCGCGATCACCTCATCCAGACGGAGGATCTCGGCGTCGGGATTGCAGGCATCCAACTGCGCCTCCTGATAGATCCGTTCAGTTCGCCGCAGGCACGTACGCAGGCCGTGACGGCGCCCGCCATCGACATCGCGTACGGGATGATCGCCAACGTGCAGGATTTCATGCGGCGGCACGCCGGCCTGACGGATTGCATCCAGGTAATGATCAGGATGCGGTTTGATCCGACCGATGTCGCACGACAACGAGTAGAAGTCGACGAAGTCGCCCAGCCCATGTCGTGCATACCACCGTCGGCAGGCGCTGCCTGGCCAGGGGACGTGCGACAGAATGCCGATGCGATAGCCGCGTTGTTTCAGTTGGGCGAGAACGCCAGGAACCTCGGCCAGCATGATCACGGTGTCGGTCATGCGGTCCCAGGCCCGCTCAAGCGCCGGAGCCAAACGCTGGTCGTCGGCGGAGAGCCCAGTCTGGGCGACCCAGGTGCGCATCAATGCGACAAAATCCATCTCATGCTGCTCAGGATTCTTGGTGCTGTCGGCCGTGCGCAGAAATTCGTCCTGGATGATATCGACGCAGTCGTTGACCCAGCGGGTGGGAATGCGTCCGCCCAACGCAGCGAGATCTTCGGCTAATTGGGTCAGCAATCGGCGTTCGGTGGCGATGTAGGGCATACCCCAATTCACCGCCAACGTATCGCCCCAATCAAATGTGATCGCCCGGATGGTCATGTCGTGCTTTCGGTTTTCTGGGCAGCGAACAATTTTTGGAAGTTGGAACGGTGACGCCACAGGACCAACGCGGATAGCAGTGAGAGGAAACCCAAGGTCGGTGCGTTGCTGGTGCCAAGCCACAGATAGATGGGCACGACAATCAGTGCGGCGATCATGGAAGCCGGGCCAACCGCGCCGCTCTTGCCGAGACGGAATGCCAACCAGCCGATCAACCAGACGGAGAACCAGATGACAAATATTAGACCAGCGGTTTGTGGCGCGATGCCGATTAAAACGCCAAGGCTCGTCGCCACCGCCTTACCGCCCTTGAATCCGTGCAGGCAGGTGAAGACGTGACCGAGCACCGCCGCTGCCGCAACGAAGATGGGAAGCCAATGGTCTTCGCTGCGGCACGCGATGTACACCGGGGCAAATCCCTTGGCGATATCCAAGGTGAAAACGACGACGAACCAATGCCAACCCAGCACGCGACCAGCGTTGGTTGCACCGAGATTGCCCGAACCGTGGGCGCGCAGATCAATACCCTTGAGGCGTCCTGCGATCCACGCAAAGGACACCGAACCCAGCAGGTAGGCGGCTGGGATGAGGAGCCACCAGAGCGGGTTCACCGCCGACTCCGTTTCCGTTTCACGGGCTTGTGGACGCTGCGTGGTCGAGCAGGTCGCGGTGGCTGGTGAATCGCTGGCTTGGCCTTGTTGTCATCTTCAGGCGCTGGCTCTTCGTCGTCATCGCGCGCGTTGCGCAGGGCCTGATGGGCTGAACCGATGACTTCGCGGTCATCAAGCGATTCGAGTTTACGGCGGCGATCTTCACGGCGTTTGTCGATGGCCATGCGGATCGGCAACACCAGTCCGGGATTGCGCTCAGCCTTGTGGCGACCCTTCACCACGCGATGCACATCTTCGATTTCGTGAAAGCGGCTGTCGCGACTCTTGAACAGAATGCGGATCGGTACGCGGCTGAAGTCGACATTCGAGCGGATGAACCGTTCGAGGTAACGCGAGTAATTTGGCTCAATCCAGTCGGTGCGATTGACGAACAGAATAAATGTTGGCGGTTCGCACTCGGCCTGGGTGGCGTAATAGATGCGGGTCGGCGAGGTGCCGATCTTCTTGGGACGCTTCTGCTGAATCGCGGCTTCGATGATTTCGTTGGTGCGCGGAGTCGAGATGCGGCTTTTGGATTCAATCGCCAGTTCTGACGCCAGGGCCAGGATGTCGTCCACATGCGTGCCAGTCAGCGCACAGGTGAATACCGCCGGAGCGTAATCGAGACCGGGCAGGCGGTCGTGCAGCCATTCGAGGTAGGCAGTGCGCGAAGCATGGGCTTTCTCGGCAATATCCCACTTATTGACCACCAAGATGGTTGGCTTTCCTTCTGCTTCGACAAAGCGGGCGATCTTTTTGTCCACTGCGGCGATTTCGTCCGATGCATCAATCACCAGCAGTACGACGTGGGCGCGACGAATGGCGCGCTCGGTGCGGCAGGCGCTGAAGAACTCGAGGTCGTCCTCGATCATCTGCGTACGTTTGCGCAGACCGGCGGTGTCGATGAGGACGTAGGTCGCATCATCGCGGGTGATCGTCACATCGACGGCATCGCGGGTGGTGCCGGGAATATCAGCGACGATGACGCGTTGATCGCCACAGAGCGCATTGGTCAGCGACGACTTGCCGACGTTGCGGCGTCCGACGAGCGCCAGCCGCAGGCGGCCATCATTTGGTTCGTCGGGTCCACCGTCGTCTTTGATCTCCGGCATCAGCTCCAGCAGGTGGCCAAGCAAGTCGTGCAGACCGTTGGCCTGCGCGGCGGAAATCGATAGCGGTTGGCCGAGACCAAGATTGACGAATTGGTAGATCTCGTGATCCAAACCTTCGTGGTCGATTTTGTTCACGACCAAAGTGACTTTGTTTTTGTGCTTGCGCAGCAGGCGCGCGACTTCGGTGTCGAGGGGCAGGATGCCCTCGCGGCCATCAACCAGGAAAATAATACGATCGGCGGTGGCGATGGCGCGCTCGATCTGCTTGTAGATGTCGCCTTCCAGTTTCATTGAATCGACGATGCCGATGCCGCCGGTATCGACGAGGTCGAAACGCACGCCATCGCGGCGCACTTCGTGTAGGATGCGGTCGCGGGTGGTGCCCGGCGTCGGATCGACGATCGCGATCGGCTGACCGACCAGCCGATTGAACAGACTGGACTTGCCGACGTTGGGTCGGCCGACGATGGCGATGAGGGGGCGCATGCGGGGGGCGAAACGTAGCGCGTGGCCAGCGAAGGCCAGCCCCGCGATCGAACTCAGCGGCTGGGCAATTCAGCGGTGATCTGCCGACGCAATTCGTCGGCTGCTGGATCGGTGTTGCCAATCAGTAAGTCCAAAGCCGCGCGCAAAGCGATGGGGCGATCCGTGACGGCATAGCGGTGGTGTCGGGCCGCGTGGAGGATAGCGGCAGCGGCCAGCAGGCGCGGGCGTCCAGTCGCATTGGCGGGAATGGTGATCGTTGGTTGCGGCTCCGTCGTATCAGCAGCGACGGCAGTGACGGCAGTGACGGCAGCTGAGCCCGACTGGCCAGTGATTGCCCGATCTTGACGGGTCATGGCATCCATCATTGGTCCGGCCTCGGTATCGGCTTGATCACGACCAGTGCGCGCGTGATCAGGTCGATTCCTCTGTAATTCGTTGGTGGACTTGTCGGTTTCGGGACGACGCGCTGTTGGCGCCGCAGGTGCCGCAGTCTCTGCTAGTTTGGGTGCTCCTGTCGGCGCCGCGGCCTGCTCGGTAGCTGCGGCGAAGTTGGCTGCTTTGCCTCCGTCTTCCATGGGCCGTGGTTGATCACGCTTGGCGACCGCTGCTGGTTTCGTCAGTGTGGCGGACGCGGCTGGTTTTGCTGGTGCAGTGCTAGTGATCGGCGGTGCGCCTGTCTCCTTCTTTTCCCGCGATTTTTCCACCTGTTCCGCAAGCCGTTCGCCCGCTAGTCCGCGTTGGTCTTTCAGATCATCCGGTATGTTGGCGTCTCCGGTGGCAGCGGCGCGATCGCGAGTTGCCATAGTGGTGGTAGGCGGAGCTGACGCCGTCGGTTCGTTGGCTGCGCGCAACAACCAGCCGGTCATCCCGGCGACGAAGGTGGCAGCGATCAGCGTCGTCCACCACCAGCGTCGTCGCGCAGCCTGATTGCGGAACCAGATGCGGCGTGACTCGGCGATGATCAGCTCACGTTGCGTTGGTGTCAGCGCAGTCGGTGCGCCAGGGTTGCGGCGCAACAGGTCAGCCAATCGGCGTTCGGCGTCGTCGCTCATGGCCAGATGCCTTTCAGGGCCGGATCTGCCCGCAACCGCGTGGTCGCCTGATTGAGGATCACGCCGATGTGGTTGGCGGTCTTGCCCAGTCGTTCACCGATCTGTTCGTAATTCAGTTCGTCGCGGAAACGCAGGTGGATGGCGGCGCGCTCAAGCGGCGGCAGGCGATCGACGACGGCCCACAAGATAGCAGCTTCGTCGAGAGCGGTGCCGTGCGGTGGCGTCGGCTGTTTGACCTGATCGGGTAACGGAGCGTTGCGCCGACGGCGAACGAGATCGAGCGCTTGGTTGCGCACAACGGTGCAGAGCCAGCCGCCAACTGAAGTCCGACCAGCGGCGGCGGCCGTCAGCGATCCGGCTTCGCGGCACAGGCGCAGGAATCCTTCCTGCACGGCGTCCTGCGCTGCTGCCGCGTCGCCCAGCACGGCATAGGCGGTGCGCAAGAGATCGGTCTGATGACGCTCGATCAGCGCATCGACGGCCTCGCCATCCCCAACCTGCACATAGCGCGTGAGCAGCGTCATATCGTCCTCTGGATGTCCTACGGCTGATGGCATGTGCTCTTAGGACCATGCTGGTAGGAATCGCCCGGACAAGTCGGGAATGGGGAAATGGGGGCCGCAGAGACGCAGAGGAGCGCGGAGGGCCGCAGAGGCGAGTATGTATGTTCAAGGGTCGATGCTGATTGGCATGTTCTCGGCCATCCATGCCTGTAAGTCGTCGTCTCTGCGGCCCTCCGCGCTCCTCTGCGTCTCTGCGGCAGATCCCCTTGCCGGTGGGCTGTCCGGTCCAGACTGCGCGCCTTCGTATGCTCGACCTCGTTACCGCTCCAGTAGTTGGATTGATCGCTGGCCATATCCGCCAGTCTGCGGCCGATATTGCCCGCATGTTGGTTCCGCCGGCCAAGGGCTTTGTGGCTGACCTTGCCCTACCGTGTTTCCAGTTCGCCAAAGGCATGGGCGTACCGCCGCCGAAGTTGGCCGCCGAGCTTGCGCAGATCGTCAACGCTGCCGGCATCGCCACCGCGACTGCCACTGGTCCGTTTCTGAATCTGGTATTTCCACCAACGCAGGTTGCCCAAGCCCTGATGCCTGCGTTGACTGCTGATCCCGGCGCGAGCCTGCGTTCAACCGCCGGTGTCGGCAAGCGCGTGTGCATCGACTACAGTAGTCCGAACATCGCCAAGCACCTCGCCTTCCACCACATCCGTTCGACCATGATCGGCAATGCGTTGGGTCGTTTGTACGGAGCAGCTGGCTGGCAGGTGACGCGGATCAATTTCCTCGGCGATTGGGGTACGGCGTTTGGTCGCCTAATCAGCGGTTGGAAGCGCGAAGGTTTGACGCTGGCCCAGCTCGAGGCCGCGCCAGATCGGGTGACCTTTCTCAATGAACTCTATGTTCGCGCTTCGCAGGCCGCCAAGGGCGACGCTGCGTTAGAAGAAGACGCACGGCGTTGGTCGAAAGCGCTTGAAGACGGCGACGCCGAAGCGCGCGGTTTGTGGCAGGTGTTCAAGGATGCGAGTTTGGTCGAATTCAAGCGCGTCTATGCGTTGCTCGGCGTCGATTTCGATTCATGGAAGGGCGAGGCGTTCTACGAAGATAAAATGGCACCGGTGATGACCGAGCTACAAGCCAAGGGCCTGACCAGCGTCGATCAGGGTGCGACGGTTGTCGATCTGGCGGCGCAGGGCCTCAAGCAATTCAAAAAGCCGGTGCTGCTCAAGCGAGCCGACGGCGGAACGCTGTACGCAACCCGCGATCTCGCGGCGTGCGACGATCGTTTCGCGGACTTAGCTTTCGATCGTTCGCTGTACGTCGTCGATCTCGGTCAGTCGCTACATTTCCAGGAATGGTTTGCGGTGGCCAAGCTCATGCAGCGTCCATACGCCGACCGTCTGCGTCATATCGGTTTCGGCGTCGTGCTGATGTGGAATGACGAACCTGGCGAAGGTTTAGCGCCAGGCTGGGCCAAGGGTCGCACACGCCAGGGCAAAATCATGCTCCTACGCGAAGTGCTAGAGGAAGCCGTCGAACGCGCCGACGCGATCGTGCGCGAGAAGAATCCCGACCTATCGGAGGGTGAACGTCAGGCCGTTTCCCGCGCGGTTGGCATTGGCGCCGTGGTCTTCAACGACCTCAAGAACGCCCGCACCAACGATGTAAAATTCAAATTTGAAGAAGCCTTGCGCTTCGATGGCGAAACCGGCCCGTACATCCAGTTCAGCCACGCACGCATGTGTTCGATCGAACGCAAGTTTGCCGAGGCACACCCCAACGCACCGGCTGCGAACTTCGCGTTGCTGACGCGCGACGACGAGAAGGCCGTGCTGCTGGCGATCGCGCGCTTGCGTGGTCAGCTTGAACGCGCCGTCGATACCGACGAGCCAAGCGTACTTGCTCAAGCGCTGCTGAATCTGGCGGCCGCGATCAGTTCGTGGCTCACTGCTGGCGGTCGCGAGCCACAGGCGAAAGTGCTCTGCGACGACGTCGCTTTGTCTTCCTCGCGCTTAAGTCTGGTCCGCGTTGCTCGCGCCACGATTGGCGACGGTCTGCGTTTGCTTGGACTCACGCCGCCTGAGCGCATGTAGCCTTCTCACCCTTACCAAGTCTGCCGCATTTTATGCCTATTTCTGCTACGCTTTCACTGTCCTACGGGGCTCACGCTCGTCAGCGTGTCGATGTCTTCGTTCCTGACACCGCCACTTCGGCCCTGCTCTGCTGCGTTGGTGCGGGTTGGTGGCTTGATGGTCGCGTCGAGGCCCAACGTGGATTCGCACTGCTGCTCGCTGAACGTGGCATTGCGGTAGCCAATCTCGGTC
The DNA here is from genome assembly GCA_964652775.1 of uncultured candidatus Brocadiaceae bacterium. Lineage (GTDB taxonomy): Bacteria > Planctomycetota > UBA11346 > UBA11346 > UBA11346 > UBA11346. The sequence goes on along the minus strand of CAZZAM010000005.1, from coordinate 3,412 downwards.
ATCGGCCGTTAGGCGACGGCGCTCAGCATGGTGGTGATATCGTTGACGACCTCGTCGCGGCGGTTGCCAAAGCGCGCGAGGAGGCCTCGGTGCTGGGTCACAACTCGCCATCGGTGGCCCTACTTGGTCACGGTTCTGGTTCACTCGCAGCGTTGCTGGTCGCTGCACGTCTGCTGGGCAATCCACCGCGCGCCATGGTCGCCTGCAGCCTAGTACCTGGGCTTGAGCCAGGGACTGGAACATCCGCTGCTCATCAGACGCACTGCGATCGTTTCGCTGGTGGTCATCACCGCGAGTTATCGCCGCTGCAGCTTGATCCGACGAAGGTTCCGCCACTGCTGACCATCCATGGTGATGCTGATGTGGATGTGCCGGTGGCGTTGGCGCGAGCGATGCACACGCGCCAGATCGGAGCCGATGAAATCTCTACCTTCGACGTCATTGCTGGAGCCGGTCATGCTTTCGCAGTCGATGCGCTTGGCCGGCCAGCCCGCGAAGCCGCTGACCGGATCGCGACGTTTTTGGCCGAGCACGGCCGCGAGGCCGAAGAGGACGGCGTCCTCTTCGGCTGTAAATCCTGATAGAACAATAGACAACAGCGCATATTCGGACTGTGGCGTGTTATCGCCAACCGGCAGCTGACCGCTTGGTGTTTCGTAGTTTGCGGTTGACGCCTAGTGGCGCAGTTGGTTACAGTCGAACGCGTAGGCCGCCCCCGCCTCAACCAAAACCAACGCTCGGCCGGCACGGGGGCAGCCGGCCCGGAACGGGAGAGTTTCACCATGGTCGACATACAGATAACCGGTGTCCATTACGACATCAGCGATCGCATTCGGAGCTACGTGCAGGAGAAGCTCGGTGGGCTCAAAAAATACAGCAACAAGATGACTAAGATCCACGTGACCATTCATAATGCGGATAAGCAGGGCTACCGCGTTGACGTCGATATGCATCTGCCGCACGGCAAGGATGTGGTTGCACACGATAGCGAAGCAACCGTCTATGCCGCGATCGATGTGGCGCACGACAAGTGCGCCTCGCAGTTGCGCAAGATCCACGACCGTGAAGTGGCCAGCGCGCATCCGCGGGGCGAACGCGTTGTTGCATAAACGGCTTGATTAGCTCGATGAAATCAGAAACCCGCGCCGAATGGCGCGGGTTTCTGCGTCCTGGGAGGGTCGAGCGCTTGCTCGACCTTGCGCATTTTATTGCCCCGTGGTCGAGCTGGTGCTCGACACTCCCAGGTCTCGCCATCGTCCATCGCTGAGCATTTCCGCTGGTCCAAACCGTGCTTTGTACGCCATTTTCTGACAACCAGCGACCCAGAATCCCGGATACCACCAGCGCATACCACGTTCGTGTGCGTGGAATATTTCCTGCATCGCCAAGTACGTGCCAAGCCCGCGTGCTCGTTCGTCAGGATCCCAATAGCAGTACACCGAACTCCAGGCGTCACCGACGAGATCGCACATCGTAACGCCCAGCAAACGACCAGCAGCAGTGCGGGCGTGGAGCTCGCCGCCAGGAATGCCGGAGTCTTCTGTGGTAAAGCGCACCGGCGCTTCGTCCTTGGGATCGTTGTGAATCTCGCGGTGGTAGCGCTGCCAGAGTTCGTTGCGTTCATCATCAAGTCCGCGCGGATGCCACGTCACCGTCAGGTCAGCGTTATGCTGCAAACAACGACGCTGATCCTGGCGCGGCTTATACGTTGCGACGGCGATGCGAATCGGCTGACACGCGTGGCAGTCCGGACACTGGGGTGCGTAAAAGAAATCGCCGTTGCGACGAAAGCGGTTGTCGAGCAGTACGCGGTAGAGTGCTGCATCGACGGGAACCACCGGCTGAAACGCGTGGAATTGCCGGTCCGGCAGATACGGACATGGTCCGACATCAACGACCATGCCGGAGAGCGTCGCCATTCCGGCTACTGCGATTAATAGATCGGGAAGCGGGTGCAGAGCGCGCGCGCTTCGGCTTTCACGGCGGCGAGCTTCGCTGCATCGTCGCGGCCCTTGAGCGCGCGATCCATCAACTGCGCGACCAGTACGCATTCAGCGACGCCGAAGCCGCGGCTGCACACGGCGGGCGTGCCGATGCGGATGCCTGAGCCCTGTTGCGCTGGCTGGGTATCAAACGGGATCAGGTTCTTGTTCACCGTGATGCCGACTTCATGCAGTTTGTCTTCGGCCTGCTTGCCGGTGACGCCTTGGCTCATCACGTTGAGCGAGAATAGATGATTGTCGCTGCCGCCTGAGACAACCTGCCAGCCGAGCTTAATGAATTCGTTGGCCATCGCCGAGGCGCTGGCTTTCACGCGGCCCATGTATTCAGCGTAGTCGGGCTTGAGTGCTTCGCCGAATGCGACCGCTTTGGAAGCGATGACGTGCATGAGCGGACCGCCCTGAATGCCTGGGAAAACGCGCGAATTGACTTTCTTGGCGTGTTCGGGGCTGCGGGCAAAGATCATGCCGCCGCGCGGACCGCGCAGCGTCTTGTGCGTCGTGGTTGTGACGAAGTCGGCGTGGCCGAACGGCGTCGGGTGCAGGCCAGTGGCAACGAGGCCAGCGATGTGTGCCATGTCCACGAAGAGTAGTGCGTTGACCTTCTTGGCGATCGCGGCAAAGCGGACGAAGTCGAGCGTGCGCGAATAGTTCGACGCACCGGCGATGATCATCTTGGGCTGGAACTCGATCGCGATGCGTTCGACCTCATCCATGTCAATACGCTGCGTCTCTTTGCTGACGCCGTAGCTGCCGATGGTGTAGTCGAGGCCGGAGAAGTTCAGCTTGTAACCGTGGGTGAGGTGGCCGCCGTGATCGAGCGACATGCCTAGAACCTTGTCACCCTTTTGCAGACCGGCCGCCATGTACACGGCCATGTTCGCCTGCGAGCCCGAGTGCGGTTGCACGTTCACCGCGTAGTCAGTCTTGAACAATGCTTGCGCGCGCTTGCACGCGAGGTCTTCGGCCTGATCGACGAATTCACAGCCGCCGTAGTAACGCTTTCCGGAGTAACCCTCGGCGTACTTGTTGGTCAGGACAGTGCCTTGCGCTTCCATCACGGCGGTCGAGACGATGTTCTCACTCGCGATCAGCTCGATGGTGAATTGCTGGCGATTGAATTCGCGCTCAACGATGGCGGCGATCTCGGGATCTGCCTGCGTCAACGGTTTGGGTGCGGTGTGGCGGGCGGCGGGGGACGGGTTGCTGGACATGATGTGGATCCTTGAAGGACAATCTCACCCAGGCGCGCGGCGGGGTTTGGTGGAGACTTCATCGCGGTTGCCCGCGTCGGGCCAGAGCCCTGAGCGCCAGTTGTCTGCGGGTAGGACGATGCCGATAGCTGCTGACACTCAAGAGCTAGTCTCCTGGGACCGCGGGCCACTGGCCCGCATCGATGATTCGCGATGCGG
>CAZZAM010000004.1:0-229997 GCA_964652775.1 uncultured candidatus Brocadiaceae bacterium | reverse complement strand
CCGTCTGCATGCTCCATTGGGGTATGCGCTACGTCGGCCTTAACCACCTGTGCGCGCAGGCATTTGGCCTGCGCGCGTTGTTGGAAGGATACCGCATGGGCATCCCCGTTACTGCTGAAGGGAAACGTAAGCTGCAAAAGCAGCTCGACGAACTGCTGGAACGCGTCCCGGTCATCGCCAAGGCGATTGCCGATGCGCGCGAGAAGGGCGATCTGCGGGAAAATGCCGAATATCACTCGTCGCGTGAAGAAATGTCGATGACCAACGCCCGGATCACCGAGTTGAAGTCCACCTTGGCAAATGCCGTGGTCGTTGATGAAAGTCAGATCGACACCAGTCGCGTCGCGTTCAGCGCCAAGCTCGACCTGCTCGATGTCAAATCCAAGCAGGTTGAAACCTGGGAACTGGTCGGTGAAGGCCAGGACGACGTCATGGAGAACAAAATCCTGACCAGCAGCCCGATGGGCAAGGCGCTCCTCGGCAAAAAAGAGGGGGACACGGTCACTGTGGATGCCCCGGCTGGAGCGCTGAAGTTCAAGATCGTGAAAGTTAGCTACTGACTTTTTGCTTGTGGGGAGATCCCCAGTCCGGCTCGCCTTCGCTCGCGCTCCACGGCACGCAGGCCTTTGGCCTGCTATCGCCTGCGGCGATACCGCTCCGCCCCCCGGACTTGGTCGATGTTCGCTGTCGCGTCGCTGCGCTCGCGACAGCGTGGCGCATGGGCTTTGCCCATTGTATGCGCCAGCACATCTCCCGGCGCCCGTGTTGCTCCGGGACACATGGGTTTTGCAGAACCGGGGAGGCTCGTAATGCATCGCACGCCCCTTGCATCACCACCCGCATTGCACGATCCTCCCACGATGCCCGATGACCTGACCTCTATCCGCCAGCGTATCGATGCGCTTGACGAGCGGCTCGTCGAGTTGTTGAACGCACGCGCTGAACTGGCTCGTGAAGTTGGCAAGACCAAGGCGGCCAGCGGTGCGCCGATCTTTGTACCACATCGTGAGCAAGAGGTCTTCAAGCGTCTTGCTGCGCTCAATAAGGGTCCGCTGCCGGACGCAGCGCTACGTGGAATCTGGCGCGAGGTTATGTCGGCGTCATTCGCGCTTGAGCGTCCGTTGGTTATTTGTCATTTTGGCCAAGACGGTGCATTTACGCACATCGCAGCACGGCTGAAATTTGGCGCCAGCGTTGAGTACGTTCCAGCCGATGCGATCGCTGCGGTATTCTCCGAAGTCGAGAAAGGTCGCGCCGACTATGGGGTGGTCCCGATCGAGAACTCGACCGATGGTTCGATCACGGACACCATTGACGCCTTTCTTGGTTCATCCGTACGCATCATCAATGAATTGCATCTCCGGGTCCGCCACCACCTGATGTCTGGTGCTCCGCGTGCCAGCATCAAGCGTATCTACTCGCGCTCGACCGTCTTCGGTCAGTGCCGTGGCTGGTTGGCGACCAACATGCCTAGCGTCGAGTTGGTCGAGGTCGTATCGACCACCAAGGCTGCTGAACGTGCTGCGGCGGAGATAGGTGAAGGAGCAGCCGCGATTGCCTCTGCCGAGGCGTCGAAGGCCTCGGGCCTGCCGATCATCGCCAGCGATCTCCAGGATAATCCCAACAACATCACGCGCTTTGTTGTCGTTGCAAAAGCTCAGCAGGCCACGCAGCCGACCGGTGATGACAAGACGTCGATCATGTTCGCGGTCACCGATCGCCCCGGCGCCTTGTTTGACTGCCTGAAGCCTTTCCACCGCGATGCGATCAACCTGTGTAAGATCGAAAGCCGTCCCAGTCGCCGTCGGGCCTGGGAATACATGTTCTTCATTGATCTCTTCGGCCATCACCAAGACGAGAAGGTTGCTGCCGTCATCAAGGAGCTCGCTGGTTCGACGGCTGTATGTGAGATTCTCGGCAGTTATCCCCGGGCGGACCAGCCGCTGAATGCGTGAACTGAGCCGCACGCTCGGTCCTCAGACTGGATCAACTCCTGTTGCGGATAAACTCGGGGCATTAGCATGCCGCACATGACGAAGCGTTGGCTTGTTATCGGTCTCATTATTGGCGCGCTGCTGGTGTCGGCCGGCTGCATTGCTCGTGAAACGAATAATCCGTACATTGGTCCTGACACTTCAACCTCTCTACCCTAAGAGACGATCGTGACTACATCGATCGAGATGACGTCGAGTGCGATCCGCCTGACCACGGTTGAAGATGGTCAGATCACACAGTTGTTGTCATTCCCCATGGAAGCGGGTGTAGAGCCATTGCAGGCGTTGGGGGCATGTGCGTTGCCACCCAAGTTGGGCGCAGTCAGGCTGCTGATCGCCAATGAGGATGTCCTCATACGCATGCTTATCCAGCCGGCGTGCCCGCGCGAGCGACTCGATAAAGTGGTTGGCTTTGAATTGAGTGGCGGCGGTGGTGATGACGCGCCACTGGCTGATTGGACGGTGGTGCCCGGATTCGGTGGGGGCGATTTCCGCGTTCTCGGCCTTGCCGTGAAGACGAGTCTCATTCAGAAGGCGCGCCAAGCGCTTGCTGTACACGGTGCTCGGCTTGAAGCGATCACCCATCCAGCCGTTGGCCTGTATCAGGCGTGGCGCCGGATCGGTGGTACCGGAGACGCGCTGATTGCTGATGTCGGGGGTGCGTCAACCCAACTGGTCATTGTCCGCAATGATGAACTGGCACTCATCCGTACCCTGCCGATCGGCATGCAGAACCTGGTGTCACAAGTCGCTGAATTACGCGGCATGTCTCCGACAGAGGCGACCAAACTCGTTGGTCAACTCCGTGCATCGAGTCCTGACGAACTACAACATCTCGTCCGCCGTCAGGCTGGCCAAGTTGCGGTTGCCCTGATGGGCGCGCTGAAATTTGCCAAGGCCCAACTGCAGGTCGATGACTGGCAGCCAACGGTTATTTCTTTGGCCGGTGCTGGTGCGCAGGTGCATGGCTTTGCCGAGGCGATTGCCGAGCGAGCCGGTATTGCAACGCGTCCGTTCAATCCGTTTGCCCGGCTGACCTCGTCCTTGGCGGTCGAGGCGTTGGATAAACTGGTCGCATTACCCAGTCCGTGGGCGGTTGGCATTGGCGCAGCGGCTTCTCCAACCCTCATCTTGGATGCCCTGGCTGACGAACGCCGCGCGCGAGCGCGCTTTTGGGCGACCGATGGTTACTTGCGTGTGTGTGTCGCGGCTTCGGTGGCACTGATCATTGCGGCAGTAACGTGTAACGAGATCGCCGTGCAAAGTGCGGGATCCGTTGTCGATAAGCTCGGTGGAGACAAGGGGCTGGTCAGCCAGGCTGAACGGCAATTGAAGGACATTGAGCGCATGCAGACTGAGCGGAAGACGGCTGTGGCGCGGATCTCGTGGTTGGATGGCGAACACCGCGCTGCCCGTGTTGCATCCGAGATCCTCAATGTGGTCACCTCGCTGCAGCACCCGGACAATTGCCCGGTGGCGCTCAGTTCATACCAGGTTCGTCGCGCACCCGGCGCGGTTACGGTTGAGTTAGTGGGCTGGGCCCAAAGTGGACGCTTGGCGACCAACGCCGCCATTCATGCCTTTCAAGATGGATTGCGTTCGGCCTATCCGGCCATCACCAATATTGCAGAACATCCGCCGAAGATCGAACAAGATCGTCAGGGATTTCACCTGACACTTACGGTTCCAGATCAAAAGCCGTGAAGGCGGATTGGCTGGACTTTAAAGCCAACTTCCGCGCGTTCGCGCGCGGCGAAATTCCATGCCGCAATCGTCGTACGTATGAGTAATCCCGATTTGGTTGAACGCATGCGAGCGGGATTGACCGCCGCGCTCAGTCCAGAATTTACTGAAAACCTCATGCCGCACCTGCGGCTACGGATCACTGGTGGGCGTCTGTATGTAGTTTTGCCCAATCGCATCTGGATTGACGCATTTCGTTCCGGTGCGCAAGAAGAAGCAGAGCGGATCGCTACGTCGATTGGCCTGACTATGTCAGTTGCTGCACGTGATGATGCGCATGCCCCAGAACAGCGGACATTTGAGGCTTTTGCCGAGGATCCTGGCAACCAACTTGCGCTGGCTGCGTGTCGCCGTGCCTGTCGTGAACCAGGGCAAGCCCATAATCCACTGTATATTTACGGCCCACCTGGATCAGGGAAAAGCCATCTCGTATCAGCCATGATGCACGAGCTGAATGCGGCGGCCGGTGATGACGGTTCGGTGCTGTTCAGCGGAGATGAGTTTGTTGCCCGCTGGGCGCAGGCCTTGGCCGGCCGCGACACCCATCAACTGAAGGAAACAGTACAATCGGCGATTATCATCGCCTGCGATGGAATCGAAGCACTTGCCGGCCGCCAACTCGCTCAAGAACAGTTTTTTCTGCTGCTGAACGAGGCTAAGGAACGCGGTCAACAGGTGGTCGTGACGGGTCGATTGCCGCCGCACCAGCTCAGCGGGTTTGAGGAGCGTCTGACAACCCGGCTGAGTTGGGGCCTCTCGGTCGTGGTTGAACTACCGTTGTTGGAAACCCGCTTGGCGGTCTTGCGGAGACTCAGTGCTGTTGCCGCCGAACGTGACCCTGGTGAGTTGGCCCGATTGGTTGAATCGTTCGCCCCTGACATGCACGGCATTGGTGAACTTGCCAGTCGGCTTGATCTCGGTGAAACGCCCGGAAACGGACCTGACGAAGCCAGTTTCGACCGGATTCTTCAAGCGGTTGCTGATCACTACGGGGTCAGAGCTGGCGATATCACCGGCTCCGGCCGGGTGCGTCATATTGCCAGGGCCCGCCAAGCCGCGCTCCTTCTTGGTCGCCGGCTGACCGGACACAGCTTGGAGGCACTTGGTGGCATGGTCGGCGGACGTGATCATTCCACGGTGTTGTATAGTATCAGGCAGGCGGAAATCCGCCTGGATGAAGACGCGACATTTGCCAAAGAATTCGCCGATTTGACCCGTGCTGTGCTGACTCAGAAATAGTCACTGAAGCACGGTTATCATTTGCGTTTCTTTTTGTGTGATCCCACGTTTGCGAGTGCATGATCATGGTCGGCTGCTACATCAAAGGGGAAGTAATGCGCAGCGTTGCGGTAACACAGATCCTGTACCATATTGCCAACAAGTTCGTAGTCGTCTGGTAGATGGCCATGTGCCATTGCCTGGCCAAACAGGTTACACAGATTGCGGCGGAAGTACTCGTGCCGTGAATAGCTGAGGAAGGAACGCGCGTCACTGGTCGTCCCGATTGAAAGCGCTGGTAAACTGAGTCCCAGACGACTCCCCACTAGTGCTTCCCAGCAATCTTTCGAACCTGGAAACGACCAACATGGTCCGACCTGCAGTTTGCCTGGATGCGCGCCATCATGGAAGTTGGTTATCAAAGTATCGAGTGCACTGCTGCCTCTTGGATCGGCCACTGTTATAAGTGTTTTGGCTAACTGGTCGGTCAGATCCAAGGCATCGAGGAGGCGCAGGAGTGGCAGCACAACATCCTGGCTGCCTATGAAATCAAACCCGGCATCTGTACCCAACATGCGAAACATGCGGGAATTACCGTCGCGGAATGATCCGACGTGAATCTGCTGCACCCAACCACGGGCATGATCCATCCGCGCTAGTTCCAGGAGCATCCAGCTTTTAAACTGCGCTGCGTCGTCGCCGCCAGTTTGCTTGCCAGCCCGCGCTCTACTGAACGCCTGCTTTACTTGGGCGGCACTGCTGTCGCGAAACCAAGATAAATCGCAGTTTCGTTCGGACATGCGGCACCCGGCATTATGAAATGCATCGTGTCGCTTGCGGAGAGCAACCAGGAGTGCGTCGGTATCGCTGATCTCGATTCCAGACACGACCCCGAGTCGATCAATCCAATTGTTGAAGGTGTCTGCATGTTCAATGTCGAGCGTCTTGTCGGAATGCCAGGTTGGCCGAACTTGGACATGCCAGCCTTGGCGGGCCATGCGCCGATGCGGTTCGAGATTATCGCAGGGATCATTGCTAGTACAGGCGACGAGCACCTGTGCCTGTTCCATTAGACCGCGCGCGGTATAGCCAGGTTCGTCCAGTCGCTCATTACACTCTTCCCAGATAGCGGCCGCTGTATCTTGATTGAGCAGCATGTCGCCGATGCGAAACGGGCGCTTCAATTCAATGTGGCTGAGATGGTAGAGAGGACTACCAAGGCAACGTGGCATGGTGTTGGCCCAAGCCTGGAATTTATCCCAATCGCTGGCGTCACCGGTAATGCAACGCTCGCTGATGCCGTTCAAACGCATGGCCCGCCATTTGTCACGATCTTCGGCTAGCCATACCTCGCTGAGATTTTTGAATTTCCGATCGTCAGCCATGTCCTCGGGCGGTAGTCGGCAGCGATAGTCGATGACTGGCAGGTCGCGTGCCCATTCGTGATACAGCTCTTCAGCAGCCTCGCTGCCGAGTAGGAAGTTCTTGGAAATATACGGGTCCTTACGCTTCTTGCCCATGTGGCGAGCTCCCTCGTCAGCAGGCTCCGTCTAGGCACTGCAGCTGCAAGAGGTGTAGGGTTGGCATAGACAGGCCATCGCCTACCCTGGCGAGCGATGATGCTGCGCTGGTCGGCCGCGTTTCACCCACTCTTCGACGCCATTCGCGCCAAACCATTATGGTCGGCGTTGTCCTTGGCCCTGTTTTGTGCTGCCATGGCTTTGCTGAGGGTGGACCAAGACCTCCAGCAGAGCCTGCATAGTCTGCAGGGTTTGTCCGGCATAGACGTGATCACCGAACTCGTCCTGCCGTTTGGACGAGGGGAGGTAGCCGTTTTGATCGCGTTGGCGATCGCAGCTGGTGGACGGCGTCGGTTGGGGTTGCAGTTGCTCATCGCCTTGGTCGTGGTCGCCATCTTGACGTGGATGTTCAAGATCGGCGTTGGTCGCGAACGGCCGAGTGGCAATCCGTTTTCATTCGTGAGTGGTGACACCAGCACCATGTGGGCATTACTGCCGTTGTTGGCTCGCTCATGGAGAAGCTCGGTACTGCTGATGACTTTAGGCATTGCCGTTGCTGCATCACGGGTGATTACCAATTACCATTGGCCAGCTGATGTGGTTGCTGGTGCTGCGGTCGGTTTATGTGCTGGCGTAGTGGCTTTCCGTGTTTGCCCAGACCGTTTATGGCCCTGGATCGCGCGACGCTCAACGTGGGCGTACCTAGCTGCGTGCTGTTGGATTGGCTGCGTCATGTGGGCCGGGTTCGACACCCGGGTTGGCTGGTTGCGTACTTTCCTGATGGTCTGGTCGCCTGCATTGTTGGCGTGGGCTCTGTGGCCTCAGCTACGTGTGGGAATAGTGCGTCGTCGCCAGGGTTTCAGTTGGAGCCTCTGGCTCGTCCCCACCTGTTTAGCTGTGTTGCTCGGAGGTCTCGCCTGTTCCACCACCTTGATGGATCGCGACGAACCACGGAATTCGCTCGCCGCTCGTGAGATGGTCATCGGCGGTGACTACCTTGTGCCAACGTTCAATGGTGAGCCACGTCTACATAAGCCGATTCTGCCCTATTGGTTGATGACTCTCGCGTTGCACACAGGAATCAATCCTGATGTAGCTTGTCGACTGCCCGCTGTCATATGCATGGCATTGGCCGTATTCTTCACCGCACTGTCGGCACGACGCCTCGCCTTAGGTTTAGGGGTCGATCCTCAAACCCTGGGAATATGTACATCATTGATCCTGGCTTCATCACCGCTTGTGATTATCTGCGGTTCGGCCGCGACAACAGACGCCGTGCTCTTGCTCGGCATTGCTGTCTCCATGTGGGTGCTGATCACAGCCTGGATTGATGGCTGTCGGTGGTGGCATGCCCTTGTTCTTGGTACTGCGATTGCTTGGGCCTTATTGGCCAAAGGACCAATGGCACTCCTGGTGCCGATAACATCGGTAGGTGGCGTGCTGTTGTGGTATGCCTGCAGCAAGACACCAACTGACGACCAGCCACGACCGCGCGTAGGTGTTGTTATACTGCTCGGTGTTGGCGTTCTTCTTGGCCTGTTACTAGCGCTGGCCTGGTTCATTCCCGCTAATGCAGCAACCCATGGAGAGTTGTGGCGATTTATGATCGGTGATCAGCTTGGTAAGCGGATCGTTGAGGCTCGCGAAAGTCACGGCGGCGGATGGTTGTACTATCTCCCGATTGTCGTGCTCGCCTGTCTTGCTTGGTTGCCAGCGTTAGCGGTGGCATTTCGTAGCGCGGTCGAGTTACGACCACCATGGTCATCACGTCTATTGTTGGCGTGGGCAATTCCAATTTTTGCCGCAGTTACCCTCGTGCAGACAAAACTGCCGCATTACTTGCTGCCGATGTTGGCTCCGCTAGCGATTTTGTTGGCGATCACCGTAGTGCGTTCCAATCCTCACCCAACGTGGTGGATCGCCGGATGGCAAATCCAACGTTGGATCCTGCTTGTATTGGTAAGTGCTCTCGTAGTGGTTGTGCCAATTGCGGTGTTGCTCCAGGACGCTGGACTCCTGGCGTTCTTCCTCGCTGCATTGACCCATCGTACCAGCGTCCTGCTGCCTCCATTGGCGCCTTTGATTCCGCTCTGCCTAGCCATTGGCTTGGCTCTGAGTGCCCTCGTCTGGCTGGGTGCGAAGGTTGTGAGGGCGAATCAGCGTCTTCTCTTCGCTTTTGCATCTACCGCCGGAATTTTATCCCTTGTTGTCACATTAATACTCAATGCTGGTCGGCTTGAGGTGTACAAACCTGCGCCACGGATTGCCGCATTCATTCAGAGGCATGTCGACATAGGAACGCCGATATCGACATGTGGGTTTGAGGAGGCGAGTCTCTTGTTTTATCTCGGACCTGAGCGTGGTCCGATCTCAATATTGGGTGAGGTCGGAGCGCTCAGAGCATGGTCCAGATCGCCTGAGAAGGGGGTCTGCGTGGCCAGTGATGCGGCTAGTACGGAAGTGTATTTTTCTCAGGCCCAACCGCCGCCAACCCTGTCTATTTTGGGGGAATTTTCCGGATTCAATTACGCTAACGGCAAGTGCCTTAAACTGTTTGTGTTGGGTCGTAACCTGAATGGAGATCGATAGACCTATTTCTTTTGGGCGCCCAACAAGGCACTCATGTATTGGTACTCTTCGACAAAAGCAGGGTCATCACGGAATCGTTCCGAAGCAAGCTTGGCGGTCATCAACGCATGTTCAGGGGCTTTGTTCAAAACGGCTCGCCAGGCGATCCAGAAATACTTTGGCTTATAATCCACCTCCTGCGCCCAGCATTGCAAAACCTTGGCGTACCAAGCAAGGCTCATGCGTCGCGCGGCAGTGCCAATCCACATGGATGTCTGATCATACCAATCCTTATCGGCGCGTTGGGCAACCGCTTTCAAACGCATACGTAATGCAGGCTCGTCTTGTTCGATCAGGGCTAGAAGCAGTCCGGCCAGATGTGCCTGGAGATTGATGCGTGGACTGTCGAACGGACTTCCGCTGATCGCTTGGGCGGCATCCACAGCAGAACGGGCGTAGGAAACGGCGAGTTGAGGATCCCAATCATCACGGTCTCGATCAAATAATGCACTCAGCTTTCCCATCCAATAAGGCTCGCAGATCTTCACCCAACTAGCATCAAGCGTGACCTGTGCGATGCCGCCGATGCGCATGGGCGGCAACTGGTCGAGTTTTGCCGGTTTAGCGGCAGACCTTAAGAAGCCAGCGAATTGCTCCTTACCCAACAGTGTTTCATAGGCCATTCCAGCAGTGGCAAACCTGAACATAATCTCTCCTGGTTCGTCGACATCGCGAAAGGCAATGCGGTCCAGCCATAGTTGGGTGAACCGGGCGGCGAGTTGTAAGTCGGCGTTGCTCGACTGCTCAACTGGAGTGGCATCTTGCAGGGTCATGATGGCATTGGTGGTTAGCGCCGACATCAAGCGTCGGAACGACACCAGATCGCGGTCGTTATCCCAAACCTCCGCCTTAAATGTTGGTCCGTCAAGGTAGTCACCCAGTATGCGCATGCCGATTATCATACGACGACTATCTTCGTCAGTGCCTATTGTTTGACTCTTGATCCCTTGACCAAACTTCTCTGATATCCGTTGGTTGAGTTGGATGATTGCTGGCTGCGCAGCGCGCAAGGCAAGATCTCGCGCGTGATGGGATGCCAGCGTTGACGATAAACCAAGTCCGACCTGGATGGCGACGCGTCCAAGGTCTTTCTGCAGATTGGGGATTTGGCGCTCAATGAGATCAAGCGCAACCTCTCTGGCTTGATGCACTTTGCCAGCATCAAACAAATGACCTACTAATTCAATGTTCATAAATAGCGTGCTGCGTAAATCGGATTTACCTTTGTCGATTGCCAATTGGTGCATCTTCGCCGCCTCTGCATACTGACCGGTGTAGCTGTAAAGTCCTGATAACTCGCGAAAATTTGCCGTTTCGCGCAACTCTTGTTCAGATGAATTGATGAGCCTCTCCATTTTGGTTATGCCGCGTTGGTAGGTTGAAAAGTGCCAATCCTTCTGAACATCGATCATGACGCGAGCGTACTCGGGTTCTTCGAATACACGATATGACAGACGCCAGTTACCGCGTTGGTTTTCGTTATTGAAACGCAACAACAGACTAAGTCCGTTGGGATCAACCTGGCTGCTAGCGTCGAAGTAGTTATAGACTTTGACCAACGATTTTTGCAGCGATTGCTGTGGGTCTGAATCAGTAAATTGAAGAGGTGGGCCAGTCTGAAGAATGAATACCTGCCACCCATCTGGGCGTTTCTCTGCCCAGCAACAGGCGGCATGTCCAGGCAGACTGACGACGTGGGCTGTGCGCCCTTGGCGATCTGCGATGGTTTCGTACAATTCAGCCAGGTCATCACAATCGCCGCGAAACATGCCGCTACTGACATTGGCTAGGGTTTGCAGGGCCGTCTGGTGGATATCCCCCTTGTCTGATTTCGTGCCGATAAGGGTTGGCCGACGTGGATCAGGACTATCGAATACGTAGCGGAATAGATACTCACCTATGAGATCTAGGCTGGCGGCGTCAGGCATAACGCGGGCCGCGTCGGCCAGGAATCGCTCGCCTTCTGCCTTGGTTGAGTCGCGTGGGGGCAGCAGCGCGCCATTGCTGGTTATGAGGGCGAGAAAGTCACCTTGGAGGTTATTCACCAAGAGATGCGGTGGCAGCCAAGCCTCAAGATGAGGGGCGTGACTGCGTCGAGGTACGGCCTTCATCCAATCGCCCTCAGTGCATTCAAGAGCGCCGCCAACAGTCCAGCGTGCAATCGGCCAGGATTCTCCATCAGTCTGCCACCACAGGCGCGCTGAAAGACATTTATCCACTGCATTGGCGACTAACGGATCGCTACCCTGCGCCAGCTCAACTACGGTTTTCAGGGGCGTTGACCCTTTGTAATAGGTAGGCATGGGATGGTCGACCATCCACGCAGATCGCGATGGCGTGCGCAGGATATAACCGCCTTCACCAAAAGCGTTGCGTACCTCGGCAAGATGGCCGCCAGATCCACTCCATTGGCGAACTGTACACGGCTGTTCAGCGGTTCGCACTTCGTCTTCGATCTGCTTGTCAATATCCAAGGTGGGGAAAAACTGCTGCAACCAGCCGCTGCGTACGAGGCGACGCATGAAATGTGGCGAGGCATCGTCGGCACTGGTAATTTGGTCAGTTGATGGAAGTTTATCAATCAACGAAGACAATGAGCGGCGGGCTGATTCATCCATGTCGACGCTGGGCAACTCGACCTTCAGTCTGGCAATAGATGTCTTCAGTGCTTGAATTTCGGTCGCATGGTTAGGAGGCACAATCTCCTGCTTGTGTAGGATGCCATCGCCAAGAACCACGAACTCCGAATTCCGCAGATGGAGTCCGGTGAGCGGCCCTTCGGTCAGACGCAATCCAGTGATCTTTTCTTGTTTGGCAATGGGTGCCAAGTTGAGCAGTGCAACCAAAGCATCACTGCGCTTTCTTTCAATTAGTGTGCGTTGGATTGTTACTGTTCCAGCGACGGTATCGGCAATTGGATCACGACGTGCGTCAATGCCAATCACGCTGACGGCGATTGAGACGTTTTCTCCCTGCCACCAAAGTTTTCCGTCACGTTCGGTCAACTTGAGATCCTTCAGCATGCTGCGCAGGTCAGCTATGCTTGGATCATCCGATGGAGGGGCGGGAACGATCTCTCCACCGCTCTGGTGTGGTGGTAGCGGGAGTGGTTTCGGCTCAGTGCCTAGCAACCAAGAAGAAAGCACCAACAACGTAAGTAGGTGGCGGAGCATGTCATCTCCAACGCTGATCAGGGTAGCGGCAGAAACGGAGTCTGGTCAAAGCGGTCGTCGAGGTCTTCATAAACGGCGGTGACATCATCAAGGGGAATGAATACCCGGAAACGGTGCGCATCGGAGGCGAAGCGATCGATTGCGTCGGCCAGCAACATCTCACGTCTGCCTTCACCGCTCCACTCCGGCCCAGTCTTGGCCAGTTGATAAATCTTGCGCGTCATGTCTGGCGACCAGTTGAGGCAACGGACCTCACCGACGACAACCTCTTTGCGGATCTCAACGATTTTCAACAGAAAGCGCTCACCACGGCGGACGATAAGCGTGGCTACCCGTTGCTGCTCTGCGAGCGACTCGAGTACCTTAACCAAGGTGCCTGGGTTATCAGTTCCGGGGACAATGATTTTCTTGTCGAGGCTCACGGTAGCTGAACGGTAGGCCCAGCAGGGCGCTTTCCAAGTCTGCGTCGCTGGCGGTCAGACTAAGCGATCGCCGAGTCGCTTGGCGAGTTTGGCCCGCCACATATCGACATGATCAGTCTGCAGTGGGGCCAAACTCTCGACCAGACGTCCAACCGCCGGGTTTTGATCCATGCTGACCCCATTCGCGGCTACAATCGTTTCTGAGGTGATAATTTCTTCCCCGACCACGCAGAGATTGGGGGTCAAAGCGACGGTGGAACCGCTGCGGACGATGTAAATTGCCGTCCGACCCTCCTCCGCGCATACCCGCTCAATGTCCTTGGGACCAGCAGCAAAGCGCAGGCCGGTCTTGGCTGCATCAAGGACACTGGTGTACAGTTCCAGATACATCGGATCGATAAGAATCGGCTGTGCTGATAACGAAGTCATTTTGGGATCATGCGCCTGATCAGCCCAGCGACGCGAGCCGCCAAGAGCCTTCACCTTGTCCGCGTGTTGACGATCCATGAGGATGCAGTGGCCCAAATAGTCATCAAGACCAAGAGAGCCTAAGATACGGACCGGGCTCTCGCTGGTCGCCAGGTGGGAACGGAGTTCCTGCCAATTGCGGATCCGCCCCGTATCCAAGACGTCGAGCATGGTATTGTGAAACGCATCGTAGCAGGTCAGCGACAGGTCGCGCTTATGTTTGCGCAAGCAGGTCGGCGTGACTTCGTGTTCGGTGCCGATCAGCACGCCACGAATGTCGCCGCCACCTGGTTTATTCCAGATGAATTCCGATTGATTGAAAACAGCGCGGACGGGTTTTCCTGGTCTGGTGAGGTCAAGTTGCAAGTGGAGGCAAAGTGCTGCTTCACGAACGTCGGCATCCGCATCTGAACGCCAGGATTCCAGCAATGCCTGAACTCCTTCCATCGGCGTGTAGCCGAGTCGCGTTCTGCCTTCACTGTCGGTCCAGTGACGCATCCTGGCGAGGGCATTCTCGACATCACCGAGATCGTGGCCGGCGCGATCAGCTGCGCGCATAGTTGCATCGGACGAGTAGCCGTGATCACGCCAGAGATCGATCATGCCTTCTTCGAATTTCACCCGACGCTTATCTTCTTTGATGAGACGACGTAAATTGGCAACTAATTCGGGTTTCAGCCAGCCAAGCTGGACGAGTTTCTTGAGGACATCGTCAAAGGAGCCACCCTTAGGAGGCACGGCGATGAGAACCGGTTCGGACATGGGAGGGGCAGGTTGGCGAGAAGAACGGGCGGATCAACTGTTGGCATCCTGGGAGTGCCGAGTTGCGCTCGGCACTCCCAGGGGCATTGCTTAGCGTTCGCGTTTCGCCGGAATCCCGGTCAGGATAGTCTCGGCAATCCGCAGGCCATCGAGTCCAGCGGAGACAATCCCGCCAGCGTAGCCTGCGCCTTCGCCAGCGAGCCAGAGTTGCGGGATGGAACTTTCTAGAGTATCGGGATTACGTTCGAAGCGCACGGGACTGCTCACGCGTGCCTCAATGCCAACCATGGTTCCCTTGCTCAGGAAACCTGGAATGACACGTTCAAAGTAACGTAGCGCAGTGCCGAGTGCTTTGACCGTTGCCGACGGTAGCAATTGATCGAGTCGGGCTGGGCGAAGACCAAAACGGTAACTCGTTGCCGTTGGTGTCACCCCGACTTCACCGCGTACGAAGGCCGCCGCGCTTTGCGCCGGGCAGGCGTAATCGGAACCACCAGCAACAAAGCATGCCTTCTCGAGACGGTCGATGAGCGCAAACCCCGACAGGGGGTCAGCAAGGCGATCGACTTCCTGATTGACGATAAGTCCCGCATTCGCAAATGGGCCAGCACGGGCGAAACGACTCATGCCATTGGTCGAGAGTTGTCCGGGATCACTGGTTGCTGGAATGATTTCGCCGCCTGGGCACATGCAGAACGTGGTCACGCTCTGTGCATGGAGATGTTCAGGTGGTCTGCTGACGAGGTTGTATTCAGCCGCATTCAGGAGATGGCGCGGCCAGTCAATCCCGGCAACGCAACCATACTGCCCGAGATCGATAAGACGTTGATCATGCTCAATGCGGCAACCAATCTGAAAGCCCTTGGATTTATGGGCGGCTCCGCGCTTGGCTATGGCCAGAATTAAGCGACGTGCACTGTGTCCAGGTGCAATGACCGTAGCTTGCGCGTTCAAGCGACGACCATCCTTGAGTTCCACGCCTGCGCAGCGGCCATCCTGCAGCAGCAGGTCAACGACTTCGCTATCCCAGTGGAACGAACCACCGCGCGCCTCAATTGCCTGTCGCAAGCGTTTGCACATGTGCGGCAGAAGATCACTGCCAATGTGCGGATGGTGACGCCAGAGAATATGTCGTGGAGCACGCGCAGTGACAAATGCTTCAAGTAGGAAGCGCATGCGGCGGTCTTTGACGCGGGTGTACAGTTTGCCGTCGCTGTACGTGCCTGCGCCACCTTCGCCAAAGAGATAGTTGGAATCGGGATCCAGAGTACGTGTGGCGTGCATCCGTTCGAGATCGGCGCCGCGTCGCTCGACGTCCCGACCACGATCAAGAATCGCCACCTTGCAGCCGTGGACCGCCAACAGGTAGGCACACATCAGCCCAGCCGGGCCGGTGCCGACAACAATGACATCCTTAGGCACATCTGGACGCAGCGACAAGTGCCAGAGTTGGTCGTCCTGAGCCGGTGGAGCCGTCAGTACCCGGATGTGTGGGTTTTCGACGACTGGCGATCCATCCTTCACTCGTGCACGTAAATTGTATACGTAACGCAAATCGGGCTTCTTGCGCGCATCTAGGGAACGTCGCTCGAGTTCGTAATCAATAATATCGGTTGCCGGTATGCAGCAGAGCTTGGCTATCCACGGCTGGAGCCGGTGGTCGAGACCAATCGGACCGAGTTCGCGCAACTGCGCGAGGGGGACTTCCAGATGGTCGATCTCGACGGTGAGCGGCTGGTTCACGGTGGTCATGTTCTCTGGTCAACCTGGATTGATACCAATGAAACAGGCCGGACGGAAACCGTCCGGCCTGAACCAGGATGTTCTGGACCCAATGACTTAGGCTTTGGGCGCGGCTGCTTCTGGGGCAGGAGCGGCAGCGGCTTTCGCTGCGGCAGTGGCGGCCACTTCCGTTGCGAGCTTAGCCATGCGTTCCTTCTTGAGCTTGAGCGCGTGTCCGCGCACAGCACGGCGGCTTGGTGCGATCCACTTGGCCTTACCATCCCGCTTAGGACCGGTCGTCTTGGCGGTGGGCTTGGCCTTGGCCTTCGGTTTGGCCGCGGCGGCAACTGGCTTAGCAGGAATGGCTATGCCGTGGTGCTTGAAGAGGCTGGTCAGTGCTTCACTGATGAGGGCACCCTGGTCGACCCAGGCCTTCACCCGGTCAACGTTAACAGCGATGTTCTTGCCATCTGGAGCAAGTGGATCGTAGCTGCCAAGGACTTCATTGGCCAACCCTTCGCGATGGCAACGCTTGTCGATGGCAACGATCCGGAAATACGGGCGGTGGAGGCGACCATAACGGCTGAGACGGATTCTGACTGCCATACGAGCTAAAGGCTCCAACGGGGGGAGGGCGAAAGTTAGAAGGGGACAACCAGACTGCAACTGGAATCCCGGTCCCAGGCCGGACTAATCAGGATACATGGCGAAGTTTTATCCACTGATTACGCGGATTTCCCAGATTTTGCAGTCCTCTTTTCTGATGCCTCGCACTCGACATCGGCGTAATCTGCGAAATTTGTGGATAACTCCGCTCGAATGTCGGGATTCAGCCTGCTGCGGCCGCAATGGCCTCGGCCCGGGTTGGCAGGATTGGGAAGACCTTGTCAAACCGGGTTAGGGCAAAGATCTCGCGCAGCGCAGGGGCTTGCACACCAGTCAAGAGGAGTTTGCCATTAGATTCTTGGACTTCGCGAAGCTTCTGAACTAGGGGGCCAAGAGCAGCTGAATCCAACGCTGATACGCCCGTCAAATCAAACACGAGGCGGTTCCGTCCGTGCGTCCGTTCCAGCATGTGACTGCTGAAATAACGACGAACTAGATCGTGACTCACTGTGCCACCTTCACCCGCCAAGAAGGAGACGATATGGACGGCACCGACATCGCTGGTGATGACGATGGCGAGAGCCCGCATCTCTTCTGAGTTCCCAGTTGTAGCCATACGTAAGGAATCCTTGCGCCTCAGTATCTTCGCGACAGGGTCTAGATGCAACGCTTTTCACTCCTGTCCGGACCCAGTACCAATGGCCATGACGATAGATGTCAATGTGTTCAACCCGTTCATCGCTGCAACGTTGGACTGTCTCAAGGAGATGGTCCAAGTGAAGCCGGAGCGGAAGCGGCTCTTTGTGAAAACCGACCCGCGTATGCATGGTGATATTTGCGGTATCATGGACATGACCAACGGTATGACCGGATCATGCGTAGTAGGCTTTCCGGATGCGCTTGCTAAGCTGATTGTCGCCAGATTTCTGGGCGCAGACCCCACCACCATCGCGGACACCCTGGTTCAGGATGGGATCGGAGAGGTCACCAATATAGTCGCTGGTGGAGCCAAACGTAAGTTCGCTGATTCAGGCTATCGCTTCACTATCTCCACCCCAACGGTCATCGCTGCGTCAGAATCCGTGCAGCTATTTAACCCCGCGGACACCGTATGCATCGCTTGCGAATTCACGGCTGATCCAGCTTGGAAAGAGACCTTTCTGATTGAGATCACGCTCAAGCCCAAGAACAAGTGAACTTCTACACTTCGAGGCGATGGCGTAGTTCAAGTGCCATCAGGCCGTAGGTCAAGAAACTTGAACTCTGCGCTGCCCGTGCCGTCTGCCAGGCATCATCAATCGACAGACTAGAGACCTGAATGAATTCTGCCGCTTCGTGGGCAACCGGTCCAGCGAGCGTCAGTCCTTCGGCAAGCACGACATGTAGGCGCAGACGCAGAAGACCAGGCAGCGCCTCGAAACTGGTTAGCGGAGTCATGGTGGTGCCGATCCAACCAGTCTCTTCGCGGAGCTCCCGTGCTCCGGCAATAATTGGATCCTCGCCTGGCTCAATGCCTCCAGCGGGAAACTCATGGAACCAGGCACCATAGGGGTGGCGATAGATCCGCTCGACGATAACTCGACCATCGGGAAGCAGCGGCACCACCAGGACGGCATCCCATTTCGAGGCCACGGTGTAGTAGGGATAGGGCTTGCCGTCGCGATCCTCGATGTGTTCCTCAATAAGGTCAAAGAAGCGATTGGCAGAGAGAATGCGCCGTTGGGAGATCCGTGGTATCGCTTCCATGTTGCCACTGTCCTTCGGTCGGTGGGTTGGCAACCGGGCCTCTTGGACGAGTTCAATCGCTGGCGTCAGGGGTTTGCCCTCCTAACTTTACCGCCCCACGTCGCTGAGGATCCGCATGGCGCTTGTTGACTCCGTCACCACCTTTGCCCGACGCCTGCTTGGCACCACCAACGAGGCCTCGTTACGTAAGCTGTGGCCCCAAGTTCAGAAAGTGCGCGAGCTCAGTCCGCGTATGGCAGCCTTGGATGATACGGCTCTCAGAAGGCTAGCTGTCGATCTTCGTGAGCGGGTGAAGAACGGCGCCAAGCCGGATAGCGTCACGATCGAAGCGCTCGCTGCTGCACGAGAGGTTGCTGATCGACGGTTAGGCATTTGGAACGCACTCGATCCCAAGAAGGGTTTCCCCGAGGACGCCTGGGGTGAAGCCAAATCCTCCGTTGAAGCTATGCGCGCCAAACTGGCCGAGATCGATGCCGAGGGCAAACCGGTGCACGCCGCGTGGCAGCTCGACATGCCGGCGACGTTCTATAACGCCGTCCGTGCCAAGTTCCCCGAATCCGCCCCGCCGTTCCGCATGCGTCCACACGACGTCCAGGTGCTAGGCGCAATCGTTCTCATGCAGGGCAAGATCGCCGAGATGAAGACCGGTGAAGGCAAGACGCTGGTCGCGTCGCTCGCGTGTTTCCTGGCGTCGCTCCAGGGACTTTCTGTCCACGTCATCACGGTGAATGATTACCTCGCTTCACGCGACGCGAAGTGGAACGAGCCAACCCTGCGCTTCCTCGGCGTGTCGGTGGGCGCGATACAATCACAAATGCCACCGTGGGAACGGCGCGAGATTTACGGTCGTGACGTCACCTACGGCACTAACAATGAATTCGGATTCGACTATTTGCGCGACAATCTCGCTCGGTCGCCGGAAGAGCAGGTACAGACCCGCCGCCAGTTCGCCATCGTTGACGAAGTGGACTCGGTGTTGATCGACGAAGCGCGTACGCCGCTCATCATCAGCGGACCAGCAACCGGTCGTAAAGAATACTACCAAAAGGCTGATGAAGTTGCCCGCAAGCTGGAGAAGGGCACCCACTTCGAGGTCGATATCAAGGATCGTCACGTCACCTTGAATGAAGCTGGCATGGACAAAGCCAGTCAACTCTTTGGCGTCACCAGCATGTACGACGCCGAGAGCATGCACCTGCCGCATTTTCTCGACAACGCACTCAAGGCGCACCATCTCTACTTGCGGGACAAAGAATACTTGGTCACGAATAAGTCGGTGAAGATCGTTGATGAGCACACCGGCCGTATCCTTGATGGTCGCCGTTGGTCCGATGGCCTCCATCAGGCTGTTGAAGCCAAGGAGGGTGTCGACATCCAGGAAGAAAACCAGACCTACGCAACAATCACGTTACAAAACTTCTTCCGCCTGTACGACCGTTTGTCCGGCATGACCGGTACAGCAATGACCGAAGCTGGCGAATTCCACGCGATCTATCGCCTGGATGTGGTCGCGATTCCTCCGAATCGACCGATCGCACGCAATGACCTCCCCGACCTCATCTTTGGTTCCGAGCGCGAAAAGTTTGATTCCATTATCAAGGAAGTCCGCCAACTCCACGATGTTGGCCAACCGGTCCTCGTCGGCACCATTTCAGTCGAAGTGTCAGAGCGTTTGTCTGAACAGTTCACCCGCACCGGCATTCCGCACAACGTCCTCAATGCGCGTCAGCACGCTCGCGAGGCGGAAATTGTTCTCGGCGCTGGTCAATTCGGTGCGGTCACTATTGCGACGAATATGGCTGGTCGTGGTACCGACATCGTGCTGGGAAAAGTCGGTTTTGCCGAGGCGTTGAAACACTGGCAGCGCTGCGATCTGGCGCCCAAGAAACTCAAGCCTGATAGCCCAGAACTTGATGATGCGATCGTGCAGATGTGGCATCAACGTTTCTGTGTTGAGGAGCTGGCCAAATCGAAGGCGACCAACTCAGCCGAGCGTCTCAAAGAGATTAACAAACGGCGCAAGCTGGATGGTCTTCCACCGTTGCCGTTGCCATCGTCGCTGAAGGCGAGTGTCGATGTGCGCGCCATTGGTGGATTGCGTATCGTTGGCACCGAACGCCATGATGCCCGCCGCATCGACAACCAGCTTCGTGGTCGCAGTGGTCGTCAGGGCGATCCTGGTTCAACTCGATTCTATCTCTCGCTTGATGATGACCTGATGAAACGCTTTGCCGGCCCGACGATGGCTGGCCTTATGCGTCGCATGGGTCTCAAAGATGGTATCCCGATCGAGTCACCGATGGTGTCGCGTGCGGTCGAGAAAGCGCAAAAGCGCGTCGAGGAATACTACTACGGCGTCCGCAAGAATCTGCTCGAGTATGACCAGGTGATGAACCAGCAGCGACTGGTTACGTATGGTCAGCGTCAGAAGGTTCTCGAGAACAAGGAGCTTGAAAAGATTCTCCACGGCATGTTTCACGGCGCGATCGACGACATGGTCCAAAAGTCGGCCGCTGATGGCACGCGCGGTCAGCAGTTGGCTGAGCGCATGGCCAAGAATTTCCACGAAGAAACCGGCTTGCCCGAACCAGCCTGGAACGAGATCCCGGTCAAGGAGGGCGGCGCTGCCTGTCTAACGCACTTGAATGGCATCGCCCAGCGTGAATTCGGTCGCCGTAAAACTGAACTCGGAGAAGTCCACGATCACGTCCTGCGCTTCCTGCTGCTCGATACCATTGACCGGCGTTGGAAGGACCAGATTTATGCCATGGAGCATCTGCGCCATGCCATCGGTCTCGAAGCGTACGCCCAGAAAGATCCGCGCATTCGTTACAAAGAGGAGGGTTTCCGCCGCTTTGAAATGATGAATGAATTGATCCACATGGATGTGGCCAAGACGTGGTTTCGGCTGCAAGTTCAGGTGAATGCACCTGAGGCTGCCGCACCGGCTCCTTCCCAACAACGTACGTTGGCGGCGCAGCAGTCGAGTGGCATGCTTCAACGCGATGGGGCCTCGCCTAGTAAGCCCAAGCCCAACGATCCCTGTCCCTGTGGCAGTGGCCAGGCGTTCAAGCGCTGCCACGGCCCCTGACGCCACTGCTACGCTGTCCAGATTCACGACTCGGGAACAATGGAATATATGGTGGAGTCGGGAGCCCGCCGT
This sequence comes from uncultured candidatus Brocadiaceae bacterium, assembly GCA_964652775.1. Taxonomy (GTDB): domain Bacteria; phylum Planctomycetota; class UBA11346; order UBA11346; family UBA11346; genus UBA11346. The sequence continues at coordinate 208,832 of CAZZAM010000004.1, read as the reverse complement.
GCCTAGTGTTGGGGGCTGCTGCTGAGGCTTCGTCCCGAACCCGAAAGGCTACCTCTATGTTGATTCGCTCCATATGGATGTTGGCGTTTCTGTTGATCCCGCCGATGAGTTGCGTTGCCGCTGCAGAAGACAACGAAGACACACGCGAAAAAAAAGTCGTCAACTCGGTCCCCCCGGAAGCCTGGCAAGCGCCGTGGGTGAACGACGTTCCCCTTGATCTACTACCCAATGTGGTCTTCACCCCAGATAAACCAGGCACGACGCTGACCGTTGATGCGTTGCCCAAGGTCGATTCGATCAGCCAATACGGCATTACCTGGAAGTTCGACAAAAAGGTTCCCGCCGGCCGGTTCGTGAACGGTGATTGGTACGTTGTCGGCCCGGTGACAGTTATCGACATTGAACCGAAAACGGTCGTCAGCGAAGAGACTCTGCCAGATGGCAAGAAGAAGATTATTGTACGCCATGGCTCAATGCACAACTTTCGCGTTTCGACGAACAACCCGATTGGATTCGACAATCGCGTCATCAATCATTTTGAGCCCAAAGCGTTGAATCTGGTGCCGATCAGCCTGAAGCCTGGCGACAATTTGATGTCCACGATCAGCTCGCCACTCAAGGAATACGCAACCGTTCGGCGCATGCTGGGTCCGTTCAACAGTTCACATAAATCGGTCTGCGGGATCAAAGTAGCGGCTGTCCTGCTGTGTATGGACAAGCCGGTGGCGACCGATGCATTCCGTCCGCCGTACATGGCAACCGCGCACCCACTCTACTACGCACGCAACCTGAAGCGCGATTTTCTGCCGAGCCTCCCACGTTTGAAAGAGGTGCTGCCCTACAACGCCGACGGTGAGCCACAGTACTTCAAGAAGAACACCGAGACCGGACGGGCCGAGTTGTGTTACGACATCCGCGCTTACGAGCGCTACTTCCGCCTGCCGTGGCTCGATACGGTATTCTTTTCGTTCAGCGCCCCGAGTCAGAACATGCCGCAATATGGCCGCGAACTCGGCCGTATTGTCGGCAATGCGGCTCTCCTGTTATGTCTCGACTTTACTCGCGAACAAAAGGAGCGTCTGATTATCAACTTCTGCCAGGTCGGCATTGATCGCTGGGGCATGCTGCTAGGCGGACATCCTGGTTGGCGTGCGTTCGGTGGTCATGGCTCCGGACGGAAACTCAGCATCGAGTTGACCGGCGTGTTTCTGGGCGACGAGGAGATGCAGAATCCCTACAAGAAGTTCCCGAACGTTGAATTCGGTGAGGACATGCAGGTGGTTGACGAGAAGAGTTGGACCGGAGCCGACGTGTCCTACGCCGGCCATTACGGGCGAAAGTTCGGCTCGAGCGAACGCAATCCGCAGGGCACCGAATACGAGTACATGCCTCCAACCGAGTGGAAGACCAAGGCAGCTTTCACTGGCGAAAGCTACCGCCGTTGCTGCACCGGCATCTGCTGGGTCGCGCAGGCGCTTGCGATTCGCTTTATGAAGATCGAGAAGGTCTGGAACAACGACCCATTCATGCGCTACTGCGACCGCTGGATGACCGAAAAAGACGCCGATAATGTCAAGATCATCCACGACTCAGTGAAGCTCGAAACCATTGCTGAGATTAAGAAAGTCGAAAAAGACCCAGGCTTCAAATTTGATTACCGCCCCGATTACATGGCCGGCGGAACGACGTGGGATTCGTTCGTGAACGAGATCTACGCGACCTATCGCAATAAACAGCCGTAGGCGCGCCCAAAATGCATTCCAAGGTCGGTCCGGGAACACCGATCTCCTGATACTGTTACTGCCTTAACGCAACGTCATTGCCCTCAGGCCCCGTCCCTGATTACCCAACAACTGCTTGTTTTCATAATAGTTATTGGGCATTCAGGCACTAACATCTGTGTTCGTATACCGTATATGTACACAGAGTGAGGACACCATGCGTCATATAGTACTTTTTTTCTGCTTTATTTTCATCGTGGCACAGGCGGCGGAATCCACGGTCGTGCTACCCAAGCCCTCGGCCAATGCCGGTAAATCTGGGACTTATCAGGTCCAGACTGGCGTCGCCGGTTACAGCTACTTCGTCAGTGTCCCGCCCAAGATGCCAGACGATTCGCACTATGGACTACACTTGTTTTTCCATGGGCAGAACGGCCAAAGCGGAGCGTCTTGGTTCGCGCTCTGGCAGGATAAATTCATCTACACGTATGGCCTGATTGCTATCAACATGTGCTATGCCGACGGTGACAATGCCAAAGACACTGCCGGAAAAGTTGCGGTGGCCAAGGCCGCCACGCTGCAGGTCATGGCAGATTATCCCGTAGTTCCGGGTCGTGGCATGATCGCCTGCTTCTCGGGTGGCGGGATGCCATGCGGACTGTGGTACAGTGAGTGCGCTCGTAAGCGCGGTTTGGCTTGGCCGTTCACCGCTCAAGCGCTCTACAGCGCCAATTTCCAGACGAGCATAGAGCAAATCGGTTCGACCGGATGGTATGTCGGCGTCAACACTGACGAATGGACACTAGCAGGCTTAGGATCGTCGCAGACGGCACGTTATGCTGAAGCGCTCGCGTTATTCTCCAAGGCGTGTCCAGACCATCGTTTGTTGGTGGTCAACCATGTCGGCCACACCATTCCACCTCAAGGTCCAGTGGAGGCTGCCTCTTTGTTTCGGCGCATCGATCTTGCCTACGCTCCGTTTCTTCACGAAGGTTCCTATCCTGCTAAATTAGCTCCGATCATTGCCGCAGCCAATACTGGTCAGCTTGCAGCAGCCGTGGCGACTATGGATAAAAGCAAAAAAGACCCGGCAATAACTACGCAAACAACAGAGTTACGCACCAGGATCGAGGCACGTATGGACGCTCAAATTGTCCTAATAGCGAATCTATCAGCCAGTGATCCGCTGCTGGCCACCTGGTACGGCAATGTGTTTCTGAAAGGACTCAAAGGACATAAACGTGAGGCTGAATTGAAAACCACACTTGCTGTTTTGGCCAAAGAGAACAAAGCCGTGCCGGCAGCGAACGTGTTAGAGGCATTCAGCAAAGGCTTCTCCGGCGTCTTCGATGGTGGACCCATCATCAGCAAACAGGGACTTCCACTGCTGGAGCGGCTAGCGCAATCATGTGGCGAGAAGTCCATGTATGGCATGATAGCGACTGAGCTACTTGCACTGCCGCACGTAAAGACGCCTTAACAAAAATTAGTGCCCAGGGGGGGAGTTGAACCCCCAACGTCTTTCGACCACGGATTTTAAATCCGCTGCGTCTGCCAGTTCCGCCACCCGGGCCTATTGAGAGAAATGGATTACGGTGTTGTTTTTGGTGCAGGGGGTTCGTAGTGCTGAACTGCGGCAGCGCAGCTACGCACAATCGCATCGATGCGCACTTGTTCGTGCGGTAAGCCCTGGGCACTAAACACGATGCCAGCTGCATCTGGAGTGATTACGACGAGGGAAACCAAGGAAAAGCGTGGTGAATCTCCATCCAACCAGGTGAAGCGACGTGTCTTCATCAGTTTTCCATCGCTGAGCTTCTCTTCGTCATTGCTGATGCTGAGGTACCCCTTCTTGGAAGCACCCTCCTGTTCGATGACCATCCATACAGCGTCAGCATCAATTGGAGGCGGCTGGGTTCTAACTCCGATAAATGCGGTTTCGCTATCGGGATCATTCCACGTAAATTGGCTGGTGCCTCCGCGCTTCCATCCCTCTGGGGCAGGCGCTTTGATTTTCGCATCGGCGTCAGTGTAGTCACTGGGCACGAGTATTTTACCAGTAATCAACGCTGGATCGGTGGATGGATCAATGTGTAGGCGTAGTTCGCGCGCTATGCCCTGATGATGCGGATCAGCTTTGAATCCGGCTTGATAGCAACGCCAGGACCGTTCGCGTGACTGCGGAAGTGATTCAGCGCTCTCATCTGCCCATCGGCCAAGGCGGTAGAAGCCTTCGGCGTCCTTCCAGCTCAGAGCGTTGAAGCGATCGTCGAACTCGCGTTCCAAAGCCTGCGCACGTGGCAGCCAGACATCCTTGTACAGAGCGCATCCCTGTGCACGCATGCGTCGGGCAATGACTTCAGCTTGCGGTCCTCCATGTTCCCTGATCCACACCGGCGAGGCTACCTTCGCGGCCCTGCCAACGTCCTTGAGGTTATTCAGTGCCAGATCAACCGACCGGGCAATCAGGGCAATGTCATTATGTGCGGCAGCTTGCTTGGCCATGTCATCAATTATTTGCGCCAGCAGATTATCAACGGTTGCAAGCCAGTAATCAACGTTGCCGGCAAGGCGCATTTGATCGCGACACCAGGACACGACAGCGAGGCGTCTCTCCCACTCGTTTGCCGTAATGCCCGCCAGCCGATTGGCCAATAGTTGCGAGTCGGATGTTGTCTGAACAGCGCCATGCACTCGCAAAACGCGGATGCCATTGGCATTCGCAACGCCGAGAGAGCCAGCCAGGTACAGATTGTCACCGTCGAGTCGGCCAGCCAACGCATCACCAACGGGCTCCAAAATCAGATGCTCAGTACGATAAAGACCGAACTCGCCACTTGGGAGACGCCGTACCTTGACCATGGAGGCGACATCTAAAGCGGTGCTAGAGACACTCATCAGTTCATCCGGTTGGACGAGCATATAAGTCTTGCCCATATAGGAGACGAACTGTCGATCAGCGCCGCGAATGGCTGTCGTAAAGCTGACTTTCCAGGGTGGGCCTGTAATTGGGGGCTGCTCGGCGGCAATCAAGCTGACGCCAGCGCAGGCAACCAAGAACAGGCGGCTGAACATGACGCTATCTCTCCGTGCGCCCCAGACTACGCATGCCAGTACCCGCCTACAAGCAGGCAATCCTATTGCCGTAGGTATTTTTCGCTGTCCGGCCAGAGCAAGGCCGGAGAGGTACTTGCAGGCTGACACTGGACCTCTATGACTCCGCCTCCGGCGTGCACGGCACGTCGCTGAGCCGCGTCTGCGCGGCCGGAATTGATGGGGGTATAGCTCAGTTGGTAGAGCGTCTGAATGGCATTCAGAAGGTCATGGGTTCGACTCCCTTTACCTCCACCAGTACACCCTGCGGCCCATGGCTTGCAGGGTGTTTTGTTATCCACGCCGTCCCGGAACAACTCCTCGAAAAAGCGCCCACGCTGCATAGCCTAGTCCCCTGAACAGAGGCTGCACATGTCCAAGCCACTCTTGCCGTTTGTTGCCACCTATGATGGGGGAACTGTCTCGTTTATGGTTACTGGTGAATTGGACCATCCAAGCATCGCCGTCATGCTTAGTCGCATTGAATCGTCCAAGCGCATTGTCCTCGATATGACCCATGCAACTGGGGCATATTCAACCCTGATATCGGCGTGTATCCAGTTGGCCACGCGGGTCGGATCACCGGTGTCGATTCTTGGCGCAACCCGGCGATTTGAAATGACCCTCCAACAGATGAATCTGAGGCACCTCATCACCATTGAGGGGGAGCCGCGAGGAACGACGCGCGTTACCGCTGGTGATGTGGGTAAGCCGCTGCCGCGCAGCTGAAGCGGTCTATGTTCGGCCATTATCAGCATTGGTGCTGCGTCGTGCTCTTGTTGTCATACCTTCCGCTGGCTTCAGCAGTCGATGGTCCGGCAGAGAGTCCAGCCAAGGCGGCCTTACCAGGCAACGAAGCGGCAGCGTCCGAACTTGGTGGTCCACCTATACCGGGTCGAGCCGTGCCCTTTGCTCCGGTGCAACCATGTGTAATTCGCTTCGTGTGGGACCAGTCGTTGACCGTGGTGGTCGTTGGTACGGGCATCGGCAAGGTGCGTCCCGCCTGGGTCGTAACGTACGATCATCCGGGCGGTATTTTCGCAGTAGCCTACCGAGCAACAGCATTCAAGGACGCACGCGGCTTTCTGCATATTGATGCTCGGCACGCTGATGTTTTTGGCCCCAAGGCTGGCAACTGGTCGCCGGATTCGTTTGCTTTTGGCCGTACGTCGTTGTGGACGCTGGATGACGCAAACCCCGGTCACGTCGCTGAGATGGGCTCCATGTACGATAGTAAAACCGCAGCGGCTGAATATCGCAAACAGCTTGGGTTGACCGAGTCACTCGTTGATGGTTGTCTCTAGTCGATCAGGTCGATGCGACACGGAACTGGCGAACCGTGGCGGCAGTCCATAGGCCCACAGCCAGAGCGATTTCAATAGCGGCATGTGTTACCAGCCAGAAGAACGTGCCGCCATCAAATCCATAACTGTGTAATCCGACGCCGAGTAGATTCACGCCAAACCACGCCACCGAGACTACGATATTGCCGAGAATCAGACCGAACGCAAATCCACGTGGACCGGCCAATCCAGAAATACGTAGATGCAGCATCATGATCAGCCAGACAACGATCAGCAGAGCACCGTTTTCTTTCGGATCCCAGCCCCAAAAACGTCCCCATGACTGATCGGCCCATATTCCACCAAGGATGGTGCCAAACAAGGTAAACAGCAGCGATACCAGGGATAAGCCTAACAGGGCACGGTCGTGGGCGCGATGGAGAATTCCGTCGGCAGGATAGATGATACGGGCCGACAATGCAACGTGAGCTACTACGCCGGTGACCAAGGCGCATCCGTATCCGATCGTAATCGTCAGAACGTGGACGGTCAGCCAAAAGTTCGAATTAAGGACAGCAACCAGCATGCCCATCGTGTCACCGTCCTCGGTGTATCCCTTGGCAATCAACAGCAGCAAGGCGGCAGCCGTTGCGCCGACAAATGCGCCGTCGCCACGGCGACGGACGCCTTCGACAATCAGACCAAGAATGGCAGCAATGAGCCCAACAAACACGATGGATTCATAGAGCGTCGCCACTGGCGGGCGACATTGAATCCATACGCGTAGAGTAATGCCGCATAGATGACAGACGATTCCAATAGCCAACGAGGCCACAGCCAAACGCCACAGCCAGGTTCTGCAGCCAAGCAAGCCAACTCCGAGAAGCAGTACACACAAGATATCGCAGTAGAGGCTCAGGTTGAACAATGCTAGACGATGGTAGATATTTTCGGCGTACAGACGTTCTCCATCAACTACAGGCGCGAGACTCTGCATGATTGCCGCGGCGTGGCGCTCAACCGCCTCGGCGTCGCCCGCGCGAACAGCGACCAACATGGAGCTCCAGCCCGACACAACGGCCATCTGTAGTTGATCTGGCGCACTGATTCGAGCGCTCGGCAACCATTCCTTGCGTGCTTGCTCTGATCCAGGAACAACAGCCAGATTACCACTGGCAATAAGACTAAAAACATGGTTCATGTTATGGGCCAGCTCAACAAGCTGAAGCTCTGCGGGCGCCAACGACTTCCGGTCACGTTGGAATAATTGGTCGAGCTGAGCCGCGTGCTCTTGGAAACCACGGCCAATTTCATCGGATGAATAGCGCATATTCGCCCGCGCCTTCAAGCCAAGGGCCTCTGCGACTTCTGGGTTCCGTAGTTTGATGACTTGTCTAAGTGTGGCAGCATTGCGGTCTGCCAGTCCCTCGAGCATCCATGCCGTGGCAGAAAGACTGGGACCGCTTTCGCTCGGAATAACTTCGCGTCCCGACAGCGACAGCAAACAGTGTCGTGCCACACTCGCGAGGGGCTTGATGCGACCATCATGAAGGACGGGGAGATCTCCGGCTGCGCGAGCCATGCGCTCAATGCTGGCTGAGTCAGCGGCAAACAAACCGCATGCACACACGATGGCGAGCAGCAACCGGATCATGACGGCTCCTGACGTCGGGGGCGCAAGCATACCGCAAGGTGCATTAACAGCCCAACGAGCATGATGGTGCTGGCAATGTACGGAGACAGCTGGAATCGATCACGAACAATCGAAAACACGGTGCCGCGGCCGTCAGGCGTGAACCCGGACTGATAGACCGTCCAATCATCTTTGCGGAATGGTCGGTTCATGGAGATCACCACACGTCTGATGACTCCGTCAGTGTGGATGAGCGCCTCAGATGAAAATTCCTTGGCCATGGATGTACCTGGATGATCGTCCCGTTGAAAATGGACGAGTTCAATCAGGAAGGGCAAGCGCGTAACAATGCGGCGTAATTGTGCGGTAACACCCGGAGCAATGTGTACCGGGTCGCTAAATTCGCGGACCGATAACAAGCGTCCATTGGGAAGTTGCATCATGAGACCGGCTAGATTGCGCTCTACTTCTACTTCAGACGGAGCATCAACGATCGATCCGTCGGCCATGACTCGTGTATTTGTCAGGTGACGAACGATTGCTAGGGGAGTCGCTAATTGTGGATGGTTCAGGGTTCGATTCGCTGCAAGCAGTGATTCTCCCCAGGTGATCATCTGATCGCTATCGGTGCCAGATATACGTACGGCTAACTCATGATGGCGACCGGCAATCATCTCATGTGATTGTTCGCCATCGAAGAGGGTCATCGTCCCTTCTTGCCGGAACGCACTGCCAAGGAGAGAACCGACTAGAAGCAGGAGCATGCCCGCATGTACAAAAAACAGGCCCATACTGCGCAGGCCGTGATGGGTAAACAGCATGGCCAACAGATTCAGACCCGTGACCGACAACACCAAACGTCCACCTGGTGTAGGCACAGGACCAAGCCAGGTTATCCAGTTGGTGAAATACGTTTCTTGAGCCTGATACAATCCAACGCTGCCCTGAGCGACGGTTCCGAGAATAATGAGTACCAGGAGCCAAGCGGAGGTTACTGCGATGATACGTGGATCAGCGCAGACCCGCAACCAACGCGGTTCATCCTTCCAGAGTTCCTCAGTCATGGAGCTGTCGCTGGGTGCAGCGAGCGACAGAAGGTCAGGAAGCAGTCGTTAAAAGCATCGAGTTTCGCACCAGGTGCTTCCAGCTTCACAAAGCATTGGCCGCTTGGCGTGGCAATGATGGCTGCAAAAAATGCTCTCGAGTCACCACGCAGCGCGAGCCAGGAAAACGGACCGAAAGCGCATGTGTCTGAGCGAAGTTCTTTCCCCAAGTCGGACTCCTTGATCGGAGGAATGCCGACTTGGCCGCGCCAACGATTGATATTATCCAGCATAGCTCCACCAGCGATGCTGACACCGCACTCGCCAGTCGTTTCACCAACCACGACAGCAAACGAGGCCAGACGCATGGGTTTTGTAGGCAGGACACTCCAGCCCTGCGGCAGGACCCAGGCGATCGCGGCATCTCCGCTCGACGGCTTGGCTTCAGTTGTCGTCGTTACTTTGACAGGTGGCGGCTTTGCGACTTGATTGACGGCTACTGTACTTGTCGATTCGCCTCCACAGAACGGCACAATCACCACCAGCGCTGTGGCCACCAGCATGACGATAGCAGCAACAGACCATCTCATCTTATTGGAAGTGTCTTGCATGGTCGCGCACGGTATAAACCGCTTGGCGATGTCAGTTAAAATCGCCTCACAGTTACACACAACTCCTGTGGCTGTATGAAGTCAGAGAAAGGCAGCACCCCGTGTAGTTAAACCACACGGGGTGCATTTGGTACCCGATGACGGACTTGAACCGCCGACCCCCGCCATGTCAAGGCGATGCTCTAGCCACTGAGCTAATCGGGCTTTCCTGCTTCACGACGGGTGCGGAGCATGTGCTACAGGTTACTTCGCGCAAGTACTCAAATGCCAATGCGCCGACTGACTGAACACATAAACCCCCGGCATACGCCGAGGGTTCATGTGTATTGGGGACCCCGACGGGGTTCGAACCCGCGGCCTCAAGAGCCACAATCTTGCGCTCTAACCAACTGAGCTACGAGGTCCGTACAAGGCGCGGGACGATAGAGGTCGCTGCGCGGTGGTCAACCGGGTGGTGGTTGGGTGAGGTCCATGCGCTTGAGGCCTAAGTGTGTATCAAATTCACTTTCTGCCTTGGTTGGATCCTCGGCGTTGTAAAGCACGAGATTACGCAGGTGTTCGTAGCTTTCGATTTCAACCAACTCGAAAAAATGCAGGGCGAAACCTTCACGAAGGATCCGTGCGACAACGCCCTTGGCGGTAACTTGGATCTGACCACCGCGTCCGTCTATATGCAGGACGACGGTGCAGTGCGTCTCCTCAGTCGGTGCGGCCACGCCGACGACATGGCAGCCGCTCAGGCTGACATCGCGGGTGGTGCCAGCGAGGGTCTGCGAGGGCAGGATGATGTCGACTGGGATGGCAGTCCGGACTCGGGTGAACTCGCGTTGGTTCATGACCGAAGGTAAACACATAACCGCCATCATGCACGGACCATCTTGGGTCTGGGAGAGGGGGTCGGTGGTTTCCTGGCCACAACTACTCCTACACTGACGCCATGCTGCTGACCCGCCGATTCACTTTTAGCGCCAGCCATCGCTTGGTTTCCACCGCGTTAGATGGCCCGGGCAATGAACGGATCTACGGGGCTTGCCAGAGGGTTCACGGTCATAATTTTCGCCTTGAGGTCACTGTTTCTGGCACCGTGGATCCAACCACCGGGTTCTTTTGTAACGTTTTAGAACTCGAGCACCTGGTGAGATCGTTGGTTGTCGCTCCATGCGATCATCAGATGCTCAACGAAATGACCATGTTCGCTGGCACGGTGCCGACCATGGAAGTCGTAGCGCAAACGTTCTGGCGGCTACTCACACCCGCTTTGACGCAGCGAGGTATGACGCTCGTGGAAATTCTATTTGCTGAAACCGATGACCATTGGGTCCGGGTTAGGGACGGTTGAGTTATCTCAATCAGTGACGGTGAATAGCCGATTCAGCCGCGTTATTGCCAGGATCTTGTGATTGCGTTCATGCAGACCGATCAGTGTCATGTCGCAGCCACGTCGAGCTAATGCAATATGGATGGATACGAGGTTTGCCAACGACGGACTATGGAGGGCGCTTACCATGCCAAGGTCCATGATCAGCGTTTTCTCGCCATCAAGCATGGACTCCAAAACCATGGGAACAAACTCTGAACGCGAGAACATCGGCTCAGTCGTAATGCGAATTTTGCAGACGCCGTCTGGAAGGTGGGATATGATCACGCATTGGAAGCATATGCGATGAACCTTGATGCTGCAACCGTTCGTGATCTTCAACTCAATGATGTCGCGTTGAGTGAGCGCTGCACTGTTCAGCGCATGGCTAGAGGAGGTCCAGGCGGACAGCACACCAACAAGACGGCATCTGGCATTCGACTCATTCATCGTGCAACGGGACTCATATCCGAAGCGAGCGAACACCGCGACGGTCTCGCCAATAGAGGCGCAGCGTTGCAACGACTACGCCTGCTCCTGGCCTGTTCCATGCGTGGTGGGTCCGATCAGCGCTGGCTTGCACCGCATGTCCGGCGCGGCCGCCTCGCCTGTGGACCTACTGCCGCATCGTGGCCGGGTGTGGTTGCATGCCTCCTGGATCTGCTGGTGTTGCACGCGGGTAGGCTCACTGACGCCAGTAAGGCGGCTGGACTGAGCACAACGCAGTACAGTAAAGCTTTGGCCGCAGATCCCGAGGTACGCCGAGTTACCGATGCCATTCGCCGAGCGCATGGATTATCACGGCTACGCAGCTGACGGATCCAAGCGCACAGCAATTGAGCGCGCGTGCGCCTCGAGTCCCTCTGACCGGGCCATGATTATGCCACTCTGTGCAAGGGCGCGGAAATCCGATTCACCTAAATTAATGATTGATGATCGGCGCATGAATGTATCGGCGCCAATACCACTCCAGCGGCGGGCTCCACCTCCGGTTGGCAAGGTATGACTTGGTCCTGCCATGTAGTCGCCGATCGGCTCAGGGGACCAAGGCCCGACGAAAATAGCACCGGCATGTCTGATCTGGGCAAGGGCCGATTTCGGATCGGCTACAAGTAACTCCACGTGTTCAGCGGCGATGCGATTTGCGAGACCAATGGCTTCATCCAGGTTGGAACAGCGGACGAGTCTGCCAAAACGGGCAAGACTCTCACTCGCCACCGAACGTCGTTCCTCGGGTAGAGCCGCGAGTTGTTGCGATAATTCAGCCTGCACTGCGTTGCCCATGTCATCACCAATCGACAGCAAGACGCACATGGCCAACACATCATGTTCGGCTTGGGATAATAGATCGGCAGCGACATAGCGTGGGTTGGCTGTCGCATCGGCTATGACGAGGACTTCGCTGGGGCCGGCAAGCATATCCAAGTTTACCCGGCCATAGGCGCGCCGCTTGGCAAGAGTGACAAAAATATTGCCAGGTCCGACGACCGTTTCGACCCGGGCTATGCTGTCTGTTCCAACAGCTAATGCAGCGATCGCTGGAATGCCACCGATGCGATAAACCTCATTCACTCCAATGACTTTTGCGGCGGCAAGCACTTCATCTGCGATTGAGCCATCACGGCGGGGGGGGGTGACGAGCACCGTTCTTGGCACACCCGCCACCTGCGCAGGAACCAAATTCATAATCACCGAAGAAAACAGTGGGAGCGATCCCGAGGCGCCACCTGGCACATAGGCACCGGCACTATCAACTGGTAACCAGCGCACGCCCAATGGTTCATCAAGCGCCTCGCCAAAACCACGCGGTAACAAACGGCGTTGATAGCGAGCAACTTGGTCAACCGACTGCTCGATCGCCGCACGAATGGACGATGAGCAACGGTTGTACGCCGCCTCAATGTCGGCTGTCGCTACGCGTAGTTGGTTTATTGGTAATGATGCTCCATCGAAAGCCTGGACGTAGCGGACAACGGCCGCGTTTCCTTCGCGTTCAACGGCGGCGAAGATTTCGTCGATCATTTCCTCGATTGAGGATGGCCTACCAAGGGTCTTCTGATAGAAGGCGCGTGCCTTGACCTGGGCTTCGTCAATAAGCCGCTGCATCCGCTGATGGGTATCGCCCAAGATCCCAGCAAGACGAGGATCGGTTGGAGTCAAATCAAGGAGGGGACCAGACATGCTCGCCATGCTGATGAACGGAGCAGATGCGCAAATGGCAGGCTTGACCTGGATCAACACCCGTGGCGTTAGGATTGAATCATGGATTTAGCACCACGCACTTGGCGAGAATCCATGCTGCCTGCCGAACATGGAGTATGGGGGTATATCACCGCCGCAGCTCTCGTCGGCCTTCCCCTGGGCTCACATCCTGCGGGGATCGGAATTGTGGTTTTTATGATCGCCGCAGTTGTTGGTCGACAGGCCATCCAAGCAAGACGACGCAAGAATCTCGGCGGTCGTCGCCCGCTTATCGTGCTACTCTGTGCTGGCATGGTGGTTGTTTCCAGCCTAGGGATGACCTGGTACTTGGCAGGATATCCCGATTGGTCGTTGTGGTGTATGGGGGGGCTCATTCTTGGAGGTGGTCAATACCTGTGGGAATGGTGGCGACCTACTCCGCGACCCTGGTTGCGATCTGCCCTCGGTGGCATTGCCGTTGCTTGCATGACTGGAGCAATTGCCCGTGCCGGCGGTGCGGTAAACCACTGGTGCCTCGTTTCTGCCGTAGTTGTGGGCAGCAACTTGATCGCCATGGTGCCATTAGTGCGATCGCAAAGTCGCGGTGGCACAGCATGGACACGGCTGGCGATTATCCTCCAGGTGTTGATTCTGGCTTTAGGAATAGCTGGTTGGTTGCTGGATTTTATTCCCGTTGCGGTGACTTTAGTTTGTCTGCTTGGATTCCTCCGTTGTTTGTGGATCACCAGGAGGGGGGCGCAACTCAGCAGCCAAGCGATCGGTCTGCATGAACTTGCCTGGTTGCCAGTTATCGCCATCGGTGTTGTCTTTGGACTGCGCTTCGGTTAAGTTCCACCCCCTGTGTGGTCTCTTTGCTTGGACTTGAGTGCCGGACAACTACAAGTTGCGATCATGCAGTGTGCCCGCTGTGGACGCGTAACCAATCTCCAAGAGACACGTTGTCCCAATTGCCTCGCCTCGCTCAGTAATGACCGCATCAGTGATAGAGAAATAGTGCAACACCAACTCAAAGAATTAGCTGAATTTGAACGACTCAATCTGTGGAACAGCAAAGTTCGAAAATCGTTCAAGCTAGGTTTCCTAATCGGTGGTCCATTACTCGTGCTTACCTTGAGTCCATGGATGGTGCTGATTGGCGGATTGGTTGGTTGTATGGTAGCCTGGCTGGTGACTTGGAGGCGGCTCAATCAGATTGTATGCGCAATCATATTTGCGGCGGTCATGATGCCATTGTCCTTGCTGGTTATTGGTTTTAACCCCTTTGTCTTTTTGCTGTTTTCCTGTCAGGGCATGCTCCTTGGTTTAGCCCTAGACAGCGCAAAAGACATGTAAGTCAGATTAGCGTCCAATCGCCCTTGGCCGGGAAATTCATTACTAGCAACAAGGCTAAATTAATTGTCCGATAATGTATATTGTGTAATATACACTACGCTGATCAATCGGGATATTGCGGTGAAAAGTGAAATTGTGGGATACGCGTTGAATGACCAGACAGCGTGCGTGTTCAGGGTGATTTATTGGGCGATGAACCGCAATCCAAGTCCAAACAACGGTCCGGAAGACGTAGCATTGGGCATGTGGTCGTAGTCATAACCAAAAATGAGCCCTGCCTCAAGTGATGGACGGAAGCGCATCATGGCCGATGCCTGAATGCCAGCATGCAGGGCTGGACGGAACCCCTTGTTGGTTGAGTTTCCATGATCGCTGATGCGGTCAAAGGCGATGCCCGGCCCTACTTCACCCAGCAGTGACAGCCGCACGTTCTTGACTGGATCGACGTAGCCACCGCCAACGATGAGAATGAACGGAGCCGTAGCGAACCAGTCAACGCCGCGGTCGCTGCCAAACCACGTGCGCAGTTGAATTCCTGCACCAAGTAATCCCCCCGCATCTTTTTCAGGGCGGGATGAGTATCCCGAAACAGAATAAGCCCCAAGTCCTACATGAACGACGGAAAAATCATTCTTTGTATCTCTCGCTTCGCTGGCGGTCGAATTGATGCCTAGCGTGATGTAGGTGTCCGTAAACGCGGCTTGTCCCAGCAGGTCAACCCGCGGCGGATCCGCAGAAAATCCGAGGGCTGGAAGAATGACCGCTGTTGGTACAAATGTTTTGAACATCATGGTGTCTCGGAATATCTGAGTTAATTCCCTTAGTACAGACCGGGAGTAAGCCACATCGATAGATTCGTGCAGGTCATTGAAAATATTTCCGACTAGTCGGTATTGATAAATTATCTGAATCATGTTGGCATGTGGGTCAATTACATTTTATTAAATTGTTTCAATGAATGTATTTACGGTTGAAATAAGGCAGAGCCAATGCGTATATCGGTGGCCCCTTCCTCAATGGCCATGCGAAAGTCCCCCGACATCCCCATGGACAGTCGTTGTAGCCCACTGACTTTGGCCAATTCACGCAAACGGATAAAACAGCTTCGTATGTCATCTGGGTTGGTACCAGTACGAACATCAGGTGCCATGGTCATAAGTCCGACCAAATGTAGGCCCCCTGCAGCTCGGGCTAATTCCACCATGCGAGCGACTGAGATAGGCTCAACGCCGGCCTTGGTTGCCTCACCGCTGACATTGACCTGAAGGAATACCTGAACATGTCTGCCGAGCAGTTGGCTGGCATGGGCAAGCTTACGAATGTGGGCTTCATCGCCCAGGCTATGGACGATCGAGCAGCGGTCGGCAATACCAGCCAGCTGCCGGCTTTGGATGCGACCAATGAAATGCCATGTGTCGCCGGGTCGAGAGGCGCCCTGCATTTCAAGGAGGTGTTCCATCCGATTTTCGCCAAAGTCAGTAATGCCATACCCACGTAAAATCTCTAGCACCTCAGGGTTCTGGGTTTTGGTAACCGCTATGATTCTGATTGATTGCGCATCTCTTCCAGCTTGCACGCACACCCGCCGGATGTCCTCGCGAATGGAGGTCAGATTCCGGGAAATAATGTCTGCGATCGCCATGACGTTATTGCCGCAATCAAGGGGCTACGGCCCCTCCGCTTTCTCATCGCCAATTGGAGTATCATCGGGCATGAGTTTTTGCTTAACTGCCCAGCTCTTCCAGAGCTGGATGGCCTTTAGTCGGTCTCCTCCATCCGAGCGATAATCATAGGGGAATGACTGTTTAGTTACTTCCTTCAAAATGGTTGAGGCCCGAAGCCGGGTAAGCTGATTGGGGTCGTTCAGTCCCTTAATGAGAGCGGCGACGGACTGCAGGCCATTTGAGCGGAGCTTGCTCTCGGCGTCCTGGTTCTTCGCCGTTCCGAGTTGCTCAATCAGTTCAAGGTTGGGATCGACGGCTGCCTGTCCACCGGGCGTTGTTTCATCAGCTGGTTTGGGGAGGCCAGGCCAAGAGAAGTTTTTCTCTGCGTCCTTCCACCACTTGACCATGAGATCTACTCGCTTGCCACGTTCGTCGGCTGAGGCCACCGGTTCGTATGACCAATCCTGAGATGTTGCCAGGCGAATGACGGCAATTGCCCGTCGCGTTACTTTGAGGTCATCCAAGCGAAGAAGCTTAAAGAGAACAGGAAAAATTGCCTTGCTGCGTACTTCGCAGAGCCCTGCCGCAGCCTCAACCTGGACTTCAGGATCAGGACTGCGCAGCTGCTCTAACAGCACGTCGGTCACGCTGCGCGACCAATTGGCATCCCACCATGCCTGAGCCTTGGCCTGGGTTAGCTCCTTGGCTGGCAAAAAAGTGATTTTGGCGATCGCGTCAGTGGCGTCATTTTTGACTGACGTCGATAGCAATTCGATCAAGCGTGGAAGCGCGTTCCGTTCACGTAGTGCGGATGCAACCATGCACAATGCCTGTAGATCGTCAGGGTCCGTGACCTTCTCGCTACCCCGCACAACAAATGGAAATAGGAGGCGAACTTCGGCGTGGCGTCCCTGCTTGCGGAATTCCGTTATGATGTCACAGGCGCCATAAATATCATCGAATCCTGGCGCGAGTAAGGCCGTACAGAGACGCGGAAGCGCAGTTGGCCAGTTGTCCTCTCTGATGAGTGTGGCCACGCAGGCACCCATTTCATCCGAGTCATTACGCGCCTTGGGCATTTTGGCAATGTAGCCGTCAACAAATGAATTATGTGCCGGTCCGGGATCTTTCGGGATCGTGAGGTCCCATTTGACGTCCTTAGCCTTTGGACCGGCTCCGCTAGCAACACGAATAGCCCCCCCTCCATTACCCTCTGACTGCCCTCCGCCGGTGCTCTTGGGGGCAAACGACTTGGAGACCCAGCGTTCTCCAACTCGCACCTTCCCCATCGCCTCATGGGCCCCCTCATGATCCTTGTCTAAGGTCTTTACAATGAGGCTATAGAGTTGATTCGCCGTCGTTGGCTTATTGTTTTGTGAACACCATTTAGCCAATTGGTAGACCGAGTCTGCGCTGGTCATGTCGGTTTTCGCCTGCATTTCTTCAAATGTTTCAGCCGAAAGTTGCAGGAAAAACAGCGCCAGGATCAGGGGTCGGTACAGCATAAAGGTGTGCAACGCAGCATGGCACGTGCGGTTCTCGAAACATCTGCCTGGGCAGGGATGACCGTGGATGGCGTATCACCTGCCATGCGTCAAGAAGCAGTCTCTCAACTGCCTGAATTCGCGTAGGAAGACGGCCGGTTGCTCAAGATGAATCCGGACTCTTCCATGGGGAGTCGGAGAGGGGCCGGCCGCGCGGCGCTTGGAACCTCGCGCCGGAGTCTAGCATGCCCGTCCGGACACCTCATGCCCATACCCTACGTTATCGAAAAAGACTCGCGCGGCGAGCGTACCTACGACATCTACTCCCGTCTTCTGAAAGACAGGATCATCTTTCTGGGGGAGCCGATTGATGATTTCGTTGCCAATGTTGTCGTAGCTCAGTTGCTTTTCTTGCAGAGCCAGAAACGGGACGCAGATATCACCCTCTACATTAACAGCCCAGGCGGTGTCATCTCCTCGGGATTTGCTATTTACGACACCATGCAGTACCTGACCTGCGATGTGGCGACGGTGTGTATCGGACAGGCGGCCAGTATGGGGGCTTTCCTGTTGGCTTCCGGAACCAAGGGCAAGCGCTTCGCACTCCCCCACTCGCGCATCATGATCCATCAGCCGATGGGCGGAACGCAAGGCCAGGCATCTGATATTGAAATCCAGGCCCGCGAGCTCATTCGTCTGAAAAAAGAACTGAACCGCATTTTGTCTGACAAAACCGGACAACCACTGGATAAGGTCAGCAAGGACACCGAGCGTGACCACTACATGAGCGCCGAGGAAGCCTGTGCATATGGAATAGTCGATAAAGTCGTCATCAAGCCAACTGCGGAGAAGTGACCCGTGAGCAAACGCAAAAGCGATACTGGTCTTGACGCCTGTTCGTTTTGCGGACGTCATTCCGGGCAGGTCGATCGCCTGATTCAGGGTCCGCCAGGCACCTATATCTGTAACGAATGTGTTGATGTGTGCTCAACGCTGATCCGCGACCAGCAAAAAGATATCAGGAAAAAGCCAACGACTTCTGGTTCGACTATCGGTGAAACCAAGCAGATTGGTCCACGTCTACTTGCACCAACTGAAATCAAAGCGTATCTGGACCAATACATTATTGGACAGGAGAAAGCGAAGCGCGTTATATCCGTCGCTGTATACAACCACTACAAGAGGCTGAAGCACAACCAAGTTGGCGCTTCGGTTGAATTGGAAAAATCCAATATTCTTCTGCTCGGACCAACTGGCAGTGGTAAAACAGCAATCGCCAAATGTCTGGCAAGATTGCTTAATGTTCCATTTGCTATTGGTGATGCGACAACACTGACCGAGGCCGGGTATGTGGGCGAAGACGTTGAAAATTTAATTCTACGATTACTACAAAGCGCAGATTTTGACGTTGCTCGAGCGCAGACGGGAATCATCTACGTGGATGAGATCGACAAGGTTGCTCGCAGCCAAGGGAATGTCTCGATCACACGCGATGTCAGTGGCGAGGGCGTTCAGCAAGCGCTCCTGAAGTTGATCGAAGGAACCGTGGCGAATGTTCCTCCTGGTGGTGGTCGCAAACATCCCGAACAAAAGTACATCCAGGTCAACACCGAGAGTATCTTGTTCATCGTCGGCGGTGCCTTTTCCGGTCTTCCCGACATCGTGGCACGTCGGTTGGGCGACAAGCGTGTTGGTTTCCGCATTGATGAGACAGACACCACAAGAACCGCGCTTGAAGCGGAGGATGCTGAATACGACCTGTTGCAACACGTGCTGCCTCAGGATTTGGTTGATTTCGGTATGATCCCAGAGTTCATTGGTCGTTTGCCAGTAACCTGCGCCCTCACGCCACTCTCAGAAGATGCCCTCATCAGCATCCTGACCGAACCCAAGAACGCACTGGTCAAGCAATACCAAGCACTGTTCGCCATGGATGGTGCAAGTCTCTCGTTCACTGACGATGCTCTGCGAGCAGTTGCTAAAAAGGCTCACGAAAGGCGAACTGGCGCTCGTGCATTACGCGCAATCCTTGAGGAGGTCATGCTCGACCTCATGTACGATGTTCCAGTCCTCGCCAAGACCCAGAAGGAATTCCTGGTCGACGCTGCGTTTATTGAAGGAAAACGCCGTATTTCCGATCCCGTCAAAATCTCGGCCTGATTGACCCATGCCACACGCTCAAGCTGATCTCGCACATCCTGACCTGACTCAGCGCATCAATGCGCTTCGCCAACTGCACTCCGCCACTGCTCGACCTCCAACACGTGGCACCAATGTCCATGTACACAGTAATCATTCTTTCGGCGTATTTCGTTCACCCTGTGAGGCAGTCTGGGAAGCACGGCAGGCCGGTATTGAAGTGTTTGGCATCAATGATTTTTATACCACCAGTGGCTTTGCTGAATTTTCAGCGGCTTGCTCGATAGTCGGTATTCCTGCCGTCTTGGGACTTGAGGCCATTGCTGTCGATCGTGAACTCGCTGCCCATGGGACGCTGGTAAATGATCCAGCAAATCCTGGGAAAATTTATCTGTGCGCGAAAGCAGTGACTCAACCCGATCAGCCGCGTGCTCAGGTCGCCTTGGCTCGGCTGCGACAATTTCAAGAAGTGAGAAACCAAGCCCTTATCGCTAAGGCCGACGAACATTTTCAGCGGACTATCCAGGCAGCGGGACCGGTATGGGGCACGATTATTGCGCTTACTCCTGAAGGTAACACGACCGAGCGGCATGTAGCAAAGGCCATCCTTTTGCACCTGCAGGTCCTGGCAAACGGACGACCGGGCGTGCTTGAGGACCTGTTCCATAAAGTTGTAGGCGTCCCAATGAAGGGCAGTGACGCGGATCAGCAAAACACCGTACGAAGCAACCTCCTCAAAACCGGTAAGCCCTGCTACGCTGCCGAGGACCCCGCTGCATTTCCATCTGTCACTGAACTTCGCGCCATATTTACTGATCTGGGTGCGATCCCTACCTATCCATTTCTTGGCAATCCGCTCACCGGCGGGGAGACCGATGTCTCAGCGTGGTGCGATCGACTCGAAGGATGGGGCTTCTGCGCATTAGAATTGATTCCGTCACGCAATACAGACGACAGGGTCGCAGCCGTGGTTGCCGAGGCCAACAAACGCCAGTGGCCAATTTTTGACGGGACTGAGCATAATACGCCGGTCATGGAGTCACTGACCACCAAATGGGGCTTAGATGACCGTTTCCGTTCAGCCTTCCGAACGAGTGCTCTGGTCGCCCTAGGACACCAGTGTTTGCGTTTACGGGGGGCACCGGGGTTCACAGATGACGTTGGGCGACCGATAGCAGGTGGATTTCAACGCTGCTTGGCCGCAGGTGGAGACCTGGTCAAAGGCTTAGATTTCGCTGGTCGGGGCTAATCTCGTTGATGCCACTGCGCATCTCTTCGCCACGTGGCGTTCCGCATGAGTACACGGCAGTCAGAATCAGATCTGGCCTAAGATCGGCAGGAAAGACACTGCCGACATGACGACAAACGACTGGTCATTCGCAGTTGGCTATCGCTTTCCGCTCATATTCACTCGCGATGCCTTCGCGGTCGATAATCCCGTATTGGCTGACGTCATGGTGCCATCACATGACGCTCCAGACGCTCGGGCTATCGTATATCTTGACAGCGCGCTGACCGCGAACCGTCCCAATATTATCCGTGATATACATGCTTGGTTTGGTGCACAGGCTCCGCGCCGCCTCTGCCTCGCTGCTACACCTGAAATCATCGATGGTGGCGAAATCGCTAAACGAGACCTGTTAGTAGTCGAACGAGTTGCAAAAACCAGTGTGGATTCAGGGTTATGTCGGCATTCGTACGTGGTGATTGTTGGCGGCGGTGCAGTATTGGATGCCGTGGGATTTGCAGCTTCACTGATTCATCGTGGTTTGCGCCAGGTTCGTCTTCCTACGACAACATTAAGCCAGTGTGACGCTGGATTGGGTGTGAAAAACGCGGTTAACCTATTTGGCATTAAGAATCTGATTGGAACCTTCACTCCGCCATGGGCCGTAATTGATGACGCTCGCTTCCTTGAATCGCAGGATGAGCGAACATGGCGAGCAGGAATTGCCGAGGCCATCAAGGTCGCGATCATTGCAGATGCTGCATTCTTTGACGAGCTGTGCGACATCGCTGGTCAACTTGGCCGACGAGACCAGAGCTCGCTTGAGCGGGTTGTTCGCCGATGTGCAGAACTGCACTTAAATCATATTACTGCTTCCGGCGATCCATTTGAACAGGGCTCCTCCCGCCCGCTTGATTATGGACATTGGTCAGCTCATCGGCTTGAGAACCTGTCTCGTCACCGCTTGCAACACGGTGAAGCTGTCGCCATTGGAATCGCCTTGGATTCGCTCTATGCTGCTCAGATTGGCCGCATTTCCCATGCGGCGGCCATGCGGATTCTTGGACTGCTGCGAGTGATTGGCTTCAAACTGTGGGATCCCTGCCTTGATCTGCGCGATAGGGATGGTCGCCGCCAGCTCTATGCGGGACTAACTCAATTTCGCGAGCACCTTGGTGGTCGTCTGACGCTCGCTATGCCAGAAGGCATCGGTCGGCGTCGAGACGTTTTTGAATTCCAAGAGTCGGAGTATGAGATAGCTATTTTGCAGCTTAAAAAATCACGACGGTCTCCTACTCTCCCCGTTCCTTCCATTTCGTAGCTTCGTCCTTCGTATTCTCCTTCTTTGCCTTATCCTTTGTATTGTAAGCATTTATCCAATACCGACCGGACGTTATTTTAAAAATACCGGCCGTTCGGTTTTATGACAGGCACTCAATCGGAGGCAGCTGGCTAACGCAATTAACTTAGAAGTGACTGAACGGGCAGCTAACGCAGGAGAGACTAAATGAGAGACGCTACTCTGTTCGCAGTTGAATCGCATATACAGGTATCAAACCCTCGGCATCGCGAACAAACGATCCTGCGCTCAATAGGGACCCGGTTTCACCAACCAAACTCAGGACTGAGCCAACCACCAATTTTTTCACATCGGCAGGGTCCTTAAATACGCACGCCAGAACCACCCCCTGCGCCGGAGCCTCAAAGGTAAAACCACCATGCGTACCTGGCATAGCCGTAATCTGAGCGTCCCGAGCGCTGGTTCCTAAGGCGAGGGCGATGGTACGGATGCCTCCAGGTCCAGTGCCAAGACCAGCAATGCGTCCGCAGACACTAATGCATCGATCAACATCAAGACGAATGCCAGCGAGTAGATCATAGCTACCACTCGAGGAACCACCAATACGTGGCCTTGTATCGGCATGGGCCACATCGGGGTCACGGAGACTCAGGTCAACCCGTGAACTCAACACCAGGCCACCAATCACCAGCACTGCTATAAGACCGACTCCTATCCAAACCACGGGCTTACGTTGCCAAGGGATGACCACCAGATCATGTTTGGACTTACTGCAACTGCGACACGTATCACGATCAGGGCGGTTGCCAGCTCCGCAGTGCGGACATTTCCAGAGATCCTTACGCGCACCGGGCTTGACGTCTTCTTCTGACTGTTGGGTCGGAGGCAGAGGCCGACTAGCTGAATCAGAGACCTTCCCAGCAGTCTGCGCGGTCGACGCCCCCTCGGTCAAACCAGGAGGTTTGACCTGGATCCCGGCAAATGGATCAAAAGCTGGGGTGGGCGGTGACTGACTGTTCTTACTCGGCGTTGTCGGCGGTGGATCTTCATCGAATCCAGGGAAAAACGGCTTATTATCAGCCATGTTCTCTACTCCTAAATCAGTGTTCGACTAGCGCGGCCCCGGTCACTACCCGCACGCTGTTGGCCAGCTCGCGTGCGTGGTCAGCCGTCGGTGCTTCGGAAATAATTCGGCTAACTGGCTCAGTACCACTCGCTCGCAAATGAACCCAGCGATCGGGCCAACTGAGCTTGAGTCCATCGCGATCGTCGGCGTGAGCATTTGCCGCAAATCCAGCCGATCGAACCCGGGCAATCGCAGCGGTGACGCCGGTACGATCAAGCGCTATTTTTTCCTTATGGATCGCGTACACGGGAATGGCTTTTACCAGCTGAGATAATGGTTCGCCAGACGTGGCAAGTAACTCAAGCACCAAAGCCATTCCGATGTGGCTATCACGACCAAGAACAATCCGTGGATCGATGACACCTCCATTGCCTTCACCACCAACGACCGCACCGAGTCGCTGAATGGCATCCACTACGTTAGCTTCGCCAACCTTACTGCGTTCAATACGACACTGCAGGCGAGCGGCAATGTCTTCAATCATCCGGCTGGTGGATAAATTTGTGCAGGCAATTGAGCCAGGCCCAGCCGCCGACAGGCGGGCCGCAGCACACAGAACCAGCGTGTATTCCTCTCCTAGATAACGACCATTTTCATCAATAATTGCCAGTCGATCAGCATCGGGATCCTGAATGAATCCGATGTGGGCCCCCGCCGCTTTAACCAAGGCGCCAATATGACTGGCGTTCGCTGCAGTTGGTTCGGGGTCGCGGGGAAACGGCAAATCCAGGCGATCATTGATGGCGATGACAGTGCATCCAAGATCATGCAGCAGCCTCGGCGCCAATACAGATCCGGCACCGTTTACGCAGTCGACTAGTACCTTGATGTTTGCTGTGCGTATGGCTTTGGCGTTCACGGCTGCTAATACCCGCGAACGATGAATGTCGAGAGGACGCGAATTCTCGGTAAAGCCGCCCACTCCATCCCATCCTCGATGACTGCCAATCGGTGGATCCTGGTAGCACTCCAGAACCACATCGAGTTGGCCTTGGTCAACGTTACGTCCATCACGATTAAATAATTTCAGGGCGTTCCACTCAGACGTATTATGAGATGACGAGATCATGATGCCGCCATGGGCATGTAATTCTTTGACCGCAATGGCCAATGTTGGCGTAGGAACAATACCAATATCAACCACTTCACAGCCGACGGAACGCAAGCCCGCAGCCACGGCTTGGGTCAGCATGGGGCCCGTAGTTCTTGTGTCTCTGCCGATGACGACTCGTTCGCAGTGGGCGATGGCGATTCCAAATGCTTGAGCCAAACCGAGTAGCTGACCGACGTCGAGTGTATCTCCAATTACCCCGCGAATTCCAGACACTGACACGACACACCTGAGTTTTGGTCCCAGCATCTTCATCTTCCTTGGCGCAGCCGCTCTGCCAGATAGTTGTCTAAAAATTCATTGGCCTCAATGGCCGTGGCGGTTGCCTCAACATCATACTCGACGCGACGGAATACAGCTCGAGGACTCGCCTTATCTGTGTCGAGTAGCATATAGCAGGCACGCTTGTCACCATCACGCGGCTGACCAACTGAACCGATATTGACCAGTGCCTTTTCTCCAGACTCAACAAAATACGTATTGTTCCAGAGTTGCAGCGGAGTCGTAAATGTACGATCCTCAAGAAACACACCGGGTAAGTGGGTATGTCCAACGAAGCACACGTGTTCAATCAACGAGAATATCTCCACCATTTTGGGCTGATTGGCAACGTCTCGCGGCATAACGTATTCGCGAGTTGGTTGCCGTGGGCTAGCATGGGTAAATAGAAAGTCGTCCACCTTACAATGCAGTTGCAGATTTTGTAATATATGCCAGCGCTTCTTGCGGGTTTCTTCGTCGCCGGCTGTCTTGAGGTGATCCCTGGTCCAATCGATGGCTCGTTTTGCTCGCGGGTTGAAGTTTTCGGCGCCATACAACAGGGCCTCTTCATGGTTGCCCATGACGACAGCCCCGCAGCGCTGAACGAGATCGAGACATTCGCCGGGGTAGGGACCATACCCAACAACATCCCCGAGACAGAGCACCTTTTCGGCACCGTTGGCTTCCATGTCGTGAATAACCGCTTGGAGGGCGGCCAAGTTACCATGGATGTCGCTAATTAGACCCAGGAGCATCGGATGCGTGAGTCTGGAAGCTTTGGTCGGATTACACAAGCCCTGGCTGACCCTGGGACTGCAGCCTCAGGGTCATTACTGGCACGTTCTTTGCGTTAGAAAATCCAAGAGGAGGTTCTATGCCGACTAATTCCGTTTCTGGGGTCTCAGCGGCAGACCTAAGTGGCACCGCTCTCAAGCCGACCGGTTCCAGCGTAGACGCCTTTCGAAATGCTGATTTTTTGAAGATCATTCTGGCTGAGATTACCAGCCAGGACCCCATGAGCCCAATGGACACGTCAAAAATGGTCGAAAGCCTTCGCCAAGTCCAAAATCTAGCAAACACCACCTATCAAAAGTTTCGTGACGACTTGCGTTGGGCCCAAGACTTGGTCGGCAAAACCGTAAACGTTACCCAGGTCGGCGTTACCGAACCAGAGCGCCAGCGTTTAGTCAACTCTGGATTGAAACCCGACGTTGGCTTCAGTAATCTTGATGGAAAAATCGAAAGCTTCCGTTCGGTGAACAGCGCTGTGTGGGTCTCGATTGACGGCAAGGATTACCCCATGGAGAACGTGCGTCAGGTTCGAACCGTATCCCACGATCCGGATGCGCTCGCTCAGGCCTCGAACCGTCTCTTGGGCATGCGCATTAAATACTGGAGCACCGATCCTTCTAAAACATCAGAGGGTGTCGTCAGCAGCGTCGGTTACGATCCGCTTGGAAAAATTCAACTAGGAGTCGGCGGGGAATACGTGCAATACGACCGCATGCTGGCGATAACGGTCCCGGCATCCACTACGACAAATCCGGCATTCTAACCACTATACTCCAGGTCTCCTGATTAGCGCACCAAGGCGCTGATACGTTTAAATGATTCCCCTTGTGCGTTTCTCAGCCAACGGAACACAATAGATTCAGTTGGTAGAATGAGTGCGCCGAGATCCCGTGCTGCCTGCAGTGCCATCGTTCGACATTCTGCCCGTCTGCTGTCCACCGCGTCGCCAACAACGCCAACTCTATATCCACGCTGCAGGAGATCAGCCACGGTAGCAAGCACGCACACATGGGTCTCTACACCGCAGACAAACCACCAAGTCCGATGTAGAGCCTCAATTTTTTCAGACAGTGCACTGTCCTCACAACAGCTGAAATGCGTTTTTGCCAATCGTTGTTGACCTGCCAATGCATCACTTAGGAATGGCAACGTGTTGCCGAGACCCTTGGGGTACTGCTCGCTCGTCACCGTGGGAACACCGAGGATTCTCGCAGATTCAATCATGATTCTGGCGTTTCTTCCAACCGGTCCATCTGCCTCGATTGACGGCATCACGGGCACAAATCGTTCCTGCATATCGATCACGAGTAGAGCCGAGTTTGCCACAGTTGGAGCAAAGGCATGACGAGACATAACTAATCCTCTAGTGCGCGTACCAACGCAACCGTAATGTTGTCGTGGCCGCCGCGGCGGTTTGCTAGGTCAATCAGTTCCACACATGCCCGCTCAAGCGTGTCTGCGCGAGACACGACGGCGAGCATATCGTCTGGATGAACAAGATCGTGCAGTCCATCTGTCGCGAGCAAATAGACATCCCCCTGGTGGAGGTCCTCGATAGTTATATCGACAGTCACGTGATCCATGCCTAGCGCACGTGTGACTATGTTCGAAAGCAGGCGGGCCTCTTCGCTGTGTGGGTCTAGCAGTCCGGCTCGAACGCGTTCAGCAACTAGGCTATGATCTTCGCTAATTTGACTGATCATGCCGTTCGAAATTCGATAGATGCGGCTGTCGCCGACATTGGCGGTAACCACGCGATTGACCATGAATGCACATAATACGACCGTTGTGCCCATGTCCGACAGGCTGGGGTCGACCTGAGCTCGATTCAGAATATGATCGTTAGCGCCAAAGATGGCGTTTTTTACGGCCTCAATGACTTTATCTTCATCACCCCAATCAGATCCGCGTAAGCGCTTCAAACCATGTGAGATAACCTCGACTGCCAGTTCACTGGCTACCTGCCCACCCGCATGTCCCCCCATGCCATCACAAACCACGGCGAGGCGATCCCACACATCAGCGAATGCAGCGTCCTCGTTATTTTCGCGGACCCGACCTTTGTGGGTCAATGTGGCTGCTTGAATTTTCATTCAACCGCCAACGCCAAGAGCGTGACGTCGTCGTTCACCGGGACGGTGCCACGGAAGTGGCGCAGGCGATCTGTTATTTGCGTCAGTAAAGCTTCTGGCCCCTCCGTGGCGCATTTTGCAACAATTTCACTCAGACGAGCGGTTTCGAATTCTTCACCCTGGGCGTTGGTCGCCTCCGTTACGCCATCAGTGTAGAGCAGGAACATATCTCCCGTGCGCAACTGAGTTGACTCCATTTGCAGACTATCACGGAAGGTTTGTCCACCCTTCATGCCAACGACCATCCCGGGTGGCCGAATTTCACTGCTTTGCCCACTATGGCGGTTGTAGCACATGGTCGGGTTATGTCCTGCGCGGGCCCATCTGATCGATCGATCGGAAGGTGTAAGCACCGCATAAGTCATGGATACAAACATTTTACCGCCCAAGTCGCTGGCCAATGCATCGTTCACCTTGGCCAATACCTCAACCGGATCTGGGATTAGTTCTCCGTAAATTTCCAAGGTTTTCTTCGCCATCGACATAACCAAGCCAGCCTGCATGCCATGGCCACTGACATCACCGATGGCAAATCCGACTCTACCATCTAGGAGTTGAACAAAAGAAAAGAAATCACCAGAAACATGGTCGCATGGTTCGTAGCGGGTGGCGAATGTGTAACCAGGAAGCCGCGGAGCCACAGCCAACATGTTTTGCTGTAAATCGCGGGCGCGCATGAGATCGGTTCGTTCAAGATGCTGCTCTGAATTTTTCGTCTCTGATTCGGCATCCGAGTTCGCTTGGTCCATCCAGCCAAAACTCGGAACATGAGGAACAGCATCCGCTTCTGCCTCCGTTTCCTCTGACTTGATTGGCTCAGGTGGACTGAGCGAAAGCGGCACTGCTCTTGGCGGTGGCGGTATGGGTGGAATTGATGACGGTGCAGACTGCGCATCAACTTTATTACTCTCAGAGCTAGGCGGTGGCGCGACAAATCGACGTGGCCGCAGTTGCGCTGGAGCCATAACCGGAAGCGGCGTTCGCTGTTTTGCAACCTTAGCAGGCGCGGCAACGGCAGCGATGGGGATGCTCCCCGAAGGCGTTTGTTTTGCCGTCCCAACCGAAGGAAGAGTTGTATTTTTTGCCGACGGCTCGCGGTTTTTTTGCGGTCCTGAACGATTCGTAGCGACCGGGGTTCCCGATGCTGCACTTGGCCGGGCAGGCGGGTCGATGGCTCCCGCTCCAGCGGCGGGACGCTCTCCTGCGGCGCGTACAACGGGCGCGGGATTCAAAATTCCAGCTCCGTATGATTTGCAGCGCTGCAGGTGCGTGGCCATAGCCCGGAAGGTCAACTGGGTTCGCTGACCACCTATCATCCGGACATCGACAATCTTCACCAGGCAAGCTGGGCAAACCCAGATTCCTTGGGGGTCATAGACTCCCCACGTTGGATCGGTCTCTGCGGTGCATACCATGTTCTCGTACGACAACTGCGCAGCCACTGCTGCATGTGGCTGTGGCTGGAATCTACCACCGCCGAAATGACGACACCCCTCCATATGGACGCCAATCGAATCTTCCCAGCTGCGTTGAGCGCGACGAGAAATCGCAGCAAGACACCACGGGCAGACCCAGCGTCGCTGGTCGCTCGTAAAGGTTTTCCAACCTGGATCGTTTTGCAGCAACTCGCGAATTTGTGCGGACATGGACCGCCCGGACGACTTATTCATGCCGGGAAGTCGGTAGGTGCCTGATGGCGGCAAATGGTCGCCTGAAGACGGCATGGCTGGCCCCGTACCTTAGGTTGCCATGCCCTGGCTGCAACCGTCTGGAATGGCGTCAAACCTGGGCGGACTAAACCCTTAGATCACGCTATTTCCCAGGTGGACAAAGGCATATCGCGCTCATCGCGGGCCGCGCCCAGCGTCCGCATCTTGCATAGGCCCTTGGCCACCTCGTCACCACCGAGGATGAAGAGTCGTTTGGCTCCATCATCTTCCGCCCGTTGAACAGCATGCTTAAATCGACGCAGACTGTAGTCCACTGAGACAACGCGACCTTCGCCGCGCAACGAAGTTGCAATGCGATTTGCGATACTGAATTGCTTCGGTCCCATCGGATAGATGACGTCGTCAATGGCCCGAGGTAGGGCCGGCATACGCCCAAGTTCAATCAGAACCTCGCGAATGGCAGCATCGCCAAAGCCAAATCCGGACATAGGAATGGCCGCTCCACCAAGTTGTTCGCATAGCCGATCGTAGCGTCCACCCCCGGCAATGGCTCTACGGAAGGTCCCCGCCTGGGCAAATACCTCCCATACCGTTCCTGTGTAATAGCTGAGTCCACGAATAACCGACAGGTCGATGCGGATCAGATGTTCAATGTTCCAACTTGCGGCCAGATCCAACAGCTCGCGTAATTGTAGTAGCCCAGGGTTATCAGCAGGGACCAACTGAGACAATTGCTCTAGCCCACGTACGTTTAATAATTCGAGCAGTTGCTTACAGCCGGAATCATCAATGCCTATACTGCTCAAGGATTCGAGCAAGGCAGCATCGGGAATTTTCCCACGCTTATCGATACAAACACAGACCTGCGCAAATCGATCGCCAACTACACCGAGTTTTTCGAGGAAATGCCCAAGGACCATGCGGTTTGATACCCGCCAGATAGCTTCCGGTTCAGCGTTGCGCTCCAGCTTCAATCCCACACGACGACACAGCTCGGCCTGGGCGGCCAATAGTTCGGCCTCCGCAGCCATCGAAGCGATTCCGACGGCATCCATATTCCATTGGAAGTGTTCCCGTGTCCGTCCGCGTTGTGGTGCCTCGTAGCGGAAGCACTGCGGGATAGAAAACCAGCGCACCGGCAACGCTAGAGATGCTCCCTTGGCCATCACCATGCGCGCCAGGGACGGTGTTAATTCCGGGCGCAAAGCTAGATGACGATCGCCCTTGTCCTTGAATTCATAGAGTTGCTTAGTGACCTCGTCCCCTGCCTTGCGGATATACAGATCGGCGTGTTCTAGCACACATGCGTCATATTCTTCGTAGCCAAATGACTGTGCGACGGCACGCATGTGGGCGAATAGCCAATTCCTGAAACGGAGATCTTCCGGATAGAAATCGCGTGTGCCTTTTACGGGCTCTAGGTCGATGGTACTCATGGGAGGACCAGAGGATGCGCTTGGCCAACGCTGGATCAACCAGCGCTCTGGATCAGTCCAAGTGCCTAGATCCACGCAAAGCAGTGACGATCTCGGCAGCCGCAGTCGAACGATTATGCGCGTACAGGTGCAAACCGGGCGCTCCGGCTTCGAGAAGTTGGCGGCAAAGTTCGATCGTCGCTGCAATCCCTGCCTTGCGCATGGCAACCCGATCACCGGCTAACGGTTCCAAGCGGGCGCGCAGTGCCGGTGGAACGATCGCGCCACAACGCTCGCTGAAGCGGAGCCAAGCATGGAAATCAGTTATCGGCTGGATGCCGGGAATGATCCGTGGTTTTCTGCCCAGTGCTGTGGTGACATGCGCCACCATGTCGATCCAGGGTTTCGGCTCAAAAATCATTTGGGTGATGGCGGCGCAGGCACCTTGTGACAACTTGGTCGTCAGATGGGCCCAGTCTGCTTCGCGTGATACGGCTTCTGGGTGTCGTTCTGGAAATGCGGCACACAGCGTCGTGAAATCACCTCGCTGCTGAATAAGAGCAATCAAGTCCGTTGCATGGACACACCCGCCATCGGTGGGAATGAAATGCTTTTGCCCCTTTGGTGGGTCGCCGCGCAGGGCGAGTAAATTTCTGATCCCAGCAGCAGCGTATTCGTCTAAGAGGTTGTTTAACTCTGCTCGGGTAGCATTCACACACGTCAAATGAGCCATGGCTATAACGCCGGTTTTACCCTGGATATGCTCGATGATTTCCCTGGTCTTCGCCCTGGTACTGCCCCCTGCGCCATAGGTTACTGACACAAAATGTGGACCCAATTGCACCAATTGTTCGATCGTGTCCTCAAGCGTATACCAGGCACGCTCGTCCTTAGGCGGGAAAAACTCAAAGGACAACGTCTTTTCAGTTTGCTTGAATAATGCGGCGAGATGTGTCATATCGTATTATCGTGATGGATTGATATAGCAATGTGCGAAAAAGTCCAGGGATTGCCTGAGCAGGAAAATAAGCGCTGGCAACAAGCGGGGGAGAGTGTCTGAACTGAGCAAACCAACCGCACCCTCGTTCAACAAGTAATCAAACTCACCGGATCCGGACGTGGCCTCACTCTCCATGCAAATTGTAACAAGAGAACAGGATGATTCGGATGTAACAGTGGGCTGAATGAAAAACCCGGGGCCCTTGCATCGACGTAACACAACACCTGGAAGCAGCGCGTATCTGGTCATTGCGGATTTCATTTTGCGGAGCGATAAGCGAACCTAACGTGCCGCAACCTACCAGTTATGAATACATCGGATAAATCAGGAATCTTAGTGCAGCACATGCGTCGTGCTCTGCTTTCTTCAATGCAAACAATGGGGTTATGCGCTGTGCTACTCGGGGGATGTGCGGATCGACGATTGCCGCCTGCATCGGCGAGCGAAAGCACAGTAGCTGAAGCGACTGCTAAAAAATTAGAATCTGATCTACAGGCGCTCAGGGACCTGACCGGTCCGAAAAAGCGCGCGGCTGAAATCGCCTTCGGGCCTCGACTCGAGCATGATTTGGCCCAATGCCAGGGTACCCGCCACGAAAGCTGGCCACTGTTTCAACTTGCGGCATGGACCTTGAACCATGGTGGAGCTAACGGACCTGATCGTACATTGTCTATGCTGGATCGACTGGAGCGGCTTTCAATAGACGCCTTTCGTGGCTATCCGGCATCCGAACTGCGAATCCGTGCGCTGTTACGACTTGGTCGAACGATTGAAGCAAAAAACCTAGCTGCACGCATCGATGAAAAATATCCAGTTGCCGGTTTGCTGAAGTTGGTCGAGTTTTATGAGTTGGTTGGCAACACCGCTCCGTCAATTCCAGGAATGCCCGTTGGGCCGGATTCACTAGCCGACAATCCCGTGCTGGTCTGCTTTATTGGTGCCCCAGATGCCAGCGCGCGGGAATGGCTCGAGCCATACAAGCAGGCGCTGATAGGCAGGAGCGTTCAACTCGTCGTCATTATCACTGCGGGCAATATGCTTGCGGCCGCAGCGGCGGCGACTGACTGGCAGAACGACATGCGCTGGCTGCGCTCGGGAGATCCTTCCCTCAGTGTTGATTGGCGACTTCCGGGCGTCCCAGTTGCATTACTGCTCGGTGCGGCCCCAAAACGCATGGTGTTGGCTGTTGATCCGCAACCTAGTGATCTGCTTCTTTTTGCGCGTCCCCGCTAACCGGATCTGCGTTTTTCGAAGCAGGATAATCTGGAATCCCGTCAGCCGGAACAAGTTTACTGAGCCGCAAAAGTTCTCGCTGCTTATGCCACCCTGCGGCGACGACTATGGCCATGCCGATGATAGGCCAAGCACCAGGCCACAACGTGCGATGGCCACAAGCAAGACTCACCACGAGAGCGACGCCAGGAACGCCAAACAATATGATCTGACGAATCAGCTGCATGGACCAGGTACCCTTGGCAGCAAACCAAAAGCTGGCGGATGCTACCCCGGCTGCGGCAGATCCAGCTAACAGAACAATGCCTGCCGGGGACATGAATCCGATGACCCATCCGCAGACTGCACCCCAGCACGCACCGCGAACTGCGCCACGCAGTCGTGGTCTGAGCACCGATAGTTCATTAACGCAGAGTTCAATGTTGGTGATGTCTTGTTCACGTCGTTTGCGTGCCTGATCGCGTTGGGCGGCATCGAGGGAAAAGCTACGCGATGCAGAAGTGTCATCGAGGGGAAGCGGCAAGGCGGCCATCTTGAGAATTGGGTTGAGCGTGCGTCGCCACATCCACACAACCCAAGCGAGCGAGGCCAACGTAGCCAGGAACGCCATCGGTACCCAGCCAGCCCAGGAATCGACCCTGAGGGCTGCACATAGACCCTGACCGCATAGCCCAGCAAGCGCTAGCGCATCCAGATTAATAAAATTCTGGATTTGCCGCGATTCATCCATGTGGGCAACCATTTGTGTGCGCAGTTCGCTCAGTCGGCGGTGCTCGTCGCGTTCCTGAGTGCTTATCTGATCAGCGGGCGCTATTCGGTCGCTGGCTGGCTTGGCCGCAGGCTCCTCGCCCATGTCCATTTCGAATGCTGGAGGTTCCGAGGCGGTCATGCTGCTACCTGTATGATGGCGGTGGCCGAGTTGAAGCTAAGTCAAATCTAGGACCAGATCAAGGCAGGCCTGTTACTCCCGAGCATGCAGCCAAACCCGCCTCTGAATCCAGACTTGGAGCCGATCCAAATACACGTAAATAACCGGAGTAAGATACAGCGTGATAAATTGAGAGATAATTAAGCCGCCAACCACGGCAATACCAAGTGACTGGCGTGAATGGGACACCGTGCCGATTCCGATTGCCAGTGGCAGAGCGCCAGCCAACGCAGCGACGGTGGTCATCATGATCGGCCGAAACCGCGCGAGACAACCTTCGCGAATCGCCTGCATCGCATCTAGTCCACGCTCTTTGCGGGCCTCAATGGCGAAATCGATCATCATAATCGCGTTTTTCTTGACGATGCCGACCAGCATAATGATACCGATGAAGCTGTAGACGTTCAGCTCGTTGCGAAAAATCAGCAACGCAAGCAACGCACCGATGCCGGCCGAGGGCAATCCGCTCAGAATGGTCAGCGGATGAATAAAGCTCTCGTACAATATGCCGAGAACGAGATAAATCACCGCGATGGAAAGCAGCAGCAAAATGCCCATACTGGCCAACGAAGTCTGATAGGCTTGTGCAGCACCAGTGAAGGCTCCGGAAACTGATGCCGGCAACACCTGCGCAGCGCACGCTTGAATTCGATCAACGGCCGTCCCTAAGGAAACGCCATCGCGGAGATTGAACGCGAGTGTAACTGCTGGCAGCTGGCCTTGATGGTTGATGGAGATTGGACCGACGCCGGTCGTGATCGTAGCGATCGTAGCGAGTTGAACCAACGCGTTACTTGGAAATAGATCTGGGCGGATGCGTAGTTCCGCCAGCTTGGCCGTGTTCACTTGATGAGCGGCATCTACTTCCAGAATGACACTGAACTGATCAGCATCAGTGTAGATCGTTGAGATCTGTCGACCTCCATAGGCCATACCCAGGGTAGTCTCAATGCGCTTAGCAGAGACACCCAGCGACGCAGCACGATCACGGTCGATGGCGATGTTCACCCGGGGATAGTCGAGTTGTAAATCAGATGAAACGTCAGTGATCTCCTTAACGTTATCTAGTCTCCCCATTAATGCATTCGTTGCCGCATAGAGCTCGCTGGTGTCGGTTCCCTGCAGGGTGTATTGGAATTGCGCCTTGCTGAGCCTGGCGCCAATACGAATCGGCGGAATGATTTGTGGCGAAATCTTGACCCCAACCACACCGGACAACTCTTTGCGCAATTGAGCAATGACCATCTCCGGAGGCGCCTTTCGCTCGGGAGCATCTTTCAAGCGAATAAACATTGTTCCCTGATTACTCTGACTGGAACCGACACTGGAAAGAAATGACCGGATATGCGCATTCTTTTGCACGATAGCTGCGACCGCGCACTGTTTGGTAACCATGTCCTCGAACGATGAGTCAGCTGCGAATTCGGTTTGCAGGCGGATTTGACCGATGTCCTCATTGGGAATCATACCGCGCGGAACTAGGCCTAGTAGATACCAGACCAGGACGAAGGATGCAATGAGTGTTGCCAACACCCAACGACGATGCGCCAATGCCCGATCTAGAGTCCATGCATACCAGGATTTCCAAGCATCGAACCAATGTTCACCCAGTTGATACAAACGCCCAGGATGCCGTGGCATAGGACGCAGCATCCGACTGCACATCATTGGTATCAAGGTCAAGGAAACGAAGCCTGAAATGGCGATGGCCACCATGACGGTGACAGCAAATTCTTGAAACAAACGCCCAAGCACACCACTCATGAACATGACCGGGATGAATACAGCCATCAACGACAGCGTCATTGAGAGGACCGTGAATGCGATCTGCTGTGAACCTTTCAGTGCCGCTTGCTGCGCCGATTCGCCCGTCTCCATGCGTCGAACAATGTTCTCCAGCACAACAATGGCATCATCGACCACGAATCCAGTCACCAACACCAATGCCACCATGGAGATGTTGTCGATACTATAATTCATTGCCGACAAGACGGCAAAGGTTCCGATCAATGACAACGGCAGCGACAACGCCGGAATGAGCGTGGCCGACAAGCGGCGCAAAAAGACAAAGATAACCAATACAACAAGTACGGCGGTGAGGATGAGCGTGAACTGAACCTCTGCTATCGAGGCGCGGATGGGCAGTGATCGGTCGATATTCGTTTGTAACTCAGCCTGTTTGGGCAAGCGCTGGCGAATCTCCGGGAGCAACTCACGAATCGCATCGACAATGGCGATTGTGTTGCTGCCTGGTTGACGATAGATGGCGAGACCGATTGCCCGTATGTCATTAAACCACGCTGCTGTTTTCACGTTCTGGTAGCCGTCGATGACCTTTGCCACCTCACTCAGCTTGACCGGCGATCCATTGCGCCACGCGACGGTAAGGACCTTGAAATCATCGGCATTCTTTAGCCCTGCATTGGTGTGCATGGTCCAGGTCTTGTTCGCGCCCCACAATGTGCCTAATGGATGATTAGAGTTCTCGTGATCAACTGCCGACGCGACCTCATCAATGGATATATTGCGGCCAGCCAGGCGATCGGGGTCAAGCTTGATTCGTACAGCACTTTTGTAGTTCCCGAACACCGATACTTGGGCAACTCCGTTCACCATTGACAATCGCTGCGCGATCAATGTGTCCGCGTAAGCATTCAGCTGCGACATGGGCAAGGTGGATGAGTGGAGTGCGATCAATAAGATCGGAAGATCTGCTGGGTTGACCTTCTGCCAAGTCGGCGGCGCTGTCATTTCTGGTGGCAACTGCTTGAGTGCGCGAGAAATAGCGGCTTGGATATCCTGGGCAGCCGAGTCAATGTCCCGCTCAAGTAGGAACTGGACGGTGATCTGCGTCGTTCCCTGTGAACTTGTCGACGACAGGGAATCGACACCGGAGACAGCGGCGATTTGACGCTCTAATGGCACAGCAACGGTCGCCGCCATGGTTTCTGGATCTGCCCCGGGCAGCGAAGCCGAAATTGAGATGGTGGGATAATCGATCTTTGGCAAATCACTGATCGGTAAGCGCGACCAGCCAATGAGGCCAGCCCCTAAAATAGCGATCATGACCAGCGTGGTCATGACTGGGCGCTGAATGAATACTCCGGTGAAGCTCATCGTCGCGCTGATTCGACCTTGCCGGCGGCGTCAGCCTTCGTTCCGACCTTGGTACCTTGGGTTAATTGAAACTGCCCATCGATAACTACGCGCATACCGGCAGTGACTCCAGATCCGATGACCGCCAGTCCGTTGTTACTTCGACGTACTTCGACTACCTGTGGTGCCACTGATTGATCGGCTTGAACTACCCAAACGATATTCCCACGCTGGCCAGCCTGGACTGCTTTTTCAGGAACAGTCACAACCTGCAATTCAACTCCAAGGTGCATGGCAACCCGACATTGCTGACCTGGCCAAAGCCGCATATTGGCATTGGTAAACATGGCGCGTAAGCGAATCGATCCCGACGCCGAGTTGATCTGATTATCAATCATGGTGAGCGTTCCAGTTTCGGTTGCGCCTCCTTGTTCCAAACTCGCTTCGACTACAACTGGACCTTGCAGCTGCGCCGCCTGAATCGCTGCGAGATTTGCTCCAGGGACGGAAAAATCCATCAGGATCGGCTGCATTCTGACAATGGTGATGAGTTCGGTCTGGTTGGCGACTGCGAGATTACCGGCAGTCATTCCAAGAATGCCGGTTCGTCCCGACAGCGGGGCGACAATCGAACACCAGGAGACATTCAATCGCTCCTTCGCTACCGCCGATTCAGCAGCGATAACTCCAGCATGGGCTGTAGCAACGGCCGCGTCAGCGGCCAGTACATCTGCATGGGCCCCGCGCAATGCAGCGTGGATTTGCGCGACAAGTTGCTCGGTTATGAGTGATTTACCGGCCAAATCCGTCGTTCGTCGCTCTTCGATTTCAGCAAGCGCAAGTTGTGATCGTTGTCGTTCAAGAAAAGCCGCAGCTTGGCGTTCGGCGGCTCGGGAACGAACAAGGTCTGCTTCTGCCTGCTGCAACGCAGCCACGAACGGACGATCATCAAGTTGGAATAGCGGCGTGCCTGCCGTAACCGAACTGCCCTCCGTGAACTGGATGCTACGAATCAGCGCCGTTACCTGTGGGCGAACGAGTACTGATTCAGAAGCCAGCACGCTGCCAATCGCCGGAATAATAATTGGCACATCGTTCATTTTTGCGGTGGCTACTTCGACAAGAATGGGTGACCTGGAAGCAGCAACCGATGGCGCAGTCGCCTTGCCACACGCCGCAACGGATAACCACGCCAAGAGCAGGACCCAATGTTTCATCATGGTGCGAGACTCTATGTGGAATATCAGCATTGGTATGTCGTAAGTACTGGACAACGAAACGAGGTCATGCCGAGCCATAAATCACCTTACGCCAGCCGCACACTATAAGTTCATCGACTCCAGACCCTTCTCAACCAACCAGGCCATGGCCGCACTGGCCGGCAAGGTCAGCAACCAAGCGAAGACGATATTAATCGCGACATTCCAGCGCACGCGACTCAGGCCAAATGACGAACCAGCGCCAAGGATACTCGCACTGATGCAGTGCGTCGTGGACAAAGGTGTGCCCACCATGCTGAAGCCAATGATCACGGCTGTACCACTGGTCTGCGCGGCAAAGCCTTGCAAAGGACTCATACGGACAATTTTAGAGCCCATGGTTTTGATAATGCGTTTCCCGCCTGCAATCGTCCCCAAGCACATGGCTGCAGCACAAGTAAAGATGGCCCAGAATGGGACGTTATTCACCTCAGCTAATTTTTTGGGATCCTTTTTGTCCTTAACGATGTGCGCCGTCGGTAGAAGTTCATGCGCATGTTCCTTCATGAAGGCCGACATCCCTGATCTCTGAATTGTGGCTTCGTATGCTTGGACATCACTACGCAACGGCAACGGGCTCATCGAGACTGATGGCACGACTGACTTATCCACATCGGATTTATTTTTACTGGCTGCGGATTGAACGTGGAACGCGGCAACGTTTGCCTGAAATGTAGCGGCGTCTTGGCCTTTCGCTGGAACCAAGAGCGGCTTCAAGCCGTACCCTGACATGAAGGCCACCAGCCCCAGCGTGATAACGCCCATGACCTTCTGCGCATCATTGAGTCCATGAGCATAGGATAACGTGCAGGCGGAAACGAATTGGAGGACCCTGGCTCCGCGATTAACTGGTGCAGGACGAGCGTTTCGAAATATCCATACGGCTGCCACCACCGCCAAGAAGGCAATGAAAAAACCAATTGCTGGCGACTGCACCAAGGGGATAAGCACCTTGTCGGTCATTTTTTCCCAGGAAAACGCAGCGAAACCAGCGTGCGCCACGACTGCTCCGGCCAGGGCGCCAATCAAAGCGTGACTTGAACTCGATGGGATGCCATACCACCAGGTAATCAGATTCCACGCAGAGGCACCGATCAAAGTACTGAGGATAACAGTTGGGGTGACCAATGAGATGTCGGGAACAAGTCCGCTGGCGATAAAGCTGGCCACGGCTGTGCCAGACAACGCGCCAATGAAATTAAATATGCCTGAAACGATAACCGCGGTGCGAATCGACATGACTCCAGTTGCCACTGACGTAGCAATTGCATTAGCGGCATCGTGAAAGCCATTGATGAAATCGAAGATCAATGCAGCTACCACCACCAGCACAAGCATGGTCAACATCGAATTATCACCCGTTCTTAACTGCGATATTGGTCAGCACCTCACCAACTTGTTCGCAGCGATTGATCGCTTTGTCGAGCGCCTCGAGCACTTCCTTCTCGCGTAAAATGGTTTTTGCATCGATGGCGGGGTCATGGAACAGCTGATTAATTGCCGCTGTACACACGTTGTTTGCTTCATCTCTGAGCGTGCCGATACGTCGTGACAGGTCGATAATCTCAGGATAAGCCTGCCGGCGTAGCCATGGGGTTGCCGCAGATACCAATTCGGTGCATGCGCAGAGTTTTTCAACTTGTAGCAGCATGGGCTGGGTCGGCTGATCTACACCATAAAGCGCACAGTCGCGTGCCGCGAGATTGATGAAGTCGGTAATGTCATCCAGTTTTTTCGACAGCCGCTGGAGGTCCTCGCGATCTATCGGAGTCGAGAAGGTGCGGCCCAGCGCTTCGATCATCGCGCGTCCCGCATCGTCCCCCTGCCGTTCGAGCAATTCCACTTGTGCCTTGATATCAACCGCACTGCGACCAGCACGGTATCCAGCCATGGCCTTGGCGGCCTCGTGGGCAATGGCGGCTTGACGCTCGACCAAATCGTAAAAGCGGGCTTCTTGTGGCAGGAGCCAGCGAACTAGTCGTTGCAGCATGGTGCGGCATCCAACCGCCAGGGAGCCTCTGGTCAATCGCCACCTTATGCCTAGTTTACTATGGCGCTTGTGAACATGGTGCAGGCGCGACCATCACGCCCATGGCTCAGTTTCCCCGTCGCGATTACAGCGGTCCACCGCGTCGAAACCGTGTTTCTGCTGACGCGCCCAACACCGCGCAGCAGCGTTCGCGCCCGGCGGCGAAATCATCCGCCGCCCCGGCAGCAGAGACGGCGTGGGAGAATCAGGCCTATTGGTACGATCAACTCCAAGGCCAAGGCGGTGCGGATCTTTACCAGCAGGTGTTATTGCCGGCTGTACTCAAGCGACTTGGCGCAAAGAAGGGTCAGCGTGTTCTCGACATCGGCTGCGGCCAGGGCGTTCTCGGTCGTGCCCTGGCACACTTGGGAGTCGCCTCGCTGGGAGTCGATGCCAGCCCAACGCTGATCGCAACCGCCCAGGCTCGCGCAGGCGCAAACGAAAAGCATCTCCTTGGTGATGCCCGCAAACTGGGCGAGGCTCTCGGCGCCGAGCGCTTCGATCACGCCGCTGCGGTCATGGTACTGCAAGACATGTCGCCGATCGACGCGGTGCTCGCGGGTGCTGCGGCGGTTATTCAGCCTGGTGGCCGGTTGGTTATGGCGCTGACGCATCCATGTTTCCGCCAGCCCAAGCGCACTAGCTGGGGTTGGGATGATGATCAGCGTCAGCAATACCGACGCATCGATGGTTATCTGTCGCCATATCAGATGCGCATCGCGACTCATCCTGGCGCAGCTCGCGGCACGGCTGAAGGCGACATGGAGACCTTGTCGAGCCATCGTCCGTTGTCGGCCTACATCGACGCGTGCGGTGCGGTTGGACTCGGTATTACCGGTTGCGATGAATTGACGAATCCCCGCCGTGGCACCAAGGGCTCGCGCTACGCCGCTGAAGATCTCGCAGCACGTGAGATCCCGTTGTTCTTGGTCCTCACCGCAACCAAACTGCGTTGAAACTGTGCATTCCTACGTCGTTGGCTTGCTGGCCGCGATTGCCGCACCAGACGCCTCTGACAAAGATGCCGTGCTTGTGGGACTTACTCCACCGGCAAACGGAACTATCTGGATCCCACCAGTAGTTCCGCACCGGCCCGGACGTCCCGCTCACGTAATTGAAGGATCACCAACACGGCGACGTAAAGGCGTTGAATCCATAGCTGGTTTGCGCCGTTTTCTGCATGCGATTTGGCACATTGAATTAGAAGCCATCGACCTTGCGTGTCTGATGGCACTGCGTGGGCCGAATATGCCGCAAGCATTCCACGCTGACTGCCTGCGCGTCGCTCGCGAAGAAGCCGAACATGCTCAACTGTTGGCTGCTTGGCTTCGGCAGGCTGGTTGGCCGCCGGGATCAGAACCCGTGCATCATCGACTGTGGGATGCAGCGCGTACATGCGAAGGACTTGGTGAACAGCTCGTCGCCGTGCCGCGTTTCCTTGAAGCGCGCGGCCTGGATGTGAATGCTGGATTGCTGCCACGCGTAGAGCCAGTCGATGCGGCAGCACACGTTGTCTTGAAACGCATCTATAACGACGAGATCAACCACGTCGCTACGGGCACACACTGGCATCGGCATTGGTGCACGATGAACGGATTGGATCCCGAAACCCATTTCATCCACGTCATTCGCCACCGATTTGCTGAACAGATCCCGAGTCCCTGGCCACTCGATGTGGCAGGACGTACGCAAGCTGGATTCAGTAAACAGGAAATGGGTGCGGTTGGGTCATGACGTTGTCACGTGGATTTCGAGTCATCTGCGCTATCGGATGCCTAGCGACGATCGTCGTGCTCATTTACTACCCCGTAGTCACCAAGACCACCCTCGTCCTGTTGGCGTGCAACAGTGTCGGGGTAATTTTCCTACTTATCAGTTTCCTGCCACGGGCAGGTCTGTGGTACATCATATGTGCCAGCAGTGTCGCGCTCATGGGACTGTTGTGCTTCGTGGATCGAGGACCCATCGATGAGGCAGCACTGGATCGTCTGTACCTCGAGGAATTACGGCGTTCTAACGGCATTGCCTATATCTGGGGTGGTGAGCGAACGACCGGCATCGACTGTTCTGGATTACCACGACGTGCGCGCATGTGCAGTCTGTTTTCGTACTCCGTACGACACGCCAGACCACGAGCATTGGCCGAAGCGCTGCTCTTGGCTTGGTACGATGCATCGGCTCGCGAGATGCTTGCCGGCTATGGTGGACGCATGGAGGTGCATGAATCCATTTCTTCACTGCAATCAATCTGCGGCCACCTTACTCCTGGATCCCTGTACGTGACGAAGGGCGGAGTACACGTCATGGTCGGCCTGAGCCCCGAAGACATTATCCAAGCCGATCCACATCGACACCGGGTGTACATCGATCACCTTCCATATGACAACTCCTGGTATCAGACGCACGTAGTCAGAGTGTCGTGGGCGAAGCTACCGTAGCGCGACTCAGATCAGCCTCAGAACTTGAAGCCAGTCCGAATACCCAGAGTTAGCGGGCTGCCGACTTCACCGATGAATCCCGACTGGTTGTTGGGATACTCGAAGGCGACTGGCACGTACCTGGTATCGAACAGATTCTTCACCCAACCCTCAGTAAACCAGCGCTGACCCTCAACACCCACACGAGCATTGACGAGAACATACGATTTCTGGGATTCCGTATTGGCGGCATTGTAATAGTAGCTGCCGGTTCCAGCCAATTCAGGACGGGCGTACACGGTGAGGCCCCGGTCGAGCTTTTTGGTGAATTGAACACCGGCACTGTAGGTCAGCTCAGGCGCGTAGACGAGTTTATTTCCACCGACATCGAC
This sequence comes from uncultured candidatus Brocadiaceae bacterium, assembly GCA_964652775.1. GTDB lineage: Bacteria > Planctomycetota > UBA11346 > UBA11346 > UBA11346 > UBA11346. The sequence continues at coordinate 165,881 of CAZZAM010000004.1, read as the reverse complement.
CGTACTATTCGTGCCAGACGCGCTCGTGCTGATGCTGGTTGCTCCATTACGGAAGCGGGCGTCGGCGTAGCCGAAAGAGCTAAAAACAGAGAACTCTTCGCTGAGTTGTGCCTTCACTTCAAGTTCGAGGCCTTGGCTCTTGGCGTCACCAGCGTTGGCCACGTAGTAGCTCTGACCGTTGGGTAGGTTCAACTGCAAGTTATCCCAGGCGACATAGAAGGCGGCTGCATGAACACTCACCCGATGGTCGAGCAACTCCGCTTTGGCACCGACTTCATAGCTCAAACTACTCTCTTCTCCGTAGGCTTCGCTACCGACTGGTGAGGTCGGATTGAAACCGCCAGCACGATAACCGCGATTGATTGAACCATATACCATGCGGTTCTGATCGACATGATACGCCACGTTGAGTTCCGGCGACAGCTTGGAATAGGAACGACTCTCATCGACCACCGTAGCTGCGGCGATGACCGGCGAATAGGACGTGACGAGTTCAGCCTGCTTGGATTCGCGATCGCCGCGCAGACCAGCGCCGACGTCAATCGTATCGCCAATCAGCAACGTGGCATGGCCATAAACGCCAAGACCTTTATCGCTCAAGCGCGCCGATGATGCTTGATCGACGGCGAAGCCAATAAACGGACTAAGGACAAATGGCGCGTAGTGATTGACGGCGTCTTGTTCATAGCGCTGAGAGAATCCAAACGCGCCAACTTGCCACTTCAGCTTCAGATCATTGCCAACCACGACCGGATGATCTTGCGGCGATGTCAGGCGCAGCTCCTGAGTGATCTGAGTGCCGTTCTGACGGTTTTCACGCCGTGCTGCTGCGACGGCAGAATAATCCAGATCAGTCGCCTCTGAAGTTCGCCAATCGACGATGCCGCTGGTCGAGGTGAGTTCGAACTTGGGATCCATATAGCGCACGATCAGGGTTGGAGCCAAGACGTCGCGATTGACGAAACCCTCTGAATCACGCTGCACATGGAATGGCCGGTTGCGGATCGCGGCGAGATCACCGAGTGCGTAATCACCATCGTGGTCGTGCTCGTTGGTGAAGATGAAGCGCACAGATAGCCGGTCAGCAGGCGCCCACTGCATTTGCGACTTGAAGAACCGTGCTTCGCGATCATCCAACGTATTTCCAGTCGTGTCGTTCTTGGTAAACCCGTCTCGGTCCTCATACCTTCCAGCGATACTCAAGCCCAGCTTGCCCTGAATCAGGGGACCGCTGACATGGAAGTTTCCTTCGCTGGCCTCGGAGGAACCATAGCCAGCCGAGACGGCGCCATGCCATTGCTCTCCAGGCGCGCGGCTGAGCACATTGATCGCACCACCGATGGTATTGCGCCCATAGAAGAGCCCTTGCGATCCACGCACAAATTCGACCTGCTCAACATCCAGCAATCCAAGATTGGAGGTGTATCCGTGCAACTGCGGAACACCGTCATAATAGGTTGTCACCGCCGGATTGCCGGGGCTTGATCCGATGCCACGGAAATAGGGTTGACTCACGATCCGCGCTGTGAATTCGACAACGTGTACATTGGGGACGGACATCGCCGCATCTTTCACCGACTGCGCATCAATGGCATCCAGTTTCGCCTGGTCGATAGCACTGACGCTCACCGGTACGATCTGCTCCGGTGAACGCACTTTCTCTGCGACCACGGTGATTTCTGGAAGGCGCACTACACCGCGTTCACTCTCGACCTTCGGCGTCTCGCTGGGCGTGTCCTCCGCGGCACATAACGCGGCAATGGCAAGCAGGGTAGGAGCGAGAAGATGGCGATGCATGTGATCTCTCAACGACTGGTTACGGCGGTTATGGGTATGCGGGGTTGTTCGGTGCGAGGCGGAGCTTTGTGGAACGTCTGAAAAAACAACCCCCGCGACCAGAACTTAATGCACTGCATCAATGCGGAGATCGTCAAACAGGATCGGATTGCCTCCGTACGGGATACCCCACGCGGTTGCCCGACCAACTGGAGGCGCCTGCTCTAGGTTACACGTAATTGTCCACTCTTTGGGCTCATCCGTATCGGAGCGCCAGGCTCGACCACTGACCGTCCACTTATCCCCGGTCTTCTCAAGACTGAGTCGAAGGCGGGTCCAGGTTCCGGTCTTCCAGGTGAACGGCTTGGTCATCAGAATCGTTTCACCGAGCAGAAGTTCGACCGCATCTTTGGAAGGCGATATCCGCATGATAACCCCACTGACGCCGTTCAATCCGATACCGAACGCCGGATACAAACGCCCCTTGGAGTCGCCACGGATACGCGCACTGACCGATGTCGGCTCCTTACGACTTGGTCCGAAAGTAACGTTGTAGGTTTCTAAGGGCTGCGTTACCAACGCGAGAACCTTGCCGGTGCCATCCTCCTTGAGGCTAAACTCTCCATTGAGCATCAAGTCCTCCGGCATGGCCTTGGCCTTGTCGAAGTCTTGGAGGTAGAGCGGATCGCCCGCCGATACGACACCAGCACACAGCAAGATCAGTAACGAGGCATAAGGCATAATGGTCTCAGGAGGAGGTCAGACGCGCAGCCAACGCTGCGATTTCATTTCGGGCCGCGGCAAGGTGCCAGCGGCGGTAATGTCCACCGGAATGCGCAGGGCCAAGGCAGTAGCAAGAGCGTCGCGAATACGGTTTGGCATCGACTCGGCCATAACACCGGGAATCAATTCAACGACAAGACGTAATTCGGTCATACCGCGATCCGTGCTCAGCAAGCAGCGATACTCGGCAACCTCAGGAAAGCGCCGCACAATCGCCTCAATGGCCGCGGGCCAGACGTTTACTCCGCGCACGATCGCCATGTCATCGACCCGACCAAGGATGCCACCATCAAGTGCGATATATGGCTCGTTCAAAGGTGTTGTGGTGGCGCGCACGAGATCGCCGGTGCGATAGCGCAGCAGCGGAGAGCCCGTTCGTCCAAGGTTGGTCAGCACGAGTTCGCCGGTTGTGCCAGGATTCGCCGCAGCGCCTGTAGATGGATCAATGATTTCGACGATGTAGGCATCTTCATAGATGTGCAGATAGCGTGGATCATGGGGGTTCTGCCATGAAACCGGACCGATTTCAGTCATGCCGTGGTGATCGATCAGTTGGCTGCTCGGCCACAGCTCCTTGATCCGATCCCGCGTTGCGGGGATACTGCCACCAGGTTCACCGCCGACGATGATGTAACGCAGCGTCGACACCGCGATGCCAGCGTCGCGAGCTGCTTCACCCATGCGGATTACGTAGGTCGGCGTTGCCAGTAACACGGTGCTGCCGGTATCACGCATCACCTCCAACCGACTACGCGTGCCCAAACCACCGCCGGGAATACTGAGGCATCCACGGCGGACAGCTGCTTCGTACGCAGTCCAAAAACCCAGAAACGGACCGAATGAAAACGCAGCGAAGATGCGATCGGCACTGGTGATCTGATAGGCATTGAAGAAATGATCCCACGAGTCCAACATCCATGTCCAGTTTTCAAGAGTATCCATCCAACGCAGTGGTGCGCCGTTGGTTCCGCTGGTCTGGCTGAAGCGCACGTAACGCGCCATCGGCCAGGTCAGGTTGGTGCCAAATGGCGGATGCGCCTGTTGATCGGCAACGATTTCCGCCTTGGTGGTAAAAGGACAGCACGCCAGAAAGTCGGCACGGTCACTCGTGCTATCCAGCCCAGCCGCACGCAGTCGGGCGGAATAAAACTGATTACGTCCGACGATGATCGACAACATGTCGCGCAGGTGTCCATCTTGAACAAGTACGATATGCTGTCGCGCTGCCGCCACCGATTCTGCCACGCTAGTCACTTCGCTGGTTCTACCGGCGATTCGCTCACTGGCATTGGTTTTGGCCCGGCTCCTGGCGCTGGCTTATACAACGTCACCAACGCTCCTCCGGTAATCGCGAGCACCATCCCAAGCATGAACTGCCAGCGCAATTCGCCCCATCCGCCTGCCGGTGGATGCAGGATGATCGCGACCAGCGCATTCACTAACGGCGCGCCAGCGAAGACGATCGTCATGACCGTGATCGGGCTACCCTTTGCGCCAAACGCCAGCAGTACACAGAGGGCACCAATCGCTCCAACAATGCCTGCTGCCAGCGACCACCACAGACCTTTGCCCGGGAAATTCCACTCCGCACCGCCGAACCACAATAAGGCGAGTGGTGCTAGCACGGCAGTCAGAAAATACGCCACGCCGACGACGAGAAATGCCTTCGTGCGTCCGTGCACCGGATCCGCCATGCTGAGCTGGCCGGTGTGCAGCAGTACACCGTAGAGCCCCCATGAGACCACAGTGGTTAACGTGAAGAACAACCACAGAGCCGGTGAGTTCGAGTCAGCAGACATCACGACCTCGGAGTGGGATGATCCAACAGATCAGCCGGAGCGACGGCGATCAGCTGGGTGAATGCAGGCAACGGAATGGACTTCACCACGCCCTTGATGCGCGCCACCGGAACAACAACCAACTTGCCGGTCGCCAGCGGTCGTGGATCGGTGTCGCCAATGCGGTGAAAACGAAAATCGTAATGCACGGCGCGTTCGCGTTTTTCACGAACTAACAAACGAACGTCAATTTCTTCGTCGTAACGCAGTGGTCGTTGGTAATCACACGACGCATGGACTCGCGGCCAGCCAAGCAGCGAACCCTCACCGCCCCCCTCGCCAGGATGGATATTGCCGCCGAGCGAGCGAACGAACGCGTGTTCGCAGGCCTCCATATACCGGAAGAACACCGAGAAATGCACCATTCCCGCCATGTCGGTTTCGTAAAACTCCACCCGCCGCCGATGGACAAAGGCATGAACCGGAGTTGTCATGGTGACTGCTTTGTGCTGGCTGATGCCTGATCACGCTGCGGAACCAATGGACCACCGAAGTCCAGATCCGGTGGAATCGTAGCGAAGTTGCGGAACGCATCGAACAGTGGACGGAAATCTTTCTCCACCGCACCGATGATGCAGTCGGTCAGATCTGCTTTCAGATCTGGATGTTGGCGGATGAACTGGCCGTAGTTGGTATTCTCGTCGTAGAATCCATAGACCAGTTTACGCATCGCCTCGACGCCAGTGCAGTAGGTCTTGCCGTACGTACTGAATGCCTCTGCGCTGGTGTTGTTCGCGGATAACGCGGCATGCACGGCGTCGCCAGCACGCTCGCCACTCCAAAGCGCAAAGAACGCGCCGCTGGAAAACACCGGATCGAGGAAGTTGAACGCGTCACCTGCTAGCACCAATCCGTCAGTGGCGCAGTGGCGTGAACGATAGCTGTATTCGTTGGTAACATGCATCCCATCACATTGCGTGGCCGGTTTGAGGTGTTCCATCAGCCAGACGTTCTCGTTGACCTCGCGCTGGTAGATCGTGGCGAGATCCTGGGTGTCGCGGAATAGGTATTCTTTCTTCGCCACCACGCCAACGCTCATGATGTCGTCGTGGAGCGGGATATACCAGAACCAACCTTTGTTGGGAACGTAGGCAACGGTCGTAGCGCCACCGGCGCGACCGGGATCGCGCACCGCGCCTTTCCAATAGGTCCAGATGGCAAAGCGGTCGAGTGGCTTGTCCCACACGCGCCAGCCGAACTGGTTGACCGCCAGGCAGTCGCGACCACTGGCATCAATCACTATAGGCGCACGCAGCTCGAACGGCTTACCAGATTCGTCTTTGCCCGCGACGCCGACGACGCGGTTCTGCTCCATGATCAGTCGCTCGGCCTGGATGCCGTGACGAATCTCAGCGCCTTTTTCGCGGGCATTGTCGCGCAGCATCTGATCGAACTCGCTGCGGCGCACCTGCCACGTCTGGGTTGCCGGGTGATCGAAGTGGCTGTCGAAAAAGAATGGCTGCGATTGTTTGCCGGTCTGGCTGATGAAGCAGATCGAGTATTTCTTGGTGAAATGTGACTTCTCCAGCTTCTCCAGCATCCCGATACGCTTGAGCGTGAACCACGTATACGGAATCAGCGATTCGCCGATGTGGTAGCGTGGAAACGCAGCCTTGTCCAAGACGACGACGCGGCGTCGATGCATGGCAAGCACGGCAGCCGCCGTGGTTCCTGCGGGGCCAGCGCCGACAATGATGACTTCCGGTTGACTACTCATGGCATGATCCTGTCAGGAACGTGGATGCGGGGGGAGGATCTCGACCACCTCGGCGATGGTCTGGCCGTCGCCATGGACGAGGGTGTTGCAACGTCCGTAGAGTGTCAATGGCTGCTGGAGATGCAGGGCGGCGAGAATTGCCGCATTGGGCATGAGCGCAAAGAACGCGCTGGGGTGACTGGTATGGGGGACGCCGTGATTGACCAATACTCCACCCAACGGGCGTTGTCCGGCCAACACCTCCTGGCGGGCGAGCAACGGCAACGCCGCCAAGTGGATGCGAATCGCTCCATATTCCACCGCGTTTTCGTGTTCATCGAGCAAGATCACCTGGCGGCTATAGATGTCGCCATCCTGGACGCGGCCAAGGACGGCGATGTGCAAACGACAGCCGTGAAACCGCTCAAGCGTCGTGGTCATATCGCCATGATTCACCAGCAGGGCGCGGTACGGCTCGGGCATGTTGGTGCCGTCAATCACCTGAAGACCAAGCTGCTGGTTACCTCCAACCGCCTCGACCAGTGGAGCGAAGCACGCCGAAGAGATGGCCACATCAGGCATAGCGGGCTCCGCTGTGCTTGGGCAGGAAGAATGCGTGGAGCAACCGATCAACCTGGAGCAGCGCTGCGCGGGTGAACGTGAGCGTACTGCCAGAAATAGAGAGATGCCCGTCACGCACCAAATCGTCAAGCTGCGGCTTGAAACGAACCAACGGATCAACGCCGAATTTCTTAGCGAAGTAGCCAACATCCACGCGCCCAAGTTTGAGTTGTAAAATAAACTCACGAATCAGACGTTCATCGGCATCGGGGGTCAACGCACGCCTAATCGGCAGCTTCCCTGTGCGAACACCATCAACGTAAGGCGCGAAATCGTGCTCGTTCTGATAATGAACACCGTCGAGATACCCGAACGACGCGACGCCGAGACTCAGCAGATCGGCACCGGCCCATAGACTGTCGCGATAGATAAACTGCGTGCGCTCGGGATTGCGTACCGCGGTGTAGGCACTCTTCACCGTGTAACTGGATTTCTCCATTTCACTGAAAGCGTAATCCACCCAACCACGCTTGGTCTCCCAATCGGCAACTGGCGCGGTTACCTTGCCTTCGGCCTTCATCTGTTTGTAGATCGTCGTGTTGTAGGGCACTTCCATCTGATAGACGGTGACGCTGTCCGGTGCCAATTCGATCGTCTTGGCAACCGTATCCCGCCATTTCGATTCGGTCTCGTTCATCATGCCGGCAATGAGATCAATGTTGATCTGCGGAAAGTTGAGCGCTCGGGCCGTGGCGTAGGCGGCATAGACCTGCTTCGACAAGTGGGCGCGGCCATTACTTTCCAAAATGTGATCGTCGAAGTTCTCGACGCCCAGACTGAGGCGGGTGACGCCGAGTTCGCGGATGGTTTTGAGCTTCCGCTCAGACAGCGTGCCGGGCTCGCATTCGAACGTCACTTCCTCGGCCGCATCCCATGGCAGCAAAGCCTTCATGCCATTGCCCAAGATCAGCAATTGCTCGGGTGACAAAAACGACGGCGTACCACCGCCGAAATACACGAAGCGCGGTTTACGTCCGGCGATGAGTGGCTGTTTGGCGTAGATCGCCAATTCAGCCAGTGCAGCGTCGAGGTAGCCTTGGATCTCGTCATTCTTTTTGTCGGTATAAACGCGGAAATAACAGAAATGGCAGCGCTTGCGGCAGAACGGAATGTGCAGGTAGACGCCCAGGTCGGTGCCCGGTTTCGCAGACCGAGCAAGCGCAGACTGCACCTCAGCGACATGATCCGGCGACCAGAACGAATACGGCGGATAATTGGAAACGAAATAGTTGCCGACCGTCGTCGTGGTTTCAGTGGTCATGGCGGGCCTCCTCAGCGACCAACGCCGCACGATATAGGTTGAGGATGTCATCACCGTGCAGTGGACGCGGATTGTAACGACCAGTCCACTGGGTTGCCGCATCGCTGGCCAGCTTGGGCAGATCGGCCGCGCTTACACCACAGGCGGCAAGTCCGACCGGCAGTCCGGCGAGTCGAATCAGTTCTGCAACGCGTCTCTGCAAGGCCGCGACGGCAACCGATTGATCAGCCGACGACAAAGTCAGACCCGCGTGAGTTGCCAGCTCAGCATAGAGCTTCGCGGTCGCGGGATCCTGGGCATTCCACCGCATGACCGCCGGTAACATCATCGCCACCGCTTGGCCATGCACGATGCCGTGGTGCGCGGTCAGCGGATTCGCACAGGCGTGCGCAGCACCGAGCATGCTGTTTTCAATCGCAAGTCCGGCATACGCGGCGCCCAGCAGCATGGCCTGGCGCACTGCGAGATCCGGCGCACCGCTCAACACGCGTGGAAGATGTTCGTGAATGAGCACAAACGCTTCACGCGCAAAGAGGTGCGACACCGGCGTACGACGCGTCGTCACCAAGGTCTCGACTGCGTGCACCAATGCATCAAGTCCTGTAAGCGCGGCAACCGTGCGCGGTAGCGACGCCGTCAATTCAGGGTCAAGGAGCGCCACGCGCGCCAACGCTTTGGCATCGCCACACGCCATCTTACGATGCGTCCCCTCATCGACTATTAATGCGAACGACTGACATTCGCTGCCGGTTCCGGCGGTAGTCGGCACGGCAATAAACGGCAGCAACGGTTTTTTCGCTGCGCCAGTGTGCCAGTAATCGACCATCTTGCCGCCATTTGTCAGCAGCAGATTGCAGCCCTTAGCAGTATCCATAGCACTGCCGCCACCAAGGCCGACGATAATATCGGGCTTGAATGTACGCGCGACGGCGAGACACGCATCGACATCGACGGTGCCGGGATTCGCCCGCACCTGATCGTGGACGGTGACAACGAGACCAGCGTTGCGGAGGAATCCACAGGCTCGCTCAGCATGACCAGCAGCAACGATGCCGGGGTCAGTGACCAGCAACACACGCGTTCCACCGAGTTCAACCACCAGATCGCCGATGCACGCAAGCACGCCAGCACCGACTACGAGGCGAGGCCGAGCTGCAAAATCAATAGCGATGGTCGGACTCGCGCTCATTGCTAGCCCACAACCTGAACTGCGCGGCGACAATAGAGCGATTCAAAGAGGTTGCCTTCGTGCGGCTGATCCCATTGCACGTGACAAGTCGGCATCGCACCGAGATTCAGACGATGAATGAGTTTCGATGCCAACAACTCGCGCTTCCATGATGGATCGTTGGTGATGGCGCTGACCACGAGCGATTGACCAATCCGTTTAAGCATGTCGCGCTGCGGCACTTCAACGACACTGGCGTATGGAAATAGGAATTCACGGTTACTCAGCGGATGCGCGAAACTATCGCAGCGCACGACGGTCGGATTCAAGAAGCTGCGGCCTTGGTGCTGCACCAGACGCGGTGTGCCACGAATACGGGCGCTACAATCGTCGGCACCTGGCTCGGCCAGCCCAGCATCAATCGCCGCCGAGATCGACTCAGCGACAGCAGCATTGGCAAATCCGGCAAGCGTGGCCGTAGGATCGTCTGCATTACGCGGAACGACAGTGGCCAAGCGTTCAGCAAGAGCAGCGGCAATCTCGCGGCCATACCGTGGCACCACGATGCACGAGGCGTTAACGCAACTGCGTCCGCCATTTGCCGCCACTGAATCAGCCAGGATGGGAATAAACTCACGCCATGAGTCGATGCGATCTTCACCGATCAACACCTTACTGTAACCAGGCCCATGGACTTCAACCCGTGGATCGCCGGTGTAGCGCTTGGCAATCGCTGCGTCACCAAACAACAATGAACGACCGCAACTGGCAAGCAGCGCGTGGGCACCGTCGTGACCGGTCGGGTAAAAACCAAACGCCTGACGCGGACAGCCCGCAGCGGTCAGCGCCTGGATGATGCGCCACGGTGTCCACGGATCGTCGCGACCAGGCTTGAGCACGACGGGAATCTTCAATGCCAACGCAGGAATCCACAGCGAATTCACACCTGGCGAGTTGGAGGGTAGAACCACACCAAGCACATTGGTGGTCGGAAAGTAGCTCACCGGAACGCCAGCCTGCTCACCCAAACCAGCATCAATCACCGCCGGATCAAGACCACGCGTTAGTCCGCGTAGGATCTCAGGCATGTGGGTCAACACGTGGGCGATTTTTCCCATGTTGTTGCGCACCAACGCAAGCGGCAGACCGGTGCTGGCTGAACACTGACGCACATAGTCCTCAGCCGATTGCGTTTGTCCCAGGTCACCAACTGGCAAATCACCATCAAGAAACCGTCGACCAGATTCAGCACAGATAGCAAACAGGCGTACCATCGGGATGTCGCGCAAGGACGCAGCGGCCGCTTCAACTCCTAACAGATCACGACGCAACAATCCGCTATTCACTTGACTAACTTCCGCTCCGGCGGTTGTCATTGTGTCCATGCTGCGATAGATCTGTCCGAAGCGCAGTGCTGGAATGTGGATGGTACTGGTCATGGTGGCCTTAATAGACGCCTTCGATGATCTTCCCGCTCTGCGCACCGAATGGTCTAACATCTGCAACCCCGTCCCAGGGGAAACGGACAATCGGTTCGCGCCGCATGGCCTCGTCACGCTCCAGCAAACGCGGCATAAAAAACTCTTTGGTCAGCGTGGTCAACTCCACCCGTCCCCATGCGCCATAGGCAACGTCCTTGGTCGAGTCCTGCGGATCGACTACACGCAATAACGCACGCGGTTGCGGAGCGTGATAGGTGACGCTCCAACCATCTTTGGCCGAGAGTGGTCGGCTGCAGGCCAGACCCATCAGCGTATTGCCGTAGGTCGGGACGAACTGCGCCTTGCCTTCCAGCACTTCTTCGGCCAGGAAGCGAACCACTTGGGGTGTCATCGAGGTACCACCGCAGAACACGCCCTTGATGCCAAGGCCAACCAACGAGGTGCGTTCGGCCATCGCCTCGAGAATTTTCGGCGTGGTGAACAGACAGTTGATGTTGCGACGATGGCGCAGAATGGTGATCGCCTGATCGACGACGTGTTCTTTGTACGCCTCGGCCTGGGCGTAATCGCCCTTGCTGATGCAGCGCTTCACCCAACGCGGATCGAGATCGAGATGATAGCAGGAACCACCGCGCACGTTGGCGAGATGTTCGATTGCCAAGCGCAAACGACGCGGACCGGTCGGACCAGCCATCAGCCAGTCAGCGCCACGGGGAAAGAACTTGTCATCCAGCGTATCGGAAAACTCCGTGTAATCGGTATTATGGTCGGTCCAACTCACGCGCTGCTTCGGCATGCCGGTCGTGCCGCCAGTTTCAAAAATCATGAACGGCTTACCGGCGTAGGCCTTGGGCACCCAACACGCAGGCTGCTCGTCGCGCAGCCATTCGTCATTGAAGTTCGGGAAGCGCAGCAGATCGGCGACCCCCTTCACCTCATTCGCTGGATCCCATCCAGCCTTGCGCGCCCAGTCGATCCAGAATGGCGAGCCGGTCGCTTTGGAAAAATGCCATTTCACGACAAAACGCACCTGAGCGTCGAGTGCATGTCGCGCCGCAGCAATCTGGCTCGAATTGGCGAGCGCGAATCCGGCTTTGGCGTCAGAACTCTTGGAAGATGTTTTCATGGGGTAGTCGATCCATCGTTCTTAGCGGGGAAATACTTGGCAATGACGGCCTGAGCTGGTGGTCGCGTACACCATGAAACGATGACGACCAGCGCGGCCGAGATCAGCACCATCGGCATCACTGGGAGGTAGCCATAGACGGTGACTCCACCCTTGCTGCGCAGGAACAGATCTCCGAGAGCTGGGAATATCTGCGCCGTTGCGCCAGGTTTCAGCGTCTTTGCCATTTCACTGCTAAAGTCATGGAGCCACCAGCACGCAATCATTGCCACCGCCACCCACACCACGGCTGCCCACGCCCCGGCCGCGGTTGAGCGCCGCCAGAACATCGCCGCCAGCATGATCGGCGCGAGTGCGGCGTAACCCGAGAAGGCAAAGCGAATGGCCAACTCAAAAATGCCCTCCTGCTTGTGCAGAGCGATGGCGATGAGGTAGCTGATCACGCAGATGCCGATGATGAACGCACGGCCAACCCACACCTCCGAGCGTTCTCCGAAGCGTTCGCGACCGCCGTAGTGTTTGTAGATGTCTTGGGTGAACATGGTGCTGAGGGCCATGATCTGGCTGTCCGAGGCCATGACGCAAGCCATCACACCGGCGCCAAGAATTCCGGCCACCCACAGATTGGTGTACTCGGTGAGGAGGCGTGGAATCACATCGTTGCTATCGCCGGCAGCGAGGCCCGGAAACACCTGGGTCGAGACCACACCGAGATAGACGCAGGGCAGCCAAATGGCAGCAATACAGAGCGGATAGAACACCACCGTTTTGCGGAAGTGTCCCACTTTCTCAGCGGTCATGCACATGATCGCCATGTGCGGAAACATAATCGCCGAGAGCGGAATAAACATGTAGCTGAAGAACTCCTGCTGACTGATGCGTTCACGCGACAGGAGAGAGCCCAAGCTCTTACTCGACGTAATCTGCGCCATCATCTGATCGAAACCACCGAGTGCGTTGCTGATCAAGACCACGGCGACGCCACCAAAGCTGAGAAAGAGAACGACCTGGAATGCATTGACCCAAGCCGTTCCGCGCATGCCGCCAAAGAAGACGTAGCTCATGACCACTAACGCGACCAACGCGCCACCGAACTCATACGAGATCCAATGGTGCTGCTCTTGGACGGTCTTGCCGTCCACTAACACATCAAACAGGATCGGCTTGCCATCAGGTCCGGTGATCGTGGTCAATGATTCCATCACCTCGCCGCCACCCATCACGCCAATGATGATGTAGGGCACCAGCATCGTCGCCGTGAGCGCAAATATCAGCGTTCCCAGCGCGGGACTCGACCAACGATCACGAAAGTATTGCACCTGCGTCATGTGACCAAAACGCTTGCCTAACGACCACAGGCGGGTGCCGATGAAGAAAATAGTCAGCGGAATGATGATCGCCGACGACGAGGCCATCAATCCAAAGACGCCTATCCCGCGCTGATAGGACATCCCTGAACTGCCGAGGATAGCGAATGCCGTCATGTTCGTGCCGAAGAGCGACAACAGGAAGACCCATGGACCAAGCGAACGATTGGCGAGGAAGAAATCCTCGCCCGAGCCCGTGCTGCGGCGGAAGGCAAAAATTCCGATCCACAACACCAGGGCCAAATAAACGAAAATACAGATAGCAGGAATCACGATTTCGACTCCGGTTGATCATCAACTCCCTTCGGCCAAGCATAGCGGACCAGCAACGCCATAGTCAGCGCAGCAACCACCGCGTAGCCAACGTGGTACGCCAGACCGATGGGCAACACGCCCCACAGCAAGGTTCGGTCGGTCCATAGCCAGAAATCTTGATGCAAGGCGATGAGCAGCACCAACCAGCACGCGATCACCCACTTCATTTGCCGTCTCCGGCCTGCACTGCGTAGAGTTGCGTCTGACAAGCGACGTAGAGCGTGCCGTTGGCGAACACCGGCGTGGCGTACACCGGTGAGCCAAGGTCGATGCGATTGATGACCTTCTTGTCACGCTGCGCAGCGAAGATGGTGAGGTGGCCACTCTCATCACCGATGAACACCTTGCCATCAGCGACGTAAGCCGAACCCCAGATGTGCGCCTCCAGGTTATGCTTCCATACCTCCGCTCCGGTTTCGGCGTCGAGACAATAGAAGAAGCCAGAGAAGTCACCGATGTACAGCAAACCATCAGCAATAGCGACGGTGGAAATACTGCGTTGGATGCGGTCATACGACCAGATCCGCGCACTGGCGGTCACGTCTCCGGTCTTAGTCGCGTCGATGCATTGCAGGATTCCTATGCCCTCACCGTGCTCGGGATCTTGACCAACGGCGACATAGACGCGGTTCTTGTAGAGAATCGGCGTGGCGATGATTTCGCTGGGGCCATCCGAGGCCGGATACCGGATCGGCTTGCCATGGCGCACCTTGCGATCGGGCGGATTGCAGTCGTAGGACCAGATCGTGCGGAGTCGCGAGGTGTCACCATCCGGAGTCGGCGTCGGATCCAACCCGTAGCAAACGCCATCACCACCACCAAAGAAGATCTGCTGCTTCCCGTTCACGGGACTGGATGACGGCGAGGACCACTGACCGTGAAAAATGCGCGGACCGATGCCACACTCATCCTCGGCAACAAATGCCCCGGTGTTCTTGTTCAACGCAACGAAACTGGGCGCTTTGGGCGATGGGACATTGACGTGCGTCCAATCCTGTCCGTTCGAGGTGCCAACATACAGCAGATCACCGATGATCAGGACTGAGCAGTTGCTCGCATTATGTGGGAATACGCCTAGCTCCTCCATCATGTCGTAGCGCCAGAGAATATCAGCGTCGAGTGGGCCCGGCGTCACCGGCGGATTCGGTGGGTTGGCAACTCCGGCGAAATACTTGGCTTCATCCTGATAACCCTGGTTGCCGTCGCTCAGGCCCTTGACGTCAAGGCACAAGACCTCGCAGCGATTACTGACCACATAGACCTTATCGCCATCGACCGTCGGTGAGGCGGTTATTCCCAGATATTCCCAGTCATTCACCTTGCCACTCTCCAGCTTGGGAACGACCAACTGCCATTGCAGCTTGCCGGTTTGTTCATCCAAACACATGAGGATGCCGCGATCACCCTGGTGCTTGGCATCACGCGGCGAGGCATTGTTGGTGCCGATATAGATCTTCCCGTTGGCAATCACCGGATTGCCGTAGGTCTGCGAACCCAACTTCGCGACCCAGCGGACACGCTTGGTGGTCGCGAGGTCAATCTCTTCGCTATTGGGCAACGCCTTGCCGGGCGCGAAACTGTCTGGGACGTTCTTGGCCTCGGGGCTCACCATGTTGCGTTGATTCGTACCGCCCCATTGCGGCCAATCAGCGGCATGAACGGCCGCAGGCGCACAGATGACCAAGGCAACAACGAGGCGACAGAGAGAGTGGTGCATAGTGGTTCCGCGATTCACTGAGCGTTGGAGGTAACGGTAAGATGATCAACGTACACGCGCATGTCGGTGGGCGTAAAGGCAAACAGGCCAGGTGAACCATGGGTGTGGGCATGGCTGTGCGGCACTTCCAACGTCCACGCTGCCGGTTCCGCATCCGCGCGCGGCCACGCTTTCACGCGTACCACGCCACTGCCATCAGCTGCCACATCAACGCGAGCCTTGAGCCGATACCATGCACTTGGCTTGATCACGAACGGTACGCTGGCGCGGACTCGCTCCAGATTGGAGTTCACTTCCAACTCCTGCGCGTTGCCCTTGAGGATCACCACATAGCGCTGATTGATGACACCCACTTCACTCATCCGGCGTTTATTGCCGTCTGTCATCACATCGGCCACGATCGTGTAGTTGGTCATGTCGGGCGTGCCGACAAACGTCATCGCACGCTGGAATATTTTATTGTCGAGCGTCTTGGCGAGAACCTTGCTGCCACCGACTTCACGCACTTCCCACTTCGAGCGGGCACCGATCCACGGCAACGGCGGATAGGCGAACTTCACGCCCTGCTCCGTAGCGTGATCAACCTCGACCTTGAACGATTCGAAATCCTGACTCAGGGGCAAGGCGGGCAGCACGCGTCCGCGCAAGTACCCCTTCAGCCCATCTGCGGTTGCCTCGAACATGCCCGCCGAAGGGATTGACTCTGGCTTAGCCTGGATGGTTGCTGGATCCGGGAAAATCGCACCTAACAGACTCTTCACCTTGGCAGTCGGAGGAATGAAACTGGCCCACGTTGCCGCTCCGGTTGGCATAGCCGTTGTCGGAATACCGTTGCTATCCACGCCATGTAATTGCACGGGCAGCTTTTCACCCGGACGCAACAGCACTTCGGCCGGAACCGCCATGAGCTTGACCGCAGCAGCGTTACTCATCGGCAAGGCTACCACCGGAGCTGACGCAGGTGCAACTCGCACGGTGCCGAAGCAATAGAGCTTCTTGGTCGTAAAGAGATATACCCGACCATGACTGATCGCCGGTGCACCATTGCACTCGCCTTCGACTTGCACTTTGCACAGGATCTCAGGTCGCTCATCGTTCGGCTTAACGATAGCAAATACGCCGTCCTTGATCGGCACGTAGAGTTTGCCATCGCCATAGACCAACGAGGAGTGCAACTGTTCAATACCCAGCTTTTCACGCCACAGCAGACGGCCGCCAGCAACATCCAATGCGCACAATTCGCCGGTTTCACTCGTAATATATACACGATTACCAACCTTGACCGGAGAGCTGGAATAGGCGACCGCCTCGTTATTGCGCCATTGCTCGGCTGATTTTTCCAGCATCGACGTGCCGCCGTCTTTCGCCTGCGCCGGCGTCTGGCTCACCAGCAGCGAGACCATGCGACCACTATCTGAACTGTCGATGTTCTCTTTGGCGTGGACAGCGATCAGACTTTCGGGGCCGGAGAGCAGCAATGAGGTATTCACGCCACCTTGCGACAACGGGAAGCGCCAGATCGGTTCGCCGGTGTTGGCATTGATGCAGACCACGTTGCCGCATCCAGTGCCGGCATAGAAAACCTCGCGGTTGTGCAGGATACCGAATACCGGCGAGGAAAACGAATTGTCCTTTGGCCGCACACCCGGAGACGATGACCACACCAGTGCACCACTGCGCTTGTCGTACGCATAAAAGCGATCCTGGGCCGGGCCATGTGCGCCCCAGTTGGAGGTCATGCAGTGGATGATGACCAGATTGCGATGGATGGCGGGCGCGCCGTTGCGGCCGTTCGGAAACGTCATCCGTCCCAGTTCCTCCATCAGCGAATGCTGCCAAAGCACCTTTCCGTCCGCAGTGAATGCCGACAGGATGCCGGCCGCCGACGTCACATAGACGTTGCCCGTCTCACCATCAATTGCCGGAGAGCCAATCGCGTAACGGCCGTAAATGATGTCAGACAGAAAATCATTGAAGCCATAAGCCCACAGTTCCTTACCGGTTCCAGCATCGAAACAGGCCAACACTTCCTGGAGATCCTGTCCCTCACCGCGATACCCGAAGGCGTACACCCGCTCTCCACGGATGACCGGCGTGCCGCGTCCAGCCAGAGGCACTTCCCAGACTTGGCCGGCACCGCCCGGCGTCCACGTGGATGGCAGACCGGTTTCGTCACTGGTCCCATTCTGCTGCGGACCGCGCCAACGCAGCCAATCGCCATCGGCAGCTGCCGCCCCAGTGACCATCAGCACCATCAGTAGCCACGTGTTGATCGGCCAGGTTTGTATATGACGAGTGTAAGCACGTATCATTATGCTGCGCTCCGTAGGTGTGCTAAATGGGCGAAGTTTGAAACGAGAGAACATGCTACCTGTACGTAGTGATGATAATGAAGCAACCGCAAATTGAGGAAGCCACAACAAAGAACAAATGGCCGTATGACGGAATTATACAGGACAATTGTCACGCATGGTTAATGCGCCACACCATGTGACCGCAACACCAGGATTGCGACGAATGGATTAATCTATATGTATACGTATGTCTATGGCATCCCCTGTCACTATTGCCGACCCCCCACAGGTCCATCGTCTGGCTCCGACGTTGCGGCGATGCTGGTTTCAACTCAACCAGGTATTTCGCCGGCGGATTAGCGAACATACCTGCACCCCTGATCAGTTCACCGTCCTGCGTTGGCTGGTCGAGCATCCCACAGACGTCACTCAACGCATCCTGGCCGAACTCATGGCAAGTGACGAAAACACCATCGCTTCGCTGGTGTCGCGTATGGAAGGCGCCAAGTTGATTGCACGCACCAACCACGAACTCGATGGACGCTGTAACGTCTTGGTTGCCACCACTCAGGGTCAGGAAGTCTATAAACGCGTTAAGCCAATAGCGATGGCCCTGCAAAATCAATTAATGGCCAGCATTCCAGCCGACGAAAGAGCCGCTTTTCTTGTCAACTTGGGTCGGATTGCAGACGCTGGTCGGGAAATGGCACTCGTCGAACGTGCCGCCCAACGTGCACGACGGCACTGACTTTCATCTGTCGACCGTGGCTTCCATTTCGGTCTTGACCCGATCAACTGCCGCAATCTCGCACCGCCAGGAGCATCTCATGTTGCGCATACTGCTAACTTCCACGGTCTGTGTGGTTTCTCTGTCTGCTGCAACCACCGCCGAGCTAGACTGGCCCCAATACCGGGGTCCCCACCACACGGGTATTTCCGCAGATGCCGGACTGTTTGCGAAACTCAAGGACGGGCCCGCTGTTGCTTGGAAGGCGAACGTAGGAACCGGCTTCGCCGCGATCGCCATCGCCAAAGGACGCGCGTACACAGTCGGTAACACGGACGATCAAGATTCAGTATGTTGTTTTGATGCCGCCACCGGTAAACCCGCTGCCGGTTGGAAGAACTTTACCTTTCCAGCCAAGCTGTCAGCGAATGGCTATGAAGGTGGTCCCAACGCTACTCCGACATGCAGCAACGGCAAAGTCTACGGACTCAGCAAGGATGGTGCCGCGTACTGCCTGGATGCCACGACCGGAGCCGTTGCCTGGAATGTCAACCTCGCCTCATCACTGGGCGCCGAGAAACCGGCCTGGGGCTTTGCCAGCTCGCCACTCGTACTGGACGGTAAAGTGTATTTGAACGTCGGTAAGGCCGGCGTTTGTCTTGACGCTGCAACCGGAGCAGTGGCGTGGAAGAGTGGACCCGGTAAGGCCGGTTACGCAACTGTGGTTGCGCTTGGCACGCCAGCCAACCGTCAATTCGCCGTATTTTCCGCTGATAAACTCTTCATGCTCAAATCAGACGGCGGCATCTTGTGGGATATTCCCTGGAAGTCGAAATATGATGTCAACGCAGCTGACCCACTCATTCGCGGAACCCAGATTTGCATCAGCACCGGCTATGGCATTGGCAGCGGCATGTTTGATTTCGCCAGCGGCACACCAAAAGAAATTTGGAAGAATCAATCACTGCGTACCAAAATGAGTCCGTCGGTACTCATTGGCGATTACATCTATGGCTATGACGAAAACATGCTGCGTTGCGTATCGTGGACCGATGGCACCGTGAAGTGGGAGCAAAAAGGCATCGGCCAGGGCACCTTAGTCGCTAACGAAAACCGCCTGGTAATCCTCAGTGAAAAAGGAGAACTCGTCATCGCTAATGCCAGCCCAGACGCATTCAAAGAAGTCACCCGCGGTCAGGTATTGACCGGTAGATGCTGGACACCCCCTGCCATTGCCGGTGGCCGCATCTTCTGCCGCAACGCCAAAGGGGACGTGGTCGCGGTAGAAATCAAATAGCGCAGTTACTGACGCGACAGTCCCGCTTCGAGACAGAAACCCACAGCATTCGCTAGTCTGCCGTCAGCGAAAAAACATTGTTGCTGGTGAGCCGCGCAACGTCACTTGCCCCATTCAGCAACTTGATGCCGTAATCATCGCCACGGTTCTCAGTGCGCCGCCCGCGTCACCTGCACGATGCCGTTAATGCCAACGAGTATCCAAAAAACATTGAGCGTGGTGTAGGCTCGGTCTCGTCGCAGCACCGAGCACCATGACAACATAATTGCGTCAATGGTATTGAATATCCACACGAAGAGAAAGGGGCTATCCTTGTTCATAAAGCTCATCATGCCAAAACAGGTAATTCGCATGAGCACACCGATCATTTCAATCGTGGCGATATGGCGCAGGACGAATGCATTAAATGACGCAAGCATGGAAGCCTCTCAGCTGCTAGGAGCGGCAACCATTCGTCTCGTAACCGACTGCGCAAGTGGGCTACATCAAACCCCGGACGCCGCGATCCCAGGCTAGGGCCCAGACGATGTTGATTCAGCGCACAAACCGTGCACCGCTCCATCGGTAGTCGGAATAATCAACCACGGGCCAGCGATCGCTGCCCCAGCGCGGATTGCTCCGCCAGCAGCAAAGCGCCAGCGTTCCTTGCCATCGCTCAGGTCCAAGCCACGTAGCACGCCATCCTCGGCACCCTGGATGACCTGATCGCCACAGATCACCGGCGGCGCTCGAACTCCGGTTCCCAGACGAACCGTCCAACGCAACGCGCCATCACGAGCGGCTAAGCACACCAAGGCGCCAGCACCTCCCGCAAATACGGCATGAATGCCATCTGCGGCTGCGGCCTCGGTAATCTCGCCTATCCCGCCTGGCTTGTGCCAACGCACCGTGACCGCAGGCAACGTCAGGGCCGCAACGGTTCCGCTGTGCGATGCAACCCAGGCTGTGTTGCCCACGCATGCTGGCGCAGCTGCGTAAGGATCCTTTCCTGGATAGTGACCACGTTGACTGCCATCGGACATGTCCAGGCAATGCACATCGGCATCACATCCAGCAAATACAACCCAGTCGCCGACCACCGCCGCAGTCGCGTGCACGTAGCTATCGCTGTTGACCGACCACAACGTGTGTCCGTCATTGACGGCGAGTCGCAACAGGACATTCCCGTATGTGCCAATCAGTATCGATGTCGGAGCAGCCGTCGGCGAGCCCATGATTTTTGCTTCAAGGTCACGTGACCAGCGGAGAGCGCCACTCGCAGCATCAACGGCACGAACAACTCCGTCTTCATCCCCGACATAGACTGTACCGTCTACGACAAGCGGACTGCCGACATACGGAGCTCCGCCGGGCAGTCGCCACATTTCGTGGCCGTCCCGCAAGCGTAATCGCGCCAAAACGCCGCGCTGGGTCGCAACAAAGACGCCATCACCGACAATAGCCGCCGTGGCAATGACGGAGGCTCCAGCCTCCCAGGACCATTTTCGCACTGGAATTCCAGGAAGAGATCTCGCTGTGCCCGCTAGGGCTGGAGAACCGCGATAGGACGGCCAATCAACCCGTTCACATGGCGCAACCGTAGCAGGCAACGACGCCGTCGGCGGCTGATGGGTCGGCAGCGTGGAGCGCGGCGTCGGAAGAACAGGCTCAGAGCGCGTCATCACCACGCCTATCCATGCTGCCAGGAGGATAGCAACGATAAGCGCGCTGAGGCGAAGCTTACTCACGTCGCAATTCCTGCACCAAATCCTGATCTGCGCAACGCCGTGCTGCCACGGCTGCGGTCAGCACGGCGGTCAGCACCACGGCTACAACAGCTGGACAAGCCGCCATCCAAGCCCCGTGGGTCGGAGGACCAAGCGCAACTGCACCTGCTGCCAGGATGAGACCGACGACCAGGCCAAGGCCCAACAACAACGTATGACCGGCAAACAGGATCAGACTAGGACGATGACCAAGGGCAGCCAACAAGGCTAGTTCTGCACGCCGTTCCAAAGCACTACGTGCAAACACGACCGCAAGACCACCGGCACCAATCAATAAGCCGAGGCTGCCCAGCGCCAGAAACAGCGACAGGTACGCATCGCGGACCGCGAGTTGGGCGGTCACGACGTCGACCGTCGCTCGCACCTCGACCCCAAAACCAGCCAGCCGACGGCGTAGGATCGTGGCCGCCGCGACAGTCTGCTCGGCAGGAAGCTGGAGCAGAAAATAGGTTGGCGCAGTAACGGACGGAAAACACCGGCGAAATGCAGCTTCACCCATAACCAACTCGCCCGCAAATACGCTGCCTGGAAACGCGCCAACGATCCGCACTTCGCGTTCGCTGCCTCGGATCGTCACCCGAGCCGTGCCACTGGAACCAATGCCCAGCGTCCAACGTAAACTATCGGCATCACCAAGAACCGGAATTGGATCACCTCCTACAGACAACGATTCCCAAGCCGTGGCCGTTACACCAAAGCCACTCATTGCCGACAAACATCCCAGCATGCGTGGCTGGGATGGACGCGCAGGATTACGACACGAGATATCTTCACCGGGACCGACCAGGAATGCAGCAACCTGCATGTCGGCTAAGACACGTTCTTCTTCAGGCGTGCAACCGAGGCGTGCGCGCCCAGTCGGACTCGCGAGATTTTCAGGAATCGGTAAGGCCGTGGTGACGCGCATCGCGTAGCCGCCGGTCGGACCATCGCGGCCGACCTCACTCACGCCGCGTCGCTGTGCCGCTACGAGAATCAGGATTGCTGCTGAAGCAGCCATCAAGCCGATGGCCAGGAAACTGCGCCCAGGAAAGCGCAGTGCTTCAGCGAAAACGAGTGGCACACGCCAACGCCGCTCCGTGTTGGCGGACGGCGTACGGGATCCAATCAGCAAGGTCCCAGGTTCTTGCCGCAACAGCGCACGCAGACCCCACGCTGCAGCCATTGTTCCCGTCACCAGACCGATGAATCCACCGATCAGCATGGAACTCGGACTGAGGTACAGGGTCAACGGCACGGCAACCGCTGTGCCTGCCCAATCAGAGGACAGCAACAGAATGAGCAGACGAGCCCATCCCACACCCAGCATCGTGCCGAGCACCGCACCAAACGCACTGATGGTCACTGCCTCCATGAGCAACAAACAACGCACCGCGGCGGTACTCCAACCACACGCCAAGAGAACGCCGACTTCAGTTGCGCGTTGACAAATCTGTAAGCGAACCAGAGCCGCAGTTAGCGCGAGTCCAGCGCAGATCACCACGATACCGAGACCGAGAAACAACCCTCCGAGATCAGCGTTACCCTGTGCACGAGACTCAGCATGTCGCCGCACCTGCTGCGCCGACAGGCCGGCATCTGCTGGCGCCACAGCGCATCGCACTGCAGATGATAAACGATCAGAAAATGCCGTTAGATCTTCGCCGGCTGGCGGACGCACGCGCAGACCAGAAATCCACGGTCCAGCACTGCCGAGTGGTCCCATGGCCCACAATCGTTGTAACACCGACGGATGCACGAACGCTTTGGGGGCGGTGTGATGTGCGGCCCACCACGCATCGTCCCGAGACGTGATGCGCGTCGATGCAATGGCATACGGCAGATCCCAATTCTCGATGCGCTCGGCGTCGGTGAGACCAGGAACGACTGGAACGATGGCGGGATCGTTGGCGGCTAGGTCGTCGGGAATTATCAATCCCACCCGCAGACGCACCTCTTCCATGCGGTCGCCAGCGAGTGGAAATTGCACGCGTAACTGATCGCCAACTGCAGCGCCAAGATCTTCCGCCAGCCAGGCTGACAGAGTGATGCTGTCGGACAGCAAGGCTGACAGATCGATGCTGTCAGATGCTGGCTTGGTAATCCCCGTACGTTCACGCGCAGCGATCAACGCGTACGACGCTTCACCACCACCATCGCGCACGATACGATCGGCCAGATGAATCGCGTTCGCTTCGGCAGTACTACCACACGCCTTTGCCGCACCGCGTACGGCCGAAGCCAATCCCGGCGCCATGACCAGCCCATCGCTCTGTACGGTCACCTGTCCGAGTTTCACATCGTTGACGAGACGGATTCCGAGATCGGTCAACGCAACCTGCGCCGCTAGATCAAGTCGCGTATCGGCATCGCCAAGGATGACATCGATACGGTCTTCACCGAGAACGCCGGCAAGCCAGGTACGATCAAGCCACACGCTGCGCGGCGCATCGAGGCCGGGATCAAGACTGAATCCGCCAACGCCGGGATCGGGCAAGATCGCAGCAATGGTGACGCGCATGCGCCGCTGCAGGCGTTCGTGACGCGTTTCAGCAAATGCGGACCCAGCCGGTAACTGCTGACCAATCCGCACAGCGACCAACAACCCATCACCAACGTGGAGATGCAGATCACGAGCCAGAGCAGGACTGACCGCCGCAGTGCGTGGAGGCAACGGTGGTAAATCAGAAAACAACAGATGACTGCGTTCATCAACACCCAATACGCGGGCCGGAATCGTTGCTCCATCTTCACTGGCCGCAGTGCCATCAAGATAACGGATGCCAGCGGCGCCGGGTGTGTCTGCCAATGACGGACTTACTGATCGCGGCGCAATGATCGCTTGACCCACATTGCCCAGACGCGCATCCAACTGCTGTCTCAGGGTCGCACGCAGGCTGTCCCCCAACAACAATGCCCCAGTAATTACCGCGGTGCTGATCGCCACGCCAACTGCGGCAGCTCCGGCGAGGCCACGGTGGTACCGCGCCGCTCGCCAGGCAAGGGTGATGATCTTCATGCCAACGCGCCGTCGTTCAGATGCAGGCGACGTGCGCAGCGTGACCCCAGCACGTCGTCGTGTGTCGCAATTACTACAACCGCACCTACCTCGGCAGCCAACTCGAAGATGATCCCAGCGACTTCAACTCCAGTGGCCCGATCCAGGCTGCCGGTCGGTTCGTCGCACAGCAGCATGTGCGGCGCATTGATCAACGCCCGGGCCACGGCCACGCGTTGACGTTCACCGCCAGACAAGTGCGCTGGAAACGCATTGGCGCGATGGGTCAGGCCAAGACGGTTCAACAAACGCTGGGCAGATCCCAGCTGAGCACCTGGCGGCACCAGCACATTTTCAAGCGCACTCAGATGCGGCAGCAAATGATGCTCTTGAAAAATAAGGCCCAGTCGTTGCGCACGAAACCGCCGCAGATCTTCGCCGGTCAAAGCGAGCAGATCGGTATCGCCAAGGCGAATGCAGCCAGCGTCGGGACGATCCAGCGTGCCCAGACAATGCAGCAGCGTACTCTTGCCTGAGCCCGATGGGCCAAGAATCGCCACCGTCTCGCCGGAATGTACCGTCAGGTCGAGATGCGAAAGGATATCACGGCCTGCACCAAGGTGCCGTTTAACTAATCCGCTCGCTGTCAGGGTGGGCATGCCTGGGCTTTTACCGCAATGGCACCGGTTGGACAAGCTGCCGCACAGGCGACGGCTGACACCTGCAGCGCCTCGCGCATCGAGCCGCCCAGCGGCACGGCAACCTGGATGGTGTAACCGCGACCGGCAAAGCCGAGTCCGAGTTGTTCACCATAATCAGCAGCAATGCTCACGCAAATTCCACAGGCGATGCACTTACCCGGTTCATAACTTACCAAGGGATGGCTGTCATCACGCTGGAGTGGCGGCAAAGGCGAGCGGAATCGAGCCGGTTCGGCCTGGTACTCATCACCGTAGCGACGCAGCGTGCAGTCATGTCGGCTGGAACAGGAGCACGCAAGACAACGCGAGGCTTCGTCCTTGGCCGCATCTTCCTCCAAACAACCACCGGGCGAAGGTTCGTGGCGAGGACTCGCTGAAGCCAAACGAATCATGTGTTGGAGATCAGGAGCAGGAATCTTGCCCACCCGCACAGACCAACCGCGGCCTTCAGCCTGCGGCTCGGCACCAGCCAGGAAACGATCCACCGCCACGGCGACACCGCGTCCGGACGCAATCGCACGCACAGCTTGTTGAGCTGGCAACATCGCCGATCCGGTTACGAAAATGCCTGGCTGTGCCGTTGCGCCACTGCCGCTGGCTGCGGCCAAACCGTTCTTGGCGTAGGCGAGTCCAAGCGCCTTTGCCTGCTCGGCGTCAATCACGCCCAGCGCTAGGACTACCGCATCATAATCGCGGCGCAGATCGCTCAGCACAAGATCGCTGCCCAACCGACGACCTCCATGGAACGTGGCACCAAGGCGGAGAATCCGCGATACTTCGGCATCCAGTACGGCGGCTGGCAGCACTTCCTCGGGCAGCGCATTGCGTAACGCGCCGCCAGCAACCGGTGCCGCATCGAAGAGCGCACAGGCATGACCGAAACGACGCAGATGAAATGCGGTGGCCAATCCCGCTGGGCCAGCACCAACGATGGCGACGCGCTTACCGCTGTCTTTCCGGCATATCGGCAACACGCACCCAGCCGCCAGGTCCGCGTCTGCCACTAAGCGTTCGACCGAACGAACTGCCAGCGAACCATCACCTTGCTGACGGCGACAACTACGCTCGCAGGGTGCTGGGCATACCCGGGCCAAAACACCAGGTAAAGCGGCACGCTCCAACATCACCAACATGGCTTCTTCAAGCTGCCACGACTTGGCCAAGCGGATCAACTCGGGCACATCGAATTGCGTCGGGCACACCGTTTCACATGGGGCCAGGCAATCGCCGTAATGATAGCCGAACAGTAACTCGAGCGCCGTGCGGCGAGCGGCGCGGATCTGCGGACCCGAGCTATCCACATGCATCCCCTCACGCGCCTTGGTCGCGCATGACGGCACCAGCCGTTTGCCGCCGTCAATGCGCACCACGCACACCAAACACGACGTTTGACAGGGTTTACCCGGAAGATGACACAACGTGGGAATGGCGATGCCAGCCTTGGTAGCGGCCTCCAACACGGTCGCGCCTTCAGCGACTTCAACGTCCCGGTTGTCGATGCGCAGTTTCATGGAGCGGCCACAGCATGTGAAGCAGTCATGAGACCACCTCGATGGCGCGTTCGGGGCAGATCGTCCGACATTGATCACAACGGGTGCAGGCCGCGACGTCGATGCGGTGACGCTGATAGGGCGTGAACGGAATTGCCGCAACCGGACACACTTGGGCGCATTTACTGCAGCCGGTACAAGTATCTGTGACCTGATAGCGAATCAGCGCCGTACAACGTCCCGCCGGACAGCGCCCGGCGATATGTGCCTCATATTCACTGCGGAAATGACGTAGCGTCGTCAGCACCGGATTCGGCGCGGTTTGACCAAGTCCACACAGACTGGATGCCTGTACCTGTCCGGCCAACTCTTCAAGCTTGACTAGGTCGGCAGCTTTGCCGTGACCGGTGCATAGGCGATCAAGGATATCGAGCATGCGCTTGGTACCCAAGCGACAGAACGTGCATTTGCCGCACGATTGCTCTTGGGTGAAGTGGAGAAAGTAGCGACTGATGTCGACCATGCAGTCACGCTGATCAAGCACGACCAATCCGCCGGAGCCCATGATCGCACCAGCTCCAGCAAGGGCGTCATAATCCACCGGCAAATCGCACAGTTCTGCCGGTATACAACCTCCACTCGGCCCACCTATTTGCACCGCCTTGAATTGCCCACCATTGGCAACGCCACCACCGATGTCCTCGACGATCGTGCGCAGACTAGTGCCCATCGGTACTTCGATCAGGCCGCCGTGTTTAATCTTGCCCGCCAACGCGAACACCTTGGTTCCGGTGCTACCTTTCGTTCCGACCGCGGCAAATGCCGCACTGCCGTTGGTCACAATCCACGGCACCAGGGCCAGAGTTTCAACATTGTTGACGCAGGTCGGATGGCCCCACAGCCCCGATTCAACTGGAAACGGCGGACGCAGACGCGGTGTGCCACGTTGACCTTCAACCGATGCAATCAGCGCTGTTTCTTCGCCACACACGAAGGCACCAGCGCCTTCGACGACCCGCAGGCGGAGCGGCGCAAGTAATGAGGCACAGCGCTCAATCGCCTCGCGGATCCGCGTCACCGCCAACGGATACTCAGCACGGATATAGAGAATTCCCTCCCGCGCACCGACCGCATGGGCGGCGATAGCCAACCCTTCCAGGACACGGAATGGGAACGACTCAAGAATCATCCGGTCCATAAATGCGCCGGGGTCGCCTTCGTCACCGTTGCACACCACATAACGCAGCGGATCGGCCGCCGCCCGCGCTGCCGCCCATTTGCGGCCAGTGGGAAATCCAGCGCCGCCGCGACCACGCAATCCAGACGCACTGATGCACGTAATGATCGCCGTTGGATCGGTCGCCAGAGCCTGACGTAACGCCGAGAACGCCCCCTTCGCCAACCATGCTTCGAGGTTAAGCGGCTCGATCTCACCGCTGTGCTCCGTTGCGATACGTCGCTGCGGGCCAAGAAATCCGCACAAATGCGGATCGCGCTGATCTAACGCCAAACGATCAACAGTAGCCGAACCTTCTTCGCCAGCGAGTTTATCGATCATGGCAACGGCAATACGCCTGATTCGCTCGGCAAAACTACGCGGGGGCAGGTGGCGACGTACGATCGCCGCAACATCTGCTGCCGCGACATTGCCATAGCTACTGACCACACCATGTGCATCAGCGACTTCGACCAGCGGCGTGCGGTGACACATACCGACACAGCCAACCGGACGCACGATCGCCTGGCGACCGAGGCGGGTCAACTCGCGTTCCATTTCCTGCTTCACCTCGCCACTGCCATTGGCGAGACAGCACGAGCCACAACCAACCCGCAATTCAGGTCCGCCGCCACCACCGATCGCAGATGCCTGTGGCACGATCACACCGGCACGTTCCCGCGCCAAGACATCGTCAAGTATGCCGCTGACTTTTTCCGGAGTCAGATGGCCATAGGTCGCGCCAGCGCACTGCACGACCGGCGCCAACGTGCAACATCCCAAACACGCAACCGGCTGGATGGTAAACACGCCCTTGGCGTCGGTGTCGGCATCATCGCTGAGTTTCAGGTGACGGCGCAACGAGGCTTCAATTTGTTGCGAACCCTTGACGTGGCAGGCAGTGCCGTGGCAAATATGAATGAGATGACGTCCAGCCGGCCGATGGCGGAATTGATCGTAAAATGTCGAGACTCCGGCAACGGATACCGGATGAATGCCGGTCAACTCGGACAGTCGCGCCAATGCTGGCGGTGGCAGCCAACGGTAATGGCGCTGGAGATCCTGTAACAATGGAATCAACGCATCCGGTTTTCCACCGTGACGCGCGATGGCCGAATCGACTGCTGTGAGATCAATGGTTGCCGTCACGGCGCTGAACCGATGCAAAAGAGATGCTTGTCGCCGCGTACATAGATGCGCCCATCCACCACCGCCGGTGTTGATGAAATCTTCTCGCCGAAGTGCGCCGTACCGAGGACTTTCAAGCTCCGGTCCCAAGCAAAGATAGTCGTCGAACCAGTCTCGTCGATGACGTAGAGTCTTCCGTCGGCAATAATCGGCGATGCAATCACCGCGTTAGTGCCTGGATGCTGCCAGAGTTTTGTCCCTGTCACGGCGTCACAGCACAACATGTCACCATTGAATAATGCCAACATTGTTGCGTCACCAGTTGGACTCGACATATCAGGAACTGAGTCTTCGCCACGCCATGCGATGTGACTTGCCGTCACATCGCCGCTGCCATCAGGACGAATCGCCACCAATTCAGCATTGGGTTTTACGGCGATGACACATCCACCGGCAACCGTGGGCGACGACGACACCTCGCCGGAAAGAACTTTGGCTCGCCACCATTCTCGTCCTTGCGCAGGGTCATAGGAAATTACCCACGGATCAGAACAGGTGATTACTTGCGCGCGCCCAGCCAATGTTGTCACCAACGGAGAAGCCCATGAAGCGGCAACCGGTCGCGCCGTGCGCCATAATTTCCGTCCGTTGCTGAGATCGAATGCCAATAGAGCCGAGCGACCGTCTTCGACCGCGCCCTGATCCAGTTGCATAATCACGCGGTCCTGCCAAATCACCGGCGACGCAGCGAGACTGTACGAATTATCTGGTATGCCGAGCGACTGACTCCACAGGAGACGGCCATCACAGGATACCGCAGCAAGCACCCCAGAAGCAAACACGCCAACCACCACCTGTCCGTCAGTTACTGGCGTTGGTGCCGCATGCCCAGTTGCCTCGTAGGCTTCGACGACAGCGCCCGCTGGCAGCGGAATTCGACACGACCAACGCCGGTCGCCAGTGGCGCTGGCATACGCTGATATCTCCTGGTTTTTACCATCTGATCCACTCACATACACGGTATCGCCCCAGACTACTGGAGATGAAAGTCCCGGCAGTGGTGGTTCAATTTTCCAAAGAACTCCGGTGCCAGCGACTGCGTCCCATGCAATTGGCGCCGCACCAGCGGCTAGCCCGGACGCCGAGCCACGAAAGCTTGGCCAATTCCGCGCCAACTCTGCGGGCGACGGCTGCGAGCGTACTGTGACCTCGCCGCTTGACTGTGACTCCGGTGTTGGTTGGCCACCGAGTAGCAACAGTCCTATGGCGAGCACGATCCCACCGGCGGCCAAGCCCCAGCGTGACATCGCCACAACGCGGGTGGGATTCGGCGGCGGGACTGGTCGCGGGTCAAATGGAGCCTCCTGCGCACGGAGACCCTGTTTTACTGCCAGCACGGTCAGTGCGACACCAAGCAATAACAACCAAGCTCCGCGTTGGCCGACCGCAACGCTACTAAACCAACGACTGCGAACCGCGGCATCGTGTTCACGGATCTTGGTCTTCAGCGCTTCGTCTTTGGGATGCTGGGCGAGCTCCGCTTTCAAAGCCGCTAGATCACCGTTCCGGAGCGGATCTGCACTGCGCAGGTGACTCAGATTGGCGATCATCGCCGCTGTGATCATAACCGAGAAAAGCCCAGCAATAACCGCGATAACTAGCCAGGGAATGCGCCTCATGTGGTCACCGCTGGAAGTCCGCCTGGACAATCGGGAAGGCAACGAGCACACGACAAACAAGTTCCTGGCTCGGCTTCGTAGGTGGTCTGGTGCTGACGTCGGCTGCGGCGAATTAATCCCACGGCGACGACGAGTCCCAGGAACGCACCGGCGGCGGCTGCGTACATATTGGTCTGTTGGCGAACGTCCGCAGCGGCGGCAAACAGTGCTTCCGTCGGTTTACCGGTTCGGCGGAAGGATTCGGCCGCATCGTTTGCGCTCATAGCGGTGCCGGCGTCCTCTGCACGGATACGCTCCGCCAACGCAACCGTCGCATGGCGACCAGCAAGCGTGTCACCCGAGCGCCAACCCAGCCATCCACCAAGCGCAACCAACAGCGGGGCGGCGAGCACTAGTACCGCCAACAGCACACGCGATGGACGCGGCGCAGCAGTCTGCACAGGCATGGCTATCGCATCAAATGGGCAGGAATTTTCACACAGACGGCAGTTCGTACAGGCACTCGGATGAATGCGGATGCGCCAGCGCGATAACGGGGATAACCAGCGCAACAGCACGCTATACGGACACAAAAAACGGCAGTATGGCCGACCAACTACCGTGCCCAATAACAAGAGACCACCACCGGCAATCAACAGCCACGCCGGTCCACCGAAGCGGAAGAAGCCGACAAACGGATCGTACGCACAGATGACATAGGCGGCTCCAGTTGCGGCCCACACGACGGCCAATGCCAGATAGACGTAGGGAAACAGGCTGAGAAATCCGCTCAGCCAACTCGGCAGCCGCAACGGTTGCACGAGGACCAAATCCTGGATCGCGCCGAGCGGACAGACGCCGCTGCAAAACAAGCGGCCAGCAATCAAGGCGGTCGCCAGCGGCAGAAAAAAGAATGCCGCCGCAACCCAACTCAGTCCCCCGCCTTGAGCCGCGGCTCGGGTCACATCTTGGATCGAACCGATCGAACAGACGCAGCCTTGGCGCATAAAACCAAACCACAGCAAGGAGCCAACGGCGATCCAGACCGCGGCAGTGCGCGAGCGTTTGACCAAGGTTGCCCAACCCGCGAGGCCAAGTGCCAGGGCAAGCAGTACCACATCGAGAACCGCCAGCCACTCGGCGCGTGGCCCAGGAACGGTGGTCGATGGAATCGTATATCCGGGACTGAAGTCAGGCGGCGGGAAACGTTCCTCGGCACAAGCAAACGCCACCAGCATCAGCAATGCGACCCAGCGCACGGCGGAGCAACGCCACTTGCTGAGCGTCGCAATTCGGCTCACGCCTTCCCCGGTTTCGTCTTGAGGATGTAGGGCTGATCGGCTGGGACGCGGTGAATGGCCTGCGCTGGACAGTCACTGGCGATCGAGCATTGGTTGCAGTTGACGCAGCGATCATGGCGGATCTGCAAAAACATCGAGCCGTTTCCGTACGATGAACAGCCCTTCACGCAGCGCGCGCAACCGATGCAGGCGCTTTCGTCAATGTGATAAGCGAAATACGGATCTTCGACAAAACGGCGTTGGATCGCGTTGGTTGGGCAGAGTTGATTCTCGGCGCCAGTGTTGAGTCCATTGGCTTCGGCCTCGAAGAATCCGGTGCACAGGTCGCAGTAACCACATACCGCATACGCGTGAACGCATTTCACCGCTGATGGTGTCAGCACGCACGTATGAGCACAGCGTCCGCACTGGGTGCACTTGTGCGGATCGATCTGCCACACGGTCCGTGGTCCTGGTACGCCATGCGCCGCAGCGCCAACTCCCGACGCCACTGCCAGGATGCCAATGCCTCGCAGCATGTCGCGGCGGGTGAAGTTCATCGCCGCAGCTCCTGCTTCATAGACAAGGCCTGTGGCAGATGACAGCCATCGTAAGCACCACAACCACGACAGAGCCCCTGATTTACACAGGTCTCACTCGATGGGGTTGTGCCACGTCTGGTGATTAACGTCGCCAGGCCGGTGGCCAGAGCGCCGAGCGCAAACCAACGCAAGAAACTGCGGCGATCCTTCATGCGTTCTTCTCCACATAGATCCGTACGGCCTTTTCAATCGGATCGAGGATCAGCACGCGACCGTCAGCAGCCACCGCGATATCCAGCCCGACGGTTTGCGGCGCAAACGTCTCAACCGCTGCGACCACGCACTCAAAGCGACCATCTGCGGCGTAACGCTTCACCCGTGGCAGTCCCTTCTCGCTGGTGATGAAACGACCATCTGGTAACACGGAAAAATCAGCGGGATTACAGCAGCCACAGAAACGTTCGATCGCGAAGCCTTCGGCTCCCCACATGCGCACGCGATGATCCTGCTGATCGTAGGCCTCCAAGCGATGGCGACCGGTGTTGGCCACCCAGACCAAGCCATCGGGGCCAATCTGCACATCCATGTACGGGCTGGGGATAATAAACTCGTGATCACCTTCACCGCCAATCCGGTTGAGCGCCTTGCCATCACGGAAACGCCACAATGCCCGCCCACCGGCATCAGCGGCATACACATCACCGGATGGATGTGCTGCAAGACCGGTGATCTGCGCATCGACAGCCAAGGCCTCCCAGGTCGGACCCGCAGTATCCCTACTGATCGGCTGGACGCGATCACGCAATCCAACCAGAACGGTGCCATCCGTGGTGATCGCCAATGAACGCGGAGCGTCCGCACAGGCCACTTCGGAGCGGCGTTTGCCCTCGGGGGCAATCGATACGACGCAACGGTCTCCGGCGATGTACAGTGTGCCGTCGTGCGCAATCGCCAGAGCGCGTGGACGCTGCAAACCGGTGGGAATGCGCTCGACTTCACGATAGCGGATGAGCGCTGGATCGGTGCGCCGCCAGGCGGTGTCGTTGTACAACACTTCGCCATCCGGCTCACGCCGTCCGGCGGCCCACGCAGCTGCACTGGCAATGCCGATGCCAAGGCCAGCAATGCCGATCTGCAGCAATTTTCGTCGCGGGACGTTGTTGGGTGGCGCTGGAGTTTCGCTCATGGGTTCACCTCCAAACAAACCAGGGTGTCAAGATCACGCGCCAGTAGGCGGTTGCCCACGACAGCCATCGGTCCCCATGCATCGTGACCAGTGAGGACCTTGGCTGTGGCCAGGCGTTCGAAATGATCCGTGGTGGTTGCTGCCACACTCAGCGTGCCGTTGTCATCCAAGAGCCACACGGCTTGGGAGGCGATCAGATATGGCCCCAGACCAAAACGGTTGCTCATGCCACTGCTCCAGAGTCGGGTGCCGTCAAGACCAAGGCAGACGAGTTGGCCATCGGGAATGACACCGTAGATACGGTCGCCGAACAGCACCGGCGTTTGCTGATCGCTGCCGAATTCTTTGGCCGGAAGACGCCACTGCACCGCTGCCTCCAGCTTTCCGCCCTGTTCGCGCATGTTCAGCATGGCCGAACCAGCATTGTAACCACCGCACACAAAAACACGGTCATTACCGCAGGGAATTGGTGTCGGAACGGTGGCGATATTAATCTTCCACGCGTTGGTCTGCCACAACACCTGGCCATCACGGGCATCGACACCAACCACACCGCCGCTTCCACAATAGATGAACTCCTCGCGGCCGCATAACGTCGCTTTGACCACCGACGAGTGCGTCATCGACCAACCCTGCGTGTTCGCCGTAGTCCACAGCGGCTTTCCCGTGCCGAGGTCCACCGCCATCAGCAGTACATCAGGCCCGGCCGGAGCAAGAATCACCCGATTGCCATCAATGAGCGGACACTGGCCAGCGTACCACGGTGGCTCTTTGGTTCCGACATCCCGCACGAGATCAATGCCCCAACGAAAATCACCACTCCGCGCATCGACGCAGAGAACATGACACTTCGGTCCAATAGTAACCACGCACCCACCACCGATCGCCGGCACCGTGCGCGACATCCCGTGATTGAATTTCACCTTCACGGCGTAACTACGCCGCCAGATTTCGACTCCATCGGCAAGTGACAAACA
Organism: uncultured candidatus Brocadiaceae bacterium; assembly: GCA_964652775.1. Taxonomy (GTDB): domain Bacteria; phylum Planctomycetota; class UBA11346; order UBA11346; family UBA11346; genus UBA11346. The sequence goes on along the minus strand of CAZZAM010000004.1, from coordinate 131,532 downwards.
GCGCAATGCGTCGGCCTGTCGTTTCTGGTCGTAGTCGAGAATATAGACTCGACCCTCGGCCACCGCCGGACCAGCATAACCAAAACCAAGTGGCAATGACCAGACCTTGCGTGGACCAGTGGGTGGGAACGTCGTGCCGAGTGCGTTGCTCCGCGCCACGTTGTCGCCCGCACTGCCACGGAAGCCTGGCCACGTATGCGGTTCAGACTCGACCAACGGTATGCCAGTACCCTGCGTAAAGCTGCCCATCAGATTCACTCGTGCGACCACCGCCATGCCGGCTGGACGATCGCTTCCCGGCAGTCGAGGATCCAGCGTCACGGTTTGGTGCGCAAAAAACCACCAGCCAGCCCACGATGCCGCTGCGGCAATGACCACTGGCAACAACCAGCGGACCACCACCGAAGACGCGACGGCAACTGAGCCGACGACAGCCATGTGATTACCCCACGGAATTATTTACCGCACAACGAGGCAAACAACCCCTTAGTAGCAAGCTAGTCTAAGCCTACGTGGACCATGCGAGTTGGGGCGAAATGATGAAGGATTAAGGACGAAAACGCGTTTGGTTGCTTTGCTAGCGATTCCTTCCTTCTTCCTTCTCATTTCTAATTTCTGCCCAACGCCGCACTCGCTGCCGCTGCCGCCACGGTTGGTCCATGATGAGCCGCGATCCAATCCGGTGCCGCCAACACCTGAGCATCCAATTCAGGATCGGCCAACGCCGTCGCCAACACCCGGGCGAGATCCTTGGCATCACTGGGACGATACGTCCGCAGCGCACCGCTGGCCACGAGGTCAGGCATGATGCCGGCATGTGGCGCAATCACCGGCACACCCATAGCCAAAGCTTCGAGCGCCACCATCCCACGCTCTTCGGGATGACGACTACCAATCACCACGATGCGGCAGTCGGCAAAGAACCGCCGCTTGGCTGCTGGAGACAATTCACCCAAAAACTCGACGCTGAGTCCAGCACAGCTGCGACGCAGACTGCGTGCGTAGCGACGATCGGGTTCTTGGCCTGCAAAGCGCAGGCGACAAGGCGATGGCAACTGCCGCGCCGCCGCCGCGAGCACATCCGCCCCCTTCTTCCAGATCATCACGCCGAGGTGGCCGATGATGGCAGACGGTGGCCTGGCCACTCCGCTCGGCTGCGTGAGCTCGACACTTGGTGGCACGATGCTGATCCGGTCACGCGGGACACTCAGCCACGCCGACATGGCCGCAGCGTGACGCGGATGCGGCGACCAAAAACGCGCTATGGCGCCTGCATGTAGCTGCATCAACTGCTGAGCCTGCGCTGACCACGGCGAACCAAGGTCGTGAACAAAAACCTCTTCGCCTTGAAGTGAACAGTCCACCGGAACACCAAGACGTTCACGTAACGTCGGCGCGTAACCGAGCAGTAGACTATTGCTGAGATGGATGCGTTCGGGTCGCAACGTCAGCAGATGCTCAACCAACTCATCCACCCCAGCACGTTGCCGACCGTGCATGCCCTCCAACATGGAGACGGTTAGCCGTCCTAATTTCGTTGGCTGGGTCGCGCCTGCATAGGCAGAAACAGCGCGCAAAACAGCACGCTCCGCCAGCAGTCGATGAATCCAGTGAGGCAAACGATCGTACAGCGGCATCTGCTCACGTAGCCAGGTTCCTAACCCGCCGGAGATCACCGGCTGCCCCGCACTCGGATCAACACCCTCTGTTCGCAGCGGCAAATACACGGGAATGACGGTGACTTCATGGCCAACAGCCGTCAGCGCCCGCACGAGGGCTAGGTCGCGGGCACAGGCTCCGCACCAGAGGCGGCCGGCACCAGCAGCAATCCAGGCTATGCGCATGCAAGAATCCGTATAAACGCAGATCGTACTAGCCCGCTGCGATACATGAACCAGGCCATACGATGCGATAGTGGATGTTCCGGCGTCCGCATGACTGCATTGATCACGGTCATGCCGTACTGTCCACAGGCAGTTGGCCACCCAACGCTCATCCGTCCTGACACCGACCTCTTGGCGGACTGCTTGCCACTCACATACTGCCAAGCCTGTATGCGCACGGATCCTGTGCTAACCAAGAACGCGCACCGTATCATCACCCAAACAGAACTCCGCAACCACCTGCAGGTTTTGTACTCTACGAGTAACCATCGCACATGCACATCATGATCAATACCGGCGGCGGCGACGCCCCTGGCCTCAACGCCGTCATCCGTGCCGCCACGCTGTCGGCGATCCGTCGAGGCTGGAAAGTCACCGGCATCCGCAAGGGCTACAGCGGTCTGCTCTCGGACGAACCCGGTGGCCTCATCCCGTTGTCGCGTGAGTCGGTGCGCGGCATCGCGGCTATGGGCGGCACCATGCTGGGCACCATCAACAAGGGTAATCCTTTCGAATATCCATCAGCCACACCGGACGGCAAAACGATTCTCGCCGACATTAGTGACCGCGTCATCGATCGCTTCAAAGCTACCGGCGCCGACGCCCTAATCGCGGTTGGTGGCGACGGCAGTATGCGGATCGCGCAGCGCTTCGTCGAAAAAGGCATGCCCGTGGTCTGCGTGCCAAAGACGATCGACAACGACGTGTCGTGCACCACCGTCACCTTCGGTTTCGACTCCGCCGTATCCGTCGCCACCGAAGCCATCGATCGACTGACCTCGACCGCCGAAGCCCACGAACGCGTCTTCGTCGTCGAAGTGATGGGCCGCTACGCCGGTTGGATCGCCCTGCATTCCGGCATCGCCGGCAACGCGCATGTCATTCTCATGCCCGAGATCCCCTTCAGCATCGACGCGGTCTGCAAGTCACTCGAACACCGCTACGCCACCAAACGACGCTGGGGCCTGGTCATCGTCGCCGAAGGCGCAACTCCGGTCGGTGGATCGATGGCAACCGTCGGCACCGAGCTCGGCCGCGAAGTCCGCCTCGGCGGCATCGCTGAACAAGTTGCCAAAGCCATCAACGAACGTACCGGCATCGAGACCCGCTCGCTCGTCCTGGGCCATCTGCAACGCGGCGGCAGCCCAACCACCTTCGATCGCCTCATCGCCCTGCGCTACGGCGCCGCCGCCATCCGCATGGTCGAAGAAAAGAAATTCGGCTGCATGGTCGGCTTCACCCCCTCACGCATGGAAGCCATACCGATCAAGATGGCGATCAGCGTCATGAAGAGCGTCCCACTCGATGGCGATACGGTTGCCACGGCACGGGATTTGGGGATTTGTCTCGGGGAATAGGAGGAGGCGACTGTATCGATTGCATCGGACCGAGTCAGGCCGATCGCGCAGCGGCGATAAACCGACGTACGGCGTCGGCATCTTTAATCCCCGCAGCACTCTCAACTCCCGATGCAACGTCGACTGCCCACGGTCGCACCGCAGCAACTGCAGCGCCAATATTGACCGGTGTCAGACCACCAGCCAGCACGATCGGCGCTCCGAGATCAATCCCGTCCAACCAGCGGTGATCCCAACCAACTCCAGTACCTCCATGCAGACCCGTCACTTGAGCATCCAACAGATACGCATCGGCTGGGTAACCACGGATGCGCAGGACATCGGCTGCGCTGCCTACGCGGAAAGCTTTGATGACCGGATACCACTCACGGAGGCGCTCGGCAAGTTCAGCCGGCTCGTCACCGTGCAATTGTACGGCAGAGCAACGCGTAACCCGCATCGCTTGTAAAATAGCATCTTCGGTGGCATCGACAAACAACGCCACCGCAGTCACCAGCGGTGGAACCAGCGCCGCTAATCCCGCCGCATGCCCAAGTTCGATCCGTCGCGGGCCGCGTGCTAAGTTCAAACCGATGGCATCGACACCAGCGTCGAGCGCTGCCTGCACGTCCTCAGCCCGCGTGAAACCACATACCTTGACCCGAACTGTCATGACTACTCCAGGATTCGGTCGGTGAGTGTTGTTACAGCCGTGCCAGTAGCACCAACCGGACCCAATTCCCAGGCTTTCGCCATCCAACAGGTCGGGGAAATATCTAGATGGGCGAATGGCACATCGCCGGCAAAATGAGCAACAAATGCACCCGCAGTGATGCATCCAGCCTCACCGCCAGACGGCGCATTCGTCAACTGGGCAACCTGGCCACGATTCAAAGCGCGGTGCTCAGCATCCATTGGCAAACGCCACATTTTTTCGCCCGTCTTCAGTGCCGATGCCAACAGGCTTTGAGCCAATCCGTCATCACTCGTCATCAGCGGAACATGAATACGCCCCAAGGCGGTCATGGCGGCACCCGTGAGCGTCGCAACGCTGATGATCGTTCCAGCCCCTTCTTTGCGCGCCAAACACACAGCATCGGCCAAGATCAATCGCCCTTCCGCATCGGTATTGGCAATCTCCACGGTGGTTCCATCCATGGCTTTGAGCACGTCGCCAGGACGGAAGGCATTACCCGAAATGGAGTTTTCAACTAATGGCAGGTACGCGCGAACCGTGCGCGTCGGACGACCATGAGCTGCTGCAGCGGCCAGAGCACACAGCACCGTGGCTGCCCCGCCCATATCTTTGCGCATGAGCAGCATGCCGTCAGCCGGTTTGATGTTGAGACCACCCGTATCGAAACAGACGCCTTTACCACACAACGCAAGCGGCTGGGCTGATTTCGTTCCCGGAAGCTCGAGCACGAGCATGCGCGGCCGCCGCGGACTGGCACGACCAACGGCCAACAGACAACCCATGCCAAAACGAGCACATGCATCCTCGTCGAGAACACGCAGGCGTAGACCGGTGTTTTTGGCTACCCACCGCGCCTCGGCTTCAAATTCATCCGGCCCCAGATCTGCCGCCGGAGCGTTGATGAGATCACGGCACATGGCGATCCAACCTGCCATTACCGTGGCAGATTTTGCAACCGCGATCCAGCCACCCGGCGCAATCAGCGTCAATTCAGTGACCCGAGTCGTTGGTTTAGCCTGGTAGCGATCCCACGCATATGAACCCTGATCGAAACCGATTAATAACGGTTCAATCTTGGCTGGTTCCGATCCTGTCGGTACATGCAGCGCAGCGGAAACACAACGTTCAGCGGCAAGCAGGCGGGCGATCGCACCCCCACGACGCCTGCATTCGACAGCATCCGACCAGTTCGGCATTTTTACCAAAGCAACGAATGGGGTTGGCGCTAATCCCAAGCTTGGCAAAACGGCACACGGGCTGTGTTGCAACCGTTCGTTCAACGCCTCACGCAACGGCTCGGCAATTCCAGGCGGTCCTTTCCCCCCTGGCAGCAAGAACCATACCTGGGCTTGGATCTTGGAGGGCAGCTTCGCCGAAACACTGATGCGCATACGCGCAGGCTAGTGCCAAGTCAGTCTAGGCAACCACGTCACCGAGGCCCGGCAAAGATCAGGATCACGTCAATGATAAACAGCAAAACAATCGCGATTTCCAGCACCAGCATCCAGCGCGCATTGAGATCACTCTTGAGATGTTGATAGATGCCATCGACGGTCCGGAGCTTCGATTCGACGGTATGTTGCCAGTCGTGTAGGTGAAACCGTTCAGTAGCTAAACGATGGATACGAGCGAGGTGAAAGTCACCATGAAACTTACTGGCGTTCTCGAGCTCGTCCTGCATGCGCGCCAGATCGACGCTGATCTCGCCTAGCTCACGAACGACCTCGCCACGTGATCGCGTCCAGCTGCCACCAATATCTGGATAACAATGCGCAACAGCGCGATCGAGCATGCGATCGTAACATTCTAGCTCGGTTAATTCGACGTTGGCAACTTCCAGCACCAGCAGAGCGTCATCCAGAGCCGGCGCTTCATCAACGAGCAATGCCGCATCCCAATCGACCACCGTTAGATCACGGCGATAGTAACTCACCCATCGCGTCGTCGATTCATCAACCTCAGCACTCGAGAGCGCCTCTTCGTTTTCTTCTTGGGTCAGCAATGACGCCACCATCCGGCGGTTGGTTTCCAGCCACGGGGGACCATCAAATCCGCCCATACTAGCGGAATCAACGCAGAAGACCGTGTACGCCTCTCCGTCTTCCAGACGCTCGACTGGTCGGATAAGATGCGGTCGCAGTTCGCTCAGCGCCTCGGTGGCGAGGGCGGTAATTTCGTCATAGACCGGACGCCCATCCAAAGACAGGTCGTGCCAGACGACGAGGTCTGACAGCTGTTCGACGCGGAATGGCACCAGTACCACGACTGACAACGCCCCAATCGGCAGCAAGCGCACCACGCGATCGATCTGGATCATCTCGCCATTGGCAAGACGACGACTCGCATTCGGCAACACCGCCGACAACGGACGATCAAAAGACAACGTACGCGGCACACGTTTGCCCGATTCGATCTTCCACGGCTTGAGATCGCAGCCCAGCAGTCGTGTCGGCCACGGACGCGGAACATCGTGAGCGATATCGAACGCGCAGAGATAGGCGACCCGTCCAGTGATCATGTCGGCCTCGGCCAAAACCATAGCAACTGGGCCGACGCATCCAACCTCGCCATACAGCACAGCCCCAGCATCGCCATCGCCTGCGCGGTAACGATCCTACGTACACTGCGTAGAAGGACTATGAACGTGCTACCTACCATACTCGTCTTCGTTGCCTCCATTTCCGCATGGCCACTCATGGCAGTGGAGGAAACCACTGTCAGCGCGACACCCTGTACGTGGCAACGGTCCGCCATGAATCCACTGCTGGTTCCCATCAAACACACCGCACCACGGACCACCTACGAGTTGGCGATAGCCGATCCCTGTGTCCTCTACGACGATAGCGACAATCTCTGGAAGGCCTGGTATTCAACATCGATTTGGGATACCAGCGCACCTGGAACCCAGGGCCGCATCGTCATAAAATACGCCGAAAGTCGTGATGCCGTACACTGGACTCCGCAGGAAAAGCCAGTCCTCATATCGCGGCTCAATCCAGGCGATTGGGACTACACACAGGTCGAAACACCATCGGTCATTCGCAATCCAGACCCGCGCGCCCAACCCGACCGACGCTTCCTCATGTTCTACTCAGGCGGCAATCGCGAGACCGATACCGCCGCCAGACGTCCCGACCGACGTGGCACGCCATACTATTCGATTGGCTTGGCCTGGAGCTCAGATGGCCGCACGTTCGTCCGGCATCATCCGGGCCTGGAGGGCAAAGCCGGTCTAATCCTGACGGCACCACAGGCGTTCCACGCAATGGCCGGGTTTGCTGATGGTGCCGTCGCCGATCCCGACGCGGTAATCAAGGATGGTCGCATCCATCTCTATTTTACCTGTTATGCCGAAACGGCGGCGCGCAGTCCCCTCGGCTTTGGTATCGGCTATGCGCACACCAACAACGGCTGGAATCTGACCCTCCCAACCGTGAACCCGCTGCCAAGTTTGTTCAAGACCGGCGAACTCGGTGGCGGTGAGCAGCCAGCCGTCGTGTACGACGCCAAACTGCGTCGGTTCGACATGTGGTTTCGCAATGATAGCGTAGTCGAACGCCAGCGCATTCCCACCGACTGGTTCTCGACCTATGGATTCTGGCATGCCATATCGGACGATGGCCTGATCTGGAAACCCAATTACAGATCCCTCGATTTAACCCGCGATACAACAGCAGCCTCCGAAGCCTACGGTCTTCTCACCGGCTGCGCGGTGGTCCGGCACCATGGTGTTGATCACCTTTTCTACGGCGCCTGGGGCACAAAACGTATTCCTGATCCCGCCTTATATCGGGTTCCACTGCGCGATGGACTATTAGTTCCTGGCGTTATCGGGTTTCATCTCGCCACCCGCTTAGCACCAACACGCTGATTCAGGTCTCGTCTGATCGACTCTTGAGCACTGCCATGAACGCTTCCTGTGGCACCTCGACGCTGCCGACCATCTTCATACGCTTCTTGCCCTCTTTCTGTTTCTCGAGGAGCTTACGTTTACGTGAGATATCGCCGCCGTAGCACTTCGCTGTCACGTTTTTTCCGTAGCTCTTGATCGTCTCACGCGCAACCACGCGGGTGCCGATCGCCGCTTGCAGGGCGACCTCGAAAAGATGCTTGGGAATCTCTTCCTTGAGACTCTTGATAATCGAACGGCCACGGCGTTCCGCGACCGTACGGTGGCAAATGAACGCTAACGCTTCACACGACGTGTTATGGACGAGGATGTCCACCTTCACCAAATCAGCGACCTGATAGCCGGCGAATTCATAGTCCATCGTACCGTAACCCTGGGTCACCGATTTCAGGCGGTCAAACAGATCGAAAATGACTTCGGCAAGCGGCATCTTGTAGGTCAAACGACAGCGGTGCTGACCAAGATATTCCTGCCTAAGGAACTCACCGCGTCGTTCCTGTACCAACTGCATCAAGCTGCCGATACGGTCAGCAGGCACAAAGAAGTGGATCTCGACCAGGGGTTCCTCAATCGAATCATAACCGTCTTTGGGCAATTCACCGGGTGTGGTGATATCGATGACCTTTGACACACCATCGGGGAACATGATGCCACGCAAGTTCACTCGATAAGTCACGGTCGGTGCGGTCTGCACCATATCGAGATCGTGCTCGCGCTCCAAGCGCTCCTGACAAATTTCCATGTGCAGCATGCCCAGAAAACCGCAGCGGAAGCCGTGGCCGAGCGCACCTCCGCTTTCCGGCTGCCAGACGAAGGACGCATCATTGAGGCTCAGTTTTTCGACTGCTTCACGCAACTGATCGTAGGTCGTTTCGCCTGATGGATACAGACCGCAATAGACCATCGGCTTCATTTCACGGAAGCCGGGCAGCGGATCGGCCGGACGCGATTCCAAAGTAATCGTGTCGCCAACCTTGACGTCGTGGAGGGTCTTGATCGAAGCGCAGATATAGCCTACCTCACCAGCAGCCAGACCGTCTTCACTACTCTGCATCTTCGGCCCTAGGCGACCGATATCGGTAATCTCAAACGTGCGGTCACTGCGAATGAAACGGATCTTATCACCGCGCTTGAGGACGCCGTTCTTGACCCGTGTGTACAGAATGATGCCACGGTAATCATCGTAGATCGCATCGAAAATCAGCGCCTGGGCTGGAGCAGTGCGATCACCAACCGGTGACGGCACATGCTTGACTACCGAACGTAAAATCTCGTCGATGCCGATGCCAGCCTTGGCGCTGGCCAAAATCGCATCGTCGGCGGGATGCGCGAGGCTCTCTTCAATTTCGGCCTTCACAACATCCGGTCGCGCACTGGGCAGATCAATTTTATTGATAACGGGAATCACTGCGAGTTTGAGGTGGTCGGCGAGCATGTAATTCGCCACGGTCTGGGCCTGGACCCCCTGCGACGCATCGACGACCAGCAAGCAGCCCTCACACGCCTGGAGGCTGCGCGTCACTTCATAACTGAAATCAACGTGTCCCGGCGTGTCGATCAGGTTGAGTTGATAGATCTGGCCATCGTCGTGCTTGTAGGACAAGCACACCGCTTTGGCCTTGATCGTGATTCCGCGCTCGCGCTCGAGATCCATGCTGTCGAGGACCTCTAACTCCTTGTCCTCTTTGACCGCCATTGCCCCAGTCGCCTGGAGCAAACGCTCGGCCAACGTCGACTTACCATGATCGATATGGGCGATGATGCAGAAGTTGCGGATCAGGTTCTGGGGATGCGGCATGGGTCTCGGTGCGAGCGCGGCAGAGTGTCTTAATTTATGCGGTAGCAATGCGCAAACGTAGCGCCCTCCCAATCACCCCGTTGCAGCGGGGAGTCCCGCTGACAATACTGCGACCATGTCCGCCCCCGACCCCTTGATCGGCAAGTTGATCGGCTCGATCCGCATTCAAGCCAAGCTGGGCGCGGGTGCGATGGGCGTCGTGTACCGTGGACGCCACGATGTCCTCGCCAAGGACGTGGCGGTCAAAATCCTGTCGCATGCGCGTGGTGACCAGGGCCACGCGCGCCAGCGCTTCCTGCGCGAGGGTCAGGCCGCAGCAAAAATCAGCCACGCCAATGTGGTCCAAGTCTTCGAAGCCGGAGTCCACCAGAATACACCGTATCTGGTTATGGAACTCGTCGTTGGCCACAGCCTGGGCAGCTTGCTTGATGAGGTCTCCCGTAAGTCAGGCAAGCCAACCGGTCTGCCACCCAAGTCAGTCATCTCGCTCGGCACCGGCATCGCCCTGGGCATCCAAGCCATTCATGCGGTGGGCATCGTTCATCGCGACATCAAGCCTGACAACGTGATGGTGTCAGCGGACCGCACGCCCAAAGTCGCCGATCTTGGCCTCGCCAAAGAGGTCGCCGATCCCGACGCCCTGCGTCTTACCGGCACCGGGATGGTCGTCGGCACGCCGCTCTACTGCGCACCCGAGGCAATCCGCGATCCGCAAAGCATCGGTCCGCCCGCCGACATTTACAGCCTGGGCGCAACCCTGTTCCACATGATCGCCGGGCGTCCACCGTTCGAAGCGCCCACCGCATACGAGGTCATGCGCGCGCATCTTGAGGATCGACCACGCGATTTACGAGACCTCGTTCCGGGAACGCCGGTATCGCTGTCCAATCTGGTGTCGCTCTGCCTAGATAAGGATCCCAAGCGTCGGCCAACCGCACTCGCCGTTGCCGAGGCACTTGGCAGTGGTGCCACCCTGCGTGCGCGGCCGCGTATTGGCCTTGCTGCGCTGGTCGTTCTTGGAGTCATCGCGGTCGGTGGCGGTGCCGGTGCCACCTGGTGGTCCATCCATCAGAGAGAGGCCATGATCAGTACGCCACAAGCGACGGGCTTACTGCTGCTGAAATGCTCGCATCCGCACCTCCGGTTGCGCCTGGATTCCAAGGCGTGGCAAGAATCAAAGCCAGGTGGCACAGTTGTCGTTCCTGGTCGGCATCAGTTGGAAGTCGAGGCCGTACAACCTGGACCATTGCTGCGTTGGTATGGCCAAGTTGACGTGGCTCCCTCGGCACCAATGGAGATACCCATTCATTTGGAATCGGTTCCAGTCCCTGAGGTTCGCCTCGAATTTGATGGCGCCGGCATGCTCTATGTCGCGGGTGAAGCCCTAGGCCTTGAATCCGCCGCCTCAGTAACCTTCGCTGGTACCTGGCCGCTGGCACGTTGGGAAGGTACGCAATGGAAGACACTGACCTACGAAGTCGGCATCAATGGCGCAAAAAAGGAAATCGGCCGCGGCGGCGTCCGCGAACGTCCGGATGGTGATGCGTGGTGGCGACGCAGTGATGGCGATGGCAAAGCGGTCGAGCCCTACCACGTGATTTGCTGGTGGGAGGCCGAGCAGGTACGCTCCGCAATCAATCTGCCTGAGCCACCGGGCTGGGTCGAGCAGGGTCAACGTCCTTCGCAGCCTGCCTTAAAACTGAAAGCTGATTTGGTTGATGCCGTGTTGGCTCGACTTGGTACTGCGCGGCTACCGAACAAATCCCAGGCCGCACCACACGCTTCCCGACTCAACCAACCAGTCTGGTATCGTGACTCGCACGGGCAGCCCGCGCTCGCTAATGGCAGTTCAGCAACGACATCGGGATCATTGGTTGTCTTTCCGGACAAACAGTAACGACCAGAGAAGCACAGTTTAGACCGCTACTTTTCCCGTACAGCGTGGGCAGATCGCCTGATCACCGCGTTGACGATGCGCCACGCTGACCCACAACGAACAGGCGGGACACGACAGGGCTGCTTCTAAACCATCCGCGGTCGCTTGCTCGGAAGCATCATCGTGTTCGGAATGCGCGCGATCAGAGTGGATGTCGATTGCTTCAACTTGGCTTATGTCACCGCCATGAAAAGTCAGGCGAATGGCTCCGGCCTTGATGATGTCCTTCTCGTTGAGCTGTTTAGGTGCGCTGATTTTCTCTTTGTTTACATACGTACCATTCGAAGAACCCATATCCTCAACCCACCAATTGCCCTCTTTGCGCACGATCAGACAGTGCTCGCGTGAGATGTTTTGTCCCTGCACGGACAGGTCGCAGGCCGAAGCACGCCCAACCACCGTACGATCCTTGCCCAGGTCGTGGCGGGTGTAGCCTTCGGTCCCCTTCACTCGGACGGTCAGGAACGCCATGGTTGGCCTCCGCCGTGCATCCTCCCAAGCCGCCCTCGTGCTGCAAGATATGGAGTTCTCTTGGACATCATCACCAGCAAAGCCGACGTCCGCACCTGGATCCGCAAACAACATCGGGCGGATAAACGCGTCGCTTTCGTACCAACCATGGGTGCGCTCCACGCTGGGCACCTGAGCCTGGTCGCGAAGGCCAAGACCCTCGCCGACCTCGTCGTCGTGTCGATCTACGTCAACCCTACCCAGTTCGACAACCCTGAGGACCTCGCCAAGTACCCACAACCGCTTGAGGCCGACCTGGAGCTCTGTCGCAAGGCCGGAGTCGCTGTGGTGTGGACGCCAGCCACCAGTGACATGTACGCCGACGGCCACTGCACCTTTATCGAAATGGTCGGCCCGTTGACCGACAAGCTGTGCGCCGTGGCCCGACCTGGGCACTTCCGCGGCGTCTGCACCGTGGTGACCAAGTTGCTGAGCGTCGTCCGCCCTGACGTGGCGGTATTCGGCCAGAAGGATCTCCAGCAAGCGTTGATCATCTCGCGGATGAGCCAGGACCTCGACCTGGGCACCGAGATCGTGGTCGCACCAACCGTGCGCGATCCGGATGGACTTGCGATGAGTAGCCGCAACAAGCGACTGAGTCCAGTCATGCGCGAAAAAGCACTTGGCCTTCCGCGCGGACTTGAACTGGCACGTCGCGCCTACCGCGCCGGAGAGGTCACCAGTCTCAAGTTGATCGAAATCCTGGCTGAAGAACTACTGGTTCTTGAAAATGTTGCCCTTGATTACGGCGACGTCATTTCATTGCGGGGATTCAAGGAAGTTGAACACGCTGACGACTCCTGCGTTCTTGCCGCCGCCGTGTTTGTCGATGGCATCCGCTTGATTGATCACATTCCCCTCGGCGGCGAGGCGATTCCGGTCGATGTCGATAAATAGCGTCACAGTCCATGCCTCTCGTTGACGTTTTTGCTGGATTAAATGACGAACAACGTGCCGCTGTCGCGCACGTCAAAGGTCCGCTGTTGGTGATCGCCGGTGCCGGGTCTGGGAAAACACGCGTCATTACCCACCGCATTGCCAATCTGATTCAGTCTGCGGGCTGCCGTCCCGATCGCATCCTGGCGATCACCTTTACCAATAAGGCAGCAGGCGAAATGAAGGAGCGCGTTGAGCGCTTGCTCGGACTGGGCACGCCGTGGATATGCACGTTTCACTCCGCTGGCCTGCGCATGCTCAAAATTGAACGCGCCCGCGACGGTGGTGAAGCCGACTTCTCTATCTGCAGTGCTGACGAGCCGGAAAAGTACGTGAAACAGATCCTCAAAGATCTGGCCCATGACCCCAAGCAGTTCGAACCGCGTCGGGTCTGCGATCGCATCAGTCATTGGAAGAACAACCTGGCAGTGCTGGCGACCCTGACACCCAACGACGACTTTGACACGGTGACGCTGCAGGTTGCGCTTGAGTATCAACGCCGACTCGACGCTGAGAACAAACTCGACTTTGACGATCTGCTGGTCAAGCCGGTGCGGATGCTCGAGAAAGATCCGATTACGCGCAAACGCTGGCAAGAACGCTTCCCCTACATCCTGATCGACGAATACCAGGACACCAACGCAGCCCAGTATCGCCTGATCCGTTTGCTTGGCGAACATCGCAACGTTTGTGCGACTGGCGATCCCGATCAGGCGATCTACGGCTGGCGCGGCGCTGACATCAGCAACATCCTGAATTTCGAACGCGACTTCGACAAGCCCGGCGAACCAGTGACGTCAATCCTCCTCGAGCGCAATTACCGCTCAACCAAAATCATCCTCCGTGCCGCACAAGGCGTCATTCAGAATAATTCTGAACGAAAAGAAAAGACGATCCGAACCGATCGTGACGATGGCCGGCCGGTCACCCTGCTCGCCGTCGATGACGAACTGGATGAAAGCCACGCTGTCGCAGCTGCGCTCGCCCGCTTTCACGATGGCGGTAAGGCCTGGGGCGACATGGCGGTATTTTATCGCACTAACGCCCAAAGCCGCGTTCTTGAAGACGCCCTACGCCGTCGCGCTGTACCGTATCAACTGCACGGCGGCACGCGTTTTTACGACCGTGAAGAAGTCCAGCACGTCATCGCCTACCTCAAATTACTTGTTAATCCGCGCGACACCGGTGCCCTGCGACGCATCATCAATGTTCCTCGTCGAGGCATCGGCGACAGCACCCGTGATCAGATCCTGGAATTTGCCGAAGAACGGCTGGTTGCCGCCACCGCAATCCTTGAACAGCCAGAGTTGTTGACCCAGGTTGCGGCCGGTCGTGCAGCCGCACCGCTCAACGATCTTGCGCGATTATGGCGCTTACTGCGCACACTGCCGATGGGCGATCCGCCTGCGTGCGTACGTGGAGCTATCGATCTCACCGGATTGGCTGGGCACTATAGTGATCGGCCAGAAGGCGAAGCCGAAGAACGCCTGGGCAACATGCAGGAAGTGATCACTGCCGCTGAACAATATCGTGAAACCGAACCTGCAGGCGGTCTGGCCGGATTCCTCGAAACGGTCGCCTTGAATACCGGTGCGAATGCCCGCGAAGAACGCGAAGCAGGCAGCGACCGGGTTCAAATGATGACGCTGCATTCGGCAAAGGGCTTGGAATTCCCCGTCGTATTCATCACCGGACTTGAAAACGGATTGCTGCCGCTGCTGCGCGGCAAAGAAGCCATCGGCACGATGGAGAAGACCAAGCTCGAGGAAGAACGCCGCTTGATGTACGTGGGCATCACTCGCGCCATGCAGGAACTCTACCTCTCACGCGCACGCTGCCGCATGCTGTATGGCCAGACGTTCCATTTTGAACCAAGCATGTTCCTCAGTGAAATGCCTGCTGACTGTTTCACTGCCAAGGACGCAACTGGTCGCCATGCAGTTCCCGATCCAAGTCCACCACCGGGACGAGCGACATCGCCAGCGCAAGCCCGCGCAGCGCAAGCCGGCATGGTCGCTGCGCTTGCCAGTGGACTCTTGAAAAAAGGCAGCTCCCTCCGCCCTGGGACCCAACCTGGCGATGATCGCGCCCTACCCGATGATCCGTTGACCGTTGGCCAACGGATCATCCATCAAACGTTTGGTCGCGGCATCGTTCAAGCCCTGCGCGGTCCAGTCACAGCCCGCGTCGCAGTGATCGGATTCGAGAAACACGGCGACAAAGAACTGCAGCTCGCGTTCGCGATGAACAAGATCACCGTCCTATGAAGTTTCATTGCTCGCTTCAAGGCAACCGCAGAGGCGCAGAGGCCGCTGAGGTCGCAGAGAATTTGAGTTCTTTTTTTTCAGGGATTATTCCCAGCAATTCGCGTAATCACGAACGCCTTCCACCGCTCTCCTCAGCGATCTCAGCGGCCTCTGCGCCTCTGCGGTTGCCTTTGGGAAATCCCACAAAGAGCCTCCCCATGATCAAACGCGCATTCAGCTCCACCGATATGACCATCTCCGCCGTCGGAGTTGGCGCCTTCGCCATCGGCGGATGGATGTGGGGAGATCAGAACGATGCCGACAGCGAAGCGGCACTTCGTGCTGCACTTGATGCGGGTGTCAACTGGATCGATACGGCACCGATCTATGGCGAAGGACGCGCCAGCAGCGTCGTTGGTCGGGTACTGGCTTCACTTCCAGCAGATCGTCGGCCATACGTGTTCACAAAATTCGGCCATCATGTGGTTGATGGGAAACGGGTAACCGACGGATCTCGGGCCCAGGTTCTGCGTGATTGCGATGAAGAACTAAGCAGACTTGGCGTCGAGCGCATTGATCTGTTCCAACTCCATTGGCCAGCACCACAGCCAGTAGCCGAAACCGCTGCCGCCTGTGCCGAGCTCCTCGCAGCTGGCAAGATCCGCGCCATCGGCGTCAGTAATTTCTCTGCCGCGCAGCTCGCTGCATGGAAGGCCACCGAAGTTCCTTTGCACAGTGTGCAGAATTCGTTTTCCTTGGTGAAGCCTGAAGTCGCCGCTGACGTGTTGCCATGGTGCGCCGAACACAGCGTCGGATTCTTAGCCTATTCACCGCTGTTTCGCGGTCTGCTGTCCGGAACATGGAACAAAGATAAGACATTCCCTACAGGAGATCATCGCAATGAACGCGACGAATTCCGCGGCAAGCATCTCGCTCGCTGGCTGACCGCAGTCGACGAACTACGAGTTCTTGCCGAAGAAGATGAGCAAACCGTGGCTCAGTTGGCGATCGGCTGGCTGCTCTGTACCGAAGGCTGTACGGCGGTCATCGTCGGAGCGCGCAATGCGGCCCAGGGAGCAGCTATTGGTGATCTCGCCCTGCCACTCAAACAGAAGCAAGTTGATCGTGTCGATGAGATCATTGCCCGTTGTCGCGCCGACCTGCAAGCAGCGAGCTGACGCGCGTTACTTCTGGGATGTCATTTGGTGCGTGATCATAATCTTCTGCCAGATCTTCCGCGATAGACCGTTGGTAAGGTCTTCAAGATCATTCACCGCAGCTGTCGCATCCGGATCGTCAAATTTCTCGACATAGAACTGCGACACCTTGGCGATCAGAGAAAGTAATTCCGAGCAGTAATCGAGATAGCGGGCCAATTCAGCTAAGGTCAATTCACGGCGCGGACTATGCGCAGTACTTGGCAGCGATACACCGGCCATGCCATCGGGATCCTTGGTCAACTGCAGCATATCGACGATATGCGCCAATTCGCGCAGCTGCCGTACAGCTGCCACAACCCGCCCACGCCGGATCCGCATCTGCCAACTGGCAAGAAACACCAGCAAACCAACAAGCAACACCAATTCACTCGATATGGCGTTGATTCCCTGGGCCAACTCGGTCCAGGTGGGCACAACCGCGGCCGTCGGTGCCTTTGCGATTAACAAGACAATGACTGTGCCAAGAATCAACACGGTCACGGCGATCAAGGCCCATACCCACCAAATTGGCCGCATAATACTAGCAGATTCGCGTTCCACCTCCCGACCAACCGCCCCCACTTCTGCAATAAGCGCAGAAAGACCCGAGCCCGGGAAGCGCTCCTCGACCCGTAACTGGAGTTGCGCGATCGTTTCCTGAACACGGGCAAGACTCAACGTGCGACGATGGGGCATGATGGCTGATTCGAAGTGATGATGGCGGCGACACAACTGATCTTGGTCTTTCACCAGATTCATCAGGATGTTCCCACCTGCAGCCCTGACTCAGTCTGTTCACCGCAGAAGGACACCCCATGAAACCCACGTTCCCCTACACGAAGTCGAACATGTATACTTGGCGATTCATCGGTACAGTCGTTTTGTTGTCATCCGGGATTTCGATCGGCCTTCAGATTCAAAAGTACGGCTACGCCGATAGCGCCGTCAATCAGCAGGTCCTCTTGCTGGTCATCGCCACGCTACTGGTTCAAGAATTTGTAGCCAAATGTCGGCAACAGGAGGTTAACAACGACGGTAGATGACAAATTGTCACGTTTTTACTGGTTATCACTCATCAATGAGCGGAGTCATTTCCGCGTACCCCACCTCATCACGGAGCACCTATGCGCCACCTCTTCCTCTGTCTGTTCGCCGTCACCGCCCTCGCCCCGCTGTGGTCAGAAGAACAAACGATTCCCCGGGACAGAGACCTCTCTACCCGCTATGTGGCAATTGATGCCTATCGCGAGGAAGTAACCGACACCAAGACCAACAGCGTCACCAAGCGGGTCATACGTTATTACATGAAAAATCCCGTAATCGTTCGTCTCGGATCCCGCGAGATGATGGCCGGTGAGGGCACAACGGTTCCCGGCGTTCTCTATGTTCCATTGGACTCTGTAGTCGCCATTGCGGGTTTTATCGACAACAAGGAGTTCACGCGCTTCACCAATCAGCCGACGAATACCAATCCAACTGACAAGACCCCTGAGATCCATTCGAGTCACTGATCCTGGGCTTGCGTCCTGAGTCAGGTGAATCCAATCGCCAGGGCATGCTGCGCATCTCAGGCATCCTGACCCTGACCTTCCTGGCCATCGCAGTGATTGGCTGCATCTACCTTGCCGTCGTCATGGGCATGGGCGCATCCGTGAGCGCAGACGAGGTCACCCACGTGGTCCATGATCCCTACCACATCCTCACGTGCGTAAACATCATCGTCGTCAATCTCTTCTGCACCTGTATCGCCTGCCCGTTGTGGCTCTACGCCCGAATTAAGCAGGTTGCAGAACGCCACGCCCGAGACATCGAGTCTTAGCATCCGGTGAGACACCGCCTAGCCGTTGGCGTGCTTCTTCGTGGACGAATATAGTGTTCGCCAATAGTCCCGCTCGAGTACTTGGGTCACCAATCCGGTCCATCGCGGCCGTAGGGAGCATTCCATGACGATCAGCGTGCGCTTTATCTCAACCTGTTTCGCACTTATCCTAACGATGGGGTTTGCTGCGGCCGAGGACAAAGCAGCACGAAAGGGAAAGCCGGTTGATTACCAAGCGAATTTGGCGTTGGTCCCCACCACGGATCCCAAGGCAACGAAAACAATCACACTGAGGGCCGAACTCGCCGGGCAACATCCGCGCCTGCTGTTCACCAACAAAGAGATTGAGGTGCTGCGCGAGGCTTCCACGCACGACGCTGTGCTCAAGCAAGCGATCGATGACGTCATCGCAATCGCCGGCGTGTTTGGAGTCGGCAAAGGTACCCCAGCATACATCAAGGACGATACACCGGCGATCTGGTTGGCCGGCGGCACCTACTCTGGACTTTCCTACGCCTATCACCTGAGCAAAGAAACGAAAATCAAAGATAAAATTATCGCCATCCTCAACATCATGTTGCGTGAACCGTACTGGGCCGACACCGCCGAACTCGACAGCAGCATGGGCGCCGGCAACAACATGCTGATGACCGGTCTCCTGTTCGATGCGATCTATACTGAACTGGAACCTGAATTCCGCACGAAAATGGCCGCTAAGATCCTGCTCCACGTTCGCCGCATGTGGTACCTTGGGCACCAGAAATTAGCGGTCGGCCCAGTCAAATACTGGCAAGGAGATCCAGCCAACAATCACCGCTGGCACCGCAATGCTGGCATGGCGGCATGCCTGCTCGCGATCGCCGACGAACCGGGTCTGGATACCGGCTACATGATGGAGCAATTCAAGAACGAGATGGATTTCATTTTGAAGTGGCAGCCGCACGACGGCGATTGCCACGAGGGAACTGGCTATCAGGTCTTTGGCTTTACCTATCTCGCTTTGGCCAGTCGCATGATGGACCGCGCCCTGGGAACAACCTACCAGAGCAGTCCATGCCTGCGCAATGCGTGGGCACAGCAACTGTATTTCTGGGCGCCGGGCCGTGGTGGGAATGTCAGCTTTGGCGATGATGACAATGGCAACGGCTTCGGCTTTGATCGCTTGGATGCTGGCTTTTTCGCCGGTCCCCAACTCAGTCGGGACAAGCTTGCCCACGCAGCATTAACCTTCCGCATGGAGACGTTCCAGAAGGCAAAGAAGGATCAGAAGCACACGTGGCCTATGCTCGTCTTCTACGACCCGACCTTATCAGGAGGCGACTATCTCGCACTCCCAACCAATCGGCTATTCGCTGATCTTGGCGTGGCCAGCATGCGCGACAACTGGACGCCAAACGGCGTCGCACTGACGTTCAAGTGTGGGCCTACTGGTGGCTATCGCCTCAATGAATACGCCTGGGCAAACAAAAACGACAAGGGTGAGCCACTGTATGTCAACGTCGCACACGATGACCCAGACGCGAATTCATTCGCACTGGCTATGGCCGGCGATCTGATTTTTCACCCCGGCACGTACTCCATGCCTAAGTCGACCGAAACCATCAGCACGATATTGGTGGATGGGAAAGGCCAGGTCACCGAAGGCTACGAATACACGCAGCCAATCCCCAAAGCCGATATGCGTACTCTGTCCTACCTCACCGGTTGGAAAGAAGGCACTGGCGGACGCGTCATCATCGAAGGCGAGGCCAGCTCTGCCTACCGAGGGATCACGGAAAAGAACATTTACGAACATCATCAAGCACTGCCCGATCCCATCATCAATCGTTTCCGTCGAACAGCGGTTTGGATGCCCGGCGAATACATTCTGTTGCTCGATGATATCGTCGCCGCTGAGCAGCGTGCCATCACCTGGTTAGGTATCACCGAGAAAGGCGTTCTCCTTGATGCAACCAACGCTCCCAACACCGTGCTGGGAACCGCAGCCGGTAAAGGCGGTAAGACCGTTGCCTTCCAGGTTGCTGCTGATGTGGCCGTCCAGGCAGAGATTAAACCGGTAAAGCTGGTCGGCCGCCGCGGCGATCTCACCATGGACCAATTCCGGATTACCGCTCAATCCGAAGCCGTTCACTTCGCCTGCGTTTTGGATCCATGGGGGAAGAAACCTGCCGTCAGCATCACCAAGACAGCCGATGGCAACACGGTTACGGTGATAATCGGTGACAAGTCCGACACCTGGACCTGGAAAGCCGCGGCCGATGGCAAGACGCCATCATTGGTCCAGGGCACGCGCGGCGGGCAAGCGCTGATCGAATTGACTGAAAAGGATCTGGCACCGCACGGGGAGTAACCGCAACGCGCACGCCACTGGACCTCCGCCTCCGGCGTAAACACTGCCACGACTATGCGCAAGAATTCCGGTTCGTCTTCCTGGCCGCTTTCCAAAACTTCACCGAACCGCGTTGGGTTATGTCCCAAGCGACTTGAGCGCGTTGAAGCCTATCTGGACCGCATCGTCGCTGAGCGCACGCTTGCTGGCGCCATCACGGTGGTGGCACGGCAAGGGCGCATTGCCCATTTGCACTGCTACGGCATGCAGGATGTCGAGAAGGGCATCGCCATGCGCGAAGACACCTTGTTTCGAATTTACTCGATGACCAAGCCGATCGTCTGCGTTGCGACCATGATGCTCTACGAAGAAATGAAGTTATCCCTCCAAGATCCAGTTCGGCGCTTTCTGCCAGAGTTCGCTGATCTCAAAGTCAAAGTTACCGAAGCAAATGGCAACACTAAATTAGTTCCGCCCAAACGCGACATCACCATCCACGATCTCTTGACCCATACCGGTGGTCTCGGTTACGCATTGGCACAGTTGTATGGAAACAGCGGCAAGGATCTCGCCGCGTTCATCAAGGATTTCTGCAAGGAACCACTCCTGGGACATCCCGGTGAACTGTGGCGCTATTCGGCGTCCAATGACATCCTTGGCCGTATTATCGAAATTATTTCCGGACAGACGCTCGACGTATTCTTTCACGAACGCATCTTTGCCCCGCTCGGCATGCACGACACGTCGTTCTTCGTCCCACCAAGCAAACACGCTCGTCTGGCCGTCCTTTACGAGCACGACGCCAACGCACGCATTGTCCGCCGACAGACCGAAGATCGACCGTACTTGGAAAAACCTGCGTTCCTGTCCGGGGGCGGCGGCCTAGTTTCGAGCACACCCGACTACCTGCGCTTTGCGCTGATGATGCTCGGCGGCGGTGCCCTCGGTAAGACGCGAATCCTTAGCCCAAAGACTGTCGATTTCATGCGCCAAGACCACCTGCCACCAGGACACCCGGCCATTGAGCGCTTCAATATCAGCTATGGCTACGGAGTTTCCGTCATCCGCAGTCTGGCCGAGAAACAAAACATTGGATCGGTCGGCGAGTTTGGCTGGGGCGGCGCGGCAGGAACCAACACCTGGATCGATCCGCAGGAAGATATGGTCTCTATGGTGATGTTCCAAATCAGCGGCTGCAAAGTGCCGATGATCGACCACACCGTAAAAGTTGGATTCACGCAATCCATCATTGCGTGAATCCACTGGTTCTACGGTGACCCAGAACGCCGCTCAGCCATTTCCCAGGAGCATGTTCTGAGCAGTGAGCAGATTCATAACCTCGGTTCCATTCAGTGTTCGGCTGTAGATACGCACATCGTCCAGCAATCCAACGAACGCACGATTAGCTGCGGCGGCGTTGCCGATGTAGAGCGGCTCCGTGTTTGCCGTGTTGGCGAATACGATGGCTTGCGACAGAGCCAGGACGCCGTTGCGGTACATGCGCAGTGTGGTTCCGTCATAGGTCACGGCCACATGCTGCCAAACGCCCAGGGTGATGAGGCCGGCTGGCGATGACACATCGGACGCCGCCCCTTTGAATACCAGTTTGCCAGCATTGAGGCACAGGTCGTAGCGTGCTCCAACGACGCTGCCCTTTGCCAAGATACGTCCCCATCCTGCGCTGGTGTAGGATCCGAATGTCGTTGGTTTGATCCAGGCACTCAGGGTAAAGCTCGTACCAACGTCCAAGGCGTTGCTGTCGGGAACTTGCACGAGTTGGGTTCCGCCAGTGAAGCGCAAAGCGCCACCGAGCTGACCAGGCTCCCAAGTGCCGGTCATGTTTTTCAGTGCACCGGTCCCGCCATTTCCGCTGGCATCGGCAGCCACGAGGCCGCTTGATTCATCGAATTGCCAATGACCCATCGGCCCCGCAGCGGCGACCGTTACCGTCAAGATTGCAGCGGTCGAAGTGACGACTCCCAGACTATTACTCACGACACAGACATAACTGCTGCCGGAATCCGCAAGCACGGTCACCGGAGTGCTGTAACTAGCGGATGTGGCACCAGAAATATTAGCGCCATTGCGCTGCCACTGGTAGGTCGGTGCGGGATTGCCCGTCGCCACGACGGTGAACATCGCCGTCGCACCGGCGGTCACGCTCGCCGATACCGGCTGAGTGCTGATCACTGGCGCGGACAACACGTTCGTCACCGTCACGGTTGCCGGGTTCGAGGTGACAAATCCCTGACTATTACTCACAACACATACAAAGCTGCTGCCGGAATCTGCCAGCACAGTTGCCGGGGTGATGTAACTAGCAGCAGTGGCTCCAGAAATATTCACACCATTGCGCCGCCACTGGTACGTCGGCGCCGGATTGCCCGTCGCCACGACGGTGAAGGCTGCGCTCGCACCAACTGTCACACTCGCTGACAGCGGCTGGGTGATAATTGTCGGTGCAGTCAGCACAGGTGCCGACTTTGAAAAAACGGTGATCGCTCCGCCGCCGGAAGCTGCCGGACCACTGACCGTGATGACGCCACCGGCAGCAATCGTCACATCGGCCTTGGCCACATTGATGGCGCGCACCGTGCTATTGTTGCTGTAGGTGATCCCATAGGTTCCGGCCGGCAGCCCACGAACATCGAAGGCCGCGGTCGAAAGATTATTGATCGTCACCACAAATCCGCCGTCAGCATTCTGAAAGGCGACTGGGACGTAACTCGCCGTGTTCGAGCTGGTGGCACCAATGCGCGTGGCCCCGGCACGGACATACTTGAACACCTGCTGGAAGAGATTCGCCTTATTCATCAGCGACACCACCGGGACGGCAGGATCCGTCAGATCAACGGTGTAGAGATAGGATGGATCGGTAATCGGCTTATTGAGGCCAACCGCCCCCCACTGCTGCCACGCCGTGTTGTCTGCCACCGTCAGATCCTGGATCAGGGTTGCAATCGTTGCGTTCGTCCACTCAAGCATGCCGGTCTTCAGGCCATTCGTCCGTGCCCGGGTAGCCAGAGCCTGGACATTGGCCAAGGTCGCCCCGCTGTAGCGGTGATATGAAATAACATTCAGACGCTGAAGTGCTCCAGGAACCAGGATCAATTGGTCAAAGTAGGTAATCGCATTGGCCGTACTCATATTTGATGGGCCGATGATCTGCGGATAGAATCCAGCGGCGGCCAGTGCATCAACTACCGCAACAATCGCGTTGCCAATCTGGGCACCGCGCCAGCCAACCGTATTGTCAGGTTCCAGGATGATCTCGAATGCGTCAGGAACGAGGCCATACTTCGTCTGCAGATGCTTAAAGGTCAGGACGATGAGTTCCACGTACTCGGCCGGGTTTTTCGCGTGCGACAAGGTTCCCTGGAGATTTCCCGTGAAATTGAAGTCGATGTAATTGAGATTGAGGAACAATTTTTCTCCACGCGCTTCCAGCCGGCTCTTCATCGGCAACACGACTTGCTCAACTTTCTGATCGATCTCGGAAAATTGGAACCCGGCCAAATTCGCCGTGTTCGGGTCGGCGTTGTCATTGATCTTCTCATACCAGTGACTCTTGACCTGCGTGTAGGTGATCTGGCCGTTGATGAACTGAGTCCAGTAGTCGACCGGGTTCTCGGCTCCGCTCTTGATCTCCAAGCGGATCCGATTCATCCCCATATCTTCGACCATGCGGCGGATCACTTCATCTTTATAGCTCAGCCACAGCGGATTGTAGCGGTCGTTGACCTTGTCCTCCTGGCCAAACGACGGGGTAAATTCCCAGCCTTCAATCACCTGGTGGCGATTAGCTGGATCCACCGTGATGGTTTCGACCGCCCATCCGATTGGCGCAGTGATCAACGCCAGCAAACAGGCCAACACCGGCAGCAGCCGGAAGCCACTGAGATGCTGACTGGTAAGGGATTGGACCGAAGACGTAGGAATGGCTGCGAAACGCATGATGAGGTTCCCGGGCGGTGGTGGCTTCATATGGCCATAGCCCAGCCCCGAACTTCCTTACAGCGAGATGCGGCATCCTGACGCGATGGGGACCACCTGTGTCACCCAGTATTAGCGGCAAATCAGCTGGATATCGTCAATCCACAACGCGGGATTCGACGTGCGCATGGTATGAGTCAGTACACGCACACGCAGGAAACGAGCATCAGACGGAGCGGTTACGTCCATGCCTCGCTCACACCACGCAAACGTGCCGGTGAAGGGCCCCAACTCCTGGCACGCAACGAGGACTCCGTGCTTACCCAGCGTGTCGATCGATGAGTCGCCATCGCCAACCTGGCGACGCAACCACATCGCCTGGACTACAGCCCCTTGACCGTCAAGTGCTTGGCCGCGGATCCACAGCGATAGATGCAGTTGTGCGCCGGGTTCCACTTTCAGATCCTGGTATACGTCGGCATCTTTCGCCACGGTCGGGCTGAGTCGTAACGCACGGCTGCCTCCGTGTTTTTCGTTGTCGTCAAACGAACGACCCAACCAATCAACGCGCCGCCAAGCCGACACATCACCTTCGAAGCCCGGAGCACGTAGCAGATTGAGCGACACAGTCTGGGTCTCGGACAGCGTTTCAGCACTTTGGCCTGCGCCCACCAACTCGGTAGCGCCATGCCGTCGTTCAAACTGCACTAACCCCTCGACAACGGACAATTTGGCCCAGTTCCCAGTACACTGCATCGTAAATTCAGTCCCTTTGATAACGGCTGTAGCACCAGTCGTGATAACGCGCAGGTCTTGGCCTGATGCTTGGCGGGCGACCGAACAGGTGATGGCACCAGCAGCCAGATCCAGCCGCTTGCCTCCGGCCTCCTGGCGAACGCCCAGTTTGGTATCGCCAACCATGGTCACCACCGTCGCCTCATCAGAGTAACGCCAACATGCAGTCACCCCCGATGCTGTAAGCAATTCATCACCAACACGCAGGGACATGCCAACACCCAAGGCCAATGAACTGCCATCTCGCAGCACGGTCGCCTGGCCATCAACAGCCGAGCATACAGCCACATCCAACGAACGAACAGCAGGCACCGTTGTCGGCAAGAACAAGGCAATGACCAGTGCTGCAGCGGCGGCTAACGCGAGGGGGAACCACAATTTACGACGTCGATGGAGACGGCGTTTCGCGCTCGCGCCGACACGTTGTCGCACCACTTGCATGATGCGACCGCGAGCGTCATCCACATTCGCCCCCGCGAGCGCGGCAACGATCCGTTGACGCGCCTGCCGATCACGTTCCGGCCCAGCCAACTGAGCACGCAAGGCGTGATCCAGACGCAACTGCCCTACACAGTCCTCCAGTAGGACTGGATCTTCCACGCAACGTTGCTGCAGGAGTTCGCACTCTGTCGCTGACAGCGTGCCGTCCAGATAGCGGCCAATGTCTCGCTCACGAACGCGATCTCCGCCGTTCATGGACTCACCTGCATGCTCAACTTCGATTCGATGCAGTTTTTGAGCGCATGACGCAGTCGATGCAGATTCACATAAACCCAATCGATGGTCTGTCCAAGCCGACCAGCGATGTCTTCGGCCGACAAATCTTCACTATACTTGTACATGATGAGCGCGCGTTGCTTGTCCGAAAGATGCTGAATACAGTCCCCAAGAGCAGCCGCATGATCGATGGATTCCCCGGCGGGAACGTCTTCACAAGCGATGGCCTGATGTTCGGCATAGCGCCGACGCTGTACTTGTTCGCGGCTAAAGCGCTGGCGCGCCTGACGCGTAAGGTTTCCTGCAATAGCATGCAGCCAAGCCAGGAAATCGCTACCAGCTACGAAGTCATGCAGATGGAAGAACGCAAAGACGAAGGTTTCATGAACGATTTCGTCGATCAGATGCGGCACCGGTGCACGCATGGCGACGAATACCCGCAGCGACGGCAAGCGCAGTGCGACTACCCGGTCATAGGCATCCGTGTTGCCGGCCTGAGCCGATTCAATAAGGCTCTGTTCGTTATCCATACTCAGGTTTCATATCGCAGAACACCATATCCTTACAAGCTCTTCATAGACCGACGTAACCGTTGTACTGACACGCCTCCCGGCGAGGGAATCCTCAGACCTGGTCGAGCTGCCAATCGCGCAAACCAAGCATGTAGAGCAGCGCATCCAGACCGAGGGTGCTGATCGCGTGTCCCGCAGCAGCGCGCACGATGGGCTTGGCATGAAAGGCGATGCCAAGGCCCGCAGCAGAGAGCATTTGCAAATCGTTGGCACCGTCACCGACCGCAATGACCTGCTGATGGGCAATTCCTTCACTGGCGGCAATCTGACGCAGCAATCTGGCCTTGGCCGCAGCATCCACGATCTCGCCCAGATGACGCCCGGTTAAACGGCCATCAACGATCTCCAACTCGTTCGCGTGCATATGATCAATCCCGAGTCTGCGCTGGATATGGCGCCCGAAATAAGTGAATCCGCCAGACAGGATCGCCAGCCGATAGCCTAAACGTTTAAGCACGGAACACAGCCGTTCAGCCCCCTCGGTGAGCGGCAACTGCTCGGCAATGCGATCAAGCACTCGCGCATCAAGGCCCTTGAGCAGCGCGACCCGGCGGCGGAAACTCTCGGCAAAGTCGAGCTCCCCGCGCATGGCCGACTCGGTGATCGCTTTGACCCGATCACCCACCCCGGCGGCAACCGCCAATTCGTCAATCACTTCGGTCTGGATCAAGGTCGAGTCCATATCGAAGCAGACCAACCGCCGACTGCGTCGATACATGTCATCGGCCTGAATGGCGATGTCGATGCCCAGCCGAGCAGAGAGCTCTAAAAACGCAGCGCGCATCGCAGCCCCATCGCTGGGATGGCCGCGAAGCAAGAATTCAATACAGGAACGCGGAGTCGCGGGCGGATTACTCAAACTCACTCGACCTGACAGCCGTTGGATCGCAAAGATGTTGAGACCCTGGGCTGCGATGACCGCCGTCGTCGCGCTGATCTGTTCGGCACTCAGTCCGCGACCCAAGAGAATCAGACTGTGACGCTCGGAGCCCTGCCCCGCGACCCAAGCTTCGTAGCGGTCGACCGCGATCGGCTCGAAACGGGCCTGCACACCAACTTCGTGAGCAGCAAAGAGTGTCTCCTTGATGACATCACCGTGTCGTGTGCCAGTAGGCAGAGCGATAATCAGCCCGAGCGACAGTTGATCGTGAATGGATGACTGGGCGACGTCGAGCACTTGCGCCCCACAATTGGCCAGGACCCCGGTGAGCCGCGCACTGATGCCCGGATGGTCCGGACCAGTGATGTTGATCAACAGGACATCTGTCATGAGCTGCGACGGTCGCACTCGGATCGCAGCGTCAAGGCGCCACAGGGTGCTGACCATCAGCGGCTTGGGTTGGGATCTAGGAGTCTGGATATCCCGAGTTGACACACTCCTAGGACGCTCTGGGCGAAACACCAATCAGCCTGCATCCGCCTGCTAACATTGGCCACAGATTTCGACTCCCTTGTTCCCAGGAGTTCTGATGCGCGCCCTACTGTGCCTATCTGCCGTCTGCCTGCTCCCTGCAGCAACCTGCTACTCAGATCCGATAAACGGAAAGGCCGAGAACGATGGCAGCGCAACAGCGCCGTGGCCTCGACTTGCCGACATGGTCGCGTCCAAACTCATTCAACAGGTACACGCTGGCGACACACTGCTCTTACGCTCAGGCAACCACGGCGACGTCTCGCTCAACGGCAAGAATACTGAACTCATCACGATTGCCGGCGAGCCAGGAGCAACTCCGCAGATAGAACGGCTCATGGTTGATGGTGACAAATGGCTCATCCTCGGTCTCAGTATCAGCGCCTCATTCGCCAAGGAGCCCTACAAGGGCAACATGGCCATCATCGGTGAGCACAGCGCGAGCAGTGAGATCACGCTCCAAGACTGCTTCATTTATAGCGCGCTCAACCACGATGGCTGGACCGCAAAACAATGGATGGAAGCCAATTCCGGCATTCTCATGGGCCGCAACGGCAAAAATTTGACCGTGCGTAATACCTACGTGCTCAACACCCGGTTTGGCATCGCCATGTGTTCGCCAGATTCACTGGTGGAGGGCAGCGTGGTGTCGGATTATTCGGGCGATGCCCTGCGCATGACCAGGGACGGCGAAACTGTCCGCTGCAACGTGTTCAAGAACGCCTACGTCAGCGACAAGGATGGGGATCCGAATCACGACGACCTTGTGCAAGGATTTCTTTTCAACAAAGGCACCGGAACAATCCGTAATTTTACAGTTAAAGACAACATTCTTATTGGCAACGAAGATCCCAAGCAACCATTCGCCCACGTTCCCCAGGGGATCGGCATGTTCGATGGGCCGTTGATCAATTTCATCATTACCGGCAACGTTATCCATACCGCGCATTGGCACGGTATTTCCCTGTATGATGCGCAAGGATGCACGATCAACGACAACGTCTGCTTCACCAAAACCACTACCGGCCCCATGCCATGGATCATGTTCGGGAGCAAGCTGAAGAAGGTTGGCAACGGCAATGTGGTCAAAAACAACTACGCCCACACCTACAATCTCAAGCTGGCCAAGGGAGCGACCCTGGAAAATAACGAACCCGTCAACGAAGATATTTATCGTGAACGGCTCAAAAAGTTGCGAGAACAGATCGACATAGAATTTGGCCGCTATCACCCGGTTGCTGGTTTCGCTCGCCTTGGCACAGAAAAGGGCGTCAACCAATCGGCTCCGGCCCCAGAAAAGGCGCCTTAAGCTCAGCTGTCATTTGTCCCTTCGTTCTTCACCCGGATGAGAACAACATGCGCCTACTCGCCTGCCTGATCATCATCTGCAGTCTGCCGGCCGAGACATATTACGCCGATCCCGTGAACGGAAAATCAACTGGCAATGGCAGTTCAAGTGCACCTTGGCCTGGACTCGCCGACCTGGTTGCCAACCAGACTCTCTCGCGACTACGTGGTGGCGACACGCTTCTGTTGCGTTCGGGTGATCACGGCGAGGTCACTATCAGCGCGAATAACACCGAGTTGATCACGATCGCCGGTGAACCTGGAGCCAACGCTCAGCTAGCACGACTTAGCGTGGATGGCAGCAAATGGCTGATATCTGGTCTCACGATTAGCGGATCATTTGCTAAGAAACCCTACAGCGGGACCATGGTCGGACTTGGCGAACAAAGCCCCAGCAGTGACCTGACCGTCCAAAACTGCTTTATCTACTCGGCCCTGAGTCACGAAACCTGGACGGCGAAGGAATGGATGGGCGCCTACAGCGGCATAACCCTCGGTGGTCGTGGAACCAAACTGACGGCGCGCAATAATTACATCCTCAACACCCGTTTCGGGATCAACATCTGCTCGAACGATTCCCTGGTCGAAGGCAACGTCGTGTCGGAGTACTCGGCCGACGCTCTGCGTATGACTCGTGACGGTGGCACCGCTCGCTGCAATGTATTCAAAAATGCCTACGTCAGCGACAAGGATGGTGACAAGAATCACGACGACCTCATTCAGGCCTTCCTGTACAACAAGGGAACGGGAACGATCAGTAACTTCACCGTCACTGACAACATCCTCATCGGCAACGAAGATCCCAAGCAGCCATTTGCCCACGTCCCGCAAGCAATCGGCATGTTCGATGGCCCGCTGATCAATTTCAAAGTCTCCGGCAACGTCATCCGCACGGCGCATTGGCACGGCGTGACGTTGGCTACAGCCGAAGGATGTACGGTGACCGACAATGTTTGTTTCAATAGTGGCGACGGGCCAAAACCATGGGTCCGTGTCACCAGTCCCAAAACTAAGACTGCGGACAGTACGCCGAATGTTGTGAAGAATAACTTCGCACATGAATACCAACTCCCTGGTGTTGATGCAACCAACCAAGCAGGCAACGCCATGGTGACCGCCGACATCTACGCAACGCGGCTCAATCAACTGCGCGCCAAGATCGACAAGGAATTCGGACGCTACCACCCCGTCGCTGGATTCGCCCGCCTGGGAACGGAAAAGGGGAAAGGCGACGAGAAACCGTCAGCGCTGCCCAAACCAAAGAAGCGCTGAGTCTAAAAACCCTCTAGGCAACCGCAGGGGCGCAGAGGCAGCTGAGATCGCAGAGGAAGATGCGCTGAAGCGACTTCGTCACTCGCAGGATGCTCTGTCCATTTTCCCCAACTCTTTCAGACCTCTGCGCCTCTGCGTCTCCTGTCCTTCGAATCGCGGAGTTTAGGCTTAAATGCCAGATGCGTGGTTAAAGACTCGGATCGCGGCCGATTTGGAACCGCGCGCGATACGACGTTGGCGTGTCGCCAACTAGGGCACGGAATCGCCGGGCAAAATGCATCGGGTCAGGGAAGCCAACGATGCGCGCTACTTCTCCGATAGTAACGACGCCTTCGACCAACATGCGACATGCTTGCGCCATGCGCAGGCTGGAGCGGAAACGTTCAGGTGGAACACCGACGGCTTGACGCCAGAGTCGGCAGAAGTGTGGATAGGATAGGCCCTCGGCCTTAGCCAATGCCGCGAAATCATACTCGCGTTGACAGTCGGCCTCGACCAATGCACGCACTCGCGCAACCGCATCAATCGGCGCATCCGTTGCCTTGGCCGCATACAGGCTTTCGAGAATTAACCGCTCACAGACCCGATCGATGCGATCAGCCGATGGCGTCGCTTGACCACACAGTCTGCGCAACTCCAGCAACAAGGGATGGAGTTGGTTGGGACCAAGATGCCATAACGGTCGCTGGTGATCAAGAAATCCATTTGCGTTGAAAACGGCTTCGCACGCCGCTGGGTAAATCAGGAATAATTCATCCCAGGTACCAACCGGACCATAGTCGCATGGGACACCTGGGCGCTGGGTCAGAACGCACGGAGCACGGACTTCAATGGATTTGCCTTTCCACATGAATGTTCCATGCCCAGCAAGGATAAAGCTGAAGTTACAACTGCGAAAGCCGTGCCGGACGCGGTAGCGCTTGGTGGGGAGGAAGCCGACATGAGCCACCTGCAAGGTGGCTGGGTACCGCCGGGGAGCACCAGCCAAATGAACGATCAGCGTCACGTAAAAACCTCCAGCGCGTGCGCTGGAACTGGCGCCGAGGATCGATGGCGGCATACAATCGGCGTAGCCGATACCGCCACGGTTTTACTGGCTCGCCAGTGAAACCGAGAGCCGACAAAGCCAGGAGTAGGCCCACCGGGCCGTTCGTGAAGAGAAATGATCATTTCGTCCATATGGGTGATCAGACCATCGTCTATCGCCGGCGCAATCATCCATATGATCTAGCCACGTCGCAGCCAGCCACCGGAGCCAACATGTCCAACCGTTTCTTCCCCACCGTCACCAAGCCGATCGCCTTTGAGGGCGTCGGGTCGGACAATCCACTCGCCTACAAGTGGTATGACGCCAAGCGCAAGGTCGCTGGCAAGACGATGGAGCAGCAGCTCAAGTTCGCGGTCAGTTTCTGGCACACCTTCAAGGGCACGGGCAGCGATCCGTTTGGCGGCGGTGTCTACGACCGGCCATGGAACGCCAGCAGCGATCCGATGCAGCGAGCGACCGATACGATGGACGCCGCCTTCGAGTTCCTGCACAAGCTCGGTGCGCCGTACTGGTGCTTCCACGATCGCGATATTTCCCCCGAAGGCGCAACGGTTGCCGAGAGCGCAGGCAACCTTGAACGCATAGTGCAACAGGCGAAAAAACTGCAGAAGACAACCGGCGTGAAGTTGCTGTGGGGCACCGCCAATCTATTTAGCCACGCCCGCTACACGCACGGCGCTTCGACCAATCCCGATCCACTGGTCTTCGCCCACGGTTGCGCTCAAGTTCGTCATGCCCTTGACGCCACGGTTGAACTCGGCGGAACCGGCTACGTCTTCTGGGGCGGACGTGAGGGCTACAGCTCGCTGAGCAATACCGACATGAAACAAGAACAGGCGCAATTCGCGCGCTTCCTGCACATGGCGCATGAATACGCACAAAAAATCGGCTTTAATGGTCGTTTCTTCATCGAGCCAAAACCTAAAGAACCATGCACTCACCAATACGATGTTGACTCAGCCACCGTCCTTGGCTTTCTGCGTGAGCACGGCTGCTATGACTTCGTTGATCTCAACATCGAGAATAATCACGCCACCCTGGCCGGTCACACCTTTGCCCACGATCTCATGGTCGCATCGCAGGCCGGCAAGCTCGGCAGTATCGATGTCAACCGTGGCAATCCGCAACTCGGCTGGGACACCGACCAGTTCCCCACCGTCATCGAAGACGCGGTCTGGGCGATGCACATAGTTCTTGATCAGGGTGGACTAAAGCACGGCGGCCTCAATTTCGACGCCAAAGTGCGACGCGGAAGCTTTGATCTCGATGATCTGTTCATCGCGCATATTGGCGGCATGGATGCATTCGCGCGCGGATTGATCATCGCCGACAAAATGCGCCAAGATGGCTTTCGCGCGAAAACCCTGGCGACGCGTTACGCCGGTTGGAAGCAGGGCTTTGGCGCCAAAGCGTTGGTCGGGAAAGCGACCCTGGAAGACGGCGAGGCCTACGCTGCCAAACAAGGCGAACCGCAGCGCATCAGTGGTCGCGAAGAACACCTCGAAAATGTATTCAACCAATACATCTACGATCGCAGTCTGCGCTGATCCATGCTGGTCCTCGGACTTGATTCCTCGACGCAATCGCTGACCGCCATCGTCCTCGACCTCGCGTCGGGTACGGTGGTGCATCAGCACAGTCTGAACTTCGATCGCGATTTTCCCGCATACGAAACCCGCAACGGCGTCCTACCACATGCAGATCCGGCAGTCGTTCATGCTCCACCTCTTATGTGGGTCGAAGCGCTTGATCGCATCTTGAGTGACCTCGGCACCACCGTCGATCTGTCGCAGTTGGGCGCAATAGCCGGCAGCGCGCAACAACACGGAACCGTGTATCTGAACGACCAGTTCGCCACCACGCTTGCCGACCTGCAACCAGAGGTGGCGTTGCATCAGCAATGCACTACCGCATTCAGTCGCGCCACCGCTCCGGTGTGGATGGATTCCAGCACCGGGGTGGATTGTCGCGCTATTGACGCGGCCCTTGGCGGAACGGGAAGCACTCAGAAAATCACAGGCTCAGCCGCCTATCCGCGCTTCAGCGGACCGCAAATACGCGCGTTTTCACGCCGCGAACCCGATGCGTGGACGCGCACAGCGCATGTCCGTCTCGTTAGTTCCTTCCTAGCGTCGATCCTTGCAGGTCGCCTCGCGCCGACTGATCACAGCGATGGCAGCGGCATGAATCTTATGGATCTTGATCGCCGCCAGTGGCATGGACCGGCCTTGGATGCGGTGGCCCCTGACCTCGCGCGGCGACTCGGCCTTCTCTGCGAACCCCAGAACATTCTCGGCGCGATTGCTCCAGCCTTGGCCAAACGATTCGGCATCGCCTCCACCTGTCAGATCGTGGCCTGGAGTGGCGACAATCCATGTAGCGCTATTGGCCTGGGCCTGGTTCGCGATGGCGACTGCGCGATGTCGCTTGGCACAAGTGATGTCTTGTTTGCCATCTCGCGTGCACGGCCAGTTATGCCCGCTCAGGGACACACCTTCATCTCGCCAACTGGCGACCACATGGCGCTGTTCTGTTTCGCCAACGGATCACTGGCCCGCGCAGCGGTGAAAGACGCGCACGGCCTCGACTGGGCCGGTTTCTCAGCCGCGATTGATCGCACTCCGTCAGGCAATGATGGTCGCCTGATGTTGCCCTGGTTCCATCCGGAGATCGTACCTACTGTCCAACGTCCAGGAGTGGTGAGGGTCAATTTTAGCGCGACCGATCGTGACGCTGAGTGCCGCGCAGTTGTCGAAGCGCAATGCACCAGCATGCGTCTGCGCGCCCACGCAGCCGGCATCAGGCCAGCACGGTTACGAGCCACGGGCGGGGCGGCGCAGAATCCCGCTGTCCTCCAGATCGCTGCCGATGTATTCCAGTGTCCGGTGACGCGCAGCCAGGTGACCAATACTGCAGCCCTTGGCGCAGCGATCCGGGCCGCCTCGGCCATTCAGCTAACCGGTGGTTATCCGCCGTCCTGGCAGCCGTTGACCTCTACATGGGTAGAGCCGTTGATGGACACTGCGGTCCAGCCACGACCTGCGCTGGCCTCCGTCTACCGGCGCCTAGCCGATGATTACGCCGCGCTTGAGGCGCAAACCCTGAAGAAAGCCGACCCACAGACATGATACTGTAACGTTTGAACAACTGTTTTTCGGTTATCACGTTCCCAGCGGCAGTGTTTGCCAATTGCTTCTGAGCGTCTCCCCCTCATTTTTGCGCCGCCTTCGTACACCCTGTGGAGCTTCTTATGCGTCTGTTTACCTATTTCCTGTCAGTCCTCTGTGCACTGGTCTGCGCGACCACCGTGAACGCCGGTGACACCGTGATGCAAGCCGAGAATTTCGCTTCGGCCGCTGCAGTGAAACGCTTCCAAATCACCGGCAACGTGACTTATGACGCAACCAAGACCTGCACGCAGGATGGTTCCGGATCCATGAAGGTTTCCGCTCATGGCGTTGCTCTGTTGGCGCTCCGTTCCAAGGACGAATCCGGCAAGGTCGAGTTCAAGGTTTTCGATGACATTTCGAAACCGACAGATTCCACGGCCAACGGCATCGGTGCCCACTGGGGTGTCTATCAGACCGATGGTCGGATCCTCGCGCCGGGCATTTTCTACGCCAAGTACCTCTCTGGTGGAGATTCCTACGCCATTACCAACTTCAACAAACTTGAAAAAGAAACCGCGTTCATGGCGATCAAGTATTCCAAATGCATGCGCCAGCAAGGATGGCACGGTTGGACCTTCGACTTTCATCCGACCAAGGGCGTAACCATCACCTACGACGGCAATATCATCCCCAGCAAAAACTTTGATTGGAACGCCAGTAAACAAGTTGGCTTCAACGGCCTTGTCTTCTCAGGCGATACAACCGACGCGAGCGGCACGCTGTGGGTTGACGACATCAAAGTCACGCTCGGCGGTCCGATGCAGGTTAAACCGAAGCCACCTGAAGCGACCGCGCCGGCAAAGTAAACAAAGCAACGACTACGCCCCGCTATTTGGCCGCAGCGACCGACTTCCATTCGCGCGCCAAGCGCTGGGCTTCGGCGATTTCTGCCGGGGACATGAACCCAGCAATTTCATCCCTGAACTCGGCAGCGACTTTCGTGTCGCCATCATGGGCCGCCGATAAATTAAACCACATGTAGGCCATGACATTGTCCTTCGGTACGCCGGTGCCATCGCGGTAGCAAAACCCAAGTTTGAACTGCGCTTCAGGGTGTCCGCCATCAGCTGCTTTGCGAATCCAGCTCACGGCCTGCACATCACTCTTGGAAACGCCAATGCCGGCATGGCAGTATAATCCGAGATTATACTGCGCATCAGCGTGCCCTTGATCCGCCGCCATGCGAAACCAGGTCATGGCCAATGCGTCATTCTTGGCCACGCCTACGCCATATTTGTAACAGTAACCCAGGACACCCTGCGCTTTGCTGTCTCCCTGATCTGCAGCCTTGCTGAACCACAACACCGCCTGCACGTCATCCTTGGCGACGCCGGTGCCGTCGTGGTAACAAAAGCCGAGATGGCACTGCGCGTCAGCGTAACCCAAATCTGCCGCCTTGCGAAACCAGGACACCGCCTGGCCTGCGTCCTTGGCGACACCAGTTCCTTCGTTATAGCACACACCAAGACGATATTGCGCATCGGCGTGGTTCTGACCTGCCGCCTTGTGAAACCACCTTACCGCTTGTTTGTCATCCTTGGGAATACCCACCCCGTACATGTAGCAAAAACCAAGGATGGCCTGGGCCTTGCATTCTCCCTGATGTGCCGCCTTGCGAAACCATGCTACCGCCTGGGCTTTATCCTTGGGAACCCCGGTGCCGTCATGGTAGCAAAAACCCAGATTGTATTGTGCATCAGCGTGTCCCTGTTCTGCCGCCTTGCGAAACCACGCCACCGCCTGGGCACCATCCCGGGGAACACCGGTGCCATCACGATAGCAAATTCCAAGAAAATACTGCGACCAAGCAAAGCCCTGGTCTGCAGCCTTGCGCAACTCAACCGCATCCAAGACCGCATCCTTGGCAACCACTCCACCTTCAGACGCCGAACACATAGAGAACAACGCAGAAAATACCACGGCCACGCCCATGCACCAAGTGGAGCAACGACACGGCATGAACGGACACTCCCTTTCTTTGTGTTCTGAAAAAGAGGCTGCAGCGCCAGCATGGTCTTATCGGTAAGACCCGGGCAGCCTAATCACCAGTTCTCGGTTTGCTAGGCGACGCACCAGTGCCACGGTAGCCCCTGCCCACGTACATCAATTCGTGTTGTCTGTCCCAGCAACTTACATTGGGCTGCATCATGCGGTTGGGATGGTACGGGACATTGATGAGTGGCACTGCTCACCGAGACTCCTAGCGTCCCCCAATGTCTCGGTAAGGAAGCCACTTGAACCTCGTCTCGACCGTTTACCCGATGCTCAAGCACTACGTCCAATACTTCCTGCGTCATGCCGTAACCGGCTTGGCCATGGTGGCAGTCCTCATCTCGTCGGTGCCCACTCATCTGCATACTGTTGACCACGCGTGTGCGCCCCATGCCGTTTCTGATGGTGTTATGGCAGAGACTGCATGCGCGGACACTGTTGTTCCGGAACCGTGCGATCCCGACGACCGTGGGCACTGTCACTGTTCGCCAACCATGGTGGGAATAGCCGAGCCACTCGCTGTACCGATGCATACGTGGTCTGCCTCGCGTCGCCAACATCCGGTTTCGCACACGGCTCCTGACAGCATTTCCTATTCGCCCGATCCTCCGCCTGTTCGGTTGAACTGAGTAGTTTCGCACGCGCAGTTCGCACGTGCGCCGTGATGCCGTGATCGCACGGCATCCCTACCTCAGTTGCGGGGATCGTCATGTTCACTACGTCAGGCGGGTTCGCGTTCAGGCACTCGTTGCCGATTGCTGCCTCGGCAATCCTGGTCGGGTGCATCGCTCAGCCACCGTCCAGGTCGGTCCACGCACCATCACCGACTCCCCAGGCTGTTGCGGCAGACTCCACACCGGCCCCACCGCCTGCTCGCGATTGGTCTGGGGTGGTGCCAGTTGTTCGCCTGCTCGAAGCCGCCCGCCTGGCACACCCGACGGCGGACGCGGTCGCTGCCGCCCGTGCCTCGGCTATGGCTCAGGTGCGACAAGCAGAAGCTTGGGCCAACCCGACAGTTGCATTGTCATTGTCTCAGACCCGGCCCAGGGTTGGCGGTGTTGAGCGTGATCGGCCGTATGGCGGCAGCCTCAGTCAGCGTCTGGAATGGTGGGGCAAGCGCGCGGCTCGCGTCGACGCTGCACGCGCCCAGTCGAACGCGGCCGAAGCCGAAGGTCGCGTAGCGTTGTTGGAATTAGAGGCCAATGTGCGGTTGGCGGTAGTCGCCTATGCGGCAGCGCGGGAAGCAGCTGCCCAGGCAGACAGCGAAGCGAAACTCACGGCTGAGATAGCGGCTATGATGGTGAGTCGGCAAGCCGTTGGCGACGCGGATCGTGCGAGCGTCGCGCGCGCTCGATTGGAAGCGACCACGACGGCCTTACGCAGCGCGAGCCGTCACCGCGATATCGCCACCGCGCTCACCGTTCTACGCACGTGGTGCGATCCGACCTTACCTGATGACTTAGCGCTGGCTGATCCGTGGTTAACCGACTTGCTGGAACTGGATCCGCAACACCTACGAGCTGCTGCCGAGCGCCATCCGCGATTGCGGGCATTGGCCGATGCCACATTAGCCGCCGAGGCGCGGGTCACCGCAGAACATCAGGCGCGCTTGCCAGATGTGACGATCGGAGTTTCGGGGATGCGAGAAATCGACCAAGACACGTACGGATTCACCCTTGGTTTTGATATGCCGTTGTGGAATCAGAATGAGGGTGCCATCGCCGGAGCAGAAGCTAACCGCTCGCTGGCTCGGGCAACGATGCGCATCGAGTACCAGCGTTTGCAACGCGATCTTGCAGAGGCACTCGGCGCGGTGACGACAGCCCAGCACGAGGCGACGGTTCTTGCCGAGCAGGCGGTACCGGCAGCGGAGGAGGCTTTGGCCTTGCGTACGGCTGCGTTCAAGGCCGGAGATGCCAGCCTGACCGATCTATTTGAGGCCCGACGCGCGGCACTTGCCGTGCAAACGGATCTGCTTGAAGCCCGGCGTCGTACCACCGAGGCGTTCATCCGTCTCGGCCAGGCGGTGGGCGATCCGTTGTGGTCATCGTCAGTCCATCCACCCGCTGCTGGGAATCTCCCATGAACATTGATCAGACAGTCCGGACTGGGGCATTGAGGATGAACCATCGTCTGCTCCTCGTCGCTGCGTTTAGCTTGTTGTTGGCGGGTTGTGACTCCGGACCCACCCATAGCCACACTGCTGCTACGGACGGTCATGGATCAGCTGCTACTGCAGCAGCCGATCCGCACGCGGGTCATGATCATGCACATGGTGGCGCTGAGATCATCGTCTTGCCCAAAGCAGCACAGCAGAATCTTGGCATCACCTGGGCCACCGCTGAGTACCGGATCGTCCAGGGCGTGGTTCGCATGCCCGGTCGTTTTGAAGCCGAGTCCACCGCACGTCGTGCGTACCGGGCGCCGTTGGCTGGCCGCATCGAACTACTGGTGAAGCCGTACCAGCGGGTTGCCGCAGGGACCGTGCTCTATCGATTGTATGCTGCCGATTGGCAGCGCTTGCAGCAGGCATTGGCTGACGCAACGGCGGCGGTGATTGCTGCTGCGGAACAGCACGCCGCAGCGGTGGAACATGTCGCCGCGTTAGATGGTGCTGTGTCCCTCTGGTCAGCGCGTTTGGCCACACTCGACAAGCTCGGTCAGGAACTTGGCGGCAAGGCAGCCGAGCGCGCCGAGGTGGCTGGTCGAGTCGCTGAACTTCGTATCAGTCTTGCCGAGGCAAAACGCGAGCTGGCCGCGGCAGCGCGCCAAGCGTTTGGGGCTGATGGACACGCCGAATGCGGGCAGGCACGCATGCGTCTGCATCTGCTGCTCGCACAGGCGGCGCAGCTCACCGCTCTTCCAGAAGCAGAGCTGGCGGCTAGCGATTCCCACGGAATTCCTGCCTGGGCGGCGATCACGGCATTGGAGTTTCGCGCAGCCTTCGCCGGAGTGGTCGAAGGTGAAGTCCAGGCGAGCGGTGGTTGGGCAGATGCCAACGCGCATGTGCTGACGGTCATCGACCCGACCGGCGTCCGTTTACGTGCCGCTGGTCTTCAAGCTGATTTGCCCCGGCTTCGTGATGGCATGACCGCCCGCATCGTCGCTGCCGACCCGGCGGTGACGCAGTCAATCGCGGCTAGCCTCGTCATCGGCCCCGTGGCCGATGCGATCGATCGTTCCGTCGAGCTCATCGCCCATCCTGTTGCAGGCGGTACAATTCCGGTGTGGGTCCGACCTGGTGTCACTGCCAATTTGGAAGTGGTGCTCAGTGGTACGGCTGACGAGGAATTGGCCATCCCGGTGGCAGCCACCATTCGCGACGGTCTGAAGACCATCTACTTCCGCCGCGATCAGAAGCATCCCGATCGCGTGACGAAGGATGAAGCTGATCTGGGTGCTAGTGACGGTCGTTGGGTGGTGGTGCAATCGAATCTCAAGGAGGGAGATCAGGTCGTTCTCGGCGGCATCTATCCACTCAAGCTCTCGCAGCAGGAGAGCGGTGCGCAGACCGGCCACTTCGAGGCCGATGGCACATTCCACACCGGCAAGCACTGAACCCCTATGTTCACCTGGCTCATCAGCCTGTCCTTACGCCACGCCAAGGCCGTCGTCATCCTTGCCGGCATCATGCTCGCCGTGGCCGGCTGGCTCATTCCACGCATGGCGATCGATGTATTTCCCGAACTCAACGCACCAACTGTTGTGGTCATGACCGAGGCCGGTGGCCTAGCCGCCGATGAGGTCGAGCAATATGTCACGGTGCCGATCGAGTCATCGGTCAACGGCATGCCCGGCATGCGCAAACTGCGTTCGTCCTCGTCGCTAGGTCTGTCCATCGTGTGGGTTGAGTTCGATTGGGGCGAGGACATCTGGCGCGCCCGCCAGCAGGTCGCTGAACGCCTGTCGGCGCTGAAGGACGTTCTCCCATCCGGCGCCCATGCCGAGATCGCGCCAGTCACCTCGATCACCGGCGAAGTCATGCTGGTGTCGGTCATGTCACCAGATGGCAGTCGTTCGTCCAAGGATCTACGCTCCTTTGCCGAGTTCGAGCTGCGCAATCGTCTGCTCGGCGTCGCCGGCATAGCCCAAGTTGTCGCCATCGGCGGTGAACTGCCAGAATACCAAGTGCTTTGTCGGCCCGATCGGCTGCAGCTCTACAAACTGACCGTGGCCGACGTCGTGGCGGCGGCAAAAAAAGCGCACTCGACCGCCAGCGCCGGCTTCTTGGCCAACCGCGAAGGCAAGGAAGTACCAATCCGTCAATCTGCCCAGGTGACCAAGGCCGAAGACATTCAACGCACCGTACTCGCCTATCACGAGGGCGTGCCGGTGACAATCGGCGACGTTGCCGAAGTTGCTTTAGCTCCGGCTCCGGCCCGTGGCACCGCCACTGAACGCGGTCAGTCAGCGGTCGTGATTTCGGTTCAGAAAGCTCCAGGCACCAACACGCTGACCATCACCACAGCCCTCGATCAAGCCGTGGCGAGCATGGCGGTGCCCAGCGGCATGACGGTGAATACCCATGTCTTCCGCCAGGCCGAATTCATTCAGGTGTCGGTCGACAATCTGATCAAGGTGCTGAAAGAGGCTGCGATCATCGTCAGCATCGTGCTGATCCTCTTTCTGCTGAACGTGCGAACGACGGTGATCACACTGACCGCCTTGCCGCTGTCGCTGGGCGCGGCATTCATCGTCATGGCCTGGTTCGGCCTGTCGATCAACGTCATGACCCTTGGCGGCTTGGCTGTGGCTCTCGGCGGCCTGGTTGATGACGCCATCATCTATGTTGAGAACGCCTTCCGTCGCCTGCGCGAAAATCGCCACAAGCCGGAAGATCAACGCAGCGCCGAGGCGGACGTGGTCGAGCGATCGAGTCATGAAATCGCCAGCCCGATGGTCTTCGCCACCATCATCATCGTTTTGGTGTTTATCCCGCTGTTGTTCTTGGCCGGCATGGAAGGTCGTTTCTTCCGGCCATTGGGCGTCAGTTACATCGTCTCGACGCTCGCCAGTCTGTTAGTCGCCATCACGGTTACCCCAGCTTTGTGCCGGATACTGCTGACCGGCCTGAAGTGGAAGGGCGACGAGCACGACGGCTTTCTGGTGCGCTGGCTCAAGCAAGCCTATCGGCCGACGCTAGCCTGGTGCATCCGCTGGAAACGCAGCGTGGTACTGGGCTCGGCAGGACTCGCCCTCGCTGCGTTGGCTTTGGCCACGACCTTCGGATCCAGTTTTTTGCCCAGCTTCAAAGAGGGCACGTTCACGGTGATGATCATGACCCCGCCGGGGACCTCGCTGATTGAGAGCGATCGCTTGGTGCGCGGGGTCGAAGCACGCATCGCCACCATCCCCGGCGTGCGCGACGTTGCTCGTCGGACGGGTCGCGCCGAGCGTGATCAGCACGCCGAACCACCTTCTTCCAGCGAGATGAACGTGACCATGGAACCGGGGACCCAGGACCGGGTGCGAGCCGAGCTTGATAAGATTCTTGCCCAGATGCCCGGGGTGGTCACTTCGATCGGCCAGCCGATCGAGCATCGTCTATCGCATATTCTTTCTGGCACACCCGCCGCCGTCTCGATCACCGTGTTCGGCGATGATCTCGACCAACTCCGCGTCGTGGTCAAGGAGATCGAAGGCGTCATGAAGGGGGTAGCGGGCGCCCGCGACGTCGTTGCCAATCGTGAAGTCATGATTGAGACGCTGCCAGTACGTTATCGGCATGACGATCTAGCCCGGGCTGGACTGACCCCGGCCGACGCCGCCGAACAAGTGGAGATGGCCATGGCTGGCGTGCATGTCGCCTCGGTCAACCAAGGCATCCGGCGCTACGATCTGACCGTGCGTCTGCATCCCGATGAGCGCCAGACCGAGGAGCAGGTCGGCGAACTGGTGTTGAAGAGCCCGTATGGTCCACAGGTACGTTTGCGTGAAGTGGCTGATATCGGCCTGGAAAAAGCGTCCAACCTCATCGCTCGCGAAGGCGCCCGCCGCAAGGCGGTGGTCAGCTGCAACGTCGCTGACGGCCAGAATCTGGGAGACCTTGTCCACGACATTCGCCTGGTTGTGGATCCGGTTGTCGCCAAGGCGGGACTCTCGGTTCACTACGGTGGACAATTTGAAGCCCAGCAGGAGGCCAGCCGCACCATCGGTCTGATGGGCATCGCGGTGATCGTCGTGGTCTTCTTGCTGCTCGCTGCGGCGCTTTCCTCGGCCAAGGCCGCCGGGTTGGTGATGCTCAACCTGCCGCTGTCGTTGATCGGCGGCATCGCTGCGGTGTACATATCTGAATCACCATCGCTGTTCGGCAATACCCTGGCCCTGCTTGGACTGGGTGGCGTCTATACCGCTCCGGTGCTGTCGATCGCCAGTCTGGTCGGCTTCATCACGCTGTTCGGCATCGCAGTGCGCAACGGCATCCTGCTCATCAATCAGTATCAGGCACACGCCGAAGAAGGTCGGCCACTAATGCAGGCGATCACGCACGGCTCCGAAGAGCGATTGGTGGCGATCCTGATGACCGCGTTGTGCGCTGCTATCGGTCTGATTCCACTGGCAATGATGGTCGGCCAGCCAGGGGCAGAAATACTCGCGCCATTGGCGATCGTCGTGCTGGGTGGCCTGATCAGTTCGACCGCACTCAACCTGGTCGTCGTCCCGGCCGCCTACGCCTGGGTCTTCGATCGGCGCAATCCGCCAACCTCTCCGCCTTCCGCCACGCCGGCGCAGGCCACGACGTCTGTAACCAACAACCCGGAGCATCCATGACACCCAACTTTCTCACCCTGACCATGGCCTCGGCCCTGCTGACGATCGGATCACCGATCATTGCCGCAGAAACCACGCCGCCCAAACACGAACACGGACACGATCACGGTAAGGTCGTATCCATCGGCTCGGTCGATATCGGCACCTACAAAGCTGCTGTGTTGGCCTCAGAGCGTTTCGCTGCGGGCAAGGAATGGGACGTTGAAATCCAACTCAATGCCGACCAGCCAACGCCGAAGGCTGTGCGCGTGTGGGTCGGCCTCGAGACCGGACGTGGATCAGTCAAAGCCAAGCTTGATGCAGCGAAGGAGCCCAAGGGCGCATACAATGGCCACGTGACCATTCCCGATCCGATCCCAGCCGAGTCAAAAATCTGGATAGCCATCGAACCCGAATCAGGCGAGACCGGCAAGGCGTCGCTGTCGCTGCCGAAGGCCAAGGCTGAAACAAAGGCTGAAACAAAGCCTGAGAACAAGCCTAAGCCTGAGTCTAAACCGCACGACCACGCGCACTAAATAGTTCTGTCCACAGCCCACGGTGGCAATTTCGCGAAACCCTGGGAACGCCTCGCGATGGCGTGACGTTCCCAGGAATTGCGTCTCGACATCGTTTTCATGCGCCCTGTCGATTCTCCTCGCCACATGCACATCCGTAATCCAACCCATGTGTCGCAAAACACTTCTGTCCGAAACTAATTCTCCATCCCAGTTGCCGTCATGTCTACTACAGTCCAGCAACCACATCTCGTCGCCACCCCTACGGAGATCCCGCTCATGTCTGCATGCACTCGACTGAAGCGCGTGACACTCGAACTCGGTCTCAAGGTATTCACCCGACTTGATGATGCATTTATTGAGCAGCAGTGTCGTCTAGCCTTCGACAACTGGCGGCGACTGATCGAAGATGCTGAAAAGGTCACCGTGCTGTTGTGGATTGGCGATGGCGATGATGTGTTCACCTGGCGCGGCGATCT
This sequence comes from uncultured candidatus Brocadiaceae bacterium, assembly GCA_964652775.1. Classification (GTDB taxonomy): domain Bacteria; phylum Planctomycetota; class UBA11346; order UBA11346; family UBA11346; genus UBA11346. Next base: position 86,931 of record CAZZAM010000004.1, on the reverse strand, counting down.
GAACGATGAGATCCGCTGGTGCACGACGATTGGATTCAACAACCAGAAGTACGATGCCTATCCGCCATGCCGTCATTACCTGACGTCGCCAGCCAAGCCCTACATAGAAAAGCCGCCGCGCGTAACCTATGGCGATTTGAAACGGATTGTGGCCGCACTGAAGACCACAGCGAAATCCATGTATGGCATCCGCGTCTACGTTGGTGCCACCGTCGATGCCGGACCGGAATTTGTCGAGAGTGCATTCAAATTTGAGAAACATCCCGAGCTCCTGGAAGGTGGACCGAAGTCGGCGTTTCCCAAAACCATGGCTTTCCTCTGTTGCTATGGCCTGATGAAAGCTGATCACGAACGCTACGCTGGCTTTCCCAATGGCATTCCCGAAGGCACCCCGTTTGGAACTTTTCTGGGTCGACAGTTCAATGACATCGCCCAGGTACTTGGCTATGATTACATCTGGTTATCCAATGGTTTTGGACTGACCCACTATGCGTGGAGTTATCTTGGTGAGGTTTTTGATGGTCGTAAATTCGCTCCCGACTTGGCGGCGCAGCGCGTTCCCGAATTCCTCTCGTTCTGGAAAGCCTTCCGCGCCGAATGTCCGCACCTGCCGATCGAGATTCGCGGCACCAACTTTTCCATCGGCATGGATGCCGCCGCCCACGGTATCGATGTGCGGGCGATCTATGACGAAGGGCACTTGCAGCGCCCGGCGCCCAATCCGCCGTGGGGCTCGAACAACCTCGGCCTGGAGATGGCCGCTTACTTATCGCGGATCAGTTGCACGCCCGAGCGTGGCTTCCCCTTCCGTTTCTACGTCTGCGACAACTGGTTCTCCGGCGTTCCCTGGCGCGATTACTACAACCGTGAACCGTTCGATATGTATTGCCCAATGGCAGCAGCGCGACTGTCGCCCGTCGGCGCTGCCGAAGCCGCAACCGACGTCCTACTGTTGACGATCAACTCGGGAGTCGGAGAGCTTAATAAAACGCATGCCACCGAGATCGAACCGCATATTCGCCGCGCTTTCACCCTCGCCCCAGACGAAGCCGGGCCACTGGTCTGGGTGTATCCGTTCGCTGAGTACCAGGACGAAATCTACAAACCAAACGGCCGCCTGGTGAAATCCTTTTTCGGCGACTGGTTCATTGCCAGGGCCATCGCTGGTGGACTACCGCTGAATACCGTTATCGAGACCAAAGCCTTTACGGCGTGCGTAGCGAAACATCCCAAAACGCTCGGTGGCCGCATCCTGGTGGTGCCGACACCAACCAAGGACTGGTCCTATGTCGGAGCCGTACTTGAACATGTGCAGCGCGGTGGGAAGGCGGTGTTCTACGGTTCACTGCACGAGGCTCCACCAGAGTTGCTCAAGGCCTTAAATATCTCGATCACCGCACCGATTGATGGTGATCTCACGGTCTCGTTGAACATGACCGAAGACCACTTTGCCGTGACGCCACATAAACGTCCTCTGCGCCACATCGCCCGCAATTGCGACGGCGGGGTATGCGAGGAACTCGACAAGAAGTCCGATGCGGGAACTCACGTGCGCGCCACGGTGTCCCGGGGAGGAAAGCGCCGCGTTTACGCACTCGTGCGAACACAACGCTCATGGAAAGGCGGCAGCCTGGCTTGGATTCGCGGCAGTCTGCCATTTGATGCCGCACCAGACAGTCTCGAGCCGGTCATGTTCCCACCGGCTGAGTCCCACGATGCAAGCATCTGGCTGCGCTATCTGCTTGCTGACTTCGGCCTCAACCTGCGCCAGGACCGTCACGACATCACCACAAAACCCGTGTACATGTTCGCGTCCCGCACCCGTGGAGGCTTCGTATTCAACGGACACAAACCCGATGCAACCGTCGTCTATCATCTAGAATTTCCCGATGGAGCGCCGATCTGCTGTGAACGGCAAACCATCGTGCAGGGCAGCGTCGCCACCTACTATTTCGACCGTTCATTCAACCTAGAGTGCCAGGCCTTTGTACGCCAGAAAACCCAGACAGTAGTAGGCCACAAAGAGGAAAGCATCGTCAATCAGATGATTCGACGATTCCGCATCACCGGCCTAAAAGATGCTGCGGTTGCACTCTACGTTCCACGCACTGCGATTGAAAACAAAACGCTCGTGGTCGAAAGCGTTGTCGATTACGTCGTTCAGGACCCTACCGTGGACGCCGTGCCGCGTGGTAAACGCGGCAAGCCACGCCCCCCAGAGAAAAAACTTACCTATCAAGTTGATCCTGTGACTGGCGCGGCGCTGCTCAAAGGGATCACTGGCTCCATCCGCGTGACCTACTGAAGGTTCTCACAGGATCGGCGGCAGGCAGTAGGTATTCTCCCCATGCGGCACTGGCATGGTGTGCGTACAATGAGACTCGCCTCCGGACAGCAGGTCACCAGCACTTGCCAAAAACTACCACAATGTCATGGGCGTCCTTCTTGTCCGGAGGCGCCTGTTCTCACCAAAACAACTCGCCGATGAATGATCACCACTGCCATCATCGCAATACCTAGGCAGTAAATCCCGCTGCGTCAGCAACCATCAGTCGCGCCAGTAGCGGCACGCGGCCAATGACTGCCGCCACGCTCTCGGCCATGCGACGGCGCAATAATATCCGTTGCAGTGCCTCGCCTATTACGCGACGTCGGCCAATTTTTAAAGCAAAAGCGTTGGCATATGGGGCGAGTTCATCACGCGTCGGCATGCGATCGAAGTCCTGACCGGTGATGGCGTCAACGACAAGGTCGGCACAGCGTGCCGCAATACCCATGCCTTCACCGGTAAACGGATCACAGAACCCGGCCGCATCCCCAGCCAGACACACTCCGTCTGCGACTACCTGAGATGCACCTTGCGGCAAAGAACCGCTGGCCATTACCGGGCCGAGTGTCACGTCGCGACAACGATCAGCCACGGTTGGCGTGACCGCCAACGCAACTCGCAGCAATCGTGTACGATCCATCAAGCGCAAAAGAACAGCAGAAGGCGGTGCCAGGAGCAGATTGAGGTTGACCTCGCCATCGCCGAGTGGGCACAGGCCAATCTGCCCCAGTGGCCCAAGGTGCATTTCGACGCGATCACGGTGACTGATGCCATGAGCCCGACAAACCAACGCAAAACGTTTCCGGGTTGGCCGACAATCGAGTCCAGCGCTGCGGCGAATCGTGCTGCCACGACCATCGGCACCAATGATCAGCGCCGTTTCGATCTGATACGCCCCGTGCGAACCAACGACGTCAACCACCCAGCGTCCACCATCACGCACCATGGTTGAACATCGCTGTCCGCGCCGCAGATCGGCAACCACCGCGGCGCCATCCTGCAGCACGCGATCAAAATGCTCGCGCCGTACACCCAGCCCATGATCGCGAAACGGACGCAGCCCGAGCACTGGGGCGAATGCAGCATGCCAACCACCACACGGACCATGCAGTTCGACCGCGCTCAGGCGATAGGCTCCAGTTGCCAGAATCGCCTGCTCCAACCCGGCGCGGGCAATGACGCGCAGACCATCTGGAGCCAGGTATTCACCGCACGGACGGTGCAGTGGCGTGGTTTCAGCATCGAGCAACACGATGCGCAGGTTGGGACGAGACATCCCAAGCAAGCGAGCAGCAAGTGCACCCGCCGGCCCAGCGCCGACCACCAAGACATCGCAACGCTCTGCCATTGCCACAGCGTCAACATCAGATTGCGAGAGCCACCGACGACTGAGCGACCACTGCCGTATGCAGTACCACATCGTTTCGATGGCACTTGCTCAACGACTCGCACAGTCCCGAACATGGATGCGTGGATTACTCATCTCGGGCATGCGCTGCCGGGTCCGCCGCTGCCGCAGGCGGCAATCACCGCATGGATCGAACGTCGGCTGGCGCCAGGCGCAGATCCGGAACGATTGCGACGGATCAGTGACCGCAGCGGCGTCGCAGTACGTCACGCCACGATTGATCTCCTTGGCGCGGAAGGAGACGCATTGTATCCAGTCGGTGCAGCGCACGCCGACGCGTACCAACGCTCACGCGCATTCACCCAACACGCGCCCACCTTGGCTGTCGCAGCTGTGCACGCCGCCTGCCCGGATGGGCTGCCAACCATCACCCATCTGATCGTCGCCACCTGCACCGGTGCGGTGGCGCCAGGTCTTGATCACCTCTTAGTTGAGGCACTCGCTCTACCGCGTTCAGTGCGCCGAACGATGATCACGTTCATGGGCTGCTACGCCGCCATGCCCGCACTGCGAGCAGCGCGCAACGCGGTGCTGGCCAATCCCGGCACGCGTGCACTTGTGGTGTGCTGCGAACTGTCCTCGCTGCACCTGCATGCCGGTCCAGATGACGATGCGTTGGTCGCCGCCTGCTTATTCGCCGACGGCGCTGCCGCAGCGGTGGTCGAAGCGAGCGACACGCCACATGGCGCCAGACTACGCTTCAGTCGTGATGTTTGCGCGGTGATTCCCGACTCGGCTGATCAGATGGCCTGGTCTGCTGCCGCCGATGGATTCCGTCTGCGGCTGGCACCGGGGATATCGCGCGTACTGGCTCCAGCATTGCCTGGCCTGACCGACGAACTGCTCGGCGGCATCCGCCGCGACGACGTGCGCTGGTGCGTCCATCCTGGCGGCCCACGCATTCTCGACGATATTGAACACGTCCTCAAACTTTCCACCGATGCACTTGCAGCGAGTCGCTCCGCGCTGCGTCAGGGTGGAAATCGCAGTTCGGCCACCGTGCTTGCTATGCTCGCTGATCAATGCCAGCAACCGTGGTCAGGTCCGCTCGCCATGTACGCGTTCGGCCCCGGCTTGACCGCCGAAGGCTTGCTGCTTGAGCGCATCACATGACCACGCAACGCAATGATCTGCAGTTGTATGACCGCCACGCGGCGGAGTGGTGGGACGAGCGCGGACGCTTCGCTGCGTCGCGGCACGGCGTCAATGCTCTACGGCTGCGCCACCTCGACGCGGTCTATGGCTCCGACATGCACGGAATCGACGTGGTTGACCTCGGCTGCGGCGGCGGGCTGATCGCCGAACCGCTCGCCCGCCGTGGTGCCAACGTCATCGGGATCGACGCCAGCAGCAAAAGCCTGGACGCCGCGCGTGTCCACGCTGCGGGCCTCAGCGGACTGCGCTATCAGCACGGTGATATCCGTGCGCCTGATCTTCCTGCTCGCTGCGCCAATCTCGTCGTCTGCGCCGATGTGCTTGAACACGTCGATGGCTGGCCAGCGGTGGTCGCTGCCGCCGCGCGGCTGCTCCGTCCGGGCGGACGGCTGTATGTAACAACCCAGAATCGCACCTGGCTGGCGCGCATCCTCGTCGTCCATGTTGCCGAAACCCTGCGCGTGGTTCCGCCAGGAACCCACGATTACAACCGTTTCATTCGCCCGGATGAACTCATCGCGGCCGCCAGCGCGCACGGACTTGGATCACCACGCATTCTCGGCCAGCGACTACGCCTGCTCGCCACAATCCGAGCCTGGGCAGCACGCTTAGACGAGGGACGTTCGACCGCGATTGGCTATGCCGCGTGGTTCACTGCTACAGATGCCACTTCATAAGCAAAGTGTCGGACGTCCAACGCGATCCTTATTCGAATGTCATTAAGGAAATCACGGATGGGTCAGCGTCGGCTGGGGAACAACGAAACTCGCGTTGTCGAAACGGCTCATGATCTGGTCGAGAATCCTTATCTGCTCCACAAGAGAAGCTCGCTGGTGCTGCAGGAAGTCGCGCAATACCCCACTCGAACGTTCAATATCAGCAACAAGTTTAGCATTGCGAACAGCCGCCGCATTTTGGCTGGTGGCGAACTCATGACGTATAGTCGTGGCGCTCTGGTCTACCTGAGCGCGAACATCAGACTCGCTCACGCAGCCGGTCAGCAAGATGATGGAAATAAACATGATGGGACGAAGCATGGAGTAACCCTGTTGCGTAAAGACATTGGTGTGAGTTCAGACTAACTAGACTTTAGGCGATCCAGACATGCCCGTCGTATGGATGGAATTTTTCGAATTCCATCCATACGATGTGGCAGCTTTGGCATACACCGCAGTCGATTACTTGCTCCGGTCATCGATTTTGTTGCCTTCGACCTTTTTATTTTCGTGCTTCATGTCTTCAGGTTTCAGGCCTTCGCACTTCTTGTTCTCAGCGGCGGCATCAGCACAAAGATCAGGATTCTTCTTGATGACCGCTGGGCATTTTGCACAGCAAACACCAACGTTGACCGTCCTCCCATCCTTGGTCTTCACGGCCACTGGTGCGATGCTGACATCGACACTTTCACCGCTGACGGGACAAATGGTGTTCACTGCCTTCGGAATCGTTGCTGTGTCTGGTTTTCCACCGCTCTCAGCTGCAGCAGATGACAATGATAGTCCGAAAGCGAGTGCCGCAATTATGGCGATACGCATAAAATATTCCTTGGTTAGATGGCCTGGATGGTCACCATGCTTGTCCAGAAGCCGTAACTGTGCCAAGTAGCTGCTCGCATGATATCCTCCGCGAACCAAGCCTCTGTATTTCAATTCTGGTTTCGGATTTGCCCTCATAAGCCAACCCAGAAAAATACATAGTTTTATCTGTGTAATATTGACTTTTAATAAACCGTCTGGTCGCTTGTCTGGCTCAGCACGAGCCATCAGCCTCGACCTTTTGAAGTCGCGCTTCGGCGCGTGCTTGAATTTCATGGGCGCCACAAGCAATTGCAGTACGCATATTTTACAAGCGATACCCATGCATGATGCAGGCGTCCTCATCATTCACCACTTCCTGAATCAGTGCACTTCTCCATCACCGCCAGCTACTACTGACAGAGCACATGACTGGGGCCTTCTCCCCATACAGGAGTCGGTTGACGCTCGTATAATCACACTCGCCTCCGGACAGTTAGGTCACCAGCACTTGCCAAAATAACTGCAATGTCATGGGCGTCCTTCTTGTCCGGAGGCGCTTACCCTCAAAAGTCGCAGTCGCCTGGTCAAATGACGCGTGCGTTCGTTTATCGCACACCGTCTCCCGGAGTAACCCGGGCGCCCGAGGCGAGCATCTGGTCCTGCGTAGCAGGATGAGACAGGACGGGCGTCCTGTCGAAAGGAGCGCAGGCGAGCAGTTTACTGCGAGCGGGAACGGTGGCGCATAAAATGGGCGAAGCCCATGCGCCACGATTTCGGGAGCGCGAGCGGACGAAATCGAACTCCGCCCGCGCCCTTTAATCGCACACTGTCTCCCGGAGTAACCCGGGCGCCAAGGAGTGTTGGCGCATAAAATGGGCGAAGCCCATGCGCCACGATTTCGGGAGCTCAAGCGGACGAAATCGAACTCCGCCTGCGCCCGCGGGGAGTGGGGGCAGAGCCCCCACAACAAAATGCGGACGGTGGGACTCGAACCCACAAGCCTTGCGGCACTGGAACCTAAACCCAGCGCGTATGCCAATTCCGCCACGTCCGCTCGTGATGATGCAACCGCCGCCTATCTGAGCGCGCACCTACCCCCTTGGCAACCCATCTGTGGCTGAGCGCAGGATTCGCTTGGATCGCTGGCTCCGCTGAAACATGGCGGCACGTCGGACGCTGGCGATGCGTCAATAAAAATGCCGAGACCGCCGCTAATGACCCGGCGAACGGCGGCACCGGTCTCTGGATCCGTGGTCAAGGCTGATGCCGTGATCGGTTGATACAGTTCGAAGCGGCGGACACGCTGGCCCGGAGCGGCTGGTATGGTTTCATACTCGTAGGTGGGCATGGCCGCATATTCTCGCCATCCCTCAATCAGCAAGTGGACTGCGTTGCGCCTCGCTGCGGTAGACTTACGCTGCGCAGCCATGCCGGCTTGGATGACAGATATTCGTGGACGCGTTCCCGCCCGGGCAGCAATCCTGCTGGGTTTGATTCCCGTAGCCGTTTTGTTGGCCGCATGGTGGCTCTGTACGCGTGGCGAGCCTGAAGAGCGGATCATCAAGGTGGGTATTCTGCCCTCGCCTAGCGAGGTACTGACACAGATCCCCATCTTACTCACGCTGCGTGATGAGGACGGCAACTTCGCCCTCCTCCACCATCTGTGGCTGAGCGTGCGCCGGGTCGGCGAAGGATTTCTGATCGGTGCCGCCTGTGCCCTGCCGGTTGGTATCGCCATGGGAGCCTGGGGCAGCGTCCGCGCCCTGTTCTCGCCGTTGACCACTGCCAGTGGCTATCTGCCGATTTCCACGCTCATCCCGTTGTCGATGTCGTGGTTTGGAACCGACGAATTACAGAAGGTCATGTTCCTGGCGATGGCTTTCGCTATTTTTCTGCTGCCCTTGACCATCGCCGCAATCGATGCAGTGCCCGATGTCTTTCTGCGAACGGCACGGACGCTGGGCGCAACTCGGTGGCAATTGATCCGGCGCGTCCTCATTCCGGTTGCCGCACCTGATCTGTGGCACGGCATGCGATTATCCTTTGGCGTCGGCTGGACCTACATCGTGCTGACCGAAGCGATGGTGCAGACCGGCGGGCTCGGCTTCCTTATCACCATGGCGCAACGGCGTGGCCCCAAAGAAAACATCTATCTGGTCATCATCGTCATCACAATCATCGCCTGGCTGACCGATCGCTTGATCGTGTACCTCGGAAACCGGATGTTTCGCTGGCATCCACAGGGTAATTTGTCATGAGCGAGCCCGCTCAACAACCTGCCATCGCAACAACATCAGCTCCACCCGTGGTGCATTTCGAGGACGTTTCCGTTCGTTTTGGCAACGGCACAACCGCATTGCACGAGGTCTCCTTTGCGGTGAGCGAGGCTCCGGGCCGTGGCGAATTCGTTGCCCTGGTTGGCCCATCCGGCTGCGGTAAAAGCACGCTGCTGAACTGCATCGCTGGGTTTCAGCAGCCGACTTCCGGACAGGTACTGATCGATGGCCGCGTGGTCACCGGTCCTGGCCGCGACCGTGGGTTCATCTTTCAGCAGTACAGTTCCCTGCCGCATCTTGACGTACTCGGAAACGTCCGCTTCGGTCTCGATCTCGATGGTCAACTGCCACCTGGCGAACGACGCGATCGCTCCCTCGCACTCATCGAACAGGTCGGACTCCAGGATCATGTCGCCAAGTTCCCGCATCAGTTGTCCGGTGGTCAGCAACAACGTGTTGCCATCGCCCGGTCGTTGGTCATGGAGCCACGGATCATCCTCATGGACGAACCGTTTTCAGCCCTCGATGGACCGACGCGTCTGGACATGCAACAGTTGGTAGTTGAACTGTGGCACCGTATCAAGCCGACGGTCTTCTGCATCAGTCACAGCGTCAGTGAAGCGGTGTACCTCAGCGAACGCGTGTGGATCTTCACTCACATGCCGGGGCAGATCGCCTTCGATATCCGTGATTGCATCCCGCCGACCCTCGGCATTCCACCATTAGCAGCGCAGGAGCAGCCCCATTTCAAAGAGGCCGTGCGCATGGTGACCGACGCCTTCCGCACTGTGTCAGCGGGAAATCGTCCCAAGGTCAAACCCTGATCATGTCTGGTTGGTTCACCTACATCAAAGCAGCCTTCAATGCCCAACCATTTGGCATGGCGATACCGCCGAATTGGATCGGCTTGGCAGCATTCGGACTGCTCGGCCTCACCAATCCTGGATGGTGGGTGATCGGACTCGGCGTTGAGTCGGCCTACCTCCTGTGGCTGGCAACGTCATCGCGCTTCCAAGCGGTTGTCGATGGCCAACGGCTGAACGTCAGCGCCGGCAACGAGCGCCAACGCTGGGCCGCAACCGGCCAAGATCTACTCCAGCAGATCGGTCCCGAGGGACGCCGCAGCTACATGAATCTCGAGTCGCGCTGTCGTGAAATTATGGGCCACCTCCGTCGTGATAGTCCCGACGAAGCCGCGATGCAAGACGAAGGACTTAGTCGCCTGCAGTGGGTTTTTCTACGCCTGCTCGGCAGCCGTGCATCTATCCGCAAGTTGGTGGTCGAAGCTGGCGACGGCGAAGCGGAACGCTTACAGGAGCGCGCCAAAGAGTTGATCAAGCGACTCGAAGATAAAGACATGGCCGAGGACCTGCGCACCAGCATCCGCAGTCAGCTTGAGATCGTGCAGTCGCGCTTGGCGAAACAGCGTGAGGCGCACGACAAGCTCGCCTATATCGACGCTGAGCTCGCACGCATCGAAGAACAAGTCGGCCTTTTGCGTGATCAAGCACTGATGGCCAGCGATCCCAAAATCGTTTCTGCGCGCATCGATCAAATCAGCGCCGGACTGGGCAGCACCAGCGAGTGGATCAACCGGCAGCAGACCCTGCTGGGCTCGATTGGCGAGCCCATGGGCGCACCACCACCAGCGCTGTCCATCGTGTCTGATCCCCTACCAAATCGCCGCGTGAAGGAGAAGGGATGAGCCTCACCGACCAACTGCGGACACTCGGATCACGCTTGGGCTTGGTACACATCCAGCCAGCGACCAACCCGCAGACACCAGTTAAGATCTCGACCCGCGTGGTCACCTTGGATCAGCTGCGCGCCGGGATTCGCAGCGAACACGTCGAAGCGCTGGCCCAAGATACACCACAGACAAAGGTCGATCTCAATGTTCCATTTGATGCAATTGATGCAGCGGCAGACATTCGCGCTCCCAAACACGGTTGGACAGCAGAGTTTCTGGTTGCGCGATTGCGACGTGATGACCTCACCAGCCTACCCAGCGACCAAGCCAAGCAGGTGCTTTTCGCTGAGCTTGCTGCCGCGGGAGCGCCCCCTGAAGATGTCGTGCGCGACGCCGTCGCCCGTGATCAGGCTATCGACACCTTCGCCATCACCGCTCTAGCGACCCTGCGTTCACGTGCCAGTTATCGCGATAAACGCCGCCAAGAGATCGCTGCAACGCTCGCCCAGTTGCGCCGTGAAGACAACCTTCTTGCTCAGACCGATGCACAAGAACTGGCCGCATGGCAAGCGTGGTGGCAGCTGAAGTTAGCCCGTGAGCGTACCCTGGCCACTGCAGTAGGTGCACTGGTGGAGCACCTACCGGTCACAGTGGACGAACTGGTTCCACCCCTACACTGACGCGCCTGTTCGTTCGCACCCTTCAGGGATAAACCATGACCGACGAAGCTCCCAAACTGACTGGCCTCGGAAAACTCATCACCTTCCTCCTCATCGTCGGACTGATCGGGTTGGGCGTGTGGATCATGGACAATCGCAGTAGCGATAGCCAGCCACAACCACAGCCAACGTCCCAGAACACCTCACCGTCAACGAAGACGCCAGCTCCACCAGCAACGAGTGGCGATGCCAAAGAGGCTCCTGACGCTGGCTCCATCACCACGGTGAAGGAATACAAGTACGTCGTCGGTGAAAAACTGCCGCCGGTGAAGGGCGCCAGTCAATACAAGTGGAATGACGCCGACAAGGTTTTGCGCTTCAGTTACAACGTCTGGTCCGGCTGGCTGCCGATCATCGCGGCGAACGGCGGAACTAAACCAAATGCCGAATCGGTGTTTGCCAAGAAATATGGATTCAAGGTCGAAATGGTGCTGATGGACGATCCGGTTGCCGCACGTGACGCCTACGTCGCGGGTGAAATCCACACGCTGTGGGGCACAGTGGACATGATGGTGCTGTTCGCGCCTGAGTTGATGCGCGACTCGCGCACCGCCCCGCGCATCGTCCAACAGATCGACTGGTCGAATGGCGGCGACGGCATCGTCGTTCGCAAATCGATCAAGACAGCGCGCGATCTCAAAGGCCGCACCGTCTCGCTGGCGCAGAATTCTCCCAGTGAATATTACCTGACATCAATGCTCCTCTCGACCGGACTCAAGCCCGCCGATGTGAAGATGAAATACACCGCGACCGCATTCGAGGCTGCGGCCGCCTTCGTCGCTGACCACTCGATCGACGCCTGCGTTTCGTGGGCACCGGACATTTACAATATTGCTGATCGTGTCCCAGGTACGCGCATCCTCAGTTCGACCAAAGACGCCAACAAGCTGATCGCCGACGTTTACGCCGTGCGTGCCGACTTCATGCGCGACCACCCGGACGTCGTTGCCGGTCTGGTCGAAGGCATTCTGGAAGGCATGCGCATTATTAAGACCAACCCAGGCCCGGCAGCACAAGCAATGGCCGACGCCTTCGGCATGAAAACCGAAGACGTCATGGGCATGCGTAATGACGCCCATCTGACAAATGCCGCCGAAAACGCGCAGTTCTTCTTGAACGCGTCCAATCCGACCAACTTTGAACGTACCTGGAAGAATTCAGCTTACGTTTATCGTGAGCTGGGCCGCATCAGCGCGCCCGTACCGTTCGATCAGGTGATGGACTACACCATCATCCAAAAAACGATCGCCAAGCCCGAATTCGCCAAAGACCGCGACGAGAGCGTTGCCGCTTTCATACCCGCGCAAACTCGCCGCTTGCAGGCCGAGGCGCCGATCCTGACCCAAACCATCCGTATCAACTTCTTCCCCAACTCGGCCAATCCGTTTGAACCGGCACGCAATGAACTTGGCTTGGTTGAAGCTGGCCGACTCTACGATCCGAACGTTTCCTCGACGATGGAACAGGTCGCCCGGCTGGCAGGACAGTTCGCCCGCGCCTCTATTCTGATCGAAGGCCACACTGATGGCTCAATGAAGGGCCGCGTGCCGGAAGCAGCCGTGCTGCAACTCTCGACTGAACGCGCCGAGGCAATCAAACGCTCGCTGGTCGAGAAGTATCGCTTCGATCCCAACAAGTTCACCGTCCACGGCAAAGGCTGGGGCGCCCCGGCCGATCCATCTGATCCCGATAATCACGCCCAGAACCGTCGCGTCGAAATCAGTGTCTATTCGCCCGAAGGCGAATGACCGCGTTTAACCGCATCAACACGATCCGCCTGGAGACCCTATGTTCGCTCGCATCATGAATCTTTTTAAAGGCTTCCTCGGCCTCTTCATCAGCAGCGTCGAACGCCGTAATCCGGAAGCACTGCTGGAAGTCGAAAAGGAGAACCTGCGCAAGCAGATCGCCCAATACAACCAGGGCCTCGCTAGTCATGCTGGTCTCTGCGAACGTTTGATGGCCCAGGTTAAGAAGGAGGAGACCGAAGAACGTGATCTGCGTGCCCGCACCCAAGCCCACCTGCGCGCGGGCAACCGCGAGGCGGCTGGTCAATACGCCCTGCGCCTGCAGACCGTCACCAGCGAGTTAGCGGAAAACCGTGTGCAGCTTGGCCAAGCCGAAGAAACCTACAAAAACCTGCTGAAATCCCGCGACGTCGCACTGACTTCAGCGCAGGCCAAGCTGGTGTCACTCAAGGGCGCGATCGAAGACATGAAGATGAAAAAGGCTATGGCAGAGATGACCGAGATGGCGTCAGGCATGATCAGCCAAATTGGCGGCGCTGGCGACACCATGAACCGCCTGCAGGAAATGGTCGAAGACGAACGCAACAAGGCCGCTGGACGCGCCCGGGTCGCCAAGGATTCGCTCGACATGAGCCAGGTGAATGTGAAAGAGGCCGAGCACGCCGCCTTGGCCGATCAGGCGCTGGCTGACTTTGCGGCCAAAGAAGGCATCGTGCTTGAGGCACCTGCCGGAGCAGCGGCAACCCCAGCAGCGACCCCGGTTGCCGCGCAGCCTGCTGCCCCGGCCAAAACCATGGGTCCAGCGCAGACTGGCTGATCGGCTATGGATCGCCTTCCCCCGTTGCCCACCTGGGCTACTGACCTCGTCACGAATTACGAGTCCGGTGCGGCGTCGCAGTTCATTCTTGCCGGCAACGTTGGCGATCGCCTCGTCCTGCCGATTGCTGAGGGCCGCTTCGGGTCACTGAGTGAGTTCCTGCTGAAAGTACTGCTGCCACGATTTGACGTGGTGTTGACCTACGACCTCGGCAACGGACTTCGGGTTGAAAAAGGTGGCGAGATATTCGCTCGCTGGCCGCGCATGAAAGAGAATCCGACCATGCCGCGCCAACCGCGCGAATCGGTCGAATTTCTATCGCATTACCTGCGTTATTGTGCCAATTTAGCCCGCCTAGGTCTGGATCGCATCCAGGTTGGCGTCATTTTGAAGACCGCCGACCTCGTCATTCCCAATATTCCCGGTGCTGGCTATGACCTGACATCGATTGCCAGCTTGATCCGTGATTGGGCCAGCGATGGTGCATTTGCCGATCAACCGGTCGCCACCTTCCTGATCGCAGACAACCTTGCCGATCTGCACCCGCTGGTGGCCAACAATCCGCGTGCGTGTCTGGTACGCGTCCCCCTGCCAGCAGCGAACGATCTTGAGCGCGCCTTGAATTTGGCCGCTCCGAAACACCCCACCGCACTTGGTGGATTCAAGGCCGACCTGGCGCGCCCAGCCGGCATGCTGGCCGGAACAACCCTCAGTGCGATCGAATCGCTGCTCAAGACCCGCGAACACCAGAAGTTGCCGCTCACCGACGCCGATCTGATGGGCATGAAGAAAACCCTGGTCGAACGCGATTGCGCTGGGCTCATCGAATTTATCGACTCGCGGCGGACACTTGAAGACTACGCCGCTGGCGACCGACTGAAAACCCAGATTCGCCAGGATATTTCCCTTTGGCGGGCGGGCGATCTCCAGGCCTTGCCGATGGGTTACCTGCTGTGCGGCCCGGTCGGCACCGGCAAAACGTACTTGGTCGAATGTCTAGCTGGCGAAGCCAGCGTTCCCGTCATCAAGCTCAAAAACTTCCGCGACAAGTGGGTTGGCTCGACCGAAGGCAATCTCGAAAAAATATTTCGCCTGATCCACGCACTTGGACGCACGATCGTCTTCATCGACGAAGCTGATCAGACTTTGGGACAACGTACCGGCGGCGGTGACGACAGCGGCATCGGTGGCCGCGTCTATTCGATGATCGCACAAGAGATGTCCAACGGTTCCAACCGTGGCAGAGTGATGTGGATACTTGCGTCGTCACGCCCCGACCTCATTGAGGTCGATCTCAAGCGTCCCGGCCGCATCGACGTCAAGATCCCCATCTTCCCGACTGCCACGGTTGAAGAGAGCTGGAAACTCATTCGCGTTCTGGCCAAGCGTCGCGGACTTATCCTGCCAGAGACCGCTCCAGCGGCTCTGACTGGAAAAATCCCCACCTGGCTCACCCCCGGCGCAGCCGAAGCCCTGGCGACGAAAGCGTATCGGACCAGCAAGGTCGCTAGCCGCGAAGCGCTCGATGCACTCAGCGACAGCCTTGCCGACTGGCAGCCGCCGGTCCCCCGCCACGTACTTGAAGCACAGATCCGCTTGGCGGTCGCCGAAGCCACTGATCTCGACTTCGTCCCGGAAGTATTCCGTCAGTATCTGCCAGAAGGCCGGATTTAACCTCTATCAGGTCAGCGATAATTCCAGCTCAGCAATGAGGTGCCGACGCAAATCCACTGCTTCCTCGTCGGATAATTTATGCCCTTCTCGAGTGACATAGAACACATCGACCGCCACATCTCCCATCGTATTGATGCAGGCGTAACCAATACTGCAGCCAAAACGAGAAATAGCGCGGCAAAGCCGGGACAACAGACCGATCTCGTCCCGGGTGACGACATCCACAATCGTACAGGAGTCTGATGTAGCTCCGTCCACTTTGATGGCATGATCATCAAACTCGCTATTTGCAGCAGACAGCATACGAACTGCAGAGCGACGCTTATCAAGCAGGCGGTTGCAATCCAACGTGCCGATAGATGCCGCCAGCAGATCAGCGCGCAAGCGCTCCCAGACCGACTCTTCGCCCAGGCGGCCAGGATAGATCGAGGCTAGACGCATGGTGTACACGACGAACCCCTGGGCAGTACCGACCGGAGCAGTGATCCACGTCCGTAGATCAACGATATCAAAGCCGTTGCCCGACAAGGTCGCCGCAACGTCAGCAAACAAGCCGTGCCGATCCGGCAAAGACAGCGTCAGATGCACATGGCGATCACGGAGTTCATGAAGCATTCCGATGCCTTCCTGTCGGGCATCGCGCAACACCTTCCAATGATGGAGCACCTCACCAGGCGCCATCTGATGTTCGTAGGTCGCGCCGAGAGTAGAAAGATAGGCTTCCGCATGATCTGACGTCACACCACCACGAACTAGCTCAGAGATCAGGCGTTGGTGACTATCCGGTGAACGAACAGCTCCAGTTAGTTGACCGCGCACGGTTTCATACAATTCTCCCAACAAGGCTTCCTGCCAGCCAGTCAAAACCCCCTCGCCTACCGCACGGGCATCCGCCCAGGTTAGACAGTACAAAACATCTAACCGTTCGACGGTACCGATGCGCAAGGCAAATGGTTTTAGGAAAGAAGCCTCCCGGAAATCACGCATGCGGCTCGCGTCTGACAGCACGACGTGCATCGATACGAGGAAATGCAGCAATTCCTCCTCGGCGCGATTCAGGCGCAACCGCTGAGCGACACCGGCGACCATCAACGCGCCACGGGCAACGTGCCCACGCCCCATATATTTGCCAACATCGTGAAGCAGTAATCCGAGCGCGAGCAGATCTTTGCGCACAATTGCCGGAAAGACGCGTTCCATTCCCGGCAGCCCACGATCACTTCCGTTCGCCAATCGATCCAGATTGCCCAGCGAGAGCAGGGTGTGCTCGTCGACTGTGTACTGATGCCAACTGTCAAACTGCATGTGACAGGTGATAAGACCAAATTCAGGAAGCCAGGCGCCGAGATATCCAGCCGCGTGCATGTCACTGAGGATGGGATGTATCCATCCCGAGTCTGACAAGATCGCCATAAAATAACTTGCCGCATCGGCATCATGCCGACTGGCTTCGTCGACAATCGCTAGATTCCGCGCTATTTCTCGCTGGAGTTCGCTCGACAACCGCATCTTCCGCCGCTGGGCTTCACGACACACGCGCATCAATCGGATGCCAGCATCCGGTAGCCGCCAAAAACTATCGTCAGCCAGATACAATCTCCCACTGATCGAAACAAAATGATCGTCGATCTTTTTTCGTGTCGCTATCAAGGGCAGTAATCGCCGGCCGAGGTATCCCTTCGCCTCCAGACGGCTCGACGCCAACTCTAAGACATGATGTACGTGCCGAACCTGGGCATAATGCAACTTCATCAGATGCTCGACCGCACGCAGCCGCGACACGTCGGCATAGCCAAGCAGTTTAGCCACGCGCGCCTGATCGGCCAGCTGGAAGACATCTTGTTTCCGACCATGACTGAAATGCAGGAGTGATCTGAGCTGCAGGAGATGATCAAAGGTGGCCATCACCCGGCTGAGATCGTCGCGGGTAATCGCATCCAACTCCGTCAGGGCGAGGATATTTCGGCTGCCACATGCCAAAAATGCCATGTTATGCAGGAGTTGGACGTCGCGCAGACACCCAGGACTGCTCTTCAGATTTGGCTCCATAACAAACAACGAGGCGCCAGCAGCCTCTCTGCGTTTGGCCAACTCATCAAGTTTGAAACGCAGAAACGCTTTGCTGTTGCGACGACGGAAACGGCTGAGGATATCAATCATTCCGTTGCTCAGGATCTGACCTGCCTCGATCGGACGGCTTTCGATGACTGCCGTCGCGGTGACGAAGTCATCGTCAATCAGTCCAGGCAAATCAACCAGACTGCGATGGCTGGCCCCAACTTGGAAGCGCACATCCCACAGCATGGCCTGGAGTTCACTGTAGGCCTTCTTCGTCCACTCCTGATCCGCGCTGGCATCAAGCATCAGCAAATCCAAATCAGATTGGGGATTCATCTCACCGCGGCCATAACCACCAACGGCAAAGACACCAACTCGGTTGCGCCAGTCAGTCGGTGCGTCAACCCGTTGCATGGCACGCTTCGTCAACGCGCGAACGATAGCATCCGTCAGTGCTGTGATTGATAGAACGACATCAAGTCCGGTGGTTTCATTGATGTGCAATTCCTGATGTCTCGCCAACGCCTCATGCTCGCGCGCGCGTAACACCTTCAGCGCACTGATTGCTTCGTTTTTTCCAAGACTGGCTGTTGCCTCTATCTCCGCTGCGACAACTCCAAGAGCTGGCAACGTGATGACATGCATGGTCGCCGCGTCATCGTCGGACATGTCAATATACTAGAACGCATGCCGATTGACGCAAAGGACGGGGCCGAAGCTCAATGCCATTACGCTCATAATTGGAGTCCGCTGATGTTTAACCTTGCGAGTTTTTATCCACAGATTTCGCAGATTGCACAGATTTCGCAATTCACGTTCTTGACCGCTTCGCGCCTGCACAATCTGCGTAATCTGTGGATAAATCCGCTCAAATAAGCTTAATATCATTGGCCGAAGCCCCCGAGGGATCGCCTAAAACGATCGCCGTTGCCTGGTGCTAGGTACCCCATCAGCAATACGGTATTTGGTCACTGTTCGCCGACTGATGTCCAAGCCATCCTTGGCCAGGATGTCGGCGATTTCCTGGTCGGACAATGGGTTCTTCTTGTCTTCTTTTTCGATCAATTTCTGGATGCGCAATTTCACCGAACGCGAGCTTTCAGCCTCGCTGCCGTCTTGGGTGGCAATACCGCCGCTGAAGAAGGTCGATAGCGGCAGGATCCCGACCGGGGTTTGAATGTACTTATCCTTCACTGCACGCGACACCGTGGCCACGTGCATGCCGATCTTGTCGGCGATATCCTGACGCATAAGTGGCCGCAGATGCTCGGTGCCGTGCTCCAGGAATGCATCCTGGTGCTTGATGATCTCGGTCACAATCTTGAGCAGCGTCCGCCGTCGCTGCTGGATGGCGTCAATCAGGAACCGCGCTGCGCCAATTTTCTCTTTGAGATACGCCTTGTCACGCGCCTCGGTTCCCGCGCTCTCGTAGAGCTGGGTGTAGGCGTCGCTGATGCGCACCTTGGGAATACGATCGTCGGGAATGGATATAACCCATTCATCACGTTCATCGCGTTCAATCACGACGTCGGGCACCACATACGAATTGGCGGCCCGTGCAAACGGAAGTCCTGGCTTGGGATCCAGTTTGGAAATGACCTCAACGCCTTCTTTGATGCGCTCGATCGTCGCTCCGGTCGCCTGGGCGATCACCGGTAGGCGATTCTTGAGCACATCATCAAGGTGATCACGCACCAAGGTCTGTTCAAAAGAGTTGTCGCCCGGTTGCCGAAGCAATTGCAACAAGAGACAGTCAACCAAGTCATGCGCACCGATTCCGGCCGGATCACAGCCGCGCACCAATTCCAAGGCATGTTCCGCCGCGTCGAGTTTGTCTTCGGTGAACAGCTCCGGCAATGTCGCCGCCAAGTATCCGCGCACATCAAGGGCCCAACAGATCTCGGGCAGTACCAGACGAACATCGGGGACGATGTCCTGGTAGCGCAATTGCTCAAGCACATGATCAGCCAAGCTGGCCAGGCGATCCGGAGCTGCCTCCAGCGCCTCCATCTTGTCTGGAGCGTCATCGTCCTGATGGCTGGACTTGTGTTTGAGCACCCATTCTCGGTCGTCCGCACTCAGCCGACCTGCTGGATCAAGCACCTGGGTACGATCGCTGGGCGAGGCCGTATCGGCCGCCGCATCACCGCCCTGCTCTTCGGCGATCTCCAACGTCGGATTCACCTCGATCTCATTCATAATGCGCTCTTCCAGCGCCATCTGCGGCAGCAGCAGAATCTCAATCGACTGGATCATCTGCGGCGTCAACTTGAGCCGCTGATCCATGCGTACGTTAAGGTTTTGCCTGAGCTGCAACGCCATCCGGGAAGGTCTCCGCTAGCAAACACTACGCCAATCGGTCTAAAGACGCAAGCAGCCATCCTAGACCTCCAGATTCTCTCGCTGGAACTCAGCCCTGCCCCTTGCCATTCACGCGTTTGTGGACGATGGTGTCCGCCACCCATGGCCGCGTTTGGTGATTCTAGTAAGCCTGCAACGCGAGATTCGCTATCGCAGCGCGTCTCGCTGGCGGCACACGTCATAGCTAGCAATTCCTGGGCTGCTAAACACGAAGTGGACCACGCAATCGCCAAGGCGATGAGCGGCGGTTTCGACCACGTGGGCGTCGGGCGCTTCTTGGTCGAACAGCAGGTCATCAGTCGCGACCAGGCCCAGGAGTTGGAAGAAATTCTCTCGCACCAGGATCACTTCCCTGGCTATCGGCTGGCCAAGAAGATCGGCTCTGGCGGCATGGGTACGGTATTTCTCGCCGAGCATTTAGAGAGCGGTCGCCAAGTCGCCTTGAAAACCATGAATGCACGCTTGGAAGCCGACCAGGATTTTATCGGTCGCTTCCATCGCGAAGCAAAAGCACTGCTCGCGGTCAAACATCCTAGCGTTGCCGAAATTATTGACAGTGGTGAAACCAATGGTCATTGCTGGCTGGCCATGGAATTCATCAACGGACCCTCGTTGATGCATCTACTCAAGGAGTACAAGGCGTTGCCCGAGGCCTACGCGTTGCGCATCTGCCGACAGATCGCCGCCGGATTGGGTCACGTCTGGAGCTCAGCGCATCTCGTCCATCGTGACATCAAGCCAGAAAATATCCTGGTTGTACGTAATCGCAGCGGTGGCGGCGACCTCTTCCCGCCTGATGACGTGGCAAAATTAATCGACTTTGGCTTGGTCAAAAGCGATGAAAAAGACGATCGGCTGACCCAGACCGGCATGACCATCGGCACACCGTTATACATGTCGCCCGAACAGGTCCGTGGTGAGAAACTGGACTGCCGCTGCGACATCTACGGTCTGGGCGCAACCCTCTACCATTTACTGACCGGTCAAACCCCCTTCACCGGCACAAGTCCTGGCTCGATCATGAGTGCCCATCTGACCGAACCGGTACCAGACCCTGGTGATCGCGTGCCCGCGCTGAGCAAGGGCACGCGCCAATTGGTGATGATGACGATGGCCAAGGACGCCGATCGGCGCTATACGACATGCGAGGCCTTGGTGCAGGCCATCGACGAAATCCTGAAAAACATGGGCACGCATAGCGGCGGAACCCTGCGGCTACTGCGCAAGCCACTGATCCTGAACAAACCGGCCGGCAAAAAACAGACCCCCGCTGGCGGTGAAACTGCAATTCCAATTGATGGACCGGTCAAACCGCCCACGTCGGCAATCCGACCCGCAACCCATAAGGATGTCCGAACCCCGCAGCCAACTGATCGGATCGGACGCCCAACTGACCGAATTGGACGAACAACGGATATCATGAACCGAGGTACCGAGCGCGTCCGCAGCCCGCTGCCTTTTCCCGATCCGAATGCGGTGAAACCACCAGAACCCATTGCGCCAACTGATCGCAGCGAAATCAGCAAGGTCTTCGACGAGGATCCCCACGCAACCCTGCACATGGGCATTTTGCCCTGGATTGTCTTGTCCTGTGCGGTCGTCGGCCTCGTTCTGTGGTTCATCCTCCGGGGCAGTTGAACCCCACCGCCCCAACCTCCGGGCTGGATCCCAGCGTAATTCCTATACGGTCTGCCCCCTCATCCATTTCCGGAGGAACCCGTGGTCGATGACGCGACCCGCAAGGCTCAAGTATTGATCGAGGCGCTTCCCTACATGAAGCGCTTCCACGGACGCACCATGGTTGTGAAGATTGGCGGCGAGCCGATCGAAAACGAACCTGTACTGGACGCCTTGCTGACCGACCTCGTGTTCCTGGAACAAGTCGGCGTGCAGCTTGTCCTGGTTCACGGTGGCGGCGCGTCGATCACGCGGGCCATGGAAGCCGCTGGCCTGAAGCCGGTGTTCCACAACGGACGTCGTGTCACCGATGCACAAGCCATGGCCATCGTGGCGCGTGAAGTGGAGCGACTCAACCAACACATCGTCAATCGGATCATTTCGCTCGGCGGTGCCGCAATCGGCATGTGCCCACCCCGCCATATGCCAGTGCGTGGAGGCATCATGGATGCCAATCTCGGCCTCGTTGGTCTGCCCTCGTCAGTCGATCGTGAACGGCTTGAACGTTTCACGTCACGCGGACTCATCCCAGTCGTGCCGCCACTCTCGATCACCGATGATGGTCAGGTACTGAACACCAATGCCGATGACATCGCCCTCGCCGTAGCCCGGGGCATGAATGCAGAAAAATTGGTATTTCTGTCCAACGTGCCTGGCGTTCTCACCGACCCCAAGGATCCGTCAACGCTCATCAGCAGTCTCACGACGGCCAAGGTTCGCGACCTGTTAGAGAAGAAAGTTATTCAGGGCGGCATGATCCCCAAGGTCGAGAGCTGCATCGCCGCACTCAAGGCTGGCGTTGGCAAAATTCACATCCTGGGCGCGAATCAACCCCACGCGATACTGCTTGAGATATTCACCACTGCTGGTGTCGGCACTGAACTGAGCCTCGGCGCTGCCGCCGATGACGACGATACCATCGCTCCCGCCTGAAACGGTTTCCCATGCAGCACTTTATCACTATCGATCAATTGAATGCCCCAGATTTTCACGCGCTTCTGGCGTTAGCGGCATATCTCAAAGACCGCCGTAAGCGCGGCATCCCTGAGCATTGTCTCGACGGCAAGACGCTCGCGATGATCTTCGAGAAACCATCACTGCGTACGCGGTTGTCCTTCGAAGTGGCGATGAACGACTTCGGCGGGCGCGGAATCTATATCCGTGGCGATGAGATCAGCCTCGGTGACCGCGAACCAATTCCGGACGCAGCCCGCGTTCTGTCCCGCTATCACCAGGGCATCATGGCGCGGGTGTTCAAGCACTCGACCATCACCACGCTGGCCAAGTGGGGCACCGTGCCGGTGGTCAACGGACTGTCCGATGACTCGCATCCCTGTCAGGCGCTGGCCGATTTCCAGACCATTGCCGAACACTGCGGCACGATCAAAGGCCTCCGCGTCGTCTTCGTTGGCGACGCCAACAATGTTAGCCGCAGTCTCGCCCAGGCGTGCCTGCTCGCTGGCTCGACGCTCGTCCTCGCCTGTCCGAAAGATTACGCGTTCTCGACTGCCGACATCGCCAGCTTCGGCCCCGCGTGGGGCAAGTCGGTCATGCAGTCGCACGATCCCGCAGAAGCCGTACGCGGCGCAGACATCCTCTACACCGACGTCTGGACGAGCATGGGCCAGGAAGCCGAGAAGGCGATTCGTCTCAAAGCGTTCCAGGGTTATCAGATCAACGAGCGACTCTTGCAGCTCGCGCCGAAGGCCAAGGTCATGCACTGTCTGCCCGCGCATCGCGGTGAAGAGATCACCGACGCAGCGATGGAATCCCCACGTTCGGCCGTGTTCGATCAGGCCGAGAATCGCCTACACGCCCAGAAGGCCGTGCTGCGCGTGCTGATGGCTGCTGACGGTCCGGCACTGCTCGCGTCGATGAGACCGAAGCCGTAGCGGCGGAAATGCCAAATGCTGGAATGCTGGAATGTGGTGGAAACTACGCCGGCTCTTATTCGACCTCGATATTCCAGCATTCCAGCATTCCAGCATTCAACATTACTTCCCCCACTAACCTAGGTCCCCCTCCTCATGCGCCCTGTCTCCTTTCAACGCGGCTGGCTTGCCAAGCCCGCTGGCTCCTGCCTTGTTTCTTTTGGCCGCACCCGCGTGCTTGTCTCGGCCTCAATCGAGAACGAAGTGCCAGTCTACCGCCGTGGCAAAGGCGGCTGGATGACTGCCGAATATTCCATGTTGCCAGGCAGCACCGCCCCGCGCAAACGCCGCGACGGCCCCAAGCAGGATGGCCGTTCGGTTGAGATCCAGCGTCTCGTCGGCCGTGCCCTACGCGCTGCGGTTGATCTCGATAAACTCGGCGAAGTGACCATCGCGATCGACTGCGACGTTCTCGATGCCGACGGCGGCACGCGCACGGCTGCGATCACCGGCGCGTGGGTCGCGGCCTATGACGCACTGACTGAACTTGCCACCAGACAGAAACAAAAAGCTGGCGCGGCACATTATCTCCTCGGTCAGATCGCCGCCGTTTCGGTTGGCGTGGTGAAAGGCCAGATCGAGGTCGATCTCGACTACATCAAAGATTCTACCGCCGAGGTGGACATGAACCTCGTCATGCGTGCCCCTCTGACCGGCGGCGTTGGTGATTTCGTTGAGGTACAAGGCACTGGTGAAAATGGAGTATTCAGCCGTGGTCAGTTGGACCAGTTGCTGGTGGCTGGATCGACGGCGATCAACGAATTATTTGCGGCGCAACGGGCAGCGCTGGGAATCTGATACCATCCAGAGTCAACACCACTATGACGACGCTATCCGAACAACTTGATGCGATAAAAGCCCATGTTTCCATGCGTTGCGCGCTGGTGCCGCGGGTTGCCATCCTGCTTGGTACTGGTCTCGGAAATCTAGCCAGTCGCGTTGAAGTCCAGGCCACCATCCCCTACGACGAGATTCCCGGCATGCCGATGCCAACGGCGGACAGCCATCACGGCACGTTGGTGCTCGGCAACCTTGCTGGCGTACCCGTCGCAGCATTCAGTGGTCGGCTGCACGCCTACGAGGGTCACCCCCTCGGTGAGGTTGTGCTGCCGGTTCGCCTCGGTAAATGGCTGGGCGCGACCACACTCATCATGGGCTCCGCCGTCGGCGGTATGAATCCACGGTATCAAATCGGCGACATCACCGTCCTGAGCGACCATCTGAATCTGACCGGCGTCAATCCACTGGTTGGCGAGAATGACGATCGTGTTGGGCCACGTTGGCCGGACATGATCGACACCTATGACGCGAAATTGCGCGCCTTGGCCCTCCGCGTTGCCACAGGATCGGGCATCACCCTGCATGAGGCGGTCTACGCCGGCGTCCTTGGCCCGAATCTGGAAACCCGTGCTGAATACCGTTGGCTCCGTAGCTGCGGCGCCGATGTCGTCGGTATGAGTACGGTTCCCGAAGCCATCGCCGCCGTGCATTGCGGACTGCGGACGCTCGCGTTCGCCATCGTGACCGACCGCTGCATCCCCGAAGAACTTGAGCCCACCGATATTTCCAAGATCATCGCCGCCGCCAATAAGGCCGAGCCTGTCCTAGCCCGTTTGATCTGCGATCTACTGCCCCAGGTGTGACGGTCGATCAGTGGCACGGCGCCATTTCGGCGTCACGATGCACCCATGCGTCTGCGTCTGCGGCCTCTCGATATCACGGGTGACTCCGTCGCAGTGCATGGTTCACCGCAGTCGCTCAGTCTCTGGCATCACCGTCTGTCATGGACTTGTCGTCAAACGCCGCTCGATCTGCGTATTCTGGGCGTCGAACCCGTTTCATTGCCCAGCGCTGAACCGAGCGAGCCGGTACCCAGCGCCATCGCACGCGTGATGCAAACCATCGCCGGTCAGGGAGCGTTACTGTTGCTGGCGAATCCAACCCAGGCCCTGGGCACCACCCACATGGCGTTTGCCGAAGGCGTCCGCCTGATTGGCATCACCAACGACGATGATGTCGCCTGTTGGGATGCGCTACTGGCACTTGGCCAACCGTGCTATGGCGTGCGCGGCGATCTGGTCGTTGAGGTGTCTAGCCCGCGAGCTTCCAGCGTTATCTCGGCGTTGGCCTATGGTTTGTTCACCTGCCACGACGGCGTGGAACTGACGACGTTTGCCGAAAGCCAACTCGGCGTACAGTGGCAGACCAGTGAATCTATTGACGCCAGCGTCATCGGCCGTGGCGGCTTTGAGATCGCCACGTCGCATGGAACTACTGGCAGCCACACCGACACCGGCCGAGAAGGAACAGTGCGCGTCGTCCTCCGTTCAGGCCCTCGTTCGTGCTGGACGCAACCGCGCTTTGTCGCCCCACGAAAGGGCACTTGTGCCGAATGATCTCGTCGGACATCTGATTATTATCAAGCGCCGCGTGCCCAGTCAGAACGCTTCGATGTATCGCCACTGGAGCGCATACACCGCCGAGCGCGATGCGTGGTTCATCTTGTTGCGTGCGCAACTGCCACCGCGCAAACCACCGACCGAGCCGGTGCGCATGGTCCTTCGTAGCCTGCGCACGCGGCTCGTAGACTACGCCAACTTTGTCGGCGGAGCAAAACCGATCCCCGACTGCCTGATCCGCCTCGGTTACCTCAAAGATGACAGTCCGCGCTGGTTTCACTGCGAGTATTACCAATCCAAGGTGCCGAAGGACCAAGAGCGTACTGAAATTCAGTTTCTACCGTGGGCTGGCGAGGACGCAGTCTTTGAAGAACCCTAACCCCCACCGACAAGCGTCACAACCTCGACTACCGAGCCGGCCTGCAGCTTATGCCCGGCATGGTCAGCACGACGAACCAGTTGGCGATCAACCTCGACTGCGACCCGCGTTGACGGCAAGGCCAGGGATGCCACCAGCTCGGCGACCGTCATCTCGTCCGGCACCTCACGCGACTCGTCATTGACCGTGATACGCATGCCTGCGAGGGTATCGCCATGAGCAAGACGGGAAGCGTTGGTCCGGATCTGGTCGTGGCGATCGCTTCGTCGGCGCTCTTCGACTTGGGCGAGGCTGACCAGGTTTTTCGCGCTGCGGGCCGCGAAGCCTACCGCGCATATCAGCGCGATCATGAGGATCAGCCACTACCACCAGGTATTGCATTTCCGTTCATTAAACGCCTGCTCTCGCTCAATCAGGGCCTGGACCGACCGGCGGTTGAAGTCGCCCTTATATCACGCAATGACCCCGACACCGGATTGCGCGCTCGACTTGCGTTTGAGCATCACCACCTCCCGCTCGGCCGCATGGCCTTCGTTGGCGGTGCTGATCCGTGGCCATACTTGCAGGCGTTCGGTGCCCATTTGTTTCTCACTCGTCACGCCGATGACGTTGCCAAGGCAATCGCGGCAGGATTTGCCGCTGGTGAAGTGTTGCCCGGTGCATCCGAAGATGATGACGCTCGCGAACTACGCGTTGCCTTCGACTTCGACGGCGTCATCGCTGATGATGCCGGTGAACGCATCTATGCTGAGCAAAACCTCGCAGCATTTCATGCCCATGAATCGGCGCACGGTGATATTCCAGCCGCTCCCGGACCAATGGCACGCCTACTCGCCGGCTTATCTCAAGTACAACAGCGCTTGCAGGCTCTCGGCGGAATCGGCCCTCGACTACGCACGGCGATAGTCACCGCTCGCAGTTATCCCGCCGATCGCCGTGTGGTTTCAACTCTGCGCGCTTGGGGCATCACCGTCGACGAAGCGTTCTTCCTTGGCTCGGCACCCAAGGAGCCAGTCCTCCGTCAGTTCAAGCCACATATTTTCTTCGATGATAAACGCACCAATGCTGAAGGCGCAGCGCGCATCGCACCGGCGGTACACGTTCCGTTTGGGGTCTGTAACGCTTGATAACTCGTAGCTCGTAGCTCGTAGCTCGTAACTCTCACCCCTTCGCGCGCCGCAGTGCCTCGGCTAAACGCTCGAATTCCTGTGGAATTGGCGCGGTAATCTTCAATTCCTCGCCGCCTGATGGATGCGGCAATTCGACTTTCCACGCGTGCAGCATGTGGCGCGACGCCTGGACTGGATCGCGACGATCACCGTGACGGACATCGCCATACAGCGGATGCCCCATCTCGGCAAAATGGATACGGATTTGGTGATGACGTCCGGTCTTGGGTATGACGCGTACCAACGAGCCAAATTTGCCCAGGCGCTCAACCACTTCCCAGGTCGTGATAGCTTCACGCGCGTCGGCGCCGCGCCCGCTTTCCCAACGCTCGTAACCCTGGCCCTTACCGGTTTGCACCAAATAGCTGCGGTGCTCGCCCTTCTCGCGCGGATGACCACGGACGATCGCCATGTAGGTCTTGCTGACCGCATGCTGTTGGAACATTTCTTCCAAGTTGCGGGCGACGAGTTCCTTGCGTGAAAACAAGACCACGCCGCTCGTATCAGCATCGATGCGATGCACGGGAATAATCAGACCGAGCTTAGCTTTGAGGATGTCGAGTAGGCTCCAGCTTTTGGTCGCGTCCGTCGGCGTCACCGGCAACTTAGCCGGCTTGTCGTAGGCGAACACACCATCGGCATCGAAGAGCACGCGCCGGGGATCGAAGTGATGCTCCTGCGGCACAGCATCAATAAACACTTCGACAATATCGCCGATCGCCATCGTACGACTGGCGAACGTGACGATGGCACCATTGACGCGAACAGCACCGGCTTCGACTAAACGCTTGGCCTCACGAACGGAAATTCCGCCTTTGGTGCGGGCAATATAGGCCGACAGCCTAACCCCGGCCTCGACGCCGACGCGACGCGCATCGGCGCTGGGCGTCCACTCCGGCGCACCCTGTTGTGGCCGGCGGGTACGGCCTGGACGCTGTGGTTTGGATCCAGCACGCTTCGGCGGCGGAACATCCCGTTGATCACCGAGATCAAGCTTCCAGCCGCGACGCGAGGCCGTCACTTGCCGCCGGGCATGCCGCCGGGTGCACCCATGGACTGGTAGCCGGCTGGGACTTCGAATAAGTCCGCCTTTTGAGCGCCAATCGTGTAGTCGCTGAAATCTGCCGTCTCTGACTTGCCGCCACCTTGGACGCGAATAAGGACATTGCGCGTACCATCAATCCAGGCGACTCCGTTGCCAGATTTCGAAGTGTATTCGTATTTGTCACAGGCGATCTTATTGATCGTCTCAGCACCGACTTTCTTCCAGGTTGCGGCTGGATCCGTGGTCGGATCCTTCATCGGGCCTGCTGTATCACTGAGCGGCTGCGTCATCGCCATCTTCATGCCAACCATGAGCATGTGCATCTGCTTCTGTTCTGGCTTCACGATGATGATGACCTCCTGGCCTTCAGCCTTGGTCTCCATGCGGGTCAGACCACCCTTTCCACGAAACATCTTGATCGTCATTGCCGTGCCATCTTTGGTCATCGACATGGTGCAGGCGTACTCGGCCGGAAAGGCGATCCCTGGCCCAGCGGGCTTGGTGGCGACCGCGGGCTCAGCGGCAGTCAGTGAGAGGAAGGATACCAGAGCGAGAGTGGCGATTATGCGCATGGCGGACTTGTCTGGATTATTCCGGCTCTGGCAAGCGCGAGTATGACACGAACTCAAGGTACGAATTTATAACCACTGCCGTGCATGGTGAGAATACGACGCGGTTCCGCCTCTCCGGTGGCTAATTCGAGCTTGCGACGCAGTTTGACGACGTGGTAGTCCACCACCCGGTCAGTCACTGAACTGTCGTCGCCCCAGACGTCGGCCAACAGCCGGGCACGCGGAACCAGCTCGCCAGCGCAAGACGCCAAGGCCCGTAGCAAGCGAACTTCATGACTCGATAAAGCCTGCTGACTCGCCAATCCGACGACCGATTGCCGCTCATAATCAATCTCAAGACCTGGAAAGGACGCTGACCGAATACGCTCTGCGCCGCCGTCTGCCCGCCGAAGTCGAGCTTTGATGCGCGCCAGCAGTTCTGGCACGCCAAATGGCTTGGTCACGTAATCATCGGCACCGAGCTCTAGGCCAAGCACCTTGTCTGCCGCTTCGCCCTTCGCCGTCAGCATCACGACCGGCACGCCTTCACCGGCGGCACGAAGTTCGCGCACCACCTGGAATCCGTCTTTGCGCGGCATCATCACATCAAGCAGGACCAGATCCGGACGTTTGTCGCGGACAATCGCAGCAACTTCAGCGCCGTTCTTGGCCGCGATAACACGGTAGCCAGCCGTCTCCAGCATGCGCGTTAAGCCCAACGCCATGGCCGGATCGTCTTCGACTACGAGGATAACTGGACTCATGTTGGCTCCACCGCAGGCAAACGCACACGGAAGGTACTACCGCATCCAAGCGCGCTCTCAACCTCGATCCGTCCATGATGGGCCTCAACAATGGCGCGAACCAGACTCAAACCAATGCCAGTACCACGGGTCTCACGCGTGAGGCCCGACTCGACTCGATAAAACGATTCGAATATGCGCCGGTGAAATTCCGGAGCAATTCCGATGCCGTGGTCAGTGACCATCAAGATCGCATCGGCTCCCTCACGACGCACAACAATCGTCAGATCCTTACGCTCGGTCGAATACTGCATCGCATTCGTCAGTAAGTTGATAAATACCTGGGTAAGTGCGCCCTGATCACCTAACACCAATGCTGGTGACAAGTCTGCTGTGACCGTAAATCCTGTCCGGTCGAGCTGCGGTCGATACGCCTCATGGAGACTCCGGATCAACGCCGTCAGATCGACTGGCTCGCTGATATACCGCTTAGTCCCCTTCTCCATCGCTGCGAAATCCAGCACGTTAGCGATCAGATGTGAAAGCCTGGTCGATTCTTGGACGATAATGCCATACCACGATTTACGCTCGGCCTCATCCCGCGCGTAATCCAGGGACAGCATTTCCCCGAACATACGCACGAGCGACAACGGCGTCTTCAATTCGTGCGACACGTTGGAAACGAAATCCGAACGACGTTGCATCGATTCAATGTCGCGGCGCGCGGTGCGATACAAGAATACAAAACCTGATATCATCATCAGCAGCGCCAGTACCACCATGATCAGGAGGATATGTTGGGTTGAAAGCAGTGGCAGCGATACCGAATCACCTTTCGGCACTTGTAGCTGAATTGATTCTCCCCACGGTGCATCAATGTGAATGTATGGAATCACATCGCTGATTGGTCGGCCATGCTGGTCTTGATAGGTTCTCGCTAAGACCACAAGACTCGGTTGCTTGACCAGCTCTAACTCGATCAAGGAACGTAGTTGGCCCGAATCAATCTGACTAATGATTGCCCGGTTAGCCGGACTCGATCGAAAGATCTCTCCCCGGGGAGTTCTGATCCACCCTGCAGCACCATCTCCAGCCCGCTCGATCAGCCAGGAACGGATGGCGGTGCCAACGGCAAGATCCAATGCGCTGAAGCGTTCTTCGCGATGAGTCGCATCAATCAATTGCCTATACTGCCTCAACACGGCCGCCGACATTTCGCCCGTGTGCGTATCCAACACCTGCTGGATTCGAACCCTGAATTCGGGATCACCCTCCCGACGCGTCAATAGTGTGACCATACTCTGGATCAGATCTGGCGATAATCGCTGCTTGGCACAGGTTAGTGCCAGCACCGCCGCTTGATCCGCTTCGATCGCATGCACAGAAATCGCTGTGTTCAGAGCTATATCTGCTTGCTCATACCTTTGCCGCTTAAGCAAAACCGCCACTAATCCCGTGTTTGCTTCAGCCATCACGCCTTTGGTGCCACCACCTCGTATGAGGTCACGATACACACGCTCGGCACCATCCAGATCCTCGCTCACCAGTTCAAGCCTGCGCGCCTCAAGCAATCGCGCATCGACGCTGACGGCTGGTGACACGGTCGATGAAGGCGCGGCAAATGAGCTCGTGATTCGCCCGTGAGCGGTTGGCACAAACGCCAACGTCACTCCGGGCAGACTATCCAGTTCTTGTGGATTTGCTGCCGTGGCGGCAACGCGATCGATATGCTCCAACAAGTCTATCAAACTGCGCTTCGCTACATCTTCAGCCAGTTCACGGAAACTTAAACGCAAACCGGCTTCATCCCGGCTGCCACGTTGCACATATTCCCAGGAGGCCCATGTGACCAGCGCGACACATGGCACAAAGGCCATTAGGGAAAAGAGCCAGTAGCGTCTCATGCCGATGCGCTATGGCACCTGAACATTGGTGAGCACAAAGGTCATATCATGGGTCGATGTCTCTTCGACTGACTCCCAAACTATGCACTGAGCGGATTCCCGCATGGGAAAGTGGAAGTTCATGATCGTATTGCCATGACTTCCCGATGAGTCAGACGAGGTGGGGAACATACGTTTCCCTGATGCACCTTTCAACCATACAGAGCCAGTTTCCCGTTCATCATCTCCAATTGAAACAGCAGCCGCGCCGGCAGCTGCAAGATGCATTTGGCCACCATTTGCGGCGATTCCACCGTTTGGCTTACCAGCCCCCTTCGGCTTGGTAGTCACGCCGAGAACGTAGTGGCCGTCCTCAATGTGAAACTGGGTCACTTTCCCGTTTATCCCTGCACTTGACCATGTCGCACCAACTTGGAGCGGAATTTCATTTCGGGATTTACGTTTAATCAACGTCACCGGAACACGACCGGATAACACACGCAAGCTGGTGACTGCCGGCTGAACGTCCTCAATCGTTACCTGAAATTGCAATTGCGACTCACCATGTCCTCTACCGTGGAAACCGGACAATCCGAAAGACATCACCTGACCCTCCATAACAGTGCCGTCTGGAAGCGTTGCTGTAACATCGCCCCGATCACGATCAAAATCGAAGAAATTAGCTTCTTGCATCATTTGGACAGGAAATTTCTCAGACGAAGGCAGCGCAACATGAATTTTCAACGAACTGGAGCGAACGCCGTCAGATATTTTCCGTTCGCGGTCAATCGATTTAACCACAAACCGATCGGCTTTCCCATCCCACCAGCCCTTCCAGAGCAAATCCTCGCGAGCCTGATCAGGACTTAATCGGGTCACACCATCAAGCACTGGCTCCTTGGACAAATATTTGGCGGTCAGGCGGTGGTAGTCAGCCTCTGCCTGGGGATCCCCCTTCAGCAACTGATACGCTGCCACTAGGCCGACCAGCGCAGGCTCAGCTTGATCGAGGTCGTATCGGTCCTTCTCCAAAATGCCGCGAAAGATCGGAATCGCCTGCTTCGGCTGATGGCCGATCAACAATTCCTGGGCAGATGCAATCGTCGCCGGGACTTCGTCGGCCGCAGCCGCAAACCCACACGCGAGCAGTAACCCCGCCATGTAGACGCCATGAATAACTCGCGATCGACCACTCATGGCAACTCCACATCTTTGATAACGGCATGAATCACGTGCGTTGAACGTTCAGCTATCGTTGTCGTAACCAACGCCGCTGCGACAAAGGCAGCAGATGGCTTAGGGAAATGCAGAGTGTAATTGGTTATGTTACCGCTCGAATTTTTCGACGTATTGCGCGCCTGACCCAGCGATCCGTCCTGACCTTTCAACAGGAATGGCTCATGCGAGGTGGGATCAGCCAGTGTTCCTGGAATAACAACCGCCTCACCATTTATAGAAATGGAAGAATGAGATGACGATGATGACGAGGAGCCACCGCGCTTCTTTGCGTTCTGATCGACCATCTTGACTTGGATGTCCTTGCCCTGCTTGCCATCAGAAACTTTGGTGATCGTCCATGTTTTCCCTTGGACATTCCAGGTTTCCCCGTCGAGCAGTGCCGATTCTTTGCGATTCCATGCTTTCGCTTGCTGCAGAAAAACAGCATATGTGAGCGTTGTAAATTTTGTCAAACCAGGGGGAAAGCCTTCAAAATTGGCGTAGATCGAAATCCGTCCCATATCACCGATGGACATAAAACTCGGGTATGCCTTAGCCATGTACTGTTTGCCGTCAGGAGCGGTGGCCGTGATATCGACCTGCCGTGCGTCGCCCTCGTCGCTCAGCAAATCCATTTTGCACGGTGCCTCAATCGACAGACTCAAGCGCTGCTGTTTGCCATCCTTGCCGTCAACGGTCGACCACTTGGCCTCTTTCACTACCCACTTCAGATCTTCTCCATCACCTATTTGGCCCCACAGCAGATCTTCACTGGCCCGCTGGACATCAAGCGCTGCGACACCATCGAGTGGCGGCAAGGTGACGCCAAATTTCTTGGCCAATGCCGCGTAGTCCTTGGACACAGTCGCGTCGTCCTTTAGCAGTTGGCAACAGGCAACGTAGCCGGTCAACGCTGGCAACGACAGTTCCAACTCGGTGGTGCGCTCTTCAATGATCTTAGCGAATATTGATGCGGCCTCCTTCGGCTTGCGCTGCAACTGTAGCTCGTTGGCCTTGGCAAGCGCACTTCCCAAATCCACCGGGATAGAACGCAGGGTTCCCGTCAGCGCTATAGTTGGCGGCTTGGTGAAGGCTGCCAGCATGCGCGGATCGAGAACCCATTTTCCGCGCAATCCTTTGCCATCAATGACGACGTCTAGTTTGGCTCCTTTCTCTGGAATATCGACAGTGACCTGCGCTGTGCGTCCAACCCACGTGACCTTGTAAGGCACATTTTCCTTATGGCCCTCGGAGCCCGCGACTGCAATGGATCCAGCGGTAAAAGTCCATGTACACGTCTCGGTTTTGACACGCTCCTTTTTGTCCATTTTGCCGCGCTCAATGCCATCCGACATCGTTGTGACGATATCGTAAGCTTGTCCAACCAGCGTCGGCTTGGCATCTACCGCCCCCACCGTTGCAAGGGTCAGCAACATGAGCGTGGTCGCACGAGTGATGTTCTGGGGCATGGGCGCTATCCTCCGGTGGGCGCACACGATGTCATGTCGAAATCTACAGTTGTGAGTAGTCGGTGAGGAATTGTGTGCAGTTGTGTGCCGGACACCATCAGATCAGGCGCAGTGCTTGATCCAGATCAGCGATCAATTCGTCGCAATCTTCCAGCCCAACCGCATAGCGGATCAGGTTTTCACGGATACCTAGGGCGGTTCGCTCGGCGGGAGACTTTTCGTAGTAACTCATGAGCGGTGGCTGCTCAATCAAGGATTCGGTGCCGCCGAGACTGGGTGCTAGAAACGGAATACGGACGCCGTCCACGACCTTTGTCGCCTCCGCCAGACCACCGCGAACCGTGAAGCTGATCAAGCCACCGAAGCCACGCATCTGCCGTTTGGCGATCGCATGGGTCGAGTGACTGGCGAGGCCTGGATACCAGACCTGTTCGACTTTTGGATGCGTGGCCAGGAAGTCGCACACCTTCTGCGCGCTTTCGTTGTGGCGACGCATGCGGATCGGGAACGTCTTCAATCCACGGATCAGCATGTACGCGGTAAACGGACTGGCGAGGGCGCCGAACATGCCCTGATGCTCGCGGACCGCGTCGATGAGATCCTTGCGTCCAACCACAACACCCGCGAGCAGATCGTTGTGACCACCGAGGTACTTGGTCGCCGAATGAATGACGATGTCGATGCCATGTTCGAGCGGTCGCAGGTTGAACGGCGTTGCCAGAGTTGCGTCGATCATGGTCTTGACGCGCCGCGCTTTGGCGACCTTCGCCAATTCAGCCATATCAACGCAGTTGAGATACGGATTGGTCGGGCTCTCGCTGATGATCAACTTGGTCTTGTCGGTAATCGCTGCTGCGATGGAGGCGACATCAGGCTGAACGCAGGTATGTTCAATGCCGAACTTGGCGAGAAACTCACGCACAAAAACCCGGGTTTTCCGGTAGCTATCGTCGGTGATGACGATGTGCATGCCTGGCTTCGCCATCGCCAGCAACGTGGTAACGATCGCCGACATCCCGGTCGATGTCAGCAGCGCGGCCTCACCGCCGTCAAGTGCAGCAAGACGCGCTTCGGCGACTTCTTGAGTCGGATTGCCGTAGCGGCCATATTCCTCGCTGCGCGCAATATCGCCACGGAAGTATTGATGTAGTTCCTCGGTGTTCTGAAATGGAAACGCGGTCGAGAGGATGATCGGCGTGACCAGACTGTCGTGTGCCTTGTCGCGGGTCTCGCCTGCGTGGATCGCTAAGGTATCGATGGATCGTGCCATGGGTCAGCCTGCAAATTCGGGATAGGAGGAAATGTTAGCGAAATCGTGGCCATTCCAACGGAATGCCTGTGCTTCGCGGCAGCCGTCGGCGCGCGCGTCAACGACGAGTTGATAGAGTTGTGGATACACGCACTGACCACCAGGAGCCGCCGTCAGCTTGTCTTCGTCACTAAAGTACGCACCGCAGTCGATGTGACTGTGCCAGATCGCCAGCCAGCGTTCGCCAGCAGCTTCGGCCTCGCGCACCTGACGGGCAACTTTGGCTTCGTTCATCGCGAAGTACTCGCGGCTTGTTCGCGGATATTCTACTGGATCCATGGCATGTAGTCGGTCAGCCATGTTCTCGACCAGAACAGCACGCACGGCGATGTCGTCAGTGCCGCTGGCAAACAATAGGCCACACGACTCGGACGGATATCCGGCGCGGACCCAGGCGCGAACCTGATCAATAATAGCGGGCGGTAAGCGCATCGGCCGGGACGTTACTCAGTCAACCGGCGTGAGCCAGGACGCACGCGACGCATCGCGACCGTAAGCGGCATCCTCGTAAGCCTTTTGGATACGCTCGGTGATCGGCCCACGAACGGTACCAACAGGCCGTTTGTCGATCGAACGCACCCAGCTGACCTGACAGCCAGTGCCGACCAGGAATACCTCGTCAGCAACGTACAGTTCAGTGCGCGCGATCGGCCGCTCCTGCACCGCGACGCCCAGATCGTGCGCCAGTTGGATGATCGCCTTGCGCGTGATGCCTTCGAGAATGTCTGCCGTGCGATCCGGCGTATGCAGGATGCCGTCACGAATGATAAAAATGTTCTCGGCCGAACCTTCACAGACCTGGCCGCGATCGTTGAGGAATATCGCTTCATCATAGCCGTTGAGCACGGCTTCAGATTTGGCGAGCGCGCTGTTGAGGTAGCCGCCCATCGCCTTGGTCCGCGTTGGCAGCGAGTTGTCCGGCAGTCGCCGCCACGAACTGACGCACACATCGAGGCCTTTGGCTGTGTCGAGGTAATCGCCCAGCGCGATCATGTAGCACATGTAGCCATCAGGCACGTTGATGAGCACCGGACCAAGACCAGTGCCCTTCTTATAGACCGCTGGACGCAGATAGATGTTGTGGGCCGGGCGATTGCGACGCACAACCTCGACCGCGATGCGACACATCTCGTCAACCGTCGGCGCTTTCATCAGCAAGGTCGCGGCACTCTTCTGCAGACGCTGAAAATGCTCACGCAGGAATAGCAAATTGATCTTGCTGCCACTCCAGTAACCGCGGATGCCTTCAAAACAGCCAGTGCCGTATTGCAGGGCGTGAGTGTTGATTGGGATCATGCACTCGCTGAGCGGCTTCCAGGCGCCGTCGTGGTGGGCAATGAAATTGGGGGCTGGCTGATTCACAGGGACTCCGGACAGGTCGGCAGCATGTTGTCAGGAATCGCTGCGCCAGCGGATGATCACCTGCCGTCGGCTTCAGCCTCATCATGGCATTCAGTTAACGGACCTGGAATTCAACGATGTTGCACGTCAAGGCAACCACGGGGACACGGGGAACCACGGGGAACACAGGGGATGGAAAATCCCAGCACGATCCATGCTGTTTACCTTGCCTTTTCCCCGTGACCTCCGTGGCTCCCCGTGTCCCCGTGGTTACCTTGGGAAAGATGAGACACACAACTTCGCCACTGAAGGCCATTGAACTAGAGCCGACGCATTGCCCGAGGGGGCATGCCCCAGCGCCGGCGAAAAACTCGCGAGAACCAGAAGGGATCTGTGAATCCAACCGCAGCAGCTATGTCAGCAACGGCGGCATCTCCAGATTGTAACCGACGCCGCGCTTCGACGAGGCGCAATTCCTGCAGGTGCGCGAGCGGCGCTCGTCCGTAGGCCTGCTTGAAGGCAGTAGCGAGATGCGATGGGCTGAGTCCCGCCCGCCGCGCCAATTCACTCCGACTGATTGGCCGCGCCATCGCGAGTCGCATCCACGACTCTAATGCTGCCAGTTTGGGAGCGACGGGCTCGGTCGTCCGCACGACGCGCGAGTGCAGTCCGTTCTTGACCGTAGACGCCAATGCCATGCCCCAGCCAGCGAGCGCCGCATCTCGGAATGGTCCTTGGACCTCTGCAAATGCTCTTTCGGCAGATTCCATTGCTGCCCGCAATGACAGATCAGTGTCCACCAACAGTGGTGCTCGCGAGACTGCCGTAGTCGGTCCACGCTGCGGCGCAGCACCTGCATGCATGGGTTCGCCACTCTGCGGTGCCAGGTGCACGCCAAGAACACGGAATGGCTCCGCTCGATCCGCCAGGTATCGCCGCGGCAACATCCACGAGAGAACAAGCACCTGACCCGGCAGCAATTCGATGTCACCGTCTGGCAACTCCAGCCGACCACGCCCAGCGCAGGCAGCGAGCAGCATCACGCTCGCACTGGCGTGGGTGCCGGTGATCTCCCCAGGTCGAAAGGGGTACATATTGGCCAACACCACGCGGGGCGGCTTTTTGAGGAGGCCTTCGGCAGTCGTTTCCGACAGGTTCACGGTATCGCCTCCATGTCTATCGGATTACCGGTTGGCTAGAATAGGCAACATGATCACCCAACTCGCACCGCTTGCTCCTAACCTGGAGGCAACCACCGAACTCGCCGATAGCAGCCCCCTGCTGCGCGATCCGGATGCACTCCGCGCACGCTTCGCCAGCGATGGCTGTCTGCTGTTGCGCGGCCTGTTGCCGACGGCGCCCATCGTTGCTGCTCGCAATGCGCTGCTCGATCTGGCCCGTGAAGCAGGCTGGGTTGATCCGAATTCGTCGAATGATTGCGCACGCGCCAGCGATCGGCCAGCACCGGATTATCGAAATGAGTATCTTCCAGTCTATCACCGCATGATTCGTCAACCGGCGTTCGAGCGCAGCGCCGAGATTCCTGCCCTGGTCGCGGCGGTCGCGTTGCTGTGCCAAGGCCCGGTACTCATCCATCGTCGGCGCATCGCCCGGGTCATTTTCCCGCGCGCCGAGCGCGACACCACGCAACCACATCAAGATTGGTTCTACATTCGAGGTGCACCCGAGACGATCACCGCGTGGATGCCAACCGGTGATGTGCCGCGCAGTCTTGGTGGCTTGGCCGTGGTGCCTGGCTCGCATCGACTCGGCAGCCTTGAGCACGTACCAACAACCGGTGCTGGCGGTCAAGGAATTCCCCCCGAACGCATCACCGGATCCTGGGCCGGTACCGATTACAAACTCGGCGATGTCCTGCTGATGCACGGCCTCCTCATCCATGGCGGTCTGCCCAACCGCAGTCCCGATCGTCTGCGCATCTCCTTCGATCATCGGTTTCAAACCAACGGGAGTGCCATCGATCCTTCTTCGCTAGTGAGACATTACCAAACACCAGGCACCACGGAGGACTCCCTGTGAGCAGCCACAAAGAACGTGTCCGCGCTTTTTTCGCCCGCAGCCATGCCGACCGCGCACCGATCAACTACCATTCCAACCCCGGCATCGATCGGCGGCTCAAGGAGCGTCTGGGCTTGGCTGCCAACGATGACGAAGGCCTGCGCCAAGCGCTCGATGTCGATTTTCGTGGCGTCGGTCCCGGTGCCTATCAGGGACCTCCGCCGCACACCCCCATCCCTGATCGCCAGATCAATCTGTGGGGCGCGCGCACTCGCTGGGTCGAGCACGATAGCGGTGGTTACTGGGACTTTTGCGACTTTCCCCTGCGCGACGCAACGGTGGACGACATCGAACGCTGGCCAATGCCAGATCCTGACCGCTTCGATTACTCCGGTGTTGCTGAGCATTGCCGCCGTTTCGCTGATTATGGTTTGTATGTTGGCAACGCTGGCACTGGCGACTGCTTAAATTCCAGCGGCATGGTGCGCACTGCTGAACAAGTTCTCCTCGACCTCGGCGAACGTAATCCCGCGCTCCTGCGCCTCATTGACCGTCGCACTGAGATACAAATTCAAACCATGGAGCGCGTCCTTGAGCTCGCCGACGGCGCGATTGATTTCATGTGGCTCGGCGAGGATCTGGGCAGCCAGATCGGGCCGCTTATATCACTCAAAACGTACCGTGAGGTGCTTGCTCCGCGTCACCAACGGTTCATCGACCTCGCCAAGACCTACGATCTACCAGTGATGATTCACTGCTGTGGCAGCAGCAGTTGGGCCTTCGACGACTTCGCGCGCATGGGCATCAACGCCGTCGACACCTTGCAACCCGAAGCACGCAAGATGGCTCCTGCTTACTTGAAGGCGACCTATGGCGACCGCCTCGCCTTCCACGGCGGCTGG
Source organism: uncultured candidatus Brocadiaceae bacterium (assembly GCA_964652775.1). Taxonomy (GTDB): domain Bacteria; phylum Planctomycetota; class UBA11346; order UBA11346; family UBA11346; genus UBA11346. Next base: position 47,144 of record CAZZAM010000004.1, on the reverse strand, counting down.
TCCACGGCTGGCGCGGTCGCGAACGGCAACGTCGAGGAAGCGGTGGCTGACGCCCGTTCCATCATGGATGCTTACATGCCTGGAGGTGGATACACCTTCGCGCCCACCCACTGCCTGCAAGACAACACGCCGACCGAGAACGTGCTCGCCTGCTACGCCATGGCTCGCGAGTATGGCCGCTACCAACGCAGGGCGGCGTAGTTCGCCACATCATCCTCAATTTCGCATGTTGAAGAACAGGTGACAGAGAGACGCAGAGGTCCGAAAGAGTTACTGGATGTGGACAGAGCACCCTACGGACGACGAAGCCGTTTCGGCTATACTTTTCTGGCCTCTGCGTCTCGGCGCCTCCTGTTCATTCGAATGCCTATCTGAGTTAAGCGGCACCGAGCAAACGCAGCACGCTCTGCGGTTGCTGATTCGCCTGGGTCTGCATAGCAAGGGATGCCTGCACCAGGATCTTCAAACGCAGCATATCAGTCGCTGTCTTGGCCATGTCGGCATCGGCGATGGTCGAGTTCGCCGCGGACAGATTGGCGTATTGGGCAGATAGGGATTGCGACGCTGTCTCCAGCACATTGGATTGCGTCGCTCCAAGCGCTCCACGCTGGCTCGTCACCGTGCTGATCGCCTGATCGATCGCGTCGAGCGCCGCTGTCGCGCCTTCTGGAGTATCGAGACTCAGCGATGACAAACCCAGGCTGTCCGCCGTGGCCGACGCGATCGATAATGGTACACCTTGGCCAGCCTGGGCCCCGGCCTGAACACTCTTGTCGATGAACGAGCCATCGAGAATTTTTTGAGTTCCGAATTGGGCGTCCGAGGCAACCCGCTGAATCGATGAGACGAGCGCATTGAACTCGTTGCTGTTCGCACGCGTAGACGACACATCGTTAGTCGCGGATGACTGCGCAGCGAGGGCCAGCGAGCGCGCCTGGGTTAACATGTCGCCAATGTTACCGAGCGCAGAGTCCGCCGTCTGGATCAGCGAGTTGGACTGCTCGACATTATCCAAAGCCTGCTGCAAGCCGCCGAGGTTGCTGAGCAACTGCTCGCTGATGATCAGACCGGCGGGATCGTCAGCCGCGTGGTTGATACGTTTGCCCGAAGACAACTGCTCGAACGTCTTTCCCAATAGCCGCTGATTCCGGTCACCGCTTTGCTGTGCAGCCAACGACTGCGTGTTGTTCATAATACTTAAACTCATGGTTCACCTCATTGTGCATTGGCGAGCGGAGCAGACTGGTGAGCGATGATAACGGGTGAACAATCGAAGCAAGGTTATTGCGTGGGGGAATTCCACACAATCCCAGCGAATTACTCCGGGAAAAACGTCTCAATGATCCCGAGATTGACCCCAGCGAGGCCGGCGGCCAGCCAGATGGCCAACGCTGTAAATACCAGGCCAGCGCAGAGTCTGCCGACGCCGACATGTTCAACGCGGTCGTCGCCTTCGTGCCGCCACCAGCCCATGAGGTAGGTCGCACAGGCCAGGGCGATGGCCGACCAAATCACCAGGGTCGAGGTACGGCCGATCATGCCCCAATGCCAGGCGAGATCGCAGATGACGAGGAATTTGAAGGCTGCAGCGATTTCAATTAAACCACCAACGACTTTGAATTCGTTCATCCAGGCACCGGCACGCGGCAGCTTCTGTAGCCAGCCCGGACTGAGCGCCAGGAACACAAACGGGATCGCGATGACCGCGCTGTAGATCGCCATGCCGCCGACCGCCGCGCCCCACGCACCGGTGGTCACTCCAGCTGCCAACACAGCGCCCGCAAACGGAGCCGTACAGGTAAACGCCGTGATCGCGAAGGTCAGACCCATCAGCAATGCGCCCAAGTAACCGCCACGCGAACCGTTAGCGAGATCGTTCATCCACGCCGGTGGACGCAGAAAGAACGCGCCCATGAGTGACAGCCCAAGCACCGCAAACATGACCGCGATCAACAGATTCGTAATCGGATGCCCGGCCAGTGAGGTCAGCGACGCACCGAATACACCGGTGACGATCACGCCGACACCGACGAAGCAGGCGATGATCCCGGCACCGTAAGCCAGCGCGAGCGGGAGCAGCTTGCGTCCCGCCGTCGCCTGCTTGGCAAAGGCATTGATCGTAAATGGAATCATCGGGTAGGTGCAGGGCATCACCAACGTGAAGAGGCCACCGAGAATCGCCAACCAGATGAATTCACTGAGATTGCCGCCAGTGCCGGAATGATCTCCCGCCGTACCACTGCGAATGAACGCGAGAAACCGTCCCATCGTTTCGCCATCCGTCGGATCAAAAACACGATCCCAACGCGCTTCGCTGCCATCCGGGGCGATGCGGATGTACAACGGACGGTTCTGGGTCTTGAAACGCTCCTGTTGCCATGCCGCCAAATCCTGAAACGGCGGATCGGTATTCACCTCAATGGGGAACTGTTCGTTCCACGCGCGGATAACTTGCGGCACGCGCAGCACCGTCTTGGCAAGCAGCTGACAGTTCACGCAGCTTGGACCGGTGAAATCAAGCAGCGCCGCCTTGCCAACCGCATGGGCTTCGCGAATTGCGCCTTCAACGTCTGCTTTCGTCGCAACACGCTGCCAACGGATTGCCGTGGGTTCGGTTGCTGTGCGCAAATCGTCGCGCCACGCCTGCCGCAGACGTTGCTCGGCAGCGGCAAGCTCGCTCCGCACCATGTCGCGGATTGCAGCCGGATCAGACGGACCGCCGACGGAGGTTGTTGGCACCGGAGCCTCGCCGTTACCGTCAACCAGCACCGTGAGCGGCGCGTCTTCAACTATTGGCAAACACGTACCAGACGGCCCCGACGAGCACGCCATATAACTCACCAACACCGATACAGAAATCTGACCTCGTCCAGCCGGAGCCGTGATCGGCAACCGCAACGTCACCGCGGTATTTTCTGGATATACCGGCAGTCCTTCGACCACATGTACCGCTTGGTCTGCCGTCAACGTCCCACGCGGCTTTGCTGGCGCACCTGGTGCTAATGCCAGCGTGGTAGCTTTGCCCAATCCATCAGCGGGCAGGTCCTTGCTGTACAGATGCAACGGCGGTGTCTGCTCACGCGGCTTGAAGACCGCAACCAAGACCGGGCCACCGGCATCACGCTCTACTGAAACCGTCACGGTCACGCCGTTCTTGGACAGAGAGGACTCGCCGCTGAACAGAGCCACAGCAAGAAGTAGAAAGATCACAGAGCGCATGGTCATAGTGTGAGGGAAGAAGCGGAATGCCAAATGCTGGAATGCTGGAATGACTCGATGCGGTCCCCGCCGCCACGGCAGGCTCAAACGTCCGACTTTCCGAACTATTCCAGCATTCCAGCATTCCAGCATTTGGCATTCCTGGCATTCCCCTGCCCGCTTGCCGCCCCCCCGCCTCCGTCTAACCTGCCGCCCTCTTACGGAACCACTCCCATGATGCGCTCCCATACCTGCGGTCAGCTCCGCGCTACCGATGTCGGCTCTACCACCACCCTCTGCGGTTGGGTGCAGAATCGCCGCGATCACGGCGGAGTCATCTTCATCGACCTGCGCGACCGTCACGGTCTGACCCAGGTGGTGTTCGACGCCGACGTGTGCGGCCAAGCCGGTAAAGAGTTGGCCGAAAAGCTGCGCTCGGAGTGGGTCATCCAGGTCGCCGGTCAGATCCGTTCGCGCGATGGCAAGGCCAACGCCAACTTGGCTACCGGCGCGATCGAGGTCTTCGCGACCACGTTGACCGTCCTGAACCAGGCGCAGACGCCGCCATTCGAGATCGACGCCCACGCCAAGGTCGGTGAAGAGGCTCGCCTCAAGGCGCGCTTCCTCGACCTCCGTCGTCCGACCATGCAGCGCAACCTCGCGATCCGTCATAAGGTGATGCAGAGCGCACGGCGTTACTTCGACCTCAATGGCTTCATGGAAGTCGAAACGCCGTACCTGGTGAAATACACGCCCGGCGGCGCGCGGAACTTCCTGGTCCCCTCACGCCTGCACGCTGGCAGCTTTTACGCCCTCGCTGAATCGCCACAATTGTTCAAGCAGTTGCTGATGGTCGGCGGTTACGACCGCTACGTGCAAATCGCGAAATGTTTCCGCGATGAAGACCTGCGCAACGACCGTCAGCCCGAGTTCTCGCAGATCGATCTCGAGATGTCGTTCATCGACCTCGAAGACATCATGGCGATGGGCGAAGGCATGGCGCGCACGCTATGGAAGGAAGTGCTCGGCGTCGATCTGCCGGCTCCGTTCAAGCGCATGACCTGGACCGAATCGATGCGCATGTACGGCAACGACAAGCCCGACCTGCGCTTCGGCATGCCGATCATCGAGCTTTCCGACTGGGCGCCGACCTGCGGATTCTCCGTGTTCCAGAAGGCCATCGAAAGCAAGGGCGCAGTCCGCGCACTCAACGCCAAGGGCGCCAGCGAAGCGCTGTCGCGCCGCACCCTCGACACGCTCACCGAGTTTGCCAAGGGCCTCGGCGCGAAGGGACTCGCATGGATCAAGATCGGTGCTGACCCGAACAAGGCCGAAGACTGGCAAGGCCCGGCCGCGAAGAACATTTCCGCTGAAGCCCGGGTTGAACTCGGTCGTCGCCTCAGCGTCGGCCCTGGCGACGTGCTCTTCTTCGGCGCTGATTCCGAAAAGATGGTCTGCACCGTGCTGGGTGCTGTCCGCAACGAACTGGGCCGGAATATTCTCAAGCTCGCGCGTGCCGACGACTGGCAGTTCCTGTGGATCCACAGCGCGCCGCTGTTCGAGTGGAACGAAGACGAACGCAGCTTCGTCGCCAACCACCACCCGTTCACCTCGCCATATCCGGATCACGTCCAGTTCCTCGAATCCGATCCGGGCAAGGTGTTGTCGAAGAGCTACGACATGGTCCTCAACGGCAACGAGATCGGCGGCGGCAGCATTCGTATCCACGATGCGACGATGCAATCCGCCGTGTTCAAAGCCCTCGGCATCAGCGCCGAAGAAGCCGAGCGCAAGTTCGGCTTCCTCCTGCACGCCCTTTCATTCGGCGCGCCTCCCCACGGCGGCATGGCCTTCGGCCTCGACCGTCTAATCATGCTGATGACCGACGCTGAATCGATCCGCGACGTCATCGCCTTCCCGAAGACCCAGCGCGGCCGCGACGAAATGCTCGACTGCCCGAACCCGGTCAGCGATCGGCAGCTCAAAGATTTGCATATTGTGACGGCGGTGCCGACACAGACGGCGCCGGCTGGCGGGTAACGTCATGCCCAAACTATTCAAACTCCACGAGATCGCCCAGCTCAACCAGATGGAAGCCGGCGCCGTGGTGACCTTGCCTATCATCGGTAAAAACGAGACGCGCAAATTCGTCGTCCGCGACATCTCCTATTCGGCAGTTGGTCGCGGCTCGTGGCCCAGTCACGTCGAAAAAACTCCCGAGATCTACGTCATTCTGCAAGGCTCAGTCGTCTACGACACCGGCACCGAGATGTTCACGGTGAACGCTGGCGAAGCAATCATGTTCGACATCGGTGACCAGCACGCGACCCGTATTGATCACGGTATTATTTCTCTCGGCATCAATCTGGTTGAAACGCACTAAGCCACTGCATGTCGAGAATTCTTCGTCTGCTGTTGGGACTGATTGGCGTGGCCATATTGCTCGGATTACTGCTGAGTACGTGGATCGTCGAAAACCGCATCGACAAGATCAACTTTATCGTGGCCGACTATGTGGGCCCCCGAGCATCAAACCTGAATGAAAACGGCCTCGTTGATTACGTGAGAAAATCTGGGTGCGAGGTAACGATCGAAGTGGACAAGTTGATCATCCGACTGGTTATGGGATGGACGCGCAAGACGTGGGAAGTGCCAAGGAAGCCAACGCAACCGTCAGAGCGTTGAACCCTGGGAACGCCGCACTCCTGTTCAGCCTGGGGCAATGGGAGCGTGGCTATGCGCATTCTCGCGATTCGAGCCGATCAGGAGATCGGCGTTCCCAGGATTAGAGATTCGAGTCCGCGGGTCGAGCCACGCTGGAGCTCGTCCAGCCTCGAGCAAAGCTCTCGGCGTCACTCGGCGCAGACGCCATGCCCATGGCGTCGCGTCCGCTACGCGGATGCCCTCATTCCCCCAGGCGCGCGATCCAACTACGGCCGTATTCGCGTTGCTCGATGATGCGGAGAACAGAAGACGCCGGTAATTTCTGGCGTTCCTCACCGCGAATGAGGACTTGGCCTTCTGCGGAAATCGCCGCTGCGGCCATCGTCATCATTTTCTCCAACGATTCCGGTCGGTCCGTGAACCATGGGAATGGCGGATCACAGAACACGAGGTCGAGTTCCTTGAGTCGCGGCAAAGCAGTCTGGAACGGTTCGGTCAGCAGTCGCACCTGCGGTGGATCACCGAGCATCTTGAGATTGGTGCGCAGGGTCGGGATGGCGTGGCGACCATTCTCGATCAAGTGTACTTCTTTCGCACCACGCGAAGCTGCCTCGATACCGAAGGCACCGGAGCCGGCGCAGACATCGGCGACTCGCCAGTCATCCATGCGTTGACCAAGCCAATCGAACAATGATTGCTTGATGCGATCAGTCAGCGGACGGGTGTCGGTGCCGGGTGGCGCTTCCAGGCGGCGTCCGTGCCAATCGCCGGAGATAACACGAAGACTCATGAAACACCGATTTTGCCGCAGAGGCGCAGAGGGCCGCAGAGGGCCGCAGAGACGACTGGTGCGGGCTCAAGCAGAATGAAAGGATTACAAATCCCCTCCAGAAACAGCCAGTTCCGTTTTCCTCTGCGGCCCTCTGCGGCCCTCTGCGCCTCTGCGGCTTGTTTTCCCAAGTTCACCACGGCTTGGCCGGATAACAGGCAGCGAGGTCATTCCAGAAACCGGGATAGGTCTTCGCCACGCAGGCTGGATCAGCAATCGTCACTACGCCGGTCGCTGCGCCAAGAACACCAAAGCTCATGGCGATGCGGTGGTCGTGGTAGCACTCGATGGTAGCCGGAACCAATGGACGCGGGGTAATCGTCATCCAGTCGTCACCGTGCTCAACGTGCTGGCCGAGTTTGCGCAACTCAGCGACCATCGCCATCAGGCGGTCGCATTCTTTGATGCGAATATTGGCGACGTTTTGGATCGTGGTTGGTCCAGTCGCCAGCGGTGCGATGGCTGCCAAGGTCATGACTGTGTCGCTGATGTGGTGCATGTCGCAGGTGATGCCCGTAACACCACGATGGCGGACACGGGTCTGCAGCGCTGCCGCTTCGACATCAGCACCAACGCCACGCAGCACGGAAATAAACGCGTGATCACCTTGCAGTGTGCGCGTTCCTAGGCCGGGAACCGTGATGTCGTGTCCAACGGCGGCGAGCGCGAATGGATATGAAGCAGAACTGGCATCAGGTTCGATGGTGTAACCGCGAGCGCGATACGACGCGCAACGACGAGCGATAAACCCGCCACGAACTTCCTCGATTTTACCGCCGAAATCGGCGACCATGCGGCGCGTCATCTCGATATACGGCCGACTGACCAGCTCTCCACGTAGCTCTATAGTCAATTCCGCCTCGCCCAATCCAGCAACCAATAGCAACGCCGTCAGATACTGGCTGCTGCGATCAGCGCGCAAGGTGATCCGTCCGCCCGGCAGCTTGCCACCATGAACGGTCAGCGGTGGACAACCCGTGGCACAATCGACCCGGATGCCGAGTTGGCGCAAACCAGCAACCAGGTCTTCAATCGGGCGCTTGGCCATCGCATCATCACAGATGAAGGTCGTCGCGCCGGGAACCAACGCCGCAGCCGCAGCAAGGAAACGCACCGTCGTTCCGCTGTTGCCAACCTGAATTGGCGCGGTCGGAGCACGGAACTTGGATAACCCGCCATCGATGAATACCTGACGCAGCGCACCGTCGCGGACAGTGATGCCAAAAGCAGCAAGGCCCTCACGCATGTACCGCGTATCGTCACTCTCGAGCACGTTCTCGATGACGCTGGTGCCTTCGGCGAGCGCAGCCAACAGCAGTGCGCGATTGGTGATCGACTTCGATCCGGGCACCACCCAGTCACGCTGGATCGACTGCGGTAATTTAGGGATGAACAGACTCATCGGTGTTTTGCAATCACGGCCAGGGCTGCGTCATGGACGCAACCATTGCTGACCACGGCGTTTTCTGAGCGAATGGACGGCGTGCCGGAAAGATCACTGAATCGACCACCAGCTTCGCGGACAACCAGGCTGGTGGCAGCAACGTCCCACACCTTGAGTTGCGGTTCGACCACGAGCTCGGCACGGCCGGTGGCAACCAACATGTGGCCGTAGGCGTCACATATGCCGCGCTGCAGAGCGGTCACCTCGCACAACTCTTGAAAGCATCCGGCCAAACAATTACGGCTAAACCACGATGGTGACTCATAGCAGAACAACGACTCGGAGAGCTGCGCTACGCGCGATACATGAATCGCACGCCGATTGAGACGCGCACCGGCACCAAGCACTGCATCGTACCATTCGTCCAGGGCGGGAATGCCGACCACCGCTGCGACCACACCGTGATCCGCGTGTTCACAGGCAACCAGCACGGACCACAAGGGAATGCCGCGAACAAAGTTGCGCGTTCCATCGATCGGGTCGACGATCCACGTATATGGACTCGAGCCGTGAGCCGCGCCCGTCTCTTCACCGATCCATCCATGTTCGGGATGACGATCTAGCACAGCCGCACGAATGGCCGCTTCGGCCTCACGATCCGCCACGGTGACGGGGCTGTCGTCATGCTTCGTCTCTACGACGAGATCCGGACGCCGGAAATGACGGATCGCAGCTTGGCCTCCAGCCTGCGCGGCTGCGATGGCAATCGTCCGCAGATCCAACCAGAGAGGGTCTGTATGTACTATGCTCATGCGGCAGTCGCGCATCCTTCCCGATCCTGACAGCCTGCCAAGGACCTTGAACTGTTCAAACGTTGCGACGTTCCATACTCACAACCCGTGCAAGCCCCACTGCCGCTCGAACATCTCCCCGCCGGAACCGAGTTATTCGGTTATCGCATTGAACAGATCCTCGGCAAAGGCTCAATGGGAACCGTTTATCGGGCGACCCAGCTGTCATTGCAGCGGCCTGTGGCGCTTAAGGTTCTCAGCGAGAAATCCCTGCGTAATCCAGCGGTTGCCGAGGATTTTCTCCGCGAGGCTAGGTCCACGGCTAAACTGGCGCATCAGAATCTGGTCATGATCCATGACGTCCATGCGGATTTGGAACGGCATATCTATGCCTACTCCATGGAGTACGTCCCCGGCATTACGCTGACCAAGTTAGTAACCGACAGTGGCCCGCTCAAGCGTCAGCAGGCCCTGCATATTCTCTACCAGATCGCCCAGGCGCTGGCGGCGGCACACCGCGCTGACCTTATCCACCGTGACGTCAAACCGGACAACATCCTGGTTGCGCCTAATGGCTTGGCCAAGCTGCTCGATCTTGGACTTGTCCGCGATCGTCTTGGTGATCATCAGGTGCGCGCACCGGGACGACGCATCCTCAGCATCGTCGGCACGCCAGACTGGTCATCCCCGGAGCAAAGCAGAAACCCGGATCAAGCCTCCACGGCAAGCGATGTATTCAGCCTGGGCGCCACGTTCTACTACATGCTGACCGGCAGTCAGCCGTTCAACGGCGACACGGTAATTGACCTCATTGTTCGCGTGTGCACGGAAGCGGTAACCTACCCGCCGACTGTTCCGCGAGATTGTCAGCACCTCCTCAACTTGATGTTGGCCAAGGATACTGACGCACGTCTACCCGATGGGGACGCGGTTGTAAAAGCACTCGACACCGTCGCTCGTGGGAAGACGCCGACGTTGCCCAATGACGAGGGTACAGGCCGCGTAACCAAGCCTGGCCTCAGCAAAGCAGTTGCGAACCGTCGCCGCGTCCTGCGCCGCTATCGCTACGGTCGCTGAAACAGAACCACGCATGTCTGCGTGGTTCTACCGATAATTTCAGACTTCAGGAAACCCTGGACCGGCGATGACATGGCCGACTTCCAGGCCTTTACCGTCAGTGCAGATGTGACCAGAGCCATTGTAACGTGCTGTACGCGGGATGTAGATCACAGACACGACGACGCGATCACTATCCGTGGCGTTGGCGTTAGCGCGGTGCGCTGTGTAGCCGTGGTGCCACACGACATCCCCAGCCTTCACTGGGATGGTGACGCTGGCTTGCCACTCCAACTCAGGGCACTTCTCGAACAGACTGCGCGGATCCTTGAGATCCTGACTGGCCAATCCAACTTTGGTATGTGACCCAGGAATATAACTCATGCACCCGCGCGCAGCGGGAACATCAACGAGCGCGACCCAAGCCGAGAGCGACTCGTCGGCATCGGTGTGCGGCCAGTACGGCTTGTCTTGATGGAATTCGGTGGGCGCACCGTTGTTGGCTTTCTTCACCAAAAGATGGTCGTGCCACAACCGCAAAGGCACACCCGCGAGACGAGTTGATATTGAACGCATGTTGGGATGCAGTGCGAGGCCGAGCAGATCACGGTTGCCCTGCCACAGATTCACTTGCTGCTCGAACACTGGTCCGGTGTACGCCAGTTTGGTATCGCGTTGGCACTGCGCCTCGCTCACGAACAACTCGCGCAGACGTTTGACCTCGTCGGCATTCAGTACGCCGGGCGTGTGCAGAAAACCCTGCTCGCGGTAGGCGTTGATTTGCGCGGAGTTGAGTGGATAGGTGGCGAGGGCGGCGGCAGAGGCGGTTGCGGTCATGGTCTTCCCGGTGGGGTTGGGTTGGACAGCGGAGGGTGAGCTGCTGCGACGTCGTGAGGTGGTCTTGGTCGCACGCATGACCGACATCCTAGGCCCCTAAAAGACAATTCTTTGCGTTTTTTTCCTTTCTTATAGGCTTATTTTGTCATGCCACTCCCAATTCGTCATGTCCTGGTGCGACAAGACCAACCGAGCCTAACCCAAGTCGGCATAGCCACGCAGCATTTTCCGACCTACGTGAATCCGAAACAGCGCAATTGGTTCACCCATGACGTGCTCTACTGCAGTTTGCTGCTGTCTGGCCGCGTAACCCATCACTTAGGTTCAGACTCCTACACTGAGAGCAGTGGTTCACTGAGCGTGGTGAACTACGGCGTCGAGCACAACATCGTCACTGGCACAGAGCCAGTCGAAGTATTCAACGTGTACATCGACACTGAACGCCACGCGTTGCCACCGATACCAAGCGAACTAGCCAGCCATCTCTACCGTCTACTGCCAGTGCATCCGCGTTTCGCACATCGCCTCAACCGACTGACCCGCGTGACGCTTCCCGACCCACAACGAACTGCTGGCTGGCTGCATGCAATCCAACGCGAGCAATCAGGCACGGATGCCGGGTCAGCAACAACCATGTTGGCGCTCACACAGTTGTTTCTCGTCGATCTCGCTCGTGCCGTTGCGGCCCAGCAATCCGGCCCATCTCTGGCGGTCGGCGCCGACGACGAGCTCATGGAAGCCGTGCGACAAAAACTGGATGATCACTTTGCACAAGAATGGTTCCTTGCCGACCTCGCCAAGGAAACACATCTCAGTAGTACGCATTTCTGCCGCCGATTTGCCCGCTACACCGGATGCCCACCGATGTTGTATCTGCGCAATCGCCGCCTGCAGGAAGTCATGGTCAAGCTGCGCAACAGTGATCAAAACATTCTCGATCTCGCTCTCGCATGCGGATTCTCCGACCTTGCCTACTTCAATCGCTGTTTCAAAGCGGCTGCCGGTTGTACCCCCAGTGCGTATCGCGTGCGCTTTGTCGGAACCATGTGATCCGATACACCCAAACTGAGCCCGCATTGACGCTTTGCCTTCGTGCGCATAAAGAAGCAAGGAGACCTGCGTGATCCGAATCGTTTTGCTCGGTTGTGGTCAACACGCGGTCGCTGAACACGCGTCACCGCTCGCATATATCCGTAATCAAACCCCACAGCGAATAGAGCTTGCTGCCGTATGCGATCTGGACGCGGCTCGAGCCGAGGCCGTTCGCTCCGCCCATGGCTTCACCAACGCATACACTGATGCACAACTGATGTTAGACACGGTGAAGCCCGATGCCGTGGTCTGCGTCATGCCGATCCACCTCATCCTGCCAGTAAATGGCATGTTGCTGCGGCGCGGCATTCCTTGCACGATCGAAAAACCGCCGGGCAGTTCCGTTGCTGAATCGCGCCAGCTGTTGCAGATTGCCCAAGAAACCGGCACCAAACACATGGTGTCGCTCAACCGCCGCTTCAATCCGGCGATCGCACGCGCCAAGGCCTGGGCGACAGCACGCGGACCGATCCGTCATTTCCGCGTCAGCATGCTGCGCGTCAATCGTACCGAGTCGGACTTCATCTTCGGCACCGCTATCCACTGCATCGACACCATTCGTCACCTCGCTGGCGAGATCGCCTCGTTCGACCATCGCCTGCCGACTGGAGCACACGGTTCACACGCATGGCACGAGATCCTATTCAACTTCCGGAGCGGTGCGTCGGGCTCACTCTTGGTGTCGCCCACCTGCGGCCACGAGGAAGAAACCTACGAATTCTTCGGTGATGGCTACCACGCCAGCGCGATCCTCGGCGCGCACGGCCGCTGCGACACCCGCTTCGTCGCGAAGGGTCTAGACCTGCGCGAGGATCTGGCGCTCAACCAGCCTCCAGCCTGGACACTCAACGGCTCACTGGAGGAAGCAGAAGCATTCATCGCCGCACTGGAAGGCCGACAGCCGTTCACGCCAACCCTAGCGGATGCGGTGCCGTCGCTGGAATTCGCCGCAGAGTTACTCCGCCGACAAATGACACCCGCTCAGTCCTAATCCGTGGCACTTCGTCATCTGTCAGAGAAGCATCCTCATTCGTGGGTCTACAAAACATGCTGCCGCAACAACTCTCTAGAAGAGTTGAAATATCGGAACCACTCACGTGCTGACAGTTGTGATGGAACCCAAGGCAACCACGGGGATCCACGGGGGACACAGGGAGATACCATGCAAAAAACATGCGTGATCTAACTGCTTTCCCCGTGTCCCCTGCGTCTTCTCCGTGTCCCCGTGGTTGCCTTGGAAGGTGTTGGCTGCACGTTCTGCTGTCCCACGATCCCCATTAACGAACCCGGTCAGTGGGGATTAAGGTTAAAAGCCGATCACAGACCCTCGTTCCAGGAGCCTTCCATGACCTACGGCACCATCCTTCCAGGTTTTATCCTCCGTCCGGTCATCTACGTTTTGTTGATTGTGACCGTTACGAGCCAGGCCGCGCATGCCGAGGCCGACACGCGGCTGAAGGCCAACCCCGTATTGCCGCCGCTGACCGTGTACACGCCCGCCAACGCTCCGACCACGCCCAAGCTGGCCGACTTGGAAAAGAAAAAGAGCATTTCGCAATATGGGATCACCTGGACCTTCGATCGCGACGTGCCAGTTGGCAGATTCATCAGTGGTGATTGGTACGTGGTTGGCCCGGTCACCGTGGTGATGATCGATCCCAAACCGCTCTTCGGCGAAGAGGTGACCGAACCACTGGTTGTTATAGGCACCACCTCCGAAAAGCCGCATGCCGCGCGGCGGGCGCGCAACGGTTCCATGGTGAATCCGCCGCCGGCAACCAAAACATCCTCGCGCGCCGGATTCGACAGCCGGATTGCCACCGGCCGGTATAAACCGGAGCTTTTTGCCCATCTGCCCATCGCGCTCAAGCCCGGTGATGTCCTGCTGTCCAGCATCAGCCGCACCTTTGAAGAGATTGGCGAAAAAGGATTCCAGGGTGGCTGGCCAGACCCAATTCGTTCGTGTGCGGTACTGACGGTTCTGTCCGAACCGCAACCGGCAGACGCGTTCCGTCCGTCCTACTGCGATACGGCAAACAGTAAGCAGTACCTGGCGCGCAACATCACGCAGCGTGGTCGTCTCCAATCCATGCCACGATTGGCCGGCATGCCTGCTGACCTCGGCACATACGCCGTCAAATTCCAGAGGCCGTGGGTCGACCTGAGCGATTACGGCACCTCCTGCGCTCTGGAAAACATGCCGCACTATGGCCAGACCATGAACCAGGATCTGGGTGAAGCCACGATTCTCCTCAATATGAATTACACAGCGGAAGAAAAAGAACGACTCATCGTCAACCTAATCCAAGTGGGCATCGATCGCTGGGGACAGACTCGTCACGGCTATTCCTGGATTGCAGACGGCGGACATTACCAAGGTCGCAAGTGGCCCATCGTGTTCGCAGGTCTGATGCTTGGCGACGAGCAGATGACTTACCCGCGCAAGGCGTATCCAAAAAATCGTTTCGAAGAGGACGACCAAACCGGTTTGTGTCCGTATGAGTACAAGGGCAAAGTGTACGAGCAGTGCTGGACTGGTGCCAAAGCGTTTTACGTCGGTCACAGCCCATGGAACACAACTCCGGATGAGGTCGTGGTTGGGGCTTGGGAGATCGGCTGGGGTCCGATCGAACTATTTCATCCCCGCGACTGGCCGGTGATCAAGGCAACCAGCGGCGTCGGCTCCAAGGGATTGGGCAGCTACGGCTACCGCATGTCAAACTCCAGCCCATGTTGGGTTGGGCTGGCGCTTGGCATCAGACTGATGCATGCGGAGAAAGAATGGAACATGCCCGGCTTCTGCGAGTACGTCGACCGCTGGATGAACGAGGACGACTCACAGCAGATTGAACAGGCCATGGCGCATTGCCCATGGATCGAGAACATGTACCCGACGATCAAAAAGGCCACGTTCGGTAACTACGGCCGGCAGGGCTACGTCAGCAATAACTCGAAGTGGGTGAAGGAAGCGTGGCTGAAATTGCGGGACACTATCCCGGTCGGGCCGGACGGACACAAGACTCCGTCACAACGTGAATCGTGGAGATGATCCTAAACGCCCCATTTTAAGAACAGGAGACTTCCGTGATTCGCAGCATCCTCCTTGTGGCCTGGATCCTCCTCGCGCTTGGCCTCACTGGTCATCCGGTTTCGGCGGCAACCGTCGACGAGATTGAGACAGCGCGTATCGCCGCAGCGCACGCACGCATGAGAACGAATCCGGTCGGCAAACAGGAATGGGGAACCGAGCCGGTCGCGCTGACCAATCCAGGACGGATCTACACATCAGCCAACGCACCAGCCACCCCAACCCTGGATGAGCTCACCCTCACCGACACGGTCAGCCAATACGGAATCACCTGGCATTTCAGCGAGAAAGTTCGCGTCGGCCGCTTCATCACCAACGACTACTACGTGGTCGGCCCCTGCACCGTCGTGGCGATCGATCCCAAACCGTTGTGGGGCGACGAGGTCAAGGATCCGTGGTATTTTCCCAGTTCGATCAAGGAGAAGCTGAAACCCAACGAACTCGCCCGCAATGGCTCGATGGTCAACCCAGCAAACAACAATCAGGCAGCGTTCGATAGCCGCATCGTCGACGAGCGCTACGACGCCAAGCAATTCGCGCGCCTGCCGATCCAACTCAAGCCCGGCAGTTCGCTGATCTCCTCGATCTCGGATCCGGTCACCGCGACCGATGCCCCCAAGGCCTATAAGAAGATCGATAGTCATTATGATCCCGTGATGGTTGCCGCCGTCCTGACCTGTCTCGATAAGCCGCAACCGCCGGATGCGTTCCGCCCATCGTACAAGGACCGTCAATCCAAGATCTTCCTCGCCCGGAATCTCCGGCGCGAGCTGCTGCACAGCCTACCCCGACCCAAGACAACCCCCGATCTGAACCACTGGATCCGCCTCACCCAGCAGCCATGGATTGATTTCGTCGAGTTCAGCTACGCCGCGCCAAATCAAAACATGGCCGGCTATGGCCAGATGAACTGCATCATGACCTCGGTCGTCGGACTGATGCTCCATCTCGATTTCCCGGCCGAGCAAAAAGAGCCGTTGCTGCTCAACTATGTTCAGATTGCGATCGATCTGTATGGCAGTCTGCGTGATGGCTACGCCGGTTGGCCCGGTCATGGTGGCCACGGCAGCGGACGAAAATGGCCGCAGATATGTGCCGCCATGCTGTTCGCTGATCAGGATTGGATAAAATGCCTCCAGTCACAGCCAGCCAAAACGTTCGGTGAAGATCATCAGACTCACTTCGGTTCATCGTGGTACGGCTCGAACGTCGCCTTCGAAAGCCACCCCAAGGACATCGCTTGGCCGAACTGGAACGACATGCGACCGCCACAAGCGTGGTCGGAATACGGCCATAACAATTATCGTCGCTGCTGCACCAGCGTGACCTGGCCAGGTCAGACCATCGCAGCACGACTCATGGGAGCCGAAAGCGTCTGGAAGAACGATGCCTACTTCGCCTATGTCGATCGCTACATGCAGGAGGACAACTTCGAAACCTGCATCCTGGTTAATCAACTCTACAACAAGGATTTCACCAGTCCGCCGAGCTACGTCATCCTGACTGATGATTTCCAATATGCCTGCTGGATGGCCTACCGGCACAACCTTCCTGGCCGCGCATCGGTGCCGCTCGCAACAACTGAGCTACACATCTCGCCCATGCCGTCGTGGACCGCTCATCCCGATACCTCCGCTGACAAGCTCGTGCGCTACACGCCGACAACGATCACCCTGGCGTCCACTGCGCCTGGGGCAGAGATCCGTTTCACCCGTGATGGCAGCGAGCCGACCCGCAGTTCGCCGCTATATAACGCGCCATTTATCATAGATACGACTACCACGATCAAGGCGAAGACCTTCAGGGGTGACGAGGAAGGCTATCCCCTAGAGGCCACCTACGTCATCGTCCAGGATGCTATTCCACCACAGGTCGCCAAGGTGGTCGCCACCGGTTTCAACAGCCCCAGCAGCGATCCGACCAAAGTACGCATCGTATTCAGCGAACCGCTCGACCGGCTGATCGCGCAGGCGACGAACAACTACCGCATCGACAATGGGGTGACCATCACCGCGGTCGAGACTGATGCCAACAATCTGATCGTAACCCTGACAACCAGCCCCCTCACCAGCGGCACGGAATACCACCTGTCGCTGAAGAATCTGAAAGATCGCGCCGGCAATGTCGTGGCCGCTCAGCCGATCGCGTTCCGCTACGAACTTGACTCCCGCAAAGACCTGATCGGACACTGGTCATTCGATGGCGATATCCTTGATCGTTCCGGATACGCCCACGACGCGATCTTCAAGGTCGGCGCCAAGATCGGTAGCGACGTGCGCCCGGGCAACGGCAGCGGGTCGCTTGAGCTCAGCGGTGGCAAAGCGTTTTTGCAATTGCCGGTCGGCGCAGTCAACGCCTTCAAGGCCGCGAGCGAGTTCACCGTCGCCTGTTGGGTGAAATGGGACGGAAGTGGCGAAAAACCGATGGCTTTCATTTTCTTCACCCCCGACCACGCCAGGTACATCGCGCTGTACGCCAAGAATATTCGTGGCGTCATGAGCGTCATCGCCAGTAAAAATGCCAACGCCGGCATCGTCGAGGTCCAAGGCAAACAAGCACTGGAAGCGAACACCTGGGTCCATCTCGCCGTGACCCTGAAAGGGCAGACCGCAACCGTGTATCGCAACGGCGTCGAAGATTTCTCCGGAACCATCACCGTGACTCCGAGCGAGGTGACCCAGAGCCGCCTGCGCGAACCAGAACGGCTCTACATCGGCCGTGGCATGAGCGCAAATTGGTTGAGTGGCTGGATGGATGAACTGCGGATCTACAACCGTGCGCTGACCGCCGCCGACCTCGGCCAGCTACTCAAATAACGAATCTACAGGACGCAAAGGCCTTGGCAGCCCCGTCTTGAGAGGCCTGTTGCGCGCCATACCCTCCCCCGTGACGTAGTCCGTTAACACCCCGCAGTCGGTGGGAATTTTAAGCCGGAGGCGGTTGTGGATACCCCAGGCACGACGACTCCTCACGACCTGCACCTGAATCCGGGTGATGCCGACAAGCTGCATCGTCTCTACGAGCAATTCGCGCCGATGGTGTATTCGGCCTGCCTGCGCCGGTTGTCAGGGCGGTCCGACTGGGCTGATGATGCCACCCAGGGCGTCTTCGTCCTGCTGATGCGTCAGCCGCGTACGTTTCCGAATGAGCAAGCCTTGGCCGCCTGGTTACACCGGGCCGCGTATTACGCCTGCCTGCATATCGTCCGTGACGAGAAACGCCGCCGCGAGCGGGAGCACCACGCCATGACCGACCTAGCCAGCACAACTGACCCATCCACTGAATCCGCCACGTCAACATCCTGGTCCGCAGTTTCGCCGCACCTTGACGAAGCGCTTGAAGAATTGTCAGAGAGTCAGCGCGCCGCCGTCCTCAGCCACTTCTTTGTTGGTCAAAGTCTCAGCCAGATCGCCCGCGACACCGGCCGTAGTAAAGTCGCCATTCACGGACTGGTGCAGCGCGCGCTGGAAAATCTGCGCCGTCATCTTGCACGCAAAGGAGTCGCGGTTCCTGGACTTGCCCTCGCCACTCTGATGAGCACCAATGCCAGTGCGGCTGCACCACCGCTCCAATCCGGTGTCATCTTGATGCAGACTCTCGCTGGTGGTTCAACCAAAGCAGCCGTGACGGCAGCGGCTGCTGGCGCGCACGGCATGTTCGTCGCAGCACAACTCAAAGCGGTTATGATTGCCGCTGGATTACTGCTTGGCGGCGCAGCCCTGGTCACCGGAACGATCATCCTGACCAGGCATCAGGAATCGACTGCGCCACAAACGCCGCCACTGGTTGGGCGAACCCTGTTGGTCGATCAACGCGACCCACGCGCCAAAGATACCAACTCGGGCAACATGGATGCTCCGCTGCTAACCATCAGCGCCGCAATGAGTCAACTCAAGCCCGGTGATCAGCTCATCATCAAGGGTGGAACTTATCGCGAATCCGTCGCGATCACCGTGTCCGGAACCAACGAAGCACCGATCCGCGTGTCGGCTGCAACCGGCGAACGCGTCATCATCAGCGGCGCTGATCCCATTCGCGGATGGAAGCCCTGCACTACCAACGAACTTGCTCATCCGAATCACGGAAACCTGCGCTGGGTTGATCTACCCTGGAAACCCTTCGCGCTGTCGTGTGCCGGCGGTGCGATCCCCCTACGCGTATCGCAATGGTCGCGTCCAGTTCCGGGAACACCGGACAGCGTCACGCTCACCATCACGGGCAGCGACCGCGCCACCGTGAGCGACAACCAATATTTCGATCAAGTCGCGAGTGCATGGGTCGGTGGCGATATATTGCTCCGTCGTGACATACGCAAAAACGATCGCATCGTGGCCAGCTACACGCAACTGGCCACCATCACCGGCTACGACCAGCAGCGTCACGATCTACTCCTGCAAGAACGCTTGAAGGCCGAAGTCGCAACGGCGACCGCTGGCGATCCGGGCGAGACCAGCGAACTCTGGTATCAAATCACCAATATTCCGGCTCTCATCAGTGGTCCAGGCCAGTACGCGGTGAGCAAAACTGCTAACGGATATCGCTGCTTCATCTGGCCACCAGACGGCGTCGATCTTGAGCACGTCCGCTGCGACGGTGTACGACGGATGAAGGGCGTATCGGCACGCAATGTCTCCCAATTGACCATCACCGGCCTGGAGATCGCCCACATCGCTGACAACGGCATCGTCCTTGAACAAGGCAGCGACAACAGCGTGACCAACTGCGTGGTTCACGATTGCTTGCACTACAGTTACTCCTCGGTCGCGAACGGCATTCTGCTCCGCAATCAACGCAACAGCACGATCGCGAACTGTCTTATCATCAACAACGGGCTGGGCATCGCCGTCGAAGCCTCATCCGGCGTGACAATTCAGGAGAACGCAGTCGGACGCAGCGTAAGCCACGGCATCTCCATGTCTCGCACCACCGAAGCGCCGACGCTGCTGCGCAATTACGTGTTCGATTGCTGGAACAGTCGTGGCTCAAACTGCGATGGCTTACAAACCATGCTGGGCGTATCCCGCATGCGCTTGGAAAACAACCTGTTCCTGAACGTGGGCGTGGGCTGGCAAAGCAGCGAAACCCAGGATGCCCACCTGATCAACAACGTGTGGGCTGGAACCCACACCAACGGCGCGATCAACTGCGGCTGGAGTGGCACGCGGAGCCAGTATCCCAATCGCGGCAACGTCCTGCTGCAAAACACCATCTTAGGCGGACAGATTTCTGTCGGACTCGCTGGTCGCGCACAACGCAATCTGACTCTGTCAACGCCCTACATCTCAACTGACGGGATGCAGGACGAAAATCTACACTGGTCCCCCTATTCATCGTCGCTATTCAAATACTGGACCAACGGTGATCCCCACGTCGTAAGAACATTCTCTGAATGGCAGCAAGCGATTGCGCCCTCCGGCCAGCGTTCGCGCTTTGCACAAGCCCGCTTCCGTAGCGGTCCTGTATTCGAGATCACGACCATCGGCAACGGAATCGACGGCGATCCGCGATTGGCGATCGAAAGTGACGCCAGCAGTTTCGGCGTCGGTGATGTCATCGAGTTGAACTGCGATGGCATAGCACGACGGGTCACCGCCATTGAGCGCAACTTCCTCACTATCGAACCGACCCCACCAGCAGAATGGGTCAGCGGCGATGGCACCGTGATCTGGAACTGGAAGAGCAACGATATGCTTACCCTCGATCTCCGACTTGCCGAAGGAAGTCCCGGCAAAGGTCTAGCCAGCGACGGCGGCGACGTTGGCGCGACTATTGACGTCGATGCCTACATCCACGGTGATTTCAATGGCGACGGCAAACGTGACATTCCGGCTCTGCCACCCGAAATGGGCAACCAACTCCTGCATGGCGTCAAGTTGTCACGATTCTTGCAGTAATCTGTGAAGGCACATTCGAATTTACAGGAGGCGCAGAGACGCAGAGGTTGGAAGAGTTTAGCTGAAGCGACCGAGTCACTTGCAGGGTGGTCCGCCAACACCTTCAACTCCTTCGAACCTCTGTACCTCTGCGTCTCCTGTCATTCTCAATGCGGAGTTTGGGATAATCGCCCGTTAACGTTGGCAAAGAGTGGGAATCATAGTTAGAAAGCGCCCGACTAACCGCTCGGAATTTCCGCCATGATCCTGTTCCCCATAGCGACGAGTTACAGCCCGCGTTCAGCAATCTGGACAACACTGCTGGCGACTGGCCTGCTGCCGATCCTCCACGGTGCCGATACGGTGATCGTGGATGGCAGCAATCCGGCCGCCCTAGATAGCAATCCTGGCACCGAAGCGGCACCGCTGAAAACCATTGCCAAGGCGGTAGCCCTCGTCGCCCCAGGCCAGCGCGTGATCATCAAGGGCGGGATCTACCGTGAATCGGTCATCATAACCACGTCGGGAACTGCAGAACAACCGATAACGATCATGAGCGCGACCGGCGAGCGCGCGACAATCAGCGGTGCCGATGTGATCAGCGGCTGGAAGCGCTGCACCAAGGCCGAACTGCCGAACCATCCTGATCCTGCGAAGATAACCTACGTCGAACTAGACTGGAAACCGATCGACATCTACGCCGATGGCGATCGCCTGCCCCTCCGCATCGCTTCATGGCCGACCGTGAGCAACGGCGAACGCATCGCATCGAACAGCAAGGCGCCAGACAATCATCATCACATCGAAGGCGGCAGTCCACGCACGTTGATCGACTCGCAGCATCTGACCCAGCCGGCGGGGTTCTGGGACGGCGGCAGAGTGGTGATCCATCGTTTTTGGCTCAGCGACGGAAAGATGGTGTCGGACCAGTTCCTGAACTGCGATGTCATCGGATACGATCCCGCGAAGCATGAATTGACGCTCAGTGAACTATCCTCCAAGAATTTGAGCTTGGATCCGACGGTCAAACAGATCATTCCTGACTCGCGTCCAATTCAGGGTGTGGACAAAGAAGCCGGACTGCTGATGTCTGACTGGTATCAGATTTCAAATCTGCCCAACTTGATCGACGAGCCAGGAAAATTCGCCGTCGTCGGTTCAGGCAAGAAGTACCGCGTCTACGTCTGGGCACCGGACGGTGTTGATCTGGAGCGTCAGCTTGTCGAAGGCAGCCGACGCGGGCACGGACTGCGTGGACAGGGCGTTTCTCACGTCTCATTTATCGGCCTTGATGTAACGGGAACAACGCAGCGCCCACTCAGTTTCGACCATGGCGAACACAACACGATCCGTTTTTGTTGTTCGTACAACAACCGCCACGGACCATTCATGGGCGAAGCATTCGGCCTGTACCTGAGCGAGCAGAAACACAGCAAGATCACGAATTGCATCAGCGTTCTGAACGGCTGCGGCATCAACGTCTTCCACTCATCGGACTGCGTTATCGAAAACAATATCTCCGGCCGCAACATCGTCGATGCGATGGTCGTGTCCTGGAACTCGCACCGGGTCCGGGTCGCGCGCAATTTTGCCTTCGACAACTGGGACCAAAATCATCCCGATGGATTCCAAACCTATCGCGCAGTCGTTGATCTGACCCTAGAAAGCAATCTCTTCATGAGCGTCGGCCAGGGCTGGCAATCCGCTGAAACCCAGGGCGCACGCGCCATCAACAACGTGTGGGCCGGCATTCACCATTTCGGTGGCATCAACTACAGCAAACGCCAATCGGAAGTCGCCAGCATGGAGCCGAACAAGCGCCTCGTTTTCGAAAATAACACGACCTTCTCGGGTTCCATCAGCACCGGCTTTGACGGCCGTGCGGTCAACAACATTCGCCTGTCCGGGATCGGCCTCCTCGCAGACGGACTGTGCGATTATAACTTGTATAGCTCGCGCTCTGAATCGACCGCCACGCCGTACCATAAAGATGGTAAAGATGTCTACTCGAAGAACTTCACCGAGTGGCAGGAGAAGGTATCGCCCAACTCGGCCCACGATCGCGTCGCTCGCGTCCACTTCCGCAATGGTCCCGCCTTCGAAACCAAGACTGGCAACGGCGAAACCGGTGGCAGCTCAGAGACAAAGATATCGTCCGGCACCAGCGGATTCGCCGTCGGCGACCATATCGAACTCGATTGCGACGGCATCGTACGCACCGTCGTCGCGGTGAGTACCAGCGGCATCGCACTCCAGCCCGCACCTGTGGCCGGCAGTCTGCATGGCATCGAAACCATCGTATGGAATTGGAAGGAGCTCACCGACTTCACCCTCGACACACGCCTCGCCGATGACAGCCCAGGCAAGCAGCAAGGTAAAGACGGCGTTGACATCGGATCTGCTATCGACGTTCAGTCATACATGCGCGGCGACTTTGACAGTGATGGCAAGCGCGATGTTCCCGACCTTCCGCCAGCGGTTCGCCGGAACGTATCTAACCACACGCTGATCACCCGTTATCTGCACTGGTAGTCTGCGTGCGTCCGAAAAACTCTACCGAGAGACACGTCATGATCTCCTCATTCCGTATCGGTTTCTTCCTCTGCCTCATTCTGCTTGGCAGTGCTGCGCTAATCGCAGGTGAAGATCCAACCCGGCCACCGTGGCAATCGCAAAGCCCAACCATCCGCAAAGCGGATTGGAGCTACACCGGTCCAGTGAACACGGTCTACACCGCAGCCAATGCGCCAGGAACGCCCAACACCGAGCAGTTGGAATTAGTTACCTCGTTGACTCAGTACGACATCACCTGGACCTTCGACCGTCCGGTGCGTGCCGGCAAGTTCATCACCGGCGACTGGTACATCGTCGGGCCGGTCACGATCACCAGCATCTCGCCCAAGCCGTTGTTCGGCGAAGATGTGAAGAGTGACTGGAAGCTCATCGATCAACGTTCGGTCAAGGAAAGTCTGTACGAGGGCAAGTGGGCGCGGAACGGATCGCTGCTTAATCCGCCGGTCATGCACATGTACAAAGGCAAGCTGACCGACGTGACCTACATCGGATTCGACAGCCGCCTGGCCGACAAGCATTACGACTCTACATACTTCACCCAACTGCCCATCGCGATGAAACCAGGCGACTCGCTGCTGTCGACCATCAGTGCAAAAGAACCGCTGGCCGCCTACGATGGACATGGACAACCCGTATTAGCGATGGCGGTGCTGACCTGTCTCTCGGCTCCGGTTCCGGTTGATGCATTCCGCCCCAGTTACTGCGATCGTGAACAACACGTGTATCTCGCCCGCAATCTGCATCGCGAACTGCTCTACAAACTGCCGCGACCGGCCACCTCGCCGGCAAACCTGTCCGAATGGGCGCGGCTGTTCCAGCGTCCGTGGCTCGAAACCGTGTCGTGGGGTTACGCGAATCCCGAACTGAACCAGCCACGCTACGGCCAACGCACGTCGCGCGGCTCCTCAATCACCGGCATGCTCCTGCACCTGGACTATCCCGAGCTTGAGAAGGAACGCCTGCTGGTGCATTACGTTCAGTACGGCATCGACCTCTGGGGCATCGTCCAGAACCCGGTCGACAAAACGACTGGGAAGCATCCGGGCTCGGCACGCTGGCGCGGTCACGGCGGTTTCTATGGCGGCCATAAATGGGCGCTGATCTTCAGCGGCATCATGCTTGATGACGCCGCGATGCGCAGCCCGAACACGATGTATCCCAACGTCGAATTTGGCGAGGACAGTCAGACCGCCTGGGGCGCAAGTTGGACCGGCCATAAAGTCGTGTTCACCAGCCATCCAAGCTGGGCGAAGTCGCCGCCCGAACTCGTGCCACCAAGCGGCTGGGAAGCGCTGCGTGCCGAGAGCGGCAATTGGACGCGCGGATTTCAAAGTGAGGGCTACCGCCGCTGCTGCACCAGCATCGAATGGCCAGCCGAGGCGCTAGCCGCACATCTTATGCGTGCAGAATCCTTTTGGGGCCACGATCCATTTTTCGCCTACGTCGATCGCTGGATGGACGAGGAAGATATTCACGCCACCGCCGCGACGGTGCTTGAAGCGTCCAAGAAACTTGCATCTGCCGAGGACAAGACCAACGCCGGCGACTGGACCCTGCGCATGAGCCGCACCGATCCGATGCAGCAAGAGATGTGGACGACGTACCGCAAAAACTTGCCCGCGCCGTTGAGTCCAACGAAGTAATACACAGAACGAACAAACCCTGGCGAGATCGCCAGGGTTTGTCTTTGACTCTGATGCGAACGCGAATCAGCGCTTCGAGAACTGGCAGCCGCGGCGGGCGCCGTGCAGGCCGTACTTCTTGCGCTCGACCATGCGGTCATCGCGGGTCAGCAGGCCGTGCTTGCGCAGGATGGCGTGGGCAGCTGGTTCGGCCTTCACCAAGGCGCGCGAGATGCCAAGGACCACGGCGCCGACCTGACTGTTTACTCCGCCGCCTTCGACACTGACCTGAACGTCGAAACGTCCGGCGGTCTCGGTGAGCTTCATCGGATTGTTGAGATCGCGACGGTAGCGCTCGACCGGGAAGTACTGCTCCGCAGTCCGACCATTGATGGTGATGGCGCCGGTGCCGGGCGCGAGGCGCACGCGGGCGACACTCGTCTTACGACGGCCGAGACCAGAGATGAACTGCGTAGCAGGCATGAGAATCCTTTGCGAGGGTCGGGAGGGTACGGCGGAATGTGGGGTTTCAAGGGGGCAATCAGCCCCCTCCAATAGAATCTCATCACCCCGCTAAATGCCAAGCATAACGTACTTTTACGAGCGTTTCGCGTTTGCCTTCAGCCACTCAGCATAGGTCTCCTCCGTCATTTCACCGGCGGCCAGGGCGAGCGTGCGAACGGTCGCGTCCACTTCGCCAGCCATAAAACGGAGGCCATTGAGTTCAAGAAACACGACTGCGACGATGAATCCCGTTCGTTTGTTTCCGTCGATACATGGGTGATTTTTCACCAAGCCAAATGCGTAACTAGCCGCGAGCTCGGAAAGAACTGGCTTGCCGTAGGCAAAGCGATGGTGCGGGCGGGCCAATGCTGAATCGAGCAGCCCTTCGTCGCGTATGCCAGCTGTGCCACCGAACTGAGCCAGCGATTGCTCGTGCAACATGAGGACCACCTCACGAAACACCCACAACGGCTCCTTCATTTGGCAAGTTCACGCAACGTGTGGCGGTAGCGCTTCATCACGTCTTTAACCACGTCCATTTGGCGGGTGACTTCGGCCTTGGCTGGGCTCAATCGTAAACTGCCATCCGGTCCTTCGGTCACCGACACAGAGTCCCCCTCTTCGACATGCAGATGGGCGAGGGCCTCCTTGGGCAAGATCACGCCCACCGAATTGCCAATTTTGCGGATTTTGAGATCGAGGATCATGAATGTACAGTAGCTACATTTGTTATAACATCAAGACGATGCATCCACCGGTCGAGTCAGCGCTCGACCCTCCCAGGGCCAGTCGCATACACCCCTGCCCGGACTCGACATCCGGCTTCCGGACCCCGCCCTCGGGGTTAGTGTCCTCCACCATGCCTATTTCGACCCGTGCCGAGGCCGCCGCCGCAGTCAGCCAGCTTAACACCGAACTCGGCAAAGTGATCGTCGGACAGGACCATGTGGTCGAGGAAGTCCTGGTCGCGCTGTCCGCTGGTGGTCATGCCTTGCTCGAAGGCGTACCCGGTTTGGCCAAGACACTGCTGATCTCGACGTTGGCGTCGGCAACGCGCCTGTCATTCAACCGCGTGCAGTTCACGCCCGACCTGATGCCGTCAGACATTACCGGCACCGAAGTCATCCGCGAAGACAAGGCGAGCGGCACGCGCGAACTGGCGTTCCTGCCTGGGCCGATCTTCGCCTCCGTTATTCTTGCTGACGAAATCAACCGCACGCCACCAAAAACCCAGGCAGCTCTCCTAGAGGCGATGCAGGAACGGCAAGTCAGCGCAGGCGGCGTGCGGCGTCCACTACCCAAACCATTCTTCGTGCTCGCAACCCAGAACCCGATTGAACAAGAAGGCACCTATCCGCTGCCCGAAGCCCAGCTCGACCGTTTTCTGCTGAAGATCCGCGTCGGTTATCCAACCGAGGAGCAGGAAGTCGAAATCATTCGTCGCACCACCGGCAATGTGAGCGGTGTCGTCAATCCCGTCCTCGGCGCTGAGGATTTGCTCGCCATCCAGCACCTCGTCCGCGACACGCCGGTTGCCGATGGCGTGGTCCGCTACGCACTCGCCTTGGTGCGCGCCACGCGTCCACCGGCCGAGGGCGGCGATCCGACCTTGACCCCATTGATCCGTTTCGGCGCTGGCCCGCGTGCCGGCCAAGCCCTGATTCTGGCAGCGAAGGCCCGGGCCACGTTGCGCGGACGCGCCTTCGTGACGCTTGAAGATGTGCGCGCGATGGTTGCCCCCGTGATGCGACATCGTTTGATGCCCAGCTACGAAGCCGAAGCGCGCTCACTCGACAGCGACGCTATCGTTGCGCAGGTGATTGAACGCATCCGGCTGCCCGAGAGCGCGATCGAAAAAGACCACGTCCTGGCTGCCGCAACCAATTGATCTGCGCACCATGAACGACCCCGCAAAGCCACAGGCCGAATCACTGTTTTCTCTGGTTTTTACACGGCCTGGCTGCCGCACGGAACTGCGCCTCGGCGCCCTGTTGGTCCTGGCAGGAACATTTCTCTGGAACTTCGTCGGGCCAACGATGGCGATCAAGATCGCCCTTGCCGGGATCCCACTCGTCCTGATCGGAACCGTCCTGCAAGCACTTGGCATCGGCAGCAAGCGCGGCTTCCCGTGGAAGCTTGGTTTAAGCATGCTCATTCTGGGTGGAGCGATGTGCTATGACTTCCGTTATCGTGATGTTCCCGGCGGTCCACTCTTGCTGGTTCTGGTTGGACCTATTCTCGCCAGCGCTGGCTTGTGGATCACGCTGTGGTGGCCGATCGCCACGCTGACACAGCGACGCGCGGCGCTGGAGACAGCCTCGTGACCGCCGACATGCGACGCTTCGCCCTATGGGCCGGTATTGGCGCAGGCGCCGTGCTGCTCGGCTTCATCATCCTGCTCGTTCGTGGAGCGTCCGAATCCACCACTGGGATGAATGCCAGTCGATTACACGCAGCCTATGTGAAAGCCTATCACCCTGATAAGCCCAATGGATTGGCGGTTGAAGCCGCACAGACGGAACTCCGCACCAAGGTCGCACTGCAAAACGAGGAACTCACTGCGACGGTATCAGCCTTGTCCCCACCTCTGCCTGAACCATACACAAAAACCGACCTCGCAGACGTCGGCAATCAGATTCGCACTGATTACGCCGCCATTCGTCAGCTGGCCTCGCGTATTCGCATCGCCATTCCACTGAACTTGCCGTTTGAAAAAGATTTGGACGCGGCGCCAAAAATTCGCGCCCGACAGCTGGTCTGGCTTCGCCTGGTCTGCCTGTCCATGGAAACCTGTCTCCAGGCTGGCGTCAGCAAACTGAATTCGGTTGGACCGGGTGAATGTTTTGGATCACCAAGCAAGAATGATGCTGTATTTACCTGCAATCTCGAATTGGAAGCAACCTGGGATGTCGGCATTCGTCTGCTTGCAGGCTTGGCTACTGCAGATGGTCGCGGACTCGGATTACGCCACGTCGAAATCGCCGTCAATGCAGACAAGACCCAACGAATCAAACTCACCACCCAATTAACAACTCCGAATCGTGATATCTGGGAACTCATACCCGCTGCTGAATCGCCCACCCGCGATGCAGCCAACACTATTCCAGCGAGCACTGCGCCAACCATCCGCAGGCTCGGTGGACCAAGGCCCTGATATGCGCGTCTCACGCCACGCTCTGACTGGGACACTCATTGCCGCATTGGCACTTATCGTATCCGTTCCGGTATTCATTAGTGCCAACTCCGCACTACCGATCCCCGTCGACAAACTGACCGTAGATCCTGCCGAGGTACGCCCGACTCTCGCTACAGCCGAACACGCGCTTGGAGCCGTGATGGCGAAATTCAGTGGCCTGTCGGATGGGAACCCCTTCTCCTTGCGCGAACGCGGTTCCCGCAACGCCCCCGCAGTGCCCGCACCCCCCCCGCCGCCATTGGATCTACCCGCCCCGCCACGCCCACCTTTTGCTCCGACGCACTAAAAGCATGAAAACGTCATTCCTCCTGCGCGTCGTATTCATCCTGATCTGCGCTGCTGCCGTGCGGGCTGGCGAAGCAGCCCCCCTCATCGAGTTGCGCGAAATTCCTTTGACCACGGTTCTCTTCAGTGACGGCCGCAGGATTGAAGGAGACCTGCTGATGCAGCGCTCCGATGGCACCCTGCAATTCAAGCAAAAGGGAGCAGCTTCAGAATCAACCATTTCAGCCGGTACTTATAGTTCGATCGAACATCGGCGTACCGCACACGAAGTTGTGACCCTGGCCGCCGCGCAGGCAATCACCGCCAATGACGAACGCCGGATTATTGAAGTCCTGCGTTGGGGCAGCGAACACGCAGCGAAAACGGCGGTCATGCAGCAAGCTGCGACAGCCCTGAAAAAGCGACCGGCCAGTCGCGACATTCTGGCCATTGTCATCCCGCTGTGGCGGGAAAAACCGGACTGGAAGGCGATGGAAGATGCCAGCCGCGCTGCGTTAGCTGCCGATTCGCATTGGGATCAGGGCAATGAATTCGTCATCGAGGCACTCAACGGTCAAGGGCGCACTTCGGACGTTCTCGCCTACGCACAAGAATGGCTCAGTCGCAACCCATCCGCCATGCAGGCAAATCTGATCTGCGGAAATGCCTTTGAATCCTCTGGCGAAATTCGCTCGGCCCGGGAGTGTTATCGCAAGGCTTGGCAGATCGGACGTAGCCCCAAGGGGGCCCTCGGCTTCGCCAACACCTCGCTGCAAACCGGTCAATACGCCGATTCGCTGAGTGCGGCAACAACCCTGATCAAAGATGGGAATTTTGTCGCTGATGCCAAAGCTTTCGGCGGCGCCGCTGCCGCCGCCCTTGGTGATCTGGCCATGGCCAAGGAGTTACTCACTGGCTTTGCGCCCGATGTCGTTTCAGGCACCGCTGCCCAAGCCGGCAATTACGCCCTTGGCCTGATCGCGTTTCAGGAAAATCGAACCGCCGCCGCAGTGAAAAGCTGGGCCACCGTCCAAACTCCGGCAGCACAACTCGCCTTGGCCATCGCCCAACGGCGTGAATTCAAAACGGTTGATCGCCTACCCGCGGATCTCCAGGCCGATGCCGTTCTGCTCAACGCCTGTGTACGGCTGGAAAACAATCATCCCGACAAAGCCAACCAACTGATCAATCAACACCTCAACGGACGCCACGCCTTTTTGTATCGCATCGCGGAAGTCATAACAAAAAACGGACAGTCCGAATCCGTACGCGCCCTCGCCGCCGTGAATAGTCGAGAATCCCAGCATTGGCAGTTATACGGGCATCTTCTCGCTAATCGCTACAAGGAAGCAGACGCCATCGCCTGCAGCCTGCCGGCAAGCGACGGCTATGCGATGGCAACCCGTGTGTTCATGGCAGCAGCCCGCGGTGATCCCGATGGCGCGCGTGCGTTGTTTAACTCGTCGGGTGGTTTGCCAGGAGCCCCGCCCGAGTACGTCCGCCGCCTCGCCGAACTCTACAGCACCTACGATGACGAACTTATTCCCGAGCCGTTCGACTGGCCAGCCGGCGAGGCCCTGGCAAGTTCATGGGAAACCCTGGTGGTCGGCACTGGCATCCACGTGCACGCCGATGGAGCCGGGATGTTGTTGATGGATGGGATCCAGACCGCAGCCCCTGATCCGATCTCGCGGGCATTCGTCCCGGTCCCCAGCAGTCGCTTCCGTTCGGCCCGTCTCGGGGTGGATGTTTCGGCCGCCAAACAAGCGACTGTCGGACTCGAGTTGTTGGACAGCACACGTAAAAACGGCGTTGCCATCGGCGTGGTCAAGAACACGCAAAGGCTCTCCTGGCGCCAGCAGTTCAACGGCAAGTGGTCGGAGTGGATCGAGTTACCTTACGCCGTCGATGGTGCCGTGGCAATCCTGGCGCTTGATGCCAGCGGTGGCCGTGTCTTCGCCACCGATCCTGCGAATCCAGTCAACCGCACACAGTTGTCCGATGTCCTCGCCAAATCCCAGGGTAACTGGTACCTGTCGCTCTTCGGCTATGCCGACACCGGAACCACCTGGAAGGCCGGATTTGATGATTTGCGCTGGCGCCTGCGGCCAGACAAGAAATAGCCGACCGATGGTGCCCGTTGCGTGTCCTGATACACTTATTCCGGGAAACACATGGCGTTCGCGGTTCAATTTCATCCTGCTGCTCTGTCTCTCGTCACTGGTCGCTGCTGGAGAGACAGCTCCAACCTGGGACTGGTTTCCCCGTGCCGCCGATGATGACCGCATCTGTTCGCTGTACCTGACCGCAAGCACAGCTTGGACTGCTTCGCCGCAACCTGGGCTGACAACACGTCGCACCGGCGATCAACTCGTCTTGAGCTTCGTACCCAACACGTTGACCAGCCTGCGCGTTGAAGGATCTGGACGACACTCCATCACGGTGCGAATCATCGCACCCAACCATGCCGAGCAGTTGACGCTCGATGATCATGGACGCTTACTGGTTGGCCAAGATCTGGCCGTTCTGGCCGTACCACGACGTGAAGCCATCGCTGATCGTCGTTGGGGTGCGTTGCGGGTGTTCAGCAATGAAAGGCCCGAAGTTTGCGGCCTCGTCTTGGCCGAACCGCATGATTACACGCTGGGAATGCCCGTACTCATGCGTCAGATTGTCGCCGCTCAACAGTTGAAACCGGCCGGCAAAAGCGTGCTGATTCAGTTGTCGGGTGATGATCGCCTTGCGGCTTGGAAGCACCGTGAATATCGCCAGGCCCTGGCCTGGATGATCGGCGATCTCGCTGCCCGCGGAGCAACCCGCATCGTACTTCTTGAGCCAAGTTGCCCAGCGGTCGAGGAAGCGACCTTGGCTCCGTTACGAACGCAGGTGCACGATGTGGCTGCAGCTTATCTCTGCACGACGATTGATGCGAAGCCGCTGAGCCATCATCGTTGGTGGGAAGTGCAGCCAGGGGTCCTTGGTACGCAGCTCAATCCAGCCGGGATCGCCGAACGCTCGCGCCTACTTCGGCCCTGGTTGGGCGGGAGTAACTGACGGAGCAACTGACGCCGCCTTCAGTCGCTCTATTTCCAGAAGCGCCGCGTCGCGCGCTTGGCGCAGCAGATTACGCTCGTTTTCCAGGCCTTTCCGTTCCGTCTCCAAATCAGTCAACTTCTGCTGGGCTGCGTGCAATTCCTGCTCGAGTGTCGTCACTTTGGTGTTCACCGTTTGCAAATCGACGCGCAATTGCGCAGCCTGACTTGACGCGGAGTTGTACTTCATCAGCAACACGACACTGATGATCACCACGATGCCGATGATGATGCCTGGTATGAGCCAACGACTGCCCGCGGTCGCCGACGATGCTGGCGACGGCGGTGACTCTATGGCCGGTTCATCAGGTTCCTCCTGAACCGCCCGCGCAGGCTCAAGGGTTGGCTCGGCTGGACCGCGTACAGGTGCCGCTGCAGTCTGAGCCTGCATCCGACCACTGCGCCTGACCACACCGCCGCGCGGTTTCGCGACAACCTGTGCGCGATCAAACTGCTCTTCGACTGGGTCCGTCGTTGCCACCGCAGTGGCTGATGCTGATACCGCTAGTGCTGGTGTCGGTGCTGGTACTGGTGCAGGCGCTGGTGTAGATGCACTTGGTACGGGCGTTGGTGTCGGGGGCGCTAACGCCTGCGGTAGTGGTGTGGTAAACAAGCCCGGAGGCGGCGTAGCGAACACACCAGGCAACGGTGTCGGCATGGGTGGCGATCCAACCGTCAAGGAACCGGCCAGTGGCGTGCGTGGAATTGCCAGACGCTCGACGACTGGTGCTTGCGTGGCCGCCGTTTCAGGATCGCGCACCACGCGCGGCACGACTTGGGCACCTTGGCACTTGGGACAGCGAATCGCTTTGCCGGCATAATCAGGATTGAGTCGAGCCTGATAATTGCAGGCCGAACAGACGAACGGCAGCTTGCCACCCGTATCCAGACGAGCGGTGCGCATGCCCGTCACTCCGGCGAGTTGCACCATACCGCAGGTCGGACAACGCACCGGCTGGCCAGACAAGGCCGACGCGATACGCGAGGTGTGCTGACATGATTCACAGGTGAAGTCGATGCGACTCGGCGCATTGGGCTTCGCAATCCGATCAGTTTTGGGACCGCTCTCGGCTCGGGAAATCGTCCCGGTTGGGATACGCTCGATCTCGATGCGCGCCGTGGCACGAACCACCTGGGCCGCCTGGCACTTCGGACAGTAGATCGCCTTACCCTCCTGATTGGATGGAAAGGATGCGGTATGGCTGCAGTTGTTGCAGGTGAACGAAATGTTGTCTGGCGTAGTCACTGGCGGTTTCCGTAGGATATGGGTATCCAGTTTGCGCGATCCAGCAACGGCTGCCGGGCTTATCCCCCTTGGGTCAGCGACTTGCCCAGCCAGCCCGAGGACGAAGGTTTCGGCCATGTCTGCGGTCATGCTTGATGATGTTTCCTTCGCCTACGGCAATGTGCCCGTGCTGGATCACGTCAGTTTGAACATCGCGGCCGGTGAACTGTTTCTGCTCCTTGGACCATCAGGTTGCGGAAAAACAACAATCCTACGGCTGATCGCCGGATTTCTGCACCCGCTGCACGGCGCTGTCCGCATCGCTGGTCAGGATCAGTGCGACGTACCGACTGAGCGTCGTGGGCTGGGTATGGTCTTCCAGAATTACGCGCTGTGGCCGCATTTGAATGTGGCGGGCAACATCGCCTTTCCGCTTGAGATCGCGAAGGTTCCCGCCACTGAACGCGCCCGCCGGGTCGACGAGGCCCTGGCGATGGTGTCGCTTGCGGGCCTGGGCAGCCGCAGCGTCGGCGATCTTTCGGGCGGACAGCAGCAACGCGTCGCGCTCGCCCGCGCGCTCGTCCTGCGCCCACGCGTCCTCCTGCTTGATGAACCACTCTCGAACTTGGATGCCAAACTACGCGGCGAATTGCGCCAGGAAATCCGCCGTGTCTGCAAAGCCGCCAACGTCACCGGCGTCTATGTCACCCACGATCAAGGTGAAGCGCTGGCTGTCGCCGATCGCATCGCATTGGTGCTCGGCGGTCGCATCGCCCAATTGGGAACGCCACAAGAGTTGTACGAACGCCCGCTCTCACGCGCCGTCGCCGCCTTCCTTGGCGAAGCCAATATCCTGCCAGCCACGTCTCTTGGCTCAGATCGTGCCCGCTGCGTTCTCGGTGACGTCAACACGCACATGACAACCGCCTTGTCCGCCGGCGCTGCCTGCACGCTGATGGTGAGGCCCGAGCACCTGCGCATCGTTGCCGAAGGTACACCGGCAACGCTCATCGGCGGTGATTACCACGGTGTTTCCGCCACCTGGGAAGCCCAGCTCGGCGATCAACGTCTGCGTCTGAGCGAAAGTCCGCCCGTGCGTCGTCAGATCGGCGACCGCGTTCATCTCGCCATCGCCGCTGGCGCGGCCGTTGCGTTGAGTTCCTGATCTCATGGTGCGTTGGCTGTTGATCCTCTTGCCAGGACTATTGGTCGCGCTGCCGTTCGCCGTGCGGCCTAGGCCAGCGCCGACACCAACAACCCAAATCGTCATCATCACGCCGCATGGCGAGGCGATTCGCGCTGAGTTCGGCAGCGCGTTCGCCGCCTGGGCCAAGCGTGAGCTGCACCAGGACATCGGTATCGACTGGCGCACCCCGGGGGGCACGGGCGACATCGTCAAATATCTCGACTCACGCTATACTGAAGCATTGGCAAAGGCACACCCCGAGCTGAGCGACAAGCAACTCAAATTATTCAACGATCCAGCAATTGCTGATCCCGCACGGACTATCTTCCTGGCTTCGAATCTCGATATCGGCATCGATATTTTCTTTGGCGGTGGTGAGTTCCAACATCGCCAACAAGCGAACAAAGGCTATTTGGTCGACGCTGGTCTCCTGCGCTCACATCCGGAGTGGTTCAAACCCGAGATCATTCCGCCCATGCTAACCGGCGAACGCATGTTCGATCCCGCCGGGCGCTATTATGGCGCTTGTCTGGCCGTGTTTGGATTGGCCGACAATTTCCAGCGTCTGCGCGACCTGGTTGGCGATCCACCACCGCAACTCAACTGGCGTCTGCTTGGTGATCCCCGGCTGTTCGGTGCAACCGTCACTGCCGATGCGACCAAGAGTGGCGCGACGGTTACGGCCTGCGAACGCATTCTTCAATCCGAAATCGTCGCCGCCTGCGCTGATCCCGACCATCCGACCGCGGCCGAACTTGAACGCGGCTGGATCGCCGGTTGGAGTCTCTTGCGTCGCATGTGCGCCAACGCCGGCTGGGTTGCCGACGGCACCTCGCGCGCGGTGCGCGCAGTGGCGCGCGGCGAAGCTGCCTTGGGTATGTGTCTCGATTTCCATGCCCGGGCCGAAGCCGAATGGTCGCAGATCGCCAGCGGAACCGCACGCTTGGGATTCGTCATTCCGCCAACCGGGACATCTATCTCGGCTGACCCAATCTCACTGCTGCGTGGAGCACCACACCGCGAACTCGCAATCGCCTTCATGCGTTTCGTGCTCTCGCCTGAAGGACAACGCCTGTGGAATTACCGCCCAGGCGAACCCGGTGGACCGCGTCGCTATGCACTACGGCGGCAGGCGATCCGCACCGATGTGTACACGGCAACTGACCGGCAGCACATGAGCGATCCCGACATTGATCCGTTTGCTGCCGCCACCGGTCTTCTGTATCGGCCCGCGCTGACCGGCCCGGCCTTTAATCTCATCGCCCCACTCGCCCGGGCGGTGATTTTTGATCCGCGCGATGAAGTCACCGAAGCATGGCGCGCCATCTGTGACGCCGGTGGTCCGACTGCCGTGCCAGAGGCGATGGCCGCATTCGAGCGGCTGCCGGTCCGCTACGCCGATATCGCTGCCGCACTGAAAAGCGTGCGCATCTCCAAGGATACGTCAGCAACCGCTGCACTCAGCGTGCTGCGTCATTGGAGCCTCGACAGCATCACCCAGTACCAGGAAGCCACGCAGCTGGCCCGGGAGCATCGCTGATGCTCAAGTGGACCGTCTACATCGCAGCATTCGGATTCTTCGGCGTCTTCCTTGTGTTGCCGCTCCTCACCGCGCTCGGCGCAGGATTGGAAGACCCGGCGTATTTGCGCGAAGTTATCCTCAATCCGGTCTATCGCGATGGCGTGCTGAACGCGCTGGCCATCGCTGCGGTCAGCACCGCGCTTGCCGTTACCATCGCACTGCCAGCGGCGTGGCTCACCGCGCGCTATACATTCCGTGGCAAAGCACTCGCCGAGGCGCTGTTGCTTGCACCCCTGATTCTGCCCCCCTTTGTCGGTGCACTGGGATTTGAGGTCGTCCTCGGACGCTACGGCGCAGTGAACGCCCTGCTGGTTCAACTTGGTATCTACACCTGGGCCGACGCACCCGACTGGCTGATCGGTCATCGCTTCGCCGCTATCTGCATCATCGAGGCGCTGGGACTGTATCCATTCCTCTACCTCACCACCGCAGCGTCAATTGCTCGCCTTGATCCCGCGATGCTGGAAGCAGCCCGTGTTGCCGGAGCATCCCCGTGGACGCGTTTACGCCGGATTATTCTGCCGTTATTACGCCCTGGTCTGTTCGCTGGTGGCATCGTGGTGTTTGTGTGGGCATTCACTGAACTCGGCACGCCGCTGATGCTGGGCTACGATCGTCACGTCGCCGTGCAGGTGTGGAATGGCTTGAACGACGCGCAAACCAATCGTCTGCCCTACGCCCAGGTTGTCGTCATGGTCCTCGTCGCCGGCAGCGCATATCTGGTGGCGCAGTTGGTGTTCGCTCGTCAAGAACGCGCGTTTGCCGCCAAAGGCGCGATCCTAGCGAAACCCATGCAACTCGGCACGCGCGGCACCTGCTGGGCGTGGGTGCTGGTCGGAACCATCTGCTGTCTCGCCGCCGCTCCGCATGCCGCGGTCGCGGGCTTAGCATTCGGACGCGACTGGTACCAGACCATGTTGCCGACCGGCATCACCATCCAGCACGTCACCGACGCGCTCGCGCATGAACAGGTCGTTCCATCGATCCTGACCAGTCTGAAATACAGCTGCCTTGCCACCGCGCTCGCGTTGTGCATGGGCACCTTCGTCGCGTGGACCGCAACCCGCTGGCGACCGCCAGGCTGGCGCGCACTCGATCTGCTGTCGATGCTGCCGCTCGCGATTCCCGGAGTCATTCTCGCCTTTGGCTATCGTGCCTTGCCCAGCATCAACGGCTTCGGCTGGCTCAATCCCGTCGTCGATCCGACGATTCTGCTGGCGATCGCCTACGGCGTGCGCCGGATGCCCTACGTCGTCCGCGCTGCCACCGCCGGTTACGAACAACTGCCGATCGCCTACGAAGAAGCCGCCGCCGTCGCGGGCGCCGGAACCTGGACGCGCATGCGTCGGATCATGATGCCACTACTCATCGCATCACTAAGTGCTGGTGCCATCCTCGCGTTCTCCTTCTCTATGTTGGAAGTCGCCGACTCGCTGATCCTCGCTGAAAAGCGCGAGGCGTGGCCGATCACCAAGGTCATGTTCAACCTCGTCGATATCCTCGGCAATGGACCGGCGATCACCTGCGCCTTCGCAACCTGGGCGATGTTGTTCCTGGCCGCTTCGTTCGCCGCTGCCAACGCGCTGACGCGGCGCGGCTCGGCTGGATCGCTGCGCGGCTGACCGCAATCATGAATTATACCAAGGCAACCGCAGAGGCGCAGAGGCCGCGGAGGACGCAGAGAGTGATATGTTCGACAACAACCTGGACTACGCTGTGATCTTCCAAGCCAACTCCCCTCTGCGATCTCAGCGGCCTCTGCGACTCTGCGGTTGCCTTGGATTTTCTCGACACAGTAAGCAAAGATAATGGACATCCTCTTTCTTCCTGTCGGAACTGCTGGCGATGTTCTTCCGCACCTTGCCTTAGCGCGCACGATGGCCGCACGCGGACACCGCGTGCGGGTCGCGGCGAATCCGCTGTTTTTGACGCCGACGCCCGGCGTCGAACTGGTGCCACTGGGAACCGCTGATGAATTTCTGCACCTGCTCAGCGATCCTGACCTGTGGCATCCGTGGCGCAGCACTGCCAAGCTGTTGCACTCAGTTGGCGAGTTGGCTGAAGTCCAGTACGAGCTAGCTGCCGACAACGGCCAGCGTGGTGGGTTGACGATTGGCGGCAGTCTGGCTTTGGGTGCGCGCTGTGCTGAAGAGGCCCACGGCATTCCGTACGCGACCCTGCATCTGCAGCCAGTTGCACTGTGGAATCCGTTGGATCCACCGCTGGTTCCTGGCCTCATGGCACCGTCGTGGCTGCCGCGCAGCCTTGTGCGCGTGCAAATGTGGATCGCTGAACGCGTCGTAACCGATCCCCTCCTGAATCGGGCGCTCGGTCCACTACGCAAACGATTGGGTCTGCCCAAGGCGAAGCGATTCATGCATTGGTGGCACGCCGATGGGTTGTCACTCGCGTTGTTCCCGTCGTGGTTCGCCGCCGCCGAATCTGGCTCGCACGTTCGCCACACCGGATTTCCGCTGTGGACTGACTCGGCCGCCTTGCCGCCCGAGTTGGAACAATTCCTCGCCCAGGGTTCACCACCAGTCGTGATCACGCCGGGCAGCGGCCAGCGTCATGCCCATCGTGAACTATCCGCGTTAATCGCCGCCGTGCAGCAGCTCGGTCGACGCGGCGTGGTACTAACAAGATTCCGCGAACACCTGCCCGCCGATCTGCCTGACGGCGTCATTCACGTTCCCTGGGCACCACTATCGACGTTGTTGCCACGCGCAGCAGCCCTCGTCCATCACGGTGGCGTCGGCACCACCGCGCACGGCCTCGCTGCTGGTGTCCCACAATTCATTTTGCCGCGAGCGTACGATCAGCCGGACAATGCCGCCCGCGTCGAACGACTTGGTGGCGGCCTGCACCTGAACGCTGCACGGGTGACCAGTGAACGCGCCATCGCGGTGTTGGAACGCCTGCTGAATGACCAGCGGATCAGCGCGGCTTGCGCTGGATTACGCGAGCGGATTGCCGCCGAGGATGGACTTTATGCTGCCACCAATGCGTTAGAAACATATGGCAGCACACGCTGAATTGATCTCCAATACCAAACCGTTTCTAAATCACAGCATCTTTGAGATGGCCGCTATAGTCATCAGTATAATTCCACATGAATTAATGAGAACACATCCAAGAGCTTTCCTCTTTACTCCCTTTGCACCATATAACCAAGCCAGGGAGTACAGAAACGAAGCTGGAATAGCAGGGATTAACAACACGAATCCAAGGAGACCGAACTCTCCTTGAGAAAGTATTCCCCATAAAATGCCAATGATCAATACTCCCCAGGGAATCGAGCCAAATATAATCACAAAGTGATTTGGCAAATCCTCTTCGGTTTTATTTTCCTCATTCATTGAATTGCTTGTCTAACAATTTTAAGGAATGCCCAGTAGATTATTTAATCGGCTTCGGCAATTCCACCGACCCATCCGCCACCGCCTCCAGTAACTCTTCCAATTCACGCCGGCACGTTCGACAACCGGTGCAGGCGTTGGTCAGGTTCTGGATTTCTTCAACCGTCCGCGCGCCGTGGTCGGCCATGGCCTGCAGGACCGTGTCCTCGGAAATATTGTAGCAGAAACATTGATACGGCGCCGTGCGTTTGGCCATGGTCGGGTCGCGCTTATTTCTTCACCGGCGGCAGTACGAACCACAGCGGATCGGCCTTCGGGTTGTCAGTGAACGTGCTCACCACTAAACGCTGACGGTTGCCGTTGGTTTCATCGAGGATAACGCGGATTGGTTTATTGGTGGCGTCGATGAATACTGACGCAGCGGTGAACTCGGCTGCCAGGGCTTTGTCCTTCGGAATCAGCTTCAGTTCGCGCTCTTTGTTGTCGGCGGCTTTCAATTCAACTGTATAGTCTTTGCGCAGATCGACCAAGTTCATGCTCAAACAACTCAGCAGACGATTCAGGATATCGCGCTCGCCAGCGGCACGAAATTTCACTTGCGGCTTATCTTCCTTGGAAGCCTGTTGCATACTGCACGCCCGCGTCCCGTCGGACACGAACCGAGTCCGTTCGCCATCTGGGTCGGTTGGATCGGTCAACGTAATATCATAACGACCCTTCGCATCGACGGCAAATGCCACGCGCTGCGCATCTCCTTCCGCATCCGGTGGATCCATTCGCCGGACCGTTTTCGTGGCGACACCCGATACCAGCGTCACCTCAGCGCGGGCCGCTTCGATCGCTTTGAGTCCTGCTTCGCCAACCGGGGCAGAAACGACCTCCCCGGCAGCCAACAATCCAAGACAGCACAGCAGGAGCATGGCTTGAATGCGGAACATGCCCATGATGCTCTACCGCGCCGGTATTCCCGCAAGGAGCGCTCATGCCCACCTGCTTGGTCGTTCTCGCCCCTGGTGCCGAGGAAATCGAAACCATCACCGTGTGCGACGTCCTGGTGCGCGCCGGGGTTGAGGTCGTGGTAGCCAGCGTCGGCGAGCAGCCGGTGGTGAACGGCAGCCGGAAAATCCCCCTCGCGGCCCACACCATGCTTGGCCTCGTCGCGCAACGGACCTTTGACTGCATCTATCTGCCCGGTGGTCTGAAATCAGCCGAGCACCACCGCGATGATCCGCGGACCCAGGATCTGGCCGCAGCCCAGCTTGCCTCGGGCCGACTCCTGGCCGTGATTTGCGCTGCGCCAATCGCCCTGGTTCCGCGCAAACTCTGCGCTGGCCGTACCCTGACCTGCCATCCCGGCTCGCGCGCCGTGGTCGAACCCCATGCCAAGGCCTGGGTCGATCGCGCGGTCGTCGAAGATGGTAACCTGATCACCAGCCAAGCGGCCGGAACCGCCATGGCCTTCGCCCTGACCCTCGCCCGCAGGCTTGCCGGGGCGACAGTGGCGGCGACGGTTGCACGCGACATGCTCGTGCCCGACGTCATCGCCAGCTTCGCTGCTGCTGCCCACGCTTCTGCTTGAGGAACATCTATGCGTATCGCTCTCCTTGTTTTGTGTGCTGCCGTCCTGGCTGCTGGCGAATCCGCCGCCATCACGGCCTTCAAAAAATCCATGGCCGACTCGGACGTGTATGCCAAGCGCGATGCCATCAAGGCGTTAGCTAGCAGCGAGGCTGGCACTGATCGCGACGTCTATCCGTTGCTGATGCAGGCAATCTCAGACCGCCAGACCCACGACTTCGCTGTCGAAGCCATGCGTCAACGCAGCGGACTGAAGCCACCGGCACGTGGCAAAGGGACTAACTATCCTGGATATCCGACCTCTGATGACGCCGCGGATTGGGCAACCTGGATGGCCGCTTGGACAAAAGACGATGCGCGGAAAAAAGAGATCGACGACGCGCTTAAAAAGAAGGAGCCTGGGAAAACCCCGGTCATTGGCCAGCCCAGCGGAGTTCCAATTGCAGACCCAGCCGCAACTGAGGCGGTGGCTGAAGCGCCACGGATTCCGATTGATGACCTCGGCAAGATCGACCGTCTTGTCTACAAGAGTGGACGCACTTTAACCGCCTATCTGCGTTCACGTCGTCTTGACGGTGAAGGTAATCTGATCTCGGTACGCGTCGTTCATCGTGATGGCGCCGGCGAAGAAGTCATCGACGCCTCACTCATCTCGCGGATCGAA
This sequence comes from uncultured candidatus Brocadiaceae bacterium, assembly GCA_964652775.1. GTDB lineage: Bacteria > Planctomycetota > UBA11346 > UBA11346 > UBA11346 > UBA11346. The sequence continues at coordinate 5,486 of CAZZAM010000004.1, read as the reverse complement.
GAAGACATCGAATAAGGCTCTTTGTTCAGGGGCTTCGCCCCTACGGCCCTACTGGCCTACCCCCCTGGCTTTGTCAGGGCTTGGTTTCTCCGGTGAACCGTCGAAACCATGGTGGCATCGGCTACGCCGATTGTATGCCGCTACCGCCCTTCGGCGCCAGATGCGTCACCATCTCCCAGGAATGACATGAAAGCCTTCTACCCCGGCAGTTTCGATCCACCACATCTTGGGCACCTAGATGTCATCCGCCGTGCTGCACGCATCGTCGATCAACTCGTTGTCGGCGTCGGCAGTAATCCTGACAAAAAGCCATATCTTCCAGCAATGTCTCGGGTCGAAATCTTGCGCGCTGAATGCGCAACCTTGCGCAATGTCGAAATCGTCCAGTACAGCGGCGCTACCGTGAGTTGGGCGCGCCAGAACAACATCAACGCATTGATCCGCGGCCTACGTAATGCCAACGATATCGACGGAGAACTGGGCATGGCCGTCGTCAACCGTGGAAATGGCGTGGAAACCATGTTCCTAGTCTGCGATCCATCGCTGGGTCATATCAGTTCCAGTCTGATCCGTCATGTCATGGCGGCTGGTCTCAATACCGATGGACTGATCTCGTCACGGACTGCCGAGGCTATTCGTCGGTGGTCAGCGCCCTGATCAGTCGGCGAGTTGCCGCCTGAGTCGCGGGATAACTTCACGCAGACAATCAGCCAGCGATCCGGAAAAGGTTGCCCCTGCCGCCTGCAGATGCCCACCTCCGCCAAACGCCTGAGCTACCGGTGCAACTTGGAACGGGGGATTTGAACGCAGGCTCATCCGGGTGAACTTGCCGTCCTTCGACTCGCGCAGCAGGTACGCGACCTGATTGCCGGCGAGCGAGCGCGGCACGTCGACCATGTCTCCCCAGTCCTCAGGTTCGCCAACCGCAGCGATCGCAGCGTTCGTTAGCGCGATGCCAGCAAGACGCGGTTCCTGCGCATCGACCTTCAGATACTCGAGGCCCAAGCGTAGAACAGCCAGATCGTGCGGAGAACGCGTATAGGTCAGTGCGCGATTGACCGCCGATACGTCAATTCCCGTATCCGCCAACCGAGCAGCGAAGCGGAAGGCGCCTGCATTCGTGTTCGAGTGCATGAAGCGGCCGGTATCGAACACCAGTGTCGCGTAGAGACAGATCGCCAGTTCCTTATCGAGTTTGATCTTCAGCCGATCAAGGAGATTGGCTGCGACCAATCCACTACACGTCGCTTGCTCATCGACCAGATTCACATCGCCAAAGCGATCGTTGGTCGCGTGATGATCTAGATTAAGAAGCTTGCCACGCGGAATATGGGCGCAGGCGCCGAGGCGCTTGAGATCGCCGCAATCGCTGGAAATCAGCAGATCACAGGGCTTTTCCGCTTTGGCATCCGTGTCCTTCTCAATGACGCGGCCCTGATCGATACGGGGCAGAAAACCGTAGATCGACGCCAGCTTCGACGGTGCGATAAAACGCACCCGCTTGCGCAGTCGCTTGAGCGCGATCATCAACGCCAGCGACGTACCGATGCCATCGGCGTCGCTATTCAGATGCGTGGTGAGGACGATGTCTTTCGCTGCCGTGATGGCGCGGACCGCAGCAGTATAATCGGGTTTCTTCATGTATTGTCTCGGTGCACAAGCTGCGAGCTGCGAGCTGCGAGCTGCGAGTCTCGATCATTCCAGCATTCCAGCATTCCAGCATTCAACATTATTTGGCCAATCCAGAATGCTGCAGCAAAGCCTTCGTACTTGGCTCGCGGCCACGGAACGCTTTGAAGACGTCCGTCGGATGTTTGCTGCCACCGAGCGCTAATACCGTGTCGCGGAAGCGACGGCCCGTGGCGGCGACGGCGGATGCGTTGTCGAGACCGACTTCTTCGAAGGCGGCGAACGCATCAGCACTGAGAACTTCAGCCCACTTGTAGCTGTAGTAGCCGGCGCTGTAGCCACCGGCAAAAATATGCGCAAAGGCGCACAGCGAGCGATCCTCGGGTAACGGCGCCAGCACCGTATGCGTAGCGGCAATCCGCCGCTGCACATCGTGCGGTGAGCCCTTGCCGTCAAAGCGATGATGCAATTCCAGATCGGTGCGCGAGAAGTAGAGTTGCCGCAACGTCATCGAACCAGCGCGGTAGGTCTTTGCAGCTTTCAGTTTGTCGATGAGCGCGTCAGGTAACGCCGCACCAGTCTGCCAGTGCTTCGCCAAGCCGAGCAGCGTCGGCCGGTGCAGGCACCAGTTTTCCATGAATTGACTGGGCAATTCGACCGCATCCCATTCGACGTTGTTGATGCCAGCCGCCTCGCACCGCGGCACCGTGGTCAGCATGTGCTGCAAGCCGTGACCAAACTCATGGAACAAGGTTTCGACTTCACGGAAGGTCATCAGCGATGGTGTCGTGCCGATTGGCGGCGTCTGATTGCACACCAAGTAGGCAACTGGCTGACGGTCTCCCTTGCGGTCGAGCGCGCCACCCATCCACGCGCCACCACGCTTGTCGGACGGACGGCTGTACGGATCGAGGTAGAACGACGCTAGGGCACGACCATCGGCGCTATCGCGAATGCGGAAGTGGCGCACATCGGGATGCCACACCGACACTTGGCCGTCAGCCGCTTCGACCTTGATGCCAAAGAGTCGTTCACTGAGCGCGAACAAACCGTCCAACACACGCGGCAGCGCAAAGTACGGACGCAGCTCTTCGTCGGTGTAGGCATAGCGCTCTTCACGCAGACGTTCGGCCCAGAATGGAACATCCCAGGGCGCGAGCACGAGCGTTGTGTCACCGCTACGATTACGGGCGAATTCGGTTAGTTCTGCGTGTTCCGCTCGCGCCTTTGGCAACGCCGCGGCGTGCAATTCATCGAGCAGACGATCAACGGCGGCAACCGTGCCCGCCATCTTCTGGGCGAGACTGACCTCGGCCCAGGTTGCATAGCCGAGCAGCTTCGCTTGCTCACGACGCAGTTCGAGCGTTCGTGCCAACACCGGCGCATTGTCATGCGGCGCATCGGCACCACGACGAATGAACGCACGATAGACGCGTTCACGCAGATCACGGCGCTTGGCGTGTTCAAGAAACGGCGTCAGCGACGGTGCATCCAAGGTGATACGCCACGGACCGCGTTCGGCGGTGGCCTCGGCGTTCCCAGCACGCTGAGCAGCAGCGGCGGCACCAGCGAGAGCGCTCGGCGGCAGACCGGCCACGTCAGCGGGATCCGTGAGGTCGAGAGCGAATGCCTTGGTCGCATCAAGCAACTGGTTCTGGAAACGCGTTGATAATTCGGAGAGTTCCTGCTGATTCTTCAGGAAGACATCCTTCGCTGCGCCTTCCAACGCCACGCCGGACAACTCGGCATCGCGAATGCTCGCATCGACAACGCGACGCTCGACCCCGGACACACTTGGCGCCAGTCGTTTGAGCGCCTGGTACATCGGCCGCGACTGCGCGATCTGCATCGAGATCGCCACAACTTCGGCTTGCACCTCCTGATGCGCCGTCCGCAATAATTCAGAATTGCGCACACCTAGGAGATGATGGACCAAACCGAACGCCCAGTTCAGCGGCTCGTTCAGATCACTCGCTCGCGAGACGACGGCAGCGTAGCCACCGGCGGGATCAATCGACGACTCAAACGCAGAGAAGTCGCGCTGGAGCTGTGTGATGATTTCGCGAATAGCAGGGACGACGTGGGACGTTTCGATGCGATCGAAAGCGGGAATACCAACCGGGCCGAGCAGGGGATTTGTCATGAGGTCCGCACGCTAACTGATGCACGGCGAACGCCAGCGAACCGGCGGATCAATTCAACAGCGTGTCAGGCGACCTGCTGGATCCCCGCCTGCTGCATAAGGCCCAATACCACTCGGCGGGCCTCGACGCGATCCATCCAATGCCGGTTCTGGATCTTGGCGGTCAACAGATCGACCCGCTGCTGGCTCTCGACCAAATCGAGCGGCGTCAGCCGGGGGCAGTGCTTCTTGAGCAAGGGTTCCAGTGTGCGCCATTGGGGTTCGGACAGGACGTTCATGGGCGGGGAGTATGGCGGTTGGTTGGCCATTGCCACTGCATTGCACCAGCTGCGAGCTGCGAGCTACGAGTTCGAGACTCGCAGCTCGCAGCTCGCAGCTCGTAGCTAGTGGCATTTTAACGCGCCCGCCCAGCATTCCGGCCATGCCCAGCATCTTCACCAAGATCATCGCCGGGGAGATTCCCGGCGAGTTTGTCTTCCGCGACAACCTGTGGGTCGCGATCCTTGATATTACACCGGTATCGCCCGGACACGCCTTGCTCATACCCACGGTTGAAGCCCAGTATCTCGCCGATGTACCTGGCCCCGCGATGGCCGTGCTTGGCGATCGACTCGCGCGATTGATGGCGGCGGTCAGGAGCGCGAGCGGGGCGTCCGATGTCTGCGTGCTGCTCAAAGATGGCCCGGCAGCAGGTCAGGTCGTTCCGCATGTCCATATCCACGTCTTCCCACGCTTTCCCGGCGACAACAAACACCTGGGTTGGCCAGCAGCCCCCTATGCCGACGGTGATCTCAAAGTCTGGGCAGCGAAAGTGCGCAGCGCATGGCGGTGAACGACGCCGACGCTGACCAGCCCGACGTGCCGGTCCTCCTGCGCCAGAATCCGAACACACTGCCGCCAATCGCCTCACCGAATCTGCGCGGCTGTACGGTGGTGCTGGTCCGCACCCAAGGCCCTATCAATCTCGGCATGGTCGCACGCATCTGCGGCAACTTCGGGATCGACGATCTGCGATTGGTCGCACCACGCTGTGAGGTGAACTGCGACGACAGTCGCAAATTCTCGACCCACAGCCGCGATCTCTTGCTGAACGCCCAGGTGTTTCCAACTCTAGCCGCAGCGGTCGCCGATTGCGGCATGGTCGTCGGCACCAGCGCGCGCTTCCGCGACAGTGAACTCGGCACCAGCAAAGCGCCACGCGAGATTCCCCAGTTACTGGCCGATCGGCCGGCTGATCGCTGGGCGTTGGTCTTCGGCAACGAAGCCGATGGTCTCGACACGGTGGAACTGCGCTGCTGCCAAACCTGGGTGCACCTCGACACCTATGGCGCGAATTTGAGTTATAATCTGGCCAACGCCGTTGCGATCATGCTCTACGTCATCGCCAGCGAAGGCGTATCGCCACGGCGTGGTGATCCCGAACCGGGTGCCACGCGTGAAGCCGTTGAATCGCTCTACCAGTATTGGCTGGCGACCCTCGACCGCTTCCGCTATTTCCGCCGCACCGATGCCGAGCGCTTCCGTCCCTTGATGACGCGCATGCTCGCACGCTGGCATCTCACGATGACGGATGTGCAGGCACTGCGCGGCATGTTGGCACAGATGAATTACTATGCGTTTGGGCAACGGTTCGATGGCGCGAGCAGCGATGACAACATAAGCGAGATGAAATCTGGTCGGCCTCCCGAATGGCGTAAAGATCAGGGCAACCGCC
>CAZZAM010000003.1:111105-236426 GCA_964652775.1 uncultured candidatus Brocadiaceae bacterium | reverse complement strand
GGCCTCTGCGCCTCTGCGGTTGCCTTGGAGTTTTTTCCAATGCCGGATTTAGGTTAAGTCCTCGGATTCGCGTCGTCCGGGCTGGCGGTGATGCGGGCGATTCCTGCCTCACGGTGCAGAGCTCGTCGGATCAGTGCGAGCATCGCAATCCCACCCAGCCCCAACACAGCCCAGCCGCCAACGGATTCAGCGATGGTTTGGCTGTGATTATAGGAAAAGAATTGGAAGGGGCCGGCAAACGGCGAGAGCGCGAGCACGAAATGCTTGCTGTCTCCGGTCATGAACATGGAGATCAGCGATGGCAGAACACCCAGGACAATGGCGGTAGTAACCACTGCCACGCGTCGCGTGGGAGGGGTTTGGCACCAGGTTCGTAGTGGTCCACGCGATACGATGTCGCCGAGCATGAGCACGATGCAACCGTAACAGGCAATCAACAGCGCTAGGTTATTGGGCATCCAGGCAACGCACATCGCCAGGCTGACCAATAGCATGGCCAGGGTGGCACGCGCGCCTCGTGCTGATCCTGGTCCCAGAAATTGCATCGCCAATCGTCGCCAACGTCCACCGCCAGTGCACGCCTGCAGTTGACGCGGGGTGACATCGATATCCTCGGTCACTGCGAATAAGCCGAATGCAATCGCCCATAACACGCTTGCAGTGCCGAGTCCGGTCCAGACTTCCTCGTCCCAGATGGGGTATTTTCGTGATTCGAGCCACATGATACCAATGAACCACGCGAGCCAATTGATCCAGATGAGGATCCAGACCAGTCGCGGACCACTTGAGCGATTCAGGGCACGGTGGGTAAGCAAGGCGCCACCAAAGACGAGACTGGCTGCAATCAGGGCTGCCCAGGAATTGAGAACGATCCCCAGGATCAGCAGTGCTTCGGTTCGACCGCGCAGCACCTCTGCCAGCCATGGTGAAACACCATGTTGCGTGGTTGCCCAGATGCCCCACATACCTGCAAAGACGCCGATCAGGCCAACGGCGACCAGCAAGCCCATGCCTTTGCTGGCATTCTTATTGTTGCCGACGCAGGCAGCGCAGGCGGCTAGCGAACCCAATACGGCGCCCAGCATCGGCAGAGCGATGATCGCGAATACGATGGTTGGCAGATCAATGCCGCGCAGCAAATAGGCCATAACGAGAAAGGGGGCCAGACCAGCAGCTCCAAGCAAACCGAGGATGAGATTCGACTGGACCACTCCGATGACCATGCGCATCGGCGGCATGCCCGTCAGTTCGATCAGGTCCCACGATGCAGCCGCGCGATCGCCAGTGATGGCGCGGTGAGTTGCCATGGCCTGCAGACACATCAAGGCGGTCCACGCGATAGCGATCGCTACAAACAGGCCTTGGCCAGCGGAGGCGCCATCCGACATTTTCGACGCAATAATTGCGGAAATTCCCGCGACAACGAGGCTGAGTAGATAGGCGCCGATGAAGGCACGGTTGCGCAGTTCCTGGCGCACCCGGCGGACCAGCATGGGATTTGCTCGTTCAGCGCGGATTACCAACGCGGCAATTGTCCTGCCTGCGATGGTCATGGCTGAATGATCCGAAACCGAGCAGTCCGGACTGCGGCATGTAGGATTAATGCGGTTGCGCATCTGCTCTTGGCTAGGTGAGTGGACATATCAGGCAATCTGCTTCGCCAGCGACAGGACTTCATCGATCCGGAAGGGTTTGGCGAGAACCGGGAATCCATGTTCGGCGATAAGTCGTTCGATGATCTCGTGATCACTTTCGCCGGTCGTTAGGGCAATATGGCCAGCGAGTTGTGGTTTCAGGGCCAGAGCTCGGCGGGCAAAATCAAGACCGCTTCCGTCTGGAAGATGTAAATCGACAACCAGTGCACAGATATCGATGCGGGTGAGTTCGGTCATGGCGTCGGCCAGCGTACCCGCAGTGGCTGTTTGACGACCAGCATCTTTGAGAACATCGACTAAAATCTCAGCGACCATGGGCTCGTCGTCAACGACCAGAATAGTTGCTGGTGATTGTGTGGGTGTGCCGATCAGGTTGCCGATATCGTAATTGGATGGACGCCGCACCGCTGGTTCTGCTGCTGGCAGGGTAATGACGGTGGTAGCGCCTTGGCCACTCACCGGTTTGACCAGTTCAATGGTGCCATCTTGTTCGCGTAGTAATGCTGCAGCGGTGGACAGACCGAGTCCGCGATGGCCAGCATTCGCACGTGAGGTGAAGAATGGACGAACGGCGTTGGCGATGACCGAGTCTGCAGGTGTTTCGCCGTCGTTTTCTAGAGTCAGTCGAACGCGGTCGCCAAGCAGTTCGCCGTTTAGGCGAACGTGATGTGCCCCTGCATCTGCGGCGTTGGCAAGGATCAGTTCAAAAACCCGGGATAATGCACGGGCGGCGGCAATGACATCGGGAATCTTGTCGGCGACTAAAAGCTTGGGAACCCGTCCACCAGCCGAAGTGAGCCTGGTAGCGCCGACCTGCAAAGCGTCGAGTGGCCTCATGTGGGTCTGGTCTTCGATCAAAGGAGTAGCCAATTGGCTCAATTGCTGAACGACGGTCCGACAATGTTCAACCTCTTGCAAGATGACGTCCACCCGGCGAGCGCCGTCTGGATCGTTGGCCATGTTGCGGCGCAAGCGTTGCGCGTAACCAAATATGGCGGCAAGGGGATTGTTGAATTCGTGGGCTAATCCGCGGAGTAGGTGGGTGACGGTTGATTGGGTTTCAAGTTGGACGACTTGGCGCTGTTGTTCCTGGAGCCGCTGCTGGGCTTCAACAAGATGCTGCGTGCGTTCAGCGACGAGATCTTCGAGACGTTCGTTGAAACCAAGTAACTCGGTGTTGCGAACAGCCAGCTCATCGACCAGTGAATGGGTATGGCGGCGTAGGAGCGCTTGTTCGCAGCCGAAGTGAAACAGATTAACAATATCCGTACCTGACAAGTGGTCACGGAGGAGGGCGTCGGCATCGCCACGATTCACCGCATCAATAGCGGCTTCAAGCTGTGGCGTCTGCGTCCACAGGATGCGAAACACATCGCGGTCGTGACGCCGAACCTGACTGAGCCAGGTGACGCCTGCGTCAATTCCAGTTCCAGATAGCACAACGTCCGGTTGGATATGCCGGCAAAGTCGATCGGCTTCGGCTGACTGGGTGCAAATGTGGATGACGAAGCCGGCACCAGGATCCATCGCTGCGATCCGGCTATGCTGCTCCGGATTGGGCAGTAGGGCAATGAGGGAGCTGACGGCAGTGGCCACGTGACCCCTGGTAGCGTACGTCCTCCGGTCACGCAATCATTTGCTGTCGAAACGGACTGCTGTGTTGGGCGGGTGATCACTGGACTGGGTCAAGTCGAATCCACGCTTCCGGACTCGGCGGGAAGGTCTAAGCTCCGGCCATGCGTATCCTCCTGATCGAAGACGAGGACAGCATCCGAACGGCACTGGAGCGTTCTTTTGAGCGCGATGGCCACGACGTGCGTTCGGCGGCCTCACTTGCTGCCGGAAGAGCCATCTTGGACTCCTGGTCGCCAGAACTTGCGGTCAGTGATCTGAAGCTACCTGATGGTAGTGGGCTCGAATTGGCGGGATCCTTGGGCGTTCCGTTCATCATGGTCAGCGGGTATGCGACTTATGATGACGCTGTTTCTGCGATGCGGATGGGCGCTGTAGACTTCTTCACCAAGCCCGTGGCAATCAAAGACATTCGCCTCGCCATTGCCCGGGCGCAGCGTGGACAGCGAATCCCGACTTCATGTACCTGGCAGGATGAACGCACAGCGCGTGAGGAATCGTGCCGATTACTAGCACAGACGTCGGGCCTTGTGGCTCGCTGTGTGGTGGCCGAATTCGCTCAAGCCACCGCCCGTGGACTCCTGCAGGTAGTCGAGGACCAGCGTGGATGGAACGTGTGGCTGAATGCTCAGGTGGATTGGTCGACTCAGATTGACCGCGTCGCTTGGCTCCGAGCGCAAGGTGTTGAACTCGTCCACGGCCCATGTGGAGCCATCGCACAGGTCCCGACCGAGATCCGCAGTAGATATGACCCCGCACTGGAAGTTTATTGGCAACAGTCAGTTAAAGAGGATGCACCGGTCCGTTGCGCGAACTTGTTAGGGGTCGGATCTTGGCTCCTCGGCGAGTTAAGGACTCATAAGGGTCATGCTTCGGGTTTACATATGCGACTTGTTGCAGTTTGTGCTGCGTGCGGAATTAGCGTACAACTTGTTCCAGAAACCCTTATACAAAGAGGTGTTGGAGCGGATGAACGAGCCGGATTGCTGGCCGCCGATGATTTGGGCGCGCCAGTTGCGTAAGGGTCCGATACCATGGTCGATTTCGGAAATCAAGCAGACATAGACAAGCTCCTGGCATCCATGGGCGCTGGGAAGGATCCTGTTGCGCCCGAGCCCACAGCCGTTGCCGCACCTACAACTGAGTCAAGCCCAGTCGAAACAACGGCCGCTAACACCCCTGGTATTGACAAGCAGACGGCGTCCTCGGCTAAGACCCCGGCAGCGGAAAAAAAACTTAATTCCAACGACATCGACGTGCTCATGCGAGTTGCCGCCGAAGTGATAAATCCAGCGATGGAGAAGGCATCGGCAGGAAAGCCCGCGACGTCGTCGAGCAAACTCGACCAAACTGAAATCGACCAACTGCTTTCAAGTCTGAACCCTGAGACGAGAAAAAAACAGGCGGCGACTTCAGGCGGCAGACGGTTGTCGCAGGAGTTTATCAACAAGGTGTTGAAAGATGTCGATGCGCCCTCCAGTGGTAGTACGGGATCAGTGGTCGCTTCCGCCCCGGTAGCCGTAAGCGCCGTAACGTCTGGTTCGGCGAACGCAGCGTCAGCGGCAGTCGCTACTACAATGTCCGCTCCAGTTCCAGTTTCGACCGCTCCACTGACTCCAGTTCCTGCCTCAGCTGCAATTCCAGTCACGGCTGATTCGAAGATCCAGCCCGCTGCGTCACTAACTGGTTCGAAGTTCAAAGCGCGCGCTCAGACATCAGTGTCTGCTGAAGCTGGGAAAGAATCCCCGCTCTCGCAAGCTGATATTGATCGCATGTTGGCCGAGTTGGGCGGTGATCCGCCTGCTGTTTCGGGCAGTGCACAAGCTGAATCAGTGCCGTCGACAAACATCGCCAATGTCGAGGCCACTCATACGCTTAGTACCGAGGAGTTAGAACGTATCGTAGCGAAGCAATCGGATGTTCCACCGGGTGCCGAGAGCGAGGCGGTTATCGATCAGGCAGATATCGACGCGCTGGTGAAGCAACTCGCCCAGGCCACCGGCGCTCCAGAAGAGCAGCAGGTTGCCGATGTGCTCGCTGGAAAGACGGCAGACATCGAACGTATTCAAGCCGAGGCGGCGCAACCGCTCGGACCGGAAATGACGCGTGATGCAGTCGATATCAACAGTGTGCTTGGCAGAACAGCCTCGACCGCATCGCTGCATCCCCAGCCGCAACAGACACATGTAGCGACCATAGAGAATCGCGAGTGGGCAGCAGGAAAATACCTTCTGGTAACGGCGGTGTTGTTGCTTGGCATCTGTGCGGGATCTATCGGTTTTTTGACCATTTCTGTTCATGGTCTGTCAGACGAATTACGCCGCGAGCGAGAAGTTGAACATCCGACCGTGCATGTCTATGCCGACAACATGAGGCTGGCGATGGCAAAACTGAATGAGAGCGATCAGACAGTGCAGTCGAAGGGCGTGCAGTGGCTAGAACAGATCAAACAACAGAATCCTGATCACGCTGCTGATGTCGGAATTGTGCTGGCTCGCCATTTCCGTGGTCAGAAAGCCTATGAACGTGCTGCTACTGAATACGCTGCTGCCGCAGAGGTTGCCGTGGTCGAAGATCCTCGCGTCTTGCTTGAGCACGCCGATTGTCTCACCCGCATGGGCGACAGCGCAGGAGCCATTCGTCAGATATATGCCCTGCTGGCTACTGAAGGTCGTTGGCTCGCTGAGCGCGATAGCGATGGACGCCCAACCCAAGAACTGGAGCGTAATCGCCAGGCGGTGGCTGACGCCTATCTGAATCTTGGTCGGCTCCTGGTTTTGCTGCGCGAAAGCGGTAGAGGCCAAGCCGTCACTGCGTCCGCTGTGCATGCTGTATCTGCTCCGAACTCCGGCCGCTCAAGCGGAACGGCTACACCCGTGCATGGAGGTGGACATTGAACTTGTGCCCGCTGATCCTCGCGACGGTATTCGCAAGCTGTCTGATGGCAGCTGAGCAAACCGATCCCATGCCTACGTTGCCACCAGAACCACGAACCCTGCAGTTGACTCCTGGTGGCAAATCGGAAACGCCGCGCCCAGTCACCCAGCAGAAGGGACCGCAACTTTCCGCTGAGGTGCTGGCGCTCAAGCAGGCGCTTGAGCGCGTCCGTGCCTCATTGCTGGGCAATAGCACCGTAGCGCCGATTGAGGCATCGGATCCAACACGTGGTACGCACTCCGACTCGACGCGTCCCCAAGTCATTGGCGAGATTCGTCAAGGCTCGACATTTAAAGAGCAGTTACAGGTTCGCTTAACCGCCAGCGGCGGCGCTTTGGTTACTGCTGATATTGGCCCCGAGACAGCAGAAAAAATCCTCAAGGAGTTGGTTGGACTGATAGGCATATCGTTGGATGAAGTTGCTCCGGTGGCACTCAAGCATCAGATTCATTTGCGGGTGAGTCAGGTTCCATACGTGGATACATTGGATCGTCTACTTGGCCAACTCGGCCTGCGTTGGACTGAAGAAGTCCGAGGTAAGGCCCGAATCTTGATTGTCGAAAATGCGCTTGCCACCAAAGACGATCTTGATCGTCGGGCACGACGCGCATTAGCACGAGTTGCCGCGACGGTTCACGGTCCAGCTGCTGCAGAAGCCATGTATCTGATCGCTTCTCAGGACGCCCAGGCGCGTCGCCATGCTGCTGCGCTCAAGGAGTATTCCGAGTTAGTGGACGCGTATGGTGCGACCGGCGATCCTGCGATTGTGCGTTGGGTACAAATGGCCACCCGTGGATCCGGAGAATCCATGCTCGCGCTCGGTGCCTTTGCCGATGCGCGGGTAGCCTTCCGGGCGTGGCTGGCACGTGTCGATCCAAGCGATCCTGATGGCGCGCGGATTCTGCTGTTGTCTGCTGAAACGGCACGACGACTTGGCGACAATCGAGCGGACGCTGGAGCCTACGACGAGGCGGTTGACGATCTGCATCGCCTGTTGGAAACGTATAGCAGGGACCAGCGTGCGGCCACCGAAGTCGCCGCTGCCAGACTGGCAATTGGCGAGATGCTTTTTAAGGCAGGCAAACAGGCCTTGAGTTTGCCTGGCGGCGAAGTGAACGAAGTTCCTCCAGAGGCGCAGGGTCGGTTCCGCGAAGCTGAAATTCAGATCAAAAGCTGGCTCAAATCCACCGGCCGCGGTGTCGAAAACGCTCCGGATCAGGCGAATTTCTGGCTTGCTGAATGTGCATTTAATCTTGGTCGTGGCGATGAGGCGCGGCCGAAGTACGAACGTCTGTATCATCGCTGGAAGACTGGCGATATGGATAGCCAAGCGGATCCGACTATCTATGCTACCGCAGCGTTTCGCGCTGGCGAATGCTGGTTGCGGCGGACACCACCAGATCACGTACGAGCGCTGTTCGCGTTCTTGCGTGCGCGCCAGGATTTCCCCAAGAGTGAAATCGAATCGTATCTCCTGCTCCGTATCGCGCAGTGCTATGCCGAGCTTGAGGTTGAAGACCAAGCGGTCAATTCGCTCTATGACCTGCTGCGTAATGACCAGGTGAACGACAGTCGTCCTGGACGGCAGCAGTTGGATCAACTCCTTGGCGAACTGATCCGTAAACTTGGCACTTATCCCGGACCAGTGCGGGCTCGCGTGCTGTTCTATATTGCGCGCGCTCAGTGGCTGCATGCTCGCCGTGATCGCACCGATCAGGCTGCGTCGGCCAAACAGGCGGCAGCAACCTACCGACGTGTGCTTGATGAGAAGCCACTGCCCGAATTGCGCCATGCTGCTGGACTGGGACTTTCCCGCAGTCTCTTACTGGCAGGGGAGGACGTTCGTGGCGAAGAGGAATTACGCCGATTCCTGCGTGATCCTACGATTTCACCGCGTGATCGCGAGTATGCTGCGCAGATTCTTGGCGAGCACCTGCGGGCAAAAGGCCGTTTGCGCGAAGCGATTCAAGCCTTCCGTGGCGAGGTGCCGGAATGAGCCTCATCCAATTTGTTCGCTGCGCCTTGCCCGTGGCGTTAGCTGCGTTGATCTGGTCGGCTGACGGCGCCGAGCCACTTGCTCCGAAGCCACGGTTAACGCCATTGGCACCGGTCCAATCCGGAGCGGATACAATTCCCTCTGAAGAACGTTTGCAGCGTGACCTCGATCGCGCTGCGCGCGAACGGGATGAGAAGATCCAGGCGATCCTGCGCGCATCCAGCGGTCTGCGTCCAACGGCGGCAGTTGATCTCGGTCCGGGCCTTGCGCAGCCGCGCGAAGATCGTGACAAGGCGCTCAGCGACCTACGTAAGGCGCTTGATGACTTTCTCGGCCGTACGCATCGCAAAGAGAATGACCCCCTGGATATCTCAGGAGCGGGACGTCAGGCGCATCAAGTTGCGCCTATGACTGCTGCCAACCACATTGCGGTGGCGGAATGTCTACAGGGATTAAGCAGCGAAGAGACTGGAACAGAGCGTGAACGTCGACTAAACGAGGGTGTTGCTGAGATTGCGGCCATCGGCACCGAATTGCCCGAAGAATTGCGTCCGCGAGCCGGCTATCTGAAGGTCTGGTTCTGGGCTGAACTCGCACGTATGCCGGGTGAAACCGCAGCAAGAGTGGAGCGGGCGAAACTTGCCCGCGCAGCGGCCACCGATTTTGCAACTGGCTTCCCTACCAGCGAATTGGTTCAGGCAGTTGCCAGCCTAGTCGCTGATCTGCCTGGTGGCCCCAAGCCGTGACACCGGATACAGCAGTCCGGATCATGGACCTGTATGGTCAGGTGTCTGCCGCCATGCGTGCTGACAATCTGGAATCCGGGGCCGCAATTTTACATACGATTGACCAGGAAATTGAGTTGTCCAAGACCCAGATCCCAGTTCCGGAGGCAGAGGCTTTGCTGCGTGCGTGCGACGAGGCGCGGCAGGAGGCAATGAACGAAGCAATCGCCGCTCGTGATCGGCTTCGTCAAGCGGCGTATCGTGAACTCCACACTGGCCAGGCAGGCCAACGTGCGTACAGCGGAGACAATGAGCAACCCGACCCCCGATTCATTGACCACGCCGGCTGATCAGACTCCAATGCCGCAGCAGCAGATTGATTTTGCTGCCGCATTGCGCTTGTTCGATGAAACGACGGCTTCTTTGGCGTCACAAGTAGCACGCCTTGAGCAAATCCTCGTCGCTAAGCAGGCTGAATTAGTGGAGGCCAATGCCCGCTTGGCATTGGTCATGGCTGGCGTCGCCTCGGGTGTGGTCGCCATCGGACTTGACGGGCGGGTGACGACCCTCAATCCAGCAGCACAGACTGCCGTCCCGGGACTTCTTCCAGGAACGGACTGGAAGACAGTGAATCCGGAGAGTCCAGCGCTGCGCATTCTCGCTGGCGCGGTCAGTCCGCTCCGTGCAGAACTGATGTTGGGCGAGGGCGGTAATCGTCGCGTTCTTGTTGCCCGTGCCAATGCCTTGCGCGGTGCTGACAACACCCTGATCGGAGCGGTCGAAGTATTCGACGACGTCACCGACTTGCGCTCGCTGGCCGAACGCGCTGAACGCGCAGACCGGCTTAAACAATTAGGCGAGATGGCTGCCGGCGTGGCGCACGAGATTCGCAATCCATTGAATGGGATTGAAGGCTTCGCCAGTCTCTTGGTCCGCGATCTACCCGCTGATGACCGCCGCCGTCGATTTGCTGAATTGATCGTCGAGGGAGTGCGTGATCTCAACCACACGGTTACTGGTTTGTTGGAATTTACCCGTCCACGCCGCTTGGAACGTCGGCCGCACGATCCTGCTGCTTTGGCGCGGTCAGTGGTCGAGGTTGCCGCTGCCGACGCGACGGCAGCCGGAGTGTCTATCTCGGTACGCGAGAACTGGTCTCCTCGTGGTGCGATTGAGGTTGATGGTCCGCAAGTCAAACAGGTGTTGTTAAATCTTGTTCGCAATGCGACCGAAGCAGCAGCCGAAGCGCATCCTGGTCACGGGGTGGTCGAAGTGAACGTCGCGCCGAACGGAGAGGGGGTTTCCATTGTCGTCGACGACAATGGATCCGGCGTGCCGACGGAGGCAAGACAACTTATTTTCACGCCATTTCATACGACCAAAGAACACGGAACCGGACTCGGACTCGCGGTCGCCTACGCCATTGTTCAATTGCATGGTGGCAGCCTCACGGTCGCGGACAGCCCTCAAGGCGGTGCGCGCTTCACTCTTACGCTGCCCTTACGCTGAACAGGTCGTGAGAATTCAACCTCGCACAGACGTCACGGCGCAGGCAAAAAACTCACGTGACGTCGTTGAATTGCCTGATATCCATACCCACGGTCGTCACCACACGCGCTGGTAGCTCAACTGGATAGAGCATCAGACTTCGAATCTGAGGGTTGCAGGTTCGAATCCTGCCCGGCGCGCTTTTTTCTGTGGAGGCTCTGCCTCCACCCCTCCGCTGGCTTTGTCGAGGCTCGTTGTGCGTCGCTGGCGCTAGCACATCGTGGCGGCACGGGCTTCGCCCATTTTGTGCCGCCATCGCCTCTCGGCGCCAGAGTTGCTCCGGGATGCATTGTTCGATCCCTGGGAACGCGGGCCAGGGTCTTCCTTATGGCTTCGCTGGTTCAGTCAGCTGCAATGGTTTCTCAACGATCTTCCCATTGAATGAATGTGGAGTGCACTTTTGATATTGTCTACTCCTCAGCACAATGCATTGCGCCGAGAAAGCGCCATCAACGAGCGTTAAGCGTCGCCAGAATGGACGGCTTTCCAGCCAGTCTTGTTTGGGCTGACTTGAAGGCTTCCGCCAGCCCACAACCGGCCTTGCTGCCACGTATTCGGTTGAGTTCTTCCATCGCGTGCACTAAGGCGTCATCGGTATTTTGGCAGGCATGGCAGCGGATGAGTTGATTCTTTGCCTCGGCAACTGCAGAAATATCGACGCAGAGATCAGGTTCGAACTGCGCCGTTTGCCCAATGCCTTCTTCATGCATCCAGAACTCTCCGTTGTATCCAGCGATGCGCATCGCCTTGCGCGCAATGTCGGAGGCGGCGGCATGATCGGGGTGGGCATCGATGGGCCACATGCCGAAGATCAGCACAGGACGGACCTCCCGCAAAATACCAGCAACCAGTTCGCAGATCGCACGATCGGCGAAGACCTCGCCGTCAATGCGATCAAGAAAGCGGACTTCGGCCCCCAGGAGACGCGTGACGCTACGCATTTCCGCTTCACGGATGCGAGCGGTTTCGGCGCGCACTTCGATGAAGCCAGGAGAGAGGCCGCGTTCGCCACGCGTCAGACAGAGCAGGAGGATCTGGTATCTGTCCTTGAGTAGCCACAGCGTTCCGCCAATGCCGCAAGATTCATCATCCGGGTGGGCAAAAATGGCGACGATAGTATCCATGTGGACGATCGTTGAGCAGGGATTTGATCTGCAAGGTTGATCGAGACAGTGTCATGTAGGTTGAGCGATAAGACGACGTACGGTTCCGATCACCCACGTCGGTAATTTGCAGGTGAAACACGGTGTTCGGCTCGGAAGCAACGGCTGAAATGTCGCCAGTCGGCAAATCCGAGTCCAGCAGCGATGCGCTCCACCGAGGCATCACTGGTGCGCAGCAGGACGGCGGCACGGCGCATCAGCAGCCGACGGCGGTAACGCATTGGTGGATCACCGTAGCGCACAGCAAAGGCGCGACTGAGGTGCTTGGCTGACAGACCCGCGGCATCAGCAACAGCGTCGAGGTCGATGGAATCCTCAGCGTGATGCTCGATGAAGCGGCGAGCCAACTCGAGTGGACCATCAGGTGCGGCGCGCTCGGCATCGGCGACGAGATGTCGGAAGACCGTCAACAATGTCTCAGCAAGGAGACCTTGAAACAGAGCTGGACTCTCGGCACGCCCATCGCGCACAACGGCTGCGATGCGTCCGGCAATGGCGCCGATATCATCGGCGCAGGCGATGGGACATGGTCGGTGGGATGGCAACGCGCAGCGCACGCCCGTCCAGGCATACAAGAGGTTGGACCAATCAGTCACCGCACTGGGCTTATCGGGGGCAAAGGTCACTTCATGGTAGACGGCGTTCTCACCAGGTCGGCGCGAGAAACAGTGCGGCTGACCAGGTGAGGTGAGGATAATGTAGGGAGACCGTACGGCGACTTCGTTGCCGTCGAGCAAGCAGGTGCCGCGTCCGGATGTGTACGCTACGCAGTGCCAGATGTCATGGCGATGTTGACTGCGCTGGGCAGTACCAGCGCTGCGATCATCGCGGGTTGCGTGCAGCAGGTGGAGGCCGCCGAGGCCGGGTACACGCAGAATGGCGCAGTCCGGAGCGCGCTGCTGGTGCGGCTCGGGCATGGCAGGACGGGTGGCTGGCTGCCAAGTGGGCATATGCGGATTTTGTCCACCTTGGGCGGAAGGCCAGCCCTCGTCGCATCGCAGGGGGTAGCGAGGATGCGACCATGCTGACCACCGACCAGATTGCGACCTTCCACCGCGATGGCTTTGTCATCGCCAAAGTCTTCGATCCCGATGACTTTCTGCCGACGCAACGCGAGATATCAGAGCACATCGACGCTCGCGCTCGCGCACTGCACCACGACGGGTTAATCAAGGACCTGCATGCGGATGCGCCATTCGCAACCCGCTTTGGCTTGATTGCTGTCCAGAGTGACGAAGTCCACGGTGGGTACGATACCACCGATATTCTCGGCGATAAAATGTTCGCGCTCATGCGCCACCCGAAGATGCTCAAGGCAGTCGGCAGTTTGCTGGGTGATGAAATTACCCTCAATCCGATCCAGCATCTGCGGGCCAAGCCACCGGCTGATCAGGGTCGTCGGCGGAGCCACTACGAAGTACCGTGGCATCAGGACAGCGGTGTGACCACGCCGGACTCCGACGCTGCATTGCTGGTCACGGCGTGGACGCCGTTGCTTGGTGCCAGCGAGGAGATGGGTTGTTTGCATCTTATCCCCGGGTTCCACCGCCAAGGTCATGTGCGCCACGTCAGCGATCCGCAATACGGCACGACTATCGAACCTTCACGAGTCCCGACCGATGGTCACGTCATCGGGGTTTGCCAACCGGGCGAGGTGGTGTTGATGAGCCAGTTCACGCCGCATTGCAGCACGGCCAATCGATCGCGCATATGCCGCTGGTCGATGGATCTGCGCTATCAAGCCAGCGGTGGGCCGAGCGGTCGCGCGTGGTTGCCGAGCACAGTTCTGCAGTCGCGCCGAAATCCGGTCAGCGAGGTCCATGACCCAGCGGTGTGGCGGCGCGCTTGGCGCGAGGCCCAGGCGAAGCCGAATCCCGGAGCGAAGCATCGCATCGGTTAGCGGTCGAGTGCGATGGTGACGCGTCGTATTCACTGTGTCGAACAACCGCTGTCCCGTCGCGAGAGACAGTTGGTGATTCGCTGGGAGTACATAATCCATGCATGTCGGTTGTCTTGTCCTGCCCACTTATATGGAGGACGAGCATACCCAGTCCCAGTTACCTCTGGAGTCGCCATCATGAGCCGTTCCCTGTCTGGTCTCGGCGTGGCCACGCTGTGGTTGCTCTACTCGGTTGCCCTGCACGCTGCGAGCTACCACGTGGATTATGTCGGTGGCAATGATACGGCAGATGGAAATTCGCCGCAGACGGCTTGGAAGCATTGCCCCGGCGATCCCACGGCAACTGGTGTTCCCGCCGGTATCGCTCTGGCTCCCGGCGACACCATCCTGTTCAAAGGCGGCGTGGCGTATCAAGGCACGATCAAGCTGACTGCTTCCGGAGCTCCGGGCCGACCGATCACCTTGGATGCCAACACCGCAGGGGGCTATGGCAGCGGACGAGCCGTGATCGATGGCGGGCAGGTGCTGAATGGGTGGCGGCGCTACGGCTCTGCGGAGGAGGCCCAGGGCCATCCCCGATGGGGCGAACTGTTCTACATTGATGTCGATCTCGATATTATCGCCAACTTCAACCACGGTGCGGTTGTGGCCCATCGCCAGGAGAAGCACGACCGACAGGCACCGTGGCAGCGTATCATCCTCAGCGATGGCGACAGCCACCTGTTGCCAATCGCGCAATTCCCCAAGCCGTCCGATCGTTTTTATCCCGATTTGCCCAAGGACTTTCTCAAGTCGCCCAACCGCCTCGTGGTGAAGGATGGCGTCAGCGCCATCACCGATGCAGTCAATCTCACCACTGCTGACCCCAATCACTACCGGGGTGCGTTTCTCGGCGTGCACGGGGGCAACAATCATGTTTATTTCGCCGCCGTGACCGGCTACGAGCCGGCTGAACACCGCGTGACTTTTGCTCAATTCAAACCCACCACCTACCCGACCACCAGCTATTGCTTCTACAATACGCTGCGACTGATCAGCGAACCAGGCGAGTGGTGCATCGCGCCGATCGGCGACAAACGCTTTCGCGTCAGCCTGTTGCCCGAACGGCTCGTGGCTGGGCTGCCGGCTAACATTGGCTTTCCTGCCCTCGAGTCTGGTATCGCCATCACCGACGGCGCTTCGCATCTCGCCATCCGCGGCTTCCTGATCCAGCGCTTTTCTGGTGGTACCGGTGGGATATCGGTGGCCCGCCACGAGAAACGCTCGACGGGAATCACCGTCGCCAACTGCGAGATTCGTTTCGTCAGCGGACATGGCGGCATCGGACTGAACTACTGCGACGATATTGCCGTCGATAACTGCTACATCCATCACTGTCCTGCGTGGACGACCGCCGTCTTTCTCAGTCGCGTCAACCGCTTTGCGGTGCGCGACTGCCGGTTGGAAAAGAATTCCGGCAGCGGCATCAGGCACTACGAATGCAAGGACGGCAAACTCACGGGCAACGCCATCCTTGATCACTACGGCATGCACTCCAGTTCGGTCAACTTCTATGAGGGCTGCGCTGATCTGTTGTTTGAAGGTAACTACCTGCACAACACATTGGCTATCAACCGCAATGCTGAGCGCATCGTCATCCGCAACAATGTGATCGACTCTCAGGGGAGGGCGGCGGTGAATGTCGCCATGTGGACCTCGGGCACGGTTGGCGGCAAGGCAATCAAGGACATCCATATTCTCAATAACACCTTTATTAACCTCAACCACGAGATCGATTATTCGACCTCGGTCTTCGGCCAACGTGGCAAAGGGGCCAGTCCACCGACCGGGTTGGTCGTCAGCAACAATGTCCTTGATCGTCTTACTGACGGTTTGCCCGGCAAGATTTCAGGCAACATCTATATGCGTGAGGTGGGGAAGGATTACCTGGGCGATGACGGCCAAGTGGTCGCCGATCCGGCAGTCCTTTTCGTTGATCCGGCTAAGGGCGATTTCCGCCGCCGACCGAGTGGCCCGGTCATGACGGCTGGTGCTAATATACCGCCGCCGCCCGCGACTTGGGGCGGGCCGCGCTAGTATCCGACATGGTAAGCGGGGACGTCAGGCGCTTGCAGCCAATGAACTTGAATGCTGTAGTTCAAAAAACGTCAACTAGGCCAGACTATCTCAACGATAGCGCGTTTCTTCCTGCACGCATTGCATGAGCCAGCGCAGACGTCCGAGGCCAGTGCCGGCAGGGATTGATCCGGCGGTGGCGATGTTGAGTTTGCCGCCGGCGCCAACTGCAGTGAAGTCGTTGTGTACGCGGGCGCGGATTTCCTCGGGGCGACCGTTACGGAGCAGAAATGGTGGCATGTGACCGTCGATCACTGCTTCTGGCATACGCGCGCGGATAACTCGCGGATCAATTTCTGGGCCGTAGTTGACCTGTTGGATGCCAAGTTCGCGCTGAGCGTCGAGGTGGTGGGCCATGGCCGAGTCGCTGTGCTGGTAGCGCCAGCCATCCTCGGCGAACTGGCCGAGTAATTCGTGTAGTACGGGCATGCAGAAGCGCCGATACTGTTTCGGATTGAACAAGCAGCAATTGTCATCCGTAATCCACCAGCCCTTCATAGTGCAACCGCTGAATGCGCGCAGACGGCGGACGAGGCGAAGATATCCCTGGGTGAGAATGCGAGTGAAGCGGTCCATCAGTTCAGGCTCGTCGAAGCACCACATCAAGGCCACCTGGGGATCGAGTACCGAGGTGATCACCGTTGCTGGGCCGCGCCCGCCAGTACCAAGGTGCGGCAGCGGCTTACCTGCGGCCTTGCGTGACTCCCATTCAGCGAGGTAGGCCTCGGGCAGACACCACGACTCGATGTCGATGGCTTCGACACGGTCGAGGATGCGACCGAACTCTGCCGGATCGGCGGTCACTGGCATGAACCACGGAGTGCCGCCTTCGTGGTAGGCGAACTCGCAACCAAAAAGGTTCTCAATGCGCTTGGGCTGGTTTTCCCACGAGTCCTCGGCGAACGGCCGCTGCCGCACATGTTCCCACATCAGCTCGTTGGTCGTACGGTGCAGGCCGTCGCGGTAGGGCTTGTCGCGGTAGTAGCGCAGGGTGCTTGGCACCGACAGGAATTCGAACAGCCAGTGGTCGTCGCTCCCGATGCCCTTCAGCGCGCAACGCGGTTTGTCCGCGCCAGGTTTTTCACACAGGCGATTCTCGGCCCAAAAGGACTCCGGATCGAGGTTGCGGGTAAGTTCGAGAAATTCAGGTTCGATGAGTGGCATGCCCCCATCGTAGCGCCACCGAGGGCATGTCCGGGTGCGGATCGGCGCGTCTGGTGGACGAAATCCGCACGGTGGTGAGCGCAGTCAGACGACTCGCGAGCTAGTTTCGACTCGTACGACACATGAATATGGACGTTTGGGAATGGATCGGATCAGGTTAGACTCGCGAGCATGTTCGCGCTCCGATGGTTGGTATTGCTGGGACTATTGACGCGGCTATTGGCAGTGAGCGAGCAGGTGCGTGCGCCACAGTTCATCGCGCTGCGGTCGCCGCTGACCACCTTGGTTGAGATGCCGCAAGTGACTTCCGGCAGTCGCCATCTGAGGGCAACTGTGGTTGTGCCAAGTAACGCGCCGAGCGATCTTGGGATCGGCGTTTACGCGCAGGATCGCGATGGAAATTGGTATCAACGTGCACTCCCTGGTGTGTTTGCTTCGGGTCGGCACGACCTAGATGTCGATCTTGCCAACGAGTCGCCACTGCCAGCGGAGCCAGCGCGCTGTTCCTGGAGTGCCGAAGCGGCATCGGTCACCCAACGTACGGGAATCTACTTTTGGTCGGCGCAACGCAGTCAGGCGCAGATCCGCATCGTTTCAGCAGTAGTCACTCCGGTGGCGCCAGGCCCATGGACGCGTGCGCAGCGACTGCTCGACATGATGCTTCCTGGGTTGGCCAGCGATGGCCGCATGCATGTGCGTACCGGCGAGCGGTGGACCCTGGAGACTCGACCGGAACCGTGGCCAGACAATCCGTACGATCAGCGCAAGTTCCGTCTTGATGCACGAATCACGACGCCAGATGGTCGGTTGCTGTTGTTGCCTGGTTTCTGTTGGCAGCCGATGAAGCATGCTGATCGTGGCGATAGCGAGATCGTGACTCCGGATGGCCCCGCGCGATTTGCTCTCCGCTTTCGGCCAGCTCAACCCGGCGTGTACCGCATCAGTCTGGTTGCAGTTTGGGACGATGGCACTGAACAGAGCAGCGTGTTGCCTGATCTGGTCGTCGAGGGCGAGGCACGAGCGGATTATGTCCGCGTAGATCCAAATGATCCGCGCTTTTTCAGTGTTGGCGGAAAGTGGTGGTGGCCGGTGGGACTCAACATGAATTCAACCTATGATCGGCGCAGTAAAGAGGTCAATGCCACCAAGCTGACGACGGCGCGTGGCAGCCTGGTCTATGATGTCATGCTTGAGCGTATGGCGACCGCGGGTGTGAACGCGACGGAAATCTGGATGTCGTCATGGAATATGGCGTTGGAGTGGCGTGCCGATTGGCCAGGGTATCAAGGAATCGGTCGCTATGCGCAGGGCAATGCTTGGCGGCTTGATCAGGTTCTCGATCGGGCGTGGGCGTGCGGCATTCGCGTCAATCTGGTGATTAACAACCATGGTCAGGCCTCGCCTCATGCAGACCGTGAATGGAAAGATAACCCCTATAATCGCCGCAATGGCGGACCACTCGCTGAGCCGATAGAGCTGTTCGATCATCCCGCCGCGCTTGCCGGTCAGGAACGCTTGCGTCGCTATCTGGTGGCCCGCTACGCAGATCATCCAGCCATTCTGGCGTGGAAGCTGTGGTCGGAAGTCGATCTGACGGCAGCGCGTGGTCAGCTCGTTCCGCGTTGGCACGAGCACGCAGCAGCACGGTGGCATGCACTGGATATATATGACCACCCCGTCACCACCCATTGGGCCGGCGATTTTCGGCGCGTGCATGCTCAGGTTGCTGAATTGCCCGAAATAGATCTCCTGTGTATCGATGCCTACCGACACGCTGGGCCTGACGGTACGTGGCGACTGTTGGCTGATATTCTGTCAGACAGCACCCAGTATCCCAACCGTGGGCTGTCTCGGTATAAGAAGCCGTGCTTGGTCACCGAGTTTGGGGCAGGCTCAGGAGTTTCGCCAGCGGGATGTCGCGAGGTTGATCACCGCACTGGTGCGTGGGCAGCATTGGTTACCGGTCACGCCGGAGCACCAATGTTATGGTGGTGGGAATGGGTGGACCAGGGTGATCGCTGGCAACCATTTACCGCAATCCGTCGTTTTATCCTCGGTGAAGACCTGCGTGGGCGCGCAGCACGCTGCGCTGAACTTGCCGCCGGAAGCTCGGCTGGGCCACTGTGGTGTCGAGCCTGGGTTCGGCCAAGTAGATTGCTCGCCTATATGCAGGTTCCAGGGTGGGGGGCCATGGGGGGAGTTCCTCCGCAGATCAGCGACGGTTGGTTGGACCTCGGCAGTCAGATCAAGCCGGGGACGATCCATATCGAATGGTGGAACTGCGATGATGGTGTCATAATAGGGCGCGAGACCGTGCACCATGAGGGAAACTCATTACGGGTGTCTTGCCCTGAATTTTCCGGGCATATCGCCTGCAAACTCTGGAGAGACGAGTGATGTGGCGCGGCATATCTTTTCCGCTGTTGCTGACGGCTACGCTGATTTCTGAAGAGCATGCGCCATCGATCACGGTTGTCGCACATGAGTTCGTCTATGCCCAGCGGATCGATTTCGTGCATGGGAACGGTAAGCAGCCGTTTGCAGACGAAGAGCAGCGTCGTGTCCAGCTCGTGTTGGCATTGCGTGCGCAGGGTCACGTGGCGTTGTTGGGCTGGCGGGCACTTACTGTAGCACCGACGGTGTCGGATCGCGGTGAGGCACTGGTGTTGGGTGGCATCCAAGCTGATGGAGTATGTCTCGGCAGTCACTCCTTGACTCATGATCCGGTTGCTGTCTGCGCAACCGCCGCGCTCCCGATAACGCGGTTGCCCATGCTTGGGGTTGGACCGATGACCGGCAGCCTGACGGTATATTTCAGCAGTGCTCCGGCATCAGTAGTTCGGTTCCCCATAACGCAATTGAAGCCCAATCAAGACATAGCGGTCACCGAGCTGAAGGATGCCACCTTTGCACTGAGCGAACAGGTGAAGGAGCGTCTGGTGTTCCAATTCAACGCGGCTGCTTTTCTCGCCTTGCAGGAAATCGTGTTCTTCAATGCGGACGGCAAGGAGATTGGCGTGCGTGATCGCCGTCCCGAATGGCGGGATAATCGCGGACAAATAACCTGGATGGTGAAAGATCCAGCCGTGGCGACGGTGGAGTTGCGCTATTATCGGAACGTGGAAAGCAGAGCGATATCCTTTACCTGTGGGCCACAACGCTTGGGTATGGTGGTGCCGGGTAGGGAAGAGCTGCGCGGTGTGAATCGCCTTGGTGCGGAGGACTTCTAATGTCCAGTCGACCTATGTGGTACAGCTGCTGTGTGTTGATGATGTGCGGTTCGTTGTTGGGTGCCGAGCCGACGTGTGTGTTCCGGGTTGATTCCTTATCGGTGTCGTTGCGCTTGCCGTTGAACGAGGGGCAGCCCCGGCCCGATTACCGTCTGAGCTTTGTTGCTGATCTGCCACGTGGTGGTTCGCTACTGCGCCTGAGTAATCTGAACTTTGATGTTGTACAAACTGACACTGGCGAGCGGCTTGGATTACTCCTGCGACCTGCAAATCGGACGCAAACGCCAGCGCTCGATCGTCAGGTGCAACGCGATCAGACGTTGCGCCTCAACGTGGACGTCACTCCACCCTACGCTGCGGTACGCCGACTGATCGGAATCAGTGGTACGGCACAGATCTGTGTGGGCAGTGGCGATCCGCGTACACAGGTGGTCGCCGTCGTGGCTCAGAAGTCGGTGGCGATATCTGGGCTTGATCATGTGTCGGTGACCATTGAAGAGGCGACTGCCAAGCAAACGGCGATGTTTGTTCCCAGTGAACTGCTCGAACGGTTTTCTGGTGCGACATTCAACGACGCAGCGGGATTGGCAATCGTGGTGAAATCGATTCGCAGCGAGGTGAAGGAGCACGGATCGCGGGTGATCTATGATATCGATGGCGGACCAGCGACGAGCGCTCGCTTGGTCTGGTATCCGCAAACTCGGAGTGAAACCGTGGCGATTGCCATCCCCATCTTGGATATTCCTGGCGGCATTCCTGGTATTGGCGATGCCACCGCCACGCCACCGCCCAGGCCTGCAAG
The DNA here is from genome assembly GCA_964652775.1 of uncultured candidatus Brocadiaceae bacterium. Taxonomy (GTDB): domain Bacteria; phylum Planctomycetota; class UBA11346; order UBA11346; family UBA11346; genus UBA11346. The sequence continues at coordinate 215,559 of CAZZAM010000003.1, read as the reverse complement.
TCCTAAGCCGGCAAAGTGGAAACAACCGTTGCATGTAGCGATTGAACAGGGCGACGAAGATGCTGTTGCTCGTTTGCTAGAAACCAAGGGAGCTGAATTAGAAAAGGTGGAAATAGATGGCAGGCGTCCATTGCAACGCGCCGTTGCACTTGGACGGTCAGGCATCACCGAGCGTCTCTTGACGGCGGGTGCAGATATCGGCGTGCGCATGCGTGATGGAGGCCTAACGGTTCTTGATCTTGCCGTCGGCGCAGGTGATGCGGTCCTGACAGAACTGCTGCTTGTCCATCACGCCGATCCCAACCTGGCTGTTCCCAGTACTGGTTGGACGCCGCTGCATCAGGCAGTACATGCAGATGCACCGACCGTGGTGCGGATGTTGTTGGAGGCTCACGCTGATCCCTGGCTACAGGACAAGGCTGGGCGCAGCGCGGCGGATTTGGCTCGTGATGAGGGGCGCTGGGTCATCCTGCGGCAGCTGTTGGGCAACCCTGATCCGCCTCACAAATGACAGAATGCGGTCGGCATGAAGATTCAGAAATTGAATGGTGGATCAATGATGGGCAGCGGTTGTGGGAGAACATGAACCAAAACGAGCGATGCTGCACGTTGAAATCGAATTGCGGAGCGCACGCGTTCGAGTTCGTCGGGGCCATTGCGTGGTCGCATATTTCGATCGAAGCGAATGAGATCCAGGAAGGTGAGGTCAGCAGCGATGTTTGCATCAACCGGTCCGACGAGGAGTGGTTCGAGTTTCTCAAGCGGAGTAAGAATCTCCTGAAAGCGGACGCCAATGCGCTGCTGCTCGTGATCAAGGAGGCTCAATAAGGCGAAGGCGCAAAACCGTTCGGAGTCTACGTGCGTTCCAGCTGAGCGCAGGGCAGCGATAAGATCAAAGAAGCGTGCTGTAACCTGGTCTGGTTGGAGTCCGGCAAGTGTTAGCATATTAGCCGCGGTTTGTAGATCCTGATCTGCGGGAATATCACGCGCGTGCAGGATCTGATAAATGGTCTCAGCTGCACCTTCGATAGCTGCCGGACTTCCGGGGCAGGCTGTCATAACCGCGCAGGACGGTAGATCGTCTTTCCCAGTCAGCCACCAATGATGGCGTTTCATGGATGTATAGATTGCCCTCAGGCGTTCTACCGTCTTTTCGTTGATGTTGCTGTCATTGGTAAGGACACGCAGGGCGAGGATCGCCAAAATGTCGTTCTCAGATGTATCAGGTAGTCCGGCGTTACGGAACATAGCTCGTGTGGTGACGAGGGTGTGATCGAACGCCTGCGGCTCTTCGCCGATTTGTACTAATGTTGCGGCGACGACGACGCGCAGCATCGGTGGCAATGGGTTGTACCATGGTGCCTGCAGATGGAGCGACTCTGCGGTGGCTCGGATAGCTCGCGCTGTTGCTCCAGGGTTTGCCGGTCGCATGACCGCAGCCTGTGCAGCGAAGCGCAACCACGCTTGGTCGGTTGGCCACCACGCATCGCCGCGCAGGCTTTCATAGATGCCGAGGAATTGGTCAAGGGGATTGACGGCATGGATTACAGACGGTTTCATGACGACTCCTTGGTGTTCGTTCCGGATTGCTTGCGGATTTCTGGGAACGGGCGGTTACAAAAAAACGTTAGGTCTCGAATGGAGCATCTCCGCGCGGGGAACGTTTGGTCGATTCGTCGGGAATTTCTGTCATCGTCGCTTCGGTAAGTAACAGCGTCCCAGCAACCGATACGGCGTTTTCAAGCGCGATGCGCACCACTTTGGTGGCGTCAATGATGCCGGCTTCGATCAGATCGACATAGCATCCGGTGGCGGCGTTGAGGCCCATGGTTCCGGTCCCTGAACGCATGCGTTCGACCACCACGCCGCTGTCGAGTTCAGAGTTCACGGCGATCTGTCGAATCGGTGCCTCTAAGGCGCAGCGCAAGATGCGTAAGCCACTTCGTTCGTCGCCTTCTGTATGTTGCTCTTCACGTAGGACGCGCTCAGACGCACGCAAGAGGGCGAGCCCTCCACCAGGAACAAGACCCTCGGAAATAGCGGCCTTCGTAGAGTTGATCGCATCGTCGAACGCCTCCTTCAAACTCTTCAGCTCAGCTTCGGTTGGGGCTCCTGCCTGGATAACGGCGATGCCGCCAGATAGTTTGGCGATGCGTTCTTGCAGATGATCGCGGTCGTAATCACTGGTTGCTTTCTTGATCTGCATCCGCAATTGCTCAATGCGTGCGTGCAACAGCTGCTTCTCGCCAGCACCACCAATGATGGTCGTTGAATCTTTGTCAATGATGACGCGACTCGCACGGCCGACATCATCCATTCCTGCCTGCTCAAGTTTCTTGCCAAGTTCTGGAGCAATAACATGTGCTCCGGTCAGTACTGCGATGTCTTCCAGCAGCTCTTGTCGACGATCGCCAAATCCTGGCGCTTTGACTGCACAACAGGAAATGGTTCCACGCAGCTTATTGACCACCAACGTGGCCAATGCTTCGCCTTCTACCTCTTCAGCAATTACCAATAAGGGCCTTCCTGTTTTAAGAACCAGCTCTAAAAATTCTAACATCTCGCCAAGGACAATCAGTTTATGTTGATGAATGAGAATTATGGGATCCTCAAATACGCATTCCATTCGTTCAGAATTGGTGACGAAGTAGGGCGATAAGTAACCACGGTCGAATTGCATGCCGTTGACCACTTTGAGTGTCGTTTCTGTGGCGCGTGCTTCCTCGACGCTGATTACTCCGTCATCGCCTACTTTCTCAAATGCCTCGGCAACGAGTGCGCCAATCCTTTCGTTATTGTGAGCCGATATGGTTGCGACTTGCGCCTTCTCCTTTGCGCTCTTCACCGGGCGTGATTGCGAACGCAACGATTCCACCACCAGAGCTAATCCCCGATCAATTCCGCGCTTGAGGTCGATGGCGCTGGCACCAGCTGCCACGTTGCGAATGCCCTCCGAAAAGATGGCGTACGCTAGAATGGTCGACGTCGTCGTTCCATCGCCGACCGCGTCTACGGTACGTTCGGCGGCTTGACGCAGCATGCGGGCACCAAGATTTTCTTCCGGATCGGCTAGTTCAAATTCTTTGGCGATGGTCACGCCATCATCACATACGAGAGGTGGGCCCCATTTCTTCTCAATCAGTACGCGTTTTGATTTTGGACCAAGTGTAACCCTGACGGCATCGGTCAAGGCAGCGGCACCGCGTAGCACCTTCTCGCGAGCCTGGGAGTTAAAGTAGACGCGTTTAGAGCTCATGGTCGATCCCTCGGTAGCTTGAAGACGACTCGGTCAGCAAGGTGACTCCGATCAGCAAGCGATTATTGACCGTGGTAACGCCGGGGGCATTCCAGGCTGCTTTATCGACATGTTGAAACTCATCCCAGGAGCGGACAAATCCGCTCAGTGTTACAGTTTTATCATTCACTTCGACAACGACTGATCTGGCATCTTCCTCGCCTATGCTGCGGACGATTGCCGCTTCGATACGTTGCTGTGTTTCGATCAATGGCGTGACAAAGTTCGTTATTTTGAGATTATTAGTAACTCCCTTAACACCGACCAGACGGCGTACCAATTCTTCGGCTGCCATGCGTTGGTGATGCTGATCGACATCGCCGATCAGAAATACCCAGCCGTCCTTCACCAGAACGCGTATGCGATTACTGGGAATTTCTGAATGCCACCGCACCATTTGAATAATGGCCTTACAAATCTTGGTGTCTGAACGTGCATATGCGCCTGCCGGTTTCACGAGCAGTTCATTTGCTACTGCACGTACTCCATGGATGCGGAGTGCGGCGGTTCCAGCTGCTGCGCGTGCGGCATGTGATTGCACGGTGCCGGTGAGGGTGGCAACGGCATTCCGGACGGTAACGCCAATCTCTAGGCCCTCCACTCGCGGATCCCAGCGTAACTCCTCGGTTATGGTGCGATCGAGTTCGATGTCAGTTGGCATGACTTGCTCCTCGCTTATGCGTGGTGTGGGTTGTCACTAGGCAGAATACGACAGGCAAACGCTGCGAGTTTTTCCCAGACAACACTTTTTGTTCGCTGCTTTTTCAACGGTGGCGTCGTTCCGTTATCAACCATATCATTCGCTCGTCGTGGTTTATCGTTAACCCAGAGGCGATGCGGGTGGTGGTCCTTCACTGAAGACGTTATTTCAAGAATAAAGCCACTCGAATACCGTTTGATTCTCTCGAGTTGCTTGAGCGTTTGTTTCTTCTCTCCGTCATTGAGTGGGGCGTCATCGACCACGTTCGTTTCTGGTTTGGCTAGGATGACCGTCCAGCGCTCTATCCCAATCCACTGGGGAATGAGTGAGAGTCGTTCGAGCTGATCAACATTATGATGGCGGAGGTGGGTGACGAGTCGTGTTCGCAGCCCAATATGGCGAAATCGTTCGAGTGCTTTGAATCCATTGGTGAACCCATTGGCTGTGCCATGGTAGTGGTCATGAGTAACGGCGTCGGCACCGTCCAACGAAATTGACAGCCATTGCGGGTGAGCATGTAAGATATGTTGTAACGTCTGTTCGCTTAACTGCGCTGGATCCGATACGGAAATGCCCAGCGGTAATCCAATCTGACTGGCGAATTTCACCATGGTGTCGAGATCAACGCCGCAATACATGGCCTCGATGGGTAGTTCGGTTTCAACTGAGCCCAAGCGACGTCGTAATGAACGCGCTGCGCGTAACCATCGCCGCGTGATGACTTGATTCGGAACTACGGCGCTGGCTGGCGCGGACAGTGGCTGGCAGACGGACATGTGAATATCCTCAGGTTACGCGCCGTGACACCTCATTTCGGCGCTGGCTGTACATGCATTAGGTAAGAACCGAATTCGAAACCTTAATCTGATTGTCGACCGCTGTAACGCCGGTGGAATTCCACGCTGCGGTCTCGGCAAGTTCTCGTTCAGACCAGGAACGTACTGATCCCCGGAGCGTCACCGTGCCTTGGTGAGCCTCGACCATTACGCTGCGAGCGTCTTCTTCAGCCGAGCGTTTGATCGCTGCCTCAATGCCGTTTTTTACATCCGAGGTTGACACTGCGCGGGTCACAATGCGCAGGTTATCGGTAACGCCTTTCACTCCGTAGAGATGATGCAGTGCTGTTTCTGCTGCCTGACGTTGATAGTTCCAATCGACATCTCCTTCGAGGATGACCCAGCCATGCTCGACCCGTACTTGAATCCGTTCATCAGGTACGGCCACGTCCCATCGCAGGGCATGCAGAACCGCGTCGGCGATTTGCTTATCGGTGCGTTCGTACTCTGATGTGACGCGAAGACTCAGCTCGTTGACCACGGCGTGTACACCGCGAACACGTTCAACGACATGAACAGCAGCAGCCTTCGCAGCATGGGTAGGCACGAATCCAGTGAGGGTGACAACGCCATGCTCGACCGCGAGGCCGATATCAGCGTTTTGCAAGCGTGGATCCCAGCGCAATTCTTCGCTGATCTTTTGTTGGAGTTCTTGATCGTTGGACATGGGGTCCCTTTGCGGTGGGGGTTTGCTGGCAGTCGGTTTAGGTTGATGAAATCAGGCTCTCATCATGAGCGTTTTTGTTTCTTAGCCTTATTGTTATGCTCATGCAGTTTAGCGCCCGCCGCGCAGAAGCGGGTCCACGGCATCAACTCAAGCCGATCGGATTCGATAACCTGGCCGGTTTTCTCGCATAGACCGAACGGTATTGGCTGCTCCGTATCGATCTTGCCAAGTGCATGATCGATATCGACAACCACGCTGCGGTCTTCGATCGCAGAGGCAACGGCAACAGCGGGATCCTCGCTGTTTTTTTCCTGGTCATCGTTGGACATGATTGCATCTGCAGTATGGCACACATCGGTCAGGTCCTGAGCGATTTCGCGCCGTAATGCCAAGAGACGGTGCCGCCAACGCGCCAGCTCATGCGGTAAAAATGGAGATGGGAGCTCCAGCCGATGATTGTCTACAACGCGATTCCATGTATTGTTCGCAACTGCTGCCGCAGATGGATGTATGCGGTTATGGCCTAAATGACGATGGGAATTCGTGGGCATGACTACCTTTCTATGAGTGCCTACCACGCCACCTCACAATGACACAACGTAGCTCACGGGTTACCTTGCGTGAACAGGGCAGCTCTTTCGTAGTTGATCAGCGGATGGTGTTTTGCTGTCTGCGCTGTGTGTTGCGCTCCTTGGAAATTGGTTTTTCAGTCAGGGGATATTCTTGCCACGCACGATGATCCAGGTGATGAGCAGAGCGATGACAACGGCCACGCACCACACGGCAAACAGGAGAAGCGCAGGCAGCACGACCAATCCCCAGCTGCAATCAATAAGTCCAGTTGTACGCGCAATCGTCAGTAGTGCCGTAAGCGCGCCACAGCCGATGGTGAGCACAATGCTCAAGTGCCATATTTTTTGCAGCATATCGCGTTCACTCCGTATTTTACGGTGCTTTAGCGACTCTGATTGTGCTTATAGAAATCGACCACGTCATGTAAATAACAAAGGAATCTTATGAGCTTAATTTCGCGTTTCCTGCGTCGTGGTATGGGATATTTTTTAATCCATGCATTCAGAGTAAGCGCATCCATGCATGCCGACACGGATCTTCCGATTGTAGATGAGTGTGAAATGGAGAAAGGCAACGCATTTTACCGTTAATTCTATGACGCGAGAAAAAACGAACGCCTAATTGATTACGCGTTTGCGGGAATCTTGATTTTCCTCACCGTACCACCGCCGATAATTGCAGATCGATCGGAAACCAGGCGGGTAAAGTTTTGTCGCTCAAACGATCATTGATGCGACTCTCTGCCTTAGCCGCCAAGAGCTGACTCCAGCTATGTGTTTCCATGCCCATCAACGAAGGCAGCGCGGCATCAAGAACATCAACCGCCACGCTGACGTTTGGTTCCCATCCAGTTGCCGCCGGTGTCAGCGTAACGGTCAGGACGGCGGACAAACGGCGGACAGGTACATCCAGTGTGATGGCCCCGCTGACCAGGCGCAGCGATCCGGCTGCTTCGAGACGAAAACGCCGTGGACCGCCGTCGAGCGAAATTTCTGAAAGTTCTGCCGACGCGATGTGCGGTGCGACATGGAAGCCGGCCACCGTTGAAGTGCTGCCGCCAGAGATGAGCAGTGCGTCAACCTGGGCTGGAGTCATCGACACTGAGAGGCGAGGTGGGTCAACGTCGGAGACAGCCGTCAATTGCCAACCAAGGGCAATTCCGGCGTCCCCGCGCAGACTGCCAACGGCACCAAGACCAGCACGAATGACGCCGGGGGGAATCCATCTTCCGGTTATTCCAGTGGCAATGCGGTGCAATCTGGAAGGTGTCGCCTCCAAGAAAATTTCTGGCTGTGGCATGCCGGAACAATCTGCGTGCACTGACAGAAACGTAGCGTTGGACCCCAATTCTCTGGGTAAGGACGTATTGATCGCCAAGCAGACGAATACGGGGAGGAACCACCACAGCAACACCAGCGAGAGTACGCTTGAGCCTGCGATGACCCAACATCCGATGCGTCGGCGGCGGTCCATATGCACACCTTGGGTCTCTGGGATGATGTCGCAACCCCTGTCATCGTTGATGATGGAGCGTATCAAGGAGCGAGGTTCAGTGCATCCATGCGGTAGATGCGCCGGAAAATTCACGGTTAACCGAAGCAGTTCCGGACCGCCTGGTCAGGGTGGTGGGGTGGCCCATCCCTGACCATTTGCTCCTGAGGTTGCAGACCTAGCATCCCGCACGCTTCCGGAGTACTATGTCCGTCGTCCGCGCCCAAGTTGTAGCTGTCGGTACCGCTCTCCCAGAGCGCCGACTCACCAATAGTGATCTCGAACGCCTGGTGGAAACCAGCGACGAGTGGATCATCAGCCGCACCGGCATTCGGGAGCGGCGTATTTGCGATCCTGGCCAAAGCCTGCTCTCGTTGGCTGAGCCAGCGGCCCGTCAATGCCTGGAGCGAGCTGGAGTCCCGGCCAGCGATCTCGACGGTATCATCGTCGCCACCATGACTGGTGACTGGATCATGCCGGCAACGGCTAATGTGCTTCAGCATCGTCTTGGCGCATCACGAGCGTGGGGTTACGATCTGGTGAATGCCTGCAATGGTTTCGTCGCTGCGCTATCGACCGCAACCGCATTCATCGAATCCCGGCGAGCACGGCGGATACTCGTCGTTGGTGGTGACGTGATGAGTTCGGTCGTTGACTACAAGGATCGCAACACCTGCGTGCTGTTTGGCGATGGTTGTGGGGCCGTGTTGGTCGAGGCTGGTCCGCCACGGCATGCGAGCGGTGTTCCCGGTCGCGGAGTGCTTGGATTCGAATTGCATTCTGATGGCAGCAATGCGTCGATCTTGTGCATTCCGAGCAGCGGTTCAGCCATGCCACCGACGCCGGAACTCCTGGCAAAAGGCGAGCACTTTGTCAAACAGAATGGCAAGATCATCTTCACCCACGCTGTGCGGCGTATGGTTGAAGTTGCCCAGAGTTTGCTCGCGAGTCATGGACTGACTGCGGCCGATGTTGACTTGCTGGTGCCGCATCAGGCCAATCTGCGCATTCTTGAACCAACCGCCGAACGCTTGGGCATCCCGCGTGATAAAGTCGTCATTAACATGGATCGATTTGGCAACACGACGGCAGCAACTATTCCGCTCGCCTTAGCTGATGCCGAGGCCGATGGACGATTGAAGCCAGGAACACGCGTATTGATCGTCGCTTTTGGCGGTGGACTAACCTGGGGTGCTGTCTATCTGACCTGGGGGCGCGGATGAGCGTGGAGTCAATGCGGCGCATTGAACTCTTCCGCTGGATGCTCCGCGCTCGCATGCTTGATGAACGCATGGCCAAGTTGAAAGCGCAGGGTGAAGTGGCCGGCAGCGTGTTTCTTGGTCGTGGCCAGGAGGCATTCAGCGCTGCCGCTGGCATAAACTTGCGTCCTGGCGATCTCTTCGCCCCGCTCATCCGTGATCAGGCAGGACGTCTGGCCTTTGGTGAAACGTACTTTGACGTGGTGAGAACGGTGATGGGTCGCAGCACTGGTCCGATGCGCGGCCGCGATGGCAACATCCATCGCGGCAACTGGGATATCGGCTTACTGCCGATGATTTCCCACCTTGGAGCGATGGTTTCGGTTTTGTCGGGCGCGCTGTTGGCGCGGCGTTTGTCCGGTCGATTGCGCTCGGGTGATCTTGATGTTGGTGTCTGTTCGATCGGCGATGGTGGCATGGCCACTGGTGCACTGCACGAAGGTCTCAACGTCGCGGCCGTCGAGCGGCTACCGATGGTGCTGCTCGTGGCCAATAATCAGTACGCGTATTCTACAACCAATGATCGTTCTTTTGCCTGCAAGCATCTGGTCGATCGCGCACAGGGCTATGGAATAGCTGGTCGCGTATGCGATGGCACCGATGCCGATGCTTGTTTGCGCGAGGTCAGTGCGGCGATGAGCGCTGCCCGTCGTGGCCAGGGCCCGCAGATGGTCGTCGCTGATTTGTTGCGCTTGGCGGGGCATGGGACGCATGATGACATGTCGTATGTCGGCGCGGACATGAAGAGCCGCTATGCCGATTGCGTGCCTGTGTTCGAGCAACGCCTCGTCCACGATGGGGTGATGTCAGCCAATGAGATGAGTTCACTCAAGGACCAGATTCGCGGCGATATCGAGGCGGTTATCACCCAGGTTCGTGGCGAAGCCCAGCCTGATCCTGACACGGAGATCTGGTCAGCACTCTGCGAGACGCAATTGACGACCCTGCGGAGTGCGGTCGCGTGAAGTATCTCGAAGCGATCCGCATGGCGCTTGGCGATCTCATGAGCGAAGACGAGCGCGTCTTCCTGTATGGACAAGACATCGCTGGTTCATTTGGTGGCGCATTCAAGGCGACCAAGGGACTTCCCGAACGGTTTCCAGGCCGCGTCATCAACGCGCCGATCAGCGAAGATGCGATTGCCGGGGTTGCTATTGGCGCAGCCATGGAAGGCATGCGTCCGATTATCGAGTATCAGTTCAGCGATTTCGCCACCATCGCCTTCAATCAATTGGTCAATCACGCGGCCACAACCAACTATCGAACTGGGCTGCCGTGTCCGCTGGTGGCGCGACTGCCGGTTGGCGGCACGCCCGGAGGTGGTCCGTTCCATTGTCAGATGCCAGAAACCTGGCTCTCGCATCATCCGGGATTAGTGGTTGTCGCACCGGCAACGGTGGCCGATGCGTATTTCATGCTCAAGGATTCGGTCGCTTGTCGCGATCCAGTGATGTTCTGCGAGCACAAGTATCTCTACTACCACCTCGACGCCGAATTTGATGTGCATGCACAAGATCGACCTGGTCTTGGTAAAGCAGTGGTCCGTCGTGCCGGCGAAGATTTGACGATCATTTCGTACAGCGGCATGCTGCACAACGCGTTGGTTGCGGCGGCCGAGCTTGAGCGCACGCATCGTATTTCAGCCGAAGTTGTCGATCTGCGTTGCCTGCGTCCCTTGGACACGGATACGATTCTCGAATCCATCGAGCGCACGGGTCGCGTCATCATCGCCACGGAATCCTGGCCGTTCGGCGGCATTGCCGCCGAGATCGTGGCGATGATCAGCGAGCGCGGATTCCAATACCTCGACGCACCGCCAGTGCGTCTATGCTCGCGCGATACGCCCATTCCATTCCATCCCGACCTATTCGCCGCTCATCATCCTGATGATCTGGCGATTGTTCAGGCGGCCCTCGAAGTGGTTAGGTTCTGAAGCCATGAAGACAGCAATCCGCATGCCCCAACTTGGCGAAGCAGCTGCTGAAGCGAAGATCGTCTCCTGGCTGGTGCAGCCTGGCGTGGCGGTCAAAGCCGAACAGGAACTGGTCGAAGTCCAAACCGAAAAGTCACTGCTGACGGTTGCTGCTCCAACGGACGGTGTGTTGTCCGACGTCTGTGCCCAGGCTGGCGATGTCCTCAAGGTTGGCGACTTGCTTGGCCATGTCAGCGACGGTGCCAGCGCCGATGAGGCACCAGCGGTAATAACCGGAGTAGGATTACCCGCGAACGTTCACGATATTAGCGCGCCGAGTTCCAGCCAACGCAAGCGCAACCTGCCAGCGCCTGCTCGTGAAAGCGACGCTGGCTCATCGCGTCTGGCTCCGTCGATGATGCTTGGCGGGGTGGGCGAGCGTGCGTTCCTCTCGCCGCGCGTGCGCGAGATGGTCGCGGAAAGCGGCCTCAAGGCTTCGGATCTCGCATTCATCAATGGCACAGGAACTGGCGGTCGTATTTCTGCGTCAGACATCGAGCGTTACCTCGCGATGGGCGAACCGATGCCGCCGATTCGTCAGGCGGTTGCGGGAGCGATGACACGTTCGTGGACACGTCCGCTCGCAACCGTTGCGACAACCGTGCGGATCGATGCGCTGCTGGCACATCGGCGAACCGTTGTCGGTCGACCGAGCTTAACCGTCTATGGCATGCGTGCTTTGGCTGTCGCATTGCGCCAGGGCAGTCCATTTGCCAAGCGGCTTTACGGCAACCGTGTGCATCAACCGGGCACGCTTGATCTTGCGGTTGCAGTTGAAGTTGGAGACGGTGTGTTGACTCCGGTCGTGCGCCGAGTTGATGAACTTGCCTTGCCAACCCTGACAACTGAGATCGAAGCAATTATTGAAAAGGCGCGTGCTGGAAAAATTGCCGAAGCAGGCGAAGCGGTCGGAACGGTGTCGAACTACGGCGTGTTTGGTATCACCTGGGCAACGCCGATTCCGCTGCCTGGACACAGTGTCATTTTGGGGATTGGTGCGCCGCAGAACCATCCCGAGTGGAATCCGGCCAGCAAATCGTGGGACCGCGTTCGTGCGGTAGAAGTCACCCTGACGTTCGACCACCGTATCGCCGACGGCGGCGATGCTGCGCGGCTGCTCAACCGGATTGCCGAGTTTCTCGCCAAACCGGAGCGTTTGTGAGCTCAGAAGTTCGTGGTTCACGGTTCGCCGTTCGCGGTTTAGTTGCGACAACCAAAATGTTCGTTATCACGAACAACATGCAGGTCGCCTTCCATCGGACGAACAACCGCGAAGCGCGAACCACGAATTGCGAACGTGCGGCAATGCGATGAGCATCTCCGTCGAACATCTGACCAAACGTTTCGGCAGTTTCACCGCCTTGGATGATCTGTCGCTCGACATCGCGAGCGGTGAACTTGTGGCGTTGCTTGGGCCATCCGGGTCGGGCAAGACCACCTTGTTGCGGATCATCGCTGGACTCGAGGCCCCAGACTCAGGCCGCGTATTATTTACCGGCAAGGATCAGACCAGTATCGGTGCCAAGGACCGTGGGGTTGGTTTCGTGTTTCAACACTACGCATTATTTCGTCACATGACCGTTGCCGATAACGTTGGCTTCGGTTTAACTGTGCGTCCAGCGGCGCAGCGTCCACCAGCCGACGAGATCAAACGCCGAGTCGATCATCTGCTCAAGATGGTACAACTTGATTGGACTGCCCAGCGCTTTCCGCATCAACTGTCGGGTGGTCAGCGTCAACGCATCGCACTCGCACGTGCCTTGGCAGTCGAACCACGAGTGTTGCTGCTCGATGAGCCATTCGGTGCTCTCGATGCCAAAGTTCGCGCTGAGTTGCGGCGTTGGCTGCGCCAGCTCCACGATCAGACTGGTGTGACAACGGTATTCGTAACCCATGATCAGGAAGAAGCGCTCGAGGTTGCCGATCGGGTGGTGATCATCAACAAAGGCGAGATCGAACAGCAAGGTTCGCCCGATGAGGTCTGGGCTAAACCGGCGACGGCATTCGTGCACCATTTCCTGGGTCAAATCAATGTGTTTCACGGTCGGGCCGAGGATGGTCACGCGCAGTTGGGCGATCTTAGGCTGCCCTCGCAACACGCTGAAGGCAGTGTCGTCGCGTATGTCAGGCCGCATGACGTCACCGTATCGCGGACGCGTGACGGCATTTGTCAAATTCCAGCGATGGTCGAAGCGGTGATGTCGGCGGGACCGATGGTGCGGGTCGATTTGCTGCGCAGTGATGGAGGCCAGCGGGTGGAAGCACAGATCCCGCACGAGCGCCAGCGCGAACTGGTGTTACGGACGAGCGATATGGTATTTGTTGGTTTTACCGAGTATCGGACCTACGCCGTGCCTGGAACCACTGCTGCTAAGACAGCCGATCCGGATTACGCTATCTGATCCGACGCTTGATATTTTGTCACCTCTAAGAGAACCAAGGCCATGCCCATCTACAACGACAACTCACTCTCCATCGGCCGCACCCCACTGGTTCGCTTGAACCGGGTCAATGCGGGCGCTGGCGCCACGGTGCTCGCCAAGATTGAAGGCCGCAATCCAGCGTACTCGGTCAAGTGCCGCATTGGTGCAGCGATGATCTGGGACGCAGAAAAACGCGGTGCACTCAAGGCCGGCATGGAGATCGTCGAGCCAACTTCGGGCAATACCGGCATTGCGCTCGCCTTTGTCGCTGCGGCACGCGGCTATCCTATCACGTTGACGATGCCTGAGACCATGTCGATCGAGCGCCGCCGCGTACTGGCTGCTTTCGGTGCCAAGCTGGTGTTGACGCCCGGTGCCGAAGGCATGGCCGGAGCCGTGAAAAAAGCCGAAGAGATTGCCTCGTCTGATCCCGGTCGTTATTTCCTTCCGCAACAGTTCAAAAACCCGGCCAACCCCCAGATTCACCACGATACCACTGGCCCCGAAATCTGGGACGACACCAATGGCAAGATGGACGTGTTTGTCGCCGGCGTTGGTACTGGCGGCACGATCACCGGTGTCTCGCGATTCTGGAAGAAGACCAAGGGCAAGGCACTGCTCACCGTAGCGGTTGAACCAGCCGCCAGCCCAATCATCACGCAAAGCAAGGCCGGCCAACCAATCGCGCCCGGCAAACACAAGATCCAGGGCATCGGAGCGAACTTCCTGCCCACGATCCTCGACCTCTCGCTCATTGATCGGGTCGAGCGGGTGACTGACGACGAAGCCGTTGAGATGTCCCGCCGCCTGGCCAAGGAGGAGGGCATTATCAGTGGCATCAGTTGCGGTGCTGCCGCAACCGTTGCCGTGCGCCTGGCAAAACTGCCCGAGTTCGCGGGCAAGACGATTGTCACTGTACTGCCGGATGCCGGTGAGCGCTATCTCTCGACCGTGTTGTTTGAAGGCCTCGGGCAGTAGAGCCTAGGAATATCCCATGAAAATGCAGACCCTCTGTGTCCACGCCGGCGTCAAACCGGATGTTGAGTATGGAGCGGTCATGCCGCCGCTGTACCTCAGTTCGACGTATTCGTTCGCTGGGTTCGGCCAACCACGGCGTTTCGATTACAGCCGCAGTGGCAATCCAACACGACAAGCGTTGGAGGATGCACTTGCAGCGCTTGAGGGGGGCTGTCGGGGATTTGCCCTCGCCACGGGCATGGCGGCTGAGGCGACAGCGCTCGGTTTGTTGTCGGCCGGCGATCACCTCGTTGTTCACGATGATCTGTACGGCGGCACCTACCGACTGATCACCAGTGTCACCGCTCGTATGGGAGTCGCAGTCGATTTCGTCGATTTGCGCGACCCCAAGGTCTTAGATCGTGCGCTGAAACCGAATACCAAGATGGTGTGGCTGGAGTCGCCGACCAACCCGCTGATGAACTTGCTTGATCTGGAAGCATTGGCCACGGTCTGTCGCAAGCGCGGCATCCTTAGTTTGTGCGACAACACGTTCCTGTCGCCATTTTACCAGCGTCCGCTTGATCTCGGCATCGATATTTCGCTGCACAGCACGACCAAGTACATCAACGGTCACAGCGATGTGGTCGGTGGTGCTTTGATCGTCAAGGATTCAGCCTTGGCTGAACGCTTGGGTTTCTTGCAGAATGCGTTTGGCTCGGTGCAGGCTCCGCATGATTGCTTCATGGTGATGCGCGGACTCAAGACCCTGCCGCTGCGCATGCGTGCCCACAACGACAATGCGATGCATATCGCGCGCTACCTGGAGCGGCACCCCGCTGTATCCGCCGTCCTCCATCCGTGGCTCGAAAGTCACCCCCAGCATGCGCTTGCCAAGCGTCAGATGACTGGCGGCGGTGGCACATTCAGCTTCCGGCTCAAGGGTGGCGGTGAAGCAGCGAAACGTCTGCTGACCAAGACCAAGTTGTTTATTCTCGCTGAATCACTTGGCGGAGTTGAGTCGCTGATCGAACATCCGTGGACGATGACGCACATTTCGATGCCCGAGGATGTGCGCCGTAAAGTTGGTATCACCGATGATCTGATCCGTATTTCCGTCGGCATCGAAGACGCGAGTGACCTCGAAGCGGATCTCCAGCAAGCCCTGATCGGCTGCTAATTCAAAACAACGCGATCCAAGGCAACCGCAGAGGCGCAGAGTTACGCAGAGGTCGCAGAGGGCTTGGGTTAGTATACATGGTCGTTTCCGGTACGAGTCACCCGATGGGTGACAGCCCATCTCGCTCTCCTCTGCGATCTCAGCGGCCTCTGCGCCTCTGCGGTTGCCTTGAAATTTCGAATTTAGGATAAGCAAAATAGCCGCGTTATTTGGCTTTTTGTTGGGCCTTTGGTCCAGCTTGGATCGCAGTTAGGGCGATCGTGAACACGATGTCTTCGACCAGGCATCCACGCGAAAGGTCGTTCACTGGCCGAGCCATGCCCTGCATCATCGGACCAATTGAAATGCAGCCAGTGGAGCGCTGGACCGCTTTGTAGGCAGTATTGCCGGCGTTGAGGTCGGGGAAGATGAAGACCGTCGCACGACCTGCCACCGGACTGTTGGGCGCCTTGCTTTTGGCGACATCGGGCATGATCGCAGCGTCATATTGGAGGGGGCCGTCGATCAGCAGATCAGGACGTCGCTGCTTGGCCAGTTTGGTGGCCTGATCCACCTTCTCGACATCCGAACCTGCACCAGAAGTGCCGGTGGAGTAACTGAGCATCGCTACCCTCGGTGGAATGCCGAATGCGGCAGCAGAGTCAGCGCTCTGGATCGCAATGTCGGCCATTTCTTCGGCGGTCGGATTGGGGTTCACGGCACAGTCGCCGTACACCACGACCTGATCAGGCAGGCACATGAAGAAGATCGACGAGGCGAGTTTCATACCAGGTTGCAGTTTGATCAACTGAAGGGCTGGCCGGATGGTGTTGGCGGTGGTGTGAACTGCGCCTGAGACAAGACCGTCAACTTCTCCGGTCTTGATCATCATGGTGCCGAGTACCACGTTGTCCTGCAGCTGCTCGCGTGCTTGTTCGGCGGTGAGGCCCTTGGTTTTACGCAACTCGACCATGGGCGCGATCATGCGCTCGATATTGCTGGTCGCGTCCATGATCTGTACTGATTCAGGTAGTTTGATCCCTTGACCATCAGCAACCGCACGAATGCGTGCGGGATCGCCGAGCAGGATGCAGCGAGCAATACCGCGCTCGGCACAGATCGCTGCTGCCGCAACCGTACGGGGCTCGTCTCCTTCCGGCAGTACGATGCGTTTATTCAGGGCGTGGGCGTGCTCGATCAGTTGGTAGCGGAAGGCAGGCGGGCTCATGCGCTGCTCGCGTTTCACGGTGGGCAGCGAGCCGACCCAGCCCTTGTCGATATTATTGGCCACTACGTCCATCGTTCGCTCGATGCGCTCGCTGTCATCGATCGGCATCTCACTGTTCATGCTGACGATTTCTGCCACGGTCATGAAGGAGTCTTTCTCAGTGACCAGCACGCTTAGACCGGTGCTCATGGCCCCTTCGCAGAGACGCATCACGCGGGAATCAGGCTTGAAATCTCCAGTGAGCAGGACGCCAGCAAGCTGCACTCCACTCAGCGCTGAGAGTGCGCAGGCCATGAAGATATCGTCGCGATCGCCCGGAGTCACAACCAGGGATCCGGAACGTAGAAAATCGATGGAGTGCTGGACGTTACGGGCAATCAAGGTGGTGCGCTCGACGCGGCGGTTGGCGTCACCCGCAATGAGTGTGCGTGCTCCAATGGTGCGCGCGAGATCCTTCAGGCGAAGATAGGCGAGGTCCGGTCGCAGCGGGACGGCACCGACCACGGGAATGTGCTTGGCGGTGAGCGCACTGATGAAGGGTGCCAGCAGACTGGCGTGGCTGCTGGTGAGTGGTGGCTCAGCGCCCGGAGTGACGCCGCGCCAGATGGCCCCGGGAACTTCAATCTTACTGAGGATGGCACCGATGATCCGGCCAGGGTAATTACGAGCTTGAATTTCAATCGTTTCGGCAGTCTCGGCTGGATTGTGTGGGTCCAGAAGACCAACCAAGATGACATCCGCGTCGAGACATTTGGAGACGGCGGAATTAATGCGCGAGGAATACACCTGATCCATTCCTGGAACCATGCCTTCGATCACGACGAGATCGGTGTCCTTGGCCGCCTTCTGGTAGCGTCCGGCAATTTCTTCGAGCAGAACTTGCTCCTCGCCACGGCCAAGCAGCGCCTCGGCGTGGTGTCGTTCAAGAGCATCGGGGGTCGTAATGCGACTCACTGAGCGGATGATGGCGACTGAGCGGTCATTGGTTTCATGACCACCGCCGCTTTGGGCGATAGGTTTGAAGAATCCGGCCCGGATACCTTGACGCTCGATCGCACGTACGAGTCCGAGGCAGACGCTGGTAAGACCAACGTTGTGGCAGCTGGGAACAACAAGCAGAGCGCGGGCCATGGAGACTCCGGATCTCAGGTGAGGTTGAGCAGGGCAGCGGTGTCGCGGGCGATGAGTAATTCTTCGTTGGTTGACACTACCAGCACCGGGATCGATTGCGGACTGCTGATGCGACTACCATGCGCGGCGCCATGAACCGCGTTGGCCGCTGGGTCGAGTTCCAGACCAAGCACCTTGAGTTGTGCCACGGTAGCAGCGCGAATGGGAGGCGAGTTCTCGCCGATGCCACCGGTGAAGATTACCGCGTCCAGTCGCTCAAGGGCGGCACAGAGGCCAAGCAGGTGTTTGGCTAAGCGATAGCTGAAAACGTCGATAGCCAGGCGGGCTTTCTCGTTGCCGGCCTCGGCGGCTGCCAGCAGTACGCGCATGTCGTTGGAAACTCCTGAAAGTCCGAGGAGGCCACTCTGCTTGTTGAGTATGTCGATGACCTTCTTGGCGTCACAGCCGAGACGATCGGCCATGTAACCGATGACGGCCGGGTCAATATCACCCGAGCGTGTACCCATCACCAATCCTTCGAGCGGGGTGAGGCCCATCGTGGTGTCGACGCTCTGGCCGTTTTTCACGGCAGTTGCACTGCAGCCGTTGCCGAGATGGGCGATGACGAATTGGCAACGCTCAGGCGGCAGCGCAAGTCGGCGGGCCGCTTCGCTGGTTACAAAGCGATGGCTGGTGCCGTGAAACCCGTAGCGTCGAACATCGTGCTTGAAGTACCACTCGTCCGGTACTGCATAGCGAAAAGCCTTCGCAGGCATGGTTTGGTGGAAAGCGGTGTCAAAAACAGCGGCCTGCTTGAGCCCAGGAAAGAATCGGCCACAGAGGCGGATGCCGATCAGATTTGGCGGATTATGCAGAGGTCCAAGATGGTTGCAGGCTTCAATTCCCGCTTCGACTTGGTCATTTATAAGCACGGATCGAGCGAATCGCGATCCACCGTGGACCACCCGATGACCAATGCCAACTACATGAGTGAGTTGTCCGGTGCGCTCCAGTAGTTTGGCAATTTCACCGATGATGATTTCATGGCTCGCTCCGGCACGAGCCTGTTCGTGATTGCCGGTTGCATCCTGCCAATTGAGCGTTGCTTGTGGTGAATCGAGTCGTTGGCCCAGACCAACGATAAGATGGCTGCCGATCGTCGGGTCGATGACCGCGAACTTCACCGAAGAGGAACCGCAGTTGAGGACGAGGATGGGCATGTCTCTCAAGGACTCGTGGTTGGGTCGGAGAATGTGAGGAACGTGTTGCCGTGGTTTGGTACTATGGCGGCACAGCGGGGATTGGATGTGATGAAAAAGTGGCGTTCCCCACCAACAAAAGCAACCGCGATCATAAGGGAGGGCATGATGCGCACGCGCAAAATCTAGGTTTACGATGCACCGCGTCCACGGTCAGGCAGTTTTCTTCACCAGAAACGTTCCGTTTCCGTGCCGAATGACGGACTTGAAAACACTCCGGGGAACGAACGGCCTATCGGCAATGCATGATTCCCAAGTCGTATCATCCATGCATGCATGATCTGGTTACCGTTGCATGCGCCAACAGGAGTGAGGATGCTTTCCGGAAAAATCATAGGCGACCGTTTTATCGGTTATGTCGTCGATTGCAGAAAACGGCGGTGTTTTCTGCGTCAGAACAAAGCCACGCTTGTTGGTACTGAACCACGCGGTCCCACCAGGCGTCAGCAGATTCCATAAGCGCCACAGTAACCACTCCTGATCGCGTTCGATCTCCCAAGACTTCGTCATGGCTTTGGAATTACTGAACGTCGGCGGATCACAGATGATCAGATCGAAACGGTCGTGGTGCTGCTCGCCGAGCCAACGGATGCAGTCGGCCTTCACCATACGGTGGTCGCCACGCAGCCGGTTCAGATCCAGATTCCGCTGCGCCCAGCGTAGGTAGGTATTGGACAAATCGACCGTCACAGTGGAGCGAGCGCCTCCCGCTGCGGCGTGCACGGTAAATGCGCCCGTGTAGGCGAATAAATTCAGGACGCGCTTGCCTACGGCGGATGCTCCGACGGTGGCGCGTAATGGGCGATGATCGAGGAACAGACCGGTGTCCACGTAGTCAGAGAGATTAACGGCGAACTGGAGCCCGGCTTCACGTACGGTCCGCTCGGCACCGGCGCGGGCGATCGCCTGGTATTGCCCACCATGTTGACGATCGCGTTGACGGCGGCGCTCTTTGACGAAGACGAGATCAGTGGGGATGTTCAGGGCCGATGCAATCGCGGTCGGATCAGGTCCTGAGTTAGATCCAGCGTGGGCGTATGCGACCACAGCACCGGCATACCAATCGATCGAGTAGGAATGTTCAAGCAGTTCGCCATCATACAGGCGCCAGGCGGTGGTTTTTTGCGGGGTGAAATACGTGGTGAGTTCACGTTGGCGTTCAC
Organism: uncultured candidatus Brocadiaceae bacterium; assembly: GCA_964652775.1. Taxonomy (GTDB): domain Bacteria; phylum Planctomycetota; class UBA11346; order UBA11346; family UBA11346; genus UBA11346. The sequence continues at coordinate 195,467 of CAZZAM010000003.1, read as the reverse complement.
GGAGGTAGTGGATGAGATCGCTCACGCTGGGGATGATGTAGCCGAGGGAGAGTGCGCCAGTCATTGCCCCATCGGCCGACTAAAGACCGGTCGTTGACTGAAGTCGGCGCTACGTTCGAACGCTTCCTTTCTTGCTCCGTTCTGCTTGGATGCGGCGCATGGCGAAGAAAGAACCCGGCTGGGGATGCGGCGAGTGCGGCGAACAGCTCCTGAAGTGGGCTGGCAAATGCCCGCGGTGCGGCGCGTTCAACAGCGTGGTACAGTTGTCGGCGGCCGAAGTCAGCATGGCCAGCGGTCGCGGCAGCGGTGGACACGCGGCACTGATCGTTGAGTTAGCCGAGGCAGTCGGCGCACCGGATCCGCCGCGCTTGGCGACCGGCATCGGTGAAGTGGATCGCGTCCTTGGCGGCGGATTGCCGGCTGGTGCAACCATCGTGCTCGGTGGTGAGCCGGGCATCGGCAAAAGTACGTTGCTCGCTCAGGTTGCCGGGGCGATTGCACGGCAGGCTCCGGCGCTTTACGTCACTGCCGAAGAAGGGTTGAGCCAAGTACGCGCCCGACTTAAGCGCGTCGGTGCGTTGGCCCCTGGTCTGCAACTTGCGGCTGGCGGTGATGCCCGCGCGATTGCTGCGCGCATCGCGACCGGTGAACATCGACTCGCAGTTGTTGATTCGATCCAATTGCTGAGTCTTGATGGCGTCGATGGCGAACCTGGTGGCGTTTCCCAGGTCCGTGCCTGCGCTGCTGAATTGGTCGCCGCAGCCAAACGCGCTGGGGTCACGTTGGTTCTCGTCGGTCACGTAACCAAGGACGGCAGCTTGGCGGGGCCGCGACTGCTCGAGCACTTGGTTGACACGGTGCTCGCGTTTGAGGGCGATCGTTACGCTGATCTGCGCGTCCTACGGGCGGTGAAAAACCGCTTTGGGGCCACCTCGGAAATCGGTCTGCTACGCATGGGAACCAATGGACTTGAAGAAGTCCCTGATCCATCCGGCGTTTTTATCGCTGATCGCGATGCGTCGGTCGCTGGTTCATGCGTGGTTCCAGCGGTCGAAGGGAATCGGTGCTTGCTGGTCGAAGTACAGGCGTTGGTCGGTCCCAACGAAGCGCCAAGTCCAGCGCGCCGGGTTAGCGGCCTTGATCCTAATCGTGTCGCGATGGTGTTGGCTGTACTGGCGCGGCGCCTGCGTCTGCCGCTCGGAACACACGACGTCTATGTCAATGTCACCGGTGGCGCAAAGCTGAGCGAACCAGCGGCTGATCTCGCGGTGGCTCTCGCTGTAGCAAGTGCGTGGCGCGATGTACCGATTCCTCCTGATTTAGTGGCGGTTGGCGAAGTCGGCTTGGGTGGTGAATTACGTCCGGCTCCACGCTATGAATTGCGCGCCACCGAGGCCAGGCGACTCGGTTTCCAGCGCCTAGTTGGACCTGGGGCTGGCAGCGGTAAAGGACGCTTGATTGTGACGAAACTTTCTGAAGCCGTCGAGCGGGCCCTCGGCTAGCGATTACCCTAAACAGCGCGATCCAAGGCAACCGCAGAGGCGCAGAGTTACGCAGAGGTTGCAGGGTTCCTAGGTTAGAAGACGTGATGGTTTTCAGTGTCGATCACCCGCAGGGGAATGATCCAATCGCGCTCTCCTCAGCGATCTCCGCGGCCTCTGCGCCTCTGCGGGTGCCTTGGTGTTTTTCAAACGCCGGTTTTAGGATTACTGTCGCGCGGCGCTGGCGTCGAGGTCGTCAGCCTGACTGACATCTCCGGCTGCGCGTAGACAGCGAGCCGCAGCCCGTAAGCGTTTAGCAGCACCGACAGGTCCACCCGCAGGAACAGCAGCCGCACGACGCCAGCGATGGGCCGCCTCGCGCAGTCTGGTCGGATCGTTATGTGCCGTGGTTTCAGCGACGTGCGCAGCGCCGTCGAGTGCGGCCGCCAAGCCAAGCGTATCGCCAGCAGCCCGGAAAAATCCGACCGCGCGGGCATAGGACGTATCGGCTCCAGGAGCGTCGCCGCTGGCAACCAACACGTGACCGCGGACCACCGCAACCGTGCCGGAGGCGCCGTCATTTCCAGCAGCTTGGGCGATCGCCGCATCAAGATCGACGACAGCAGCGGCGCGATCACCTCGTCGCAGTTGCACCGCAGCACGACTGGCCAATGCGCGCGCATACAGTCCAGCGTCGCCACCTGAGGCGGTTTCATCAACGGCGGTACGGCAGGAGGCTAGCGCCTCTTCCAGATGGCCAAGCTCCACGTGCGCGGTGGCTAACGCGATCCGGGTTGCTGCACGTTCATTGGGCGGCGATGCGGACAATTCGGCCAAGCGAATAGACTCACGAAAGTCCTGTACCGAGGCCTCGGCTGCGCCACAGGCCAAGAGAGCGATGCCACGGTTATGCAGATCACGTGAGGCGGCAGCGCGATCATCGATGGTCAGGCTGGCATCGGTTGCGGCAGAATAGCGTGCGGCTGCCGTGTGGTGATGGCCAGCGGCGAATGCAGCGGCTCCGGATGCCGACAGTCCTGCCGCGCGTTGCTCAGGAATCAGACGTGGCGACTGACTGCAGCCGATGGCCAAGAACAGCCCGGGTAGCAGCACGACGTGTAGATGTTTCATGGCTTTGCTCCCGACGTGGGAACAGGTTGATCGGCAGGTGGCGCGACGATACCGCTTGGAATCAACCGAGTCGGATCGCCAATGTCGGTGTAACTGCGCAGCAACCAATGGCGATTGATGCCATCGACCAGGCGCTGGACTTCAGTAAGCAAGGTTCCGACATTGTCAGTGAGCTGGGGAATGGCAGGCGAAGCGCGACGGATTTCAGCGGTAATAGCACGGAGATCGTGGGCTAGGCGGGTAAGATCAGTGGCCAGATTTTCGTCACGAAGCGCTTTTCCAGCGAGGCCACGACCCTGATCGAGGCCAGTGGCTAGGCGTTCTGCCGCAGCGGCGATGCCTTCCATGTGAGCGCTGATCTGTTCGGCGCGGGCCAGCAGCGCCGCAGCGCGTTCAGGAACCTTCTGCTCTTTGAGGCTCGCCATGAATTCACCGGCTTGCTGGGGAATCCGCTGCGAACGGACATCAACCACCATGCCGCGCGATTCGTTCACCAGCGCGGTGATACTGGACATCAGTGGGCCAAGATTGGATTCCAGGTCGCGCAGCACCGCCATCGCCATCGCCGTCGAATCGCGCGGGGGATCAATGGGTAATGGAGCCATGTGCTCACCGATGACGAGTTTACCTTCGTCATATCCAGCTTTGAGTAGGACCCGAGTCTGGCCCATGAAGGGGGCCAGTGGCATCTTGATGACTGCGTGGGCGTCCTGATGTAAACGGCCCAAAGCTTCGCGCTCGATATACATGGTGATATTCACGCAACCGTGCTCGATACTTGCCTCTTCAACCTGTCCGACTTGTCTGCCCGACAGTTCAACTGGGGTTCCTGGACGCAAAGATTCGGCAAGCTCTTCGTAGAATTCTAAGCGCGCAGCTAGCTGATCTTTGCTGAGATCCTTATTCACCGCGGTAGATGTTCTTGCCAGCACCTTGTCCTTGAGGGTGAAAAACTGTCGGGCATGGCCCACCAGCAGCAGTGCTGCAACGACAATGACAACTCCACCAACAACGAATGAACCAACGATGGCATCGAGATGGCGGAATTTGAACGGTTGGTCAGTCATGGGTTATTGCTTACGAAATGGGACGCCGGAAACGCTGCGTTGGGCAGCGGAAAACTTTCGGGTTCCTGGTGAAGAGGTTGCATCGATATGGATGAAGCGGGCGGTCGGCAAAACCGGGGGCACTGTCGCGGTGGCTAGTATAGCCACCTGCCGGTCGACAGCGATATCGGCAAGATGGCGCCAGATCTCCGAGGCCGATTCGCTGTCGAAGTCATCGGTCGGATCGTCAAGTACCAGAACTGCTGGTTCCAGAATCATGGCGCGTGCGAGGGTAACGAGACGGCGAATGTTGGTCGGTGCATACGCAGGTGTGGTGACCGGGATGTCGGTTACACCGAACAAATGCAGTGCTTTTTGGGCCCGTCGCTCGACATCCGCAGGGGAAAGGTCCTGCTGCCAACGTAGGGGGAGAATCAAATTCTCTCTCAAGGTCAGGTTGGCGAGCAATGCTCCTTGATCGGCAGCATAGCCGACTCGGGTGCGCACTCGTGCCGGCGGTTGTCCACAAACCGTGACGCTGCCGTGACTGGGCTGGTCCAGGCCAACAGCCATGCGTAACGCACTGGACTTGCCGCCGCCGAGGCAGGAGGTGAGCACCACAAGCTCACCGGGACGAATATCAAAAGTGAGTCCGGTGAACAACGGCCGATCAGAACCTGGAGGCGTCCAGTCAACGTTGCCAAACGACATAACCGGAGCGCTGTCGTTCATCGCAGATAGACCAACGCAGTGACGCCGGCATCCCAGATGAACACGGCTGACAGGGCGCGCACAACGCCACGAGTGGCAGCGCGGGGAACTTCGGTCGATGAGGTCGCCGCCACCAGGCCTTCATGGCAGGCGACGGCAGCGATGAGCAAGCCGGGAACGATTGTTTTAGCGAGGAAAACCAGGAGATCGCCAATTCCGAGCGGAGCCGAGAGCATGGCCGCATACTCGGTCAACGAGGGCGGCGCTGCGGCAGCCAAAAGCAACAGGAGCCAGCCGCTTGCAAGACAGCAGGTCACGAAGGCGATGGTCAAGCCGATCATGGCTGCAACGACACCGGCCATGCGCGGTACAATCAGGTAATCAAACGGATCAACGCCCATCGCTTCCAGGGAATCGATTTCGCGATTGACGCGCATGCTCGCTAGCTCAGCGGCGATCGCGGCCCCACTGCGGCCAATGACGATGAAGGCAACGATCAGTGGACCAATTTCGCGAAACACAACGGTGATGAGCAGGGTGCCCATCAATTCCTTACTGCCCACTCCGAGCGTACCCTGAACAACCACCACTGAACTGGTGAGGATGGCGATTAAGGCAACAAACGGCAGCGCCTCAACGCCGGTGAACAGGATCTGGCGCTTGAGCACCTCGCGAGCAACGCGCGGCAAGGTCTTCCAGCCGTGGAACATGGTCAAGACCGCGTAGCCAATGATTGTGGCTACCGCGATGACATAGGACCCCATACGGATGGTTGTGCGTCCGAGGCCAATAACGGGATGGAGCCGGGAAGCCATGAATAGGGCGAGACTCTAGGCGGCACGCCTTGGTCGGCAATGGCTGGTACGGTTGCTCAATGCGCTGGTTTTACGAGCGCTGCGCAGCGGAATGGCAGGCCTTCAGGGAAACCCCGCAGCTGTGGTACATCCGGACCAGGACCAGGTGGATTTGTGAATTGTCCATGTCCACAGACTGTCATCAATGTCTCGCGCAGCGGAAATGGTTTTCCCAAGGTGTTGCAGGTGGCAAATAAGAGACCGCCAGGCGCGACACGTTCCCAGGCTAGGCGCAGAAGTTCCGGAAAATCACGCCGCAGTAACCAACCGCCAGCGCCTTGGGCTGCGGTTGGTGGATCGATGATCACGATATCGTGCGTAGTGCGATCGCTGGCGCAGAACGTTCGCGCGTCGCCATGCACAGTCGTATGGCGCTCGCTGAGTCCATTGCGTGCTGCGGCAGTCGTCGCACGTTCCAATGCCGGACCACCGAGATCCACGTCAATGGCGCGTGCGGCTCCAGCGGACAGCAAGCTGAGTGAAAAAGCCCCGGTGTAGGCGAAGAGATTGAGCACCGATTTCCCGCGACAGCGTGTGCCAAGCCAAGCGCGGTTCATGCGCTGATCAATGTACAGTCCACTGGCAATGCCGGCACCCGGACGCAGGGGATAGTGCACGCCGAGTTCGTGGCCTTCAATGATCTGGGATGGATCAGCGGCATTGCTGTTAGGCCAACGTCGGGATACGACCGCGGCGCGGCGCACATCATCAAGATGCTCATGGATGACCACCGTGGCACCGGGTAGGCGCGCGGCTAGCACGCCCAATATCACATCAAGATACGGCATGATGCAGCGTGCCGTGATAACCGCGGATAAACACGGTCCAAAACGATCAATCTGCAGCCCAGGCAAGCCATCGGCTTCACCGTGAACGAGGCGATAGCAATTGGTTGCTGGATCGTTGTGCAGTGGCTTGCGGCGCTCCCATGCGTGTTCAGCCGCGCTCGCGGGATCGAACGGTCGATCGGTGCGCGTGCTGTACACCCGGGCGCAGACTGGCGCTTCGGGATCGGCCAGCGCCAGCGCTTGACCCATGCCGCGCTCGTCAATCAGCAAGCAGGGCTCGCCGCATGTCAATGTGTCCAGTCCACGCGTGAAGCGATCCGGGCGAACCCAGGGATGTCCACGTTGGATGAAGCCAGTGGTTGCCCGTGAGACGGTAAGAACAGGCATCGGCGAAGCGGTACTACTTTGGCGTGAACGTTTCATGTCTTCAGAAACGATCATGCCAAAGTAGTACGGGGGTGCGGGGGCTTGCCCCTGCAGCAACAGCCAAGCAGCCCAGTCGAGGGGGTATCATTGGCGAAGCCATCCGTCGAGACTGGGCTGCGATTCAGGCGATCACCGGTCTGTCAGTGTGAACGGAGCCGTCAGCATCAATCCGATGCGAGAAGCACGAACGCCGCAACTGGTGGCAGGCTGGGCCTGGTGCATCGACGACGTAGAGCAGACAGTCGCCGTCGCAGTCAGTACGAACTTCAACCACCGATTGTGCGTATCCGCTCTCATCGCCTTTCACCCACAGCTTCTTGCGGCTGCGGCTGTAGTACGTTGCCCGCCGCGAGGTGAGGGTTTGGTTGAGCGCCGTGCGATCAGCCCACGCTACCATCAGCACCACTCCCGTCGCACGATCTTGGGTCACGACCGTGACCAGACCGTGGTCGTTCCAGCGGATCAGCGCGTCGATGTCACCGGGCTTGCCGGTCGGGGTAATATCAGCCATGTCCGGCATGGTGGGGATATTGGCGTCGGGTCCAGGACCCTGGCATCGCCGAGTTGTACTCGGCTCGAAGTTCAAATCCCGTAGATCAGAGCCGCCCATTGCAACGGCCGAGTACAACTCGGCGATCCCAGGAGCCCGCATCAATTCGTCTGTGGCTGTTCGACCCGGCCCAGGAACAACCAGGCACCGGTTGGAACGTGGCGAATGAGGATAATGAATGGGCGATCACAGTGGATTTCTCGATCAGGTTCGTGATCTCCTCCCAACAATCCCCCGGCGGCTGTGGTGGCAGTTGCCTCAGCCCCGGTCTCGTCCACGGCAAGATGAGCCTGATGAATGACTTGGTTGATGCAGATTGGTTCGCGAGTGGCATGGAGACCCGATAAATCTGCATTCGGCTCAAAGGCGGCGCGCATGCCGGCTGCCTGCAACTGGTGGCGGAGATCCTGCTTCCAGTTCATCTGGAAACGAGGAAGGAAAATACCAACATTGCTTTCGCGAGCCTGCTTGCGCCATGCAGTTACGGTCGTCGCGGTCAGACGTTGTTCCAGTGCACGCAGTCCTTTCCTTGCAGTGACATCTGAATCCATGGGAACCAGTAAGATCATTTCGACTTGGTCGTTCACAAATGGCAGTGCCACAAGATAACTGTGGCCAAGGTCGGCGAATGGCATCTCAAGACTGCGGCTCATCATGGGTACTTGTTGGAGTCCGATTGGAGAGGTAAATGGCGCTAGTGATGTGCGGTGTGGCTTGAAACCATGCTCGGTCCAAGCCGCCTTGAAATAAACAGCGTTGGTGAGAACGAGTCGCGTTTCCTTGGTGATGAGGCCTGGATCAATGAGATCCTTGATCGCCCCATGCGTTTGCTGTTGCACCCACGCGTTAATCTGCAGACGCGATGGCTCTGGTTGGTTGATGAAATCCAACGCGGCAAGGCCAGCGCCATATGTCCGGTCGAGGAGGGTGAGAAAATCAGGCTGGAATGGATAGCCCTGTTGTCCCCAGAGGCGATTGACGCTCGCAAATAAGTAGACGGGATTTCCGTCGGGGTCTTTGCCGGGAACCAGTGCTTTGTCCAGTGAACCCATGCCCAAGTGCACGCTATCACCAGCGGTATGATGCAAGGCGGTTTGCATCTCCGCGAGTGTTTGCCCGCGTGCTCCAGCCATGGTCATGGTCAACGCTGACTCCAGCGAGGTAGGAGAAAAGAATATATTTCCCGGTTGCTTGGCAAAGTGGGCGTACATGTCGCAAGCAAAGGCGGCACCGGCATCGACAGCGGCGGTCCTCGCTGCTTGCTCGTCAACTGGTCGGGAATCAGGGCCGGGAACCTTTGGAACAACGGCATTTGGTGGAGCTGTGACAGGTTGAATTGGCGGTGTTTCTGCTGCGATAAGCTGCACGGTGATTACCGCACCAGCGATGAATAACGCGACGCTGGCGGCAATGGATGCGATGGTCATGGGCGACAGATCTCCGGTTACGACGTGAAATGGCAGCGCGGGCTGCCGAGTGGAAGTGATGAGCGTGTTCCACGCTGCTGTGGACGATGCAGCTGGCGCTACGGTTGCGCATTCGGCAGCAAGCGCATTCATCTGGGTTGAGATGGCCGTCAGCGACAGCGCGATACCAGCACCGGCAAGGCGTTTGCGCAGGCGCTCTTGAGCGCGGTGCAGCCGCACCCGCGCGGCGACTTCGCTGCACTGCAATTCCTGGGCGAGGCCATGGTGATCAAGTTGTTCGACGTATTTTAGCAGAATAACGCGACGATCTTCAGCGCTGATCGCGGCCATTGCCTCGGCCATGACCGCTGGAGCAACTGCTGGTTCGTCGGCCTGATCATTCATGCCGGTCTCCAGTGGTACTGCGCGTGCGCTGGCGGATTCGATGCGGGTGCGCGTTCGTTCGGCGGTCAACAGCGATGCCGCCGCGTTGGCGGCCAGGCGTTGTAACCAGCGACGGACCGATATTTCACCATCTGCGCCAGGATCGCGGAAGCGATCAGCGCGCAGGCGAACATGGAGCAATGCCTCCTGAACGGCGTCATCGGCACGATCTGGACGACGTGCCACGGCCAAGGCAGCGCGATACATAGCCGTGCCGTGCCGCTGAACGAGTTCGTTCCACGCGGCGCTATCGCCGTTCTGGGCGATACGTGCGAGCAGGCTGGGCGAATCGTTGGACGTGGTCATGCCTACCAACTTAACTGGCACGAACACGAAGTGTTACAGGTGAACCCGAGCGATCGGTGTAATTTGATATGGCTCAGTTGGTCAGTTACGGCGGGCGTCGGGATAGGCCGCGTCGCACAGGCGTTCGGCGGCATCAAGCACACTGAGTCCCGGACTGTCAAACAGGGCTTCAGGTAGTTCGATGGCTGCGTCCGGCGTATGGAGGGCGCGCAGGCGATCGAAACCAGGAATTCGGCGCAGTATGTCCACTCCGCCACGGCGGGTAACGATGATGTCAGGATCGAGGGTGAGTGCCTGTTCAGCGCTGATCAGCGGCCAGGGTTCAGCGAAATGCCCTTCGGCCGCGTCGATCAGACCGGCGGCCAGAACTAGGTCATGGAACGAGGATCCAGTGGTGCCACCGTAAACTTGGATGACAGTTGGGGTAAGCACCAGCGCGCGTCGGCGAACCATCTGGCTTGGAAGGTGAGTTGAGACGTGGCTCAGGCGGCGCTCAAATTGCGCTGCGATCTGTTCGCCACGCTCGCCAACGCCCAACAGGAGTGAAACGCGACGGATATTCGCGCAGAGTTCGCGTGTGCCACCGGCTGGTCCGAGGTTGAAAACCGCTATGCCAGCATCGCGTAGGCGTTGGATGCGACCGATCTCGGTACCTGAGGTCGACACCAAAATGAGATCTGGTTTCATGACCAAGAGCGACTCCAGGTCGCTCAAACCAGCCATGCGCGGGATGCCTGCGAGACGCCAGGCTTCTGGATCCTGGGCCCAACCACTGACGCCGATCAAGCGCGATAACGGCAGCAGGCGTCCGGCCAATTCGTCGGAGAGAAGATCAAGCGTGACCACTCGTTGGTATGGGCGAATGGGGAACACCGCGCCACGCGCATCGCGAACCGTGTGCAGCAATGTGGCCGTGCTGACAACCACTTCCGCGGTGCGTGGTGCCACCAAGATCACGCCGATCGCGGCCAGTACCAAGGCTAGAACATAGGCGACCAGATTCACCAGACTGTTGGTCTTCATGGCGAAGACCCCAGACGACGAAATCCGAGTGCGCCTGTTGGCAGTGGCGCAATGCCGAAGGCTTCGGCTAATGGCGCTGCGGCCAACACGGCGGCTGGATCTCCAGACGCTAGCACGCGTCCACGATGCAACATCACGATCCGATCGGCGCTCCGATACGCATCGTCCAGTTGATGCAAGACGACGACAATCGTGCGCCCTGCAGTCGCAAGCCGACGCGCCAGCGCCAGGAGGTCGAGCGCATGACCGACGTCAAGACTCGCAGTCGGTTCGTCCATCAAGATGCAAGGCGCCTCGCTGGCGAGGGCGCGGGCGACGAGGATGCGTTGCTGTTCACCGGCGCTCAGCGTGTTGTAGGTGCGTTCACCGAGGTGCTGAGCATCAACTTCCTGCAACGCTTGTTCAACCGCATGGTGATCAATGTCGCGCAATTGCCCCATCCAGTCCGCGTGACTGAAGCGCCCCGCTGCTACGGCCAAGCGCACCGGAAGAGCGGCCACCAAGAGACTTCGTTGCGGTACATATGCGACGCAGCGTGCGCGTTCTATTGGTGATAGGGCGCGCACATCCTGTCCAGCGAAAGCGATGTCTCCTTGCGATGGAACTAGCTGGAGAACGGCTTTGAGTAAAGTTGATTTACCAGCACCGTTTGGTCCAACCAACGCGGTCACCTGTCCGGCCGACGCAGCGACATCCACGCCGTTCAGGATCGCGGATCCGCCCAGTGCCGCGGTGAGTCCGCGAATCATGAGACTCATGTCAATGTCCCAGCGCGGCGCGCCTTGATCAGGAGCACGAGGAATACTGGTCCGCCAATCAAACCGGTGATGACGCCCAGTGGAAGTTCGCCGCTGCCCTGAATGCCGATGGCGTTCGTCAGCAACGGAGCGCAGCGCGACAATACATCGCACAGGATCAGGAACGCTGCGCCGCCGATCGCGGCAGCAGGCACCAACTTGCGGTGTTCAACCCCAGTCCACGGGCGCAGCGCGTGCGGGACAATGAGTCCGATGAAAGACAGAGCGCCACCGACGGCAACTGCGGCAGCGGCCAACAGTGCGGTCCAAGCAAGCAGCCATCGACGCGTGGTGCGGAGGTCGAGTCCGAGCGACGCGGCTTCGTCCTCACCAGCAAGCAGCACATCGCACGAGCGTCCCCAGAACCATGCAGCACAGGTGCCGATGAGCACCAACGGTGCCGCCAACAAGAGATGGCCAACGCCCTTGCCGTCGACGCCGCCGAGTCCAAAGGCTGACAACGCGCGTGCTAGTTCCCAATGCCCAGCAGATACACTGGTGAGCAGACCGCTGATCGCGCCAACGATCGCTGTGATGACAAAACCGGTCAGCAACACGATAACCAATCCGCCGCCACGTTGGGTAACCGCGAGCAGCAAGCTGAGTGCAATGCTTGCACCGAGCAGACAGCCGACGGGTAGAACCAATTCAGGCGCTAGCCAGGCTGGTAAAATACCCACGCAGACGGCATGCGCGATCAATGCAAGCTGTCCGCCCAGCGTCGCTCCAGCAGTGGTGCCGACGACATCGGGGCTGGCCAGCGGATTACGGAACAAACCTTGGATCAACACGCCGGCAACTGCTAAGGCTGCTCCAGCCAAGGCGGCGCAACCAGTGCGTAACAGACGCAGATCGGTGACCTGGTCACCGGCACCAAAGCCGCCTGGACCGACACTCAGGGACAACAGAGAGGCGACCGCAAGGAGTCCGACAAGTATGACCAACACAGGCCCAGTACGCATTCAGAAACGCCCTCTGAGGGTGAGTTCATACGTGCGCGGCTGACTCGAATTGATGTGATCCGGGATGGTGTCACCGCTGAGATCGAACGGTGCGGTTTGCCCGTAGTGCTTATTGAACACGTTGTCGATGCGAACGATGACATCCCACGTATCGTCGATGGTCATGCCGGCCGAAGCCTGGACGATGGTATAGCTGGGCAGATAGCCCTTCTCTTGATCAAGGCCGTAGTAAAAACCAGTGTGGTTTACACCGAGACTCAGCCACGTCTGTATGAGGCTGTTCGGCTCTTGGTGGGCGGTCACGCGCAGGCCAAACAAATGACCCGGAACAAAGGCTAGGCTGTTGCCGAGGCCATCGGCGCTTTTCATGGCCGTGAACGATGCAGCGCAGTCGATGCTGCTGCCACGAATATGTTTGGCGGACAGTTGTGATTCAACTCCGATGACGTTGGCTTGTGATTTCAGATTGTTATAGGTGTAAGGTGAACTGTAGTAATTGTAGTCTATTTTATCAGTGAAAACCCAGCGAAACGCTGTAGCGCTCAACTCGATGCCATGATCACAGGAGGCTGCGACGCCGATCTCAACGTTGGTTACGTGTTCAGGCTGGAGGTCGGGATTGCCAACGTAGGTCACTGGACCGAAGCCAAAGTCGCCAACCAGGTGACTGCCCAGGCGTTCGTAGAGCGAGGGGGCACGAAATCCACTGCTGAGTGCTGCGCGCAGCGTTAGCCAGTCTTCGTTGGCCGGCGTCCAGGCGGCGGCAATGCGTCCGGTTGCTAATGAACCGAATCCGTCGTGGTGATCGACCCTGCCCGAAGCCTCTACGTCCAGGTTGCGCATGATGCAACGGCCTTCAATGAAGGCACCAAAGATGCGTTCGTGTTCTTCCCACTCTGGCAGATGGCCTTGGTAACCCTGGCCAGCAAGATCGTAACGCGCGTCGAGGCCGCCGCGCAGCCGGACATCGGGTGTGTATTCCGTGGCCAGGATCAGGCGCGCGTAACGCTCGCTGCCATGAAACTCACGGACCGTAGGATCGTAGGTTGATGGTCCAACCATGGGTGACGGGGTAATCGCCAGAGGTCCATTCGAGGTATCGACGCGTTGCCATATATCAGTAAAGGCGAGATCGAATTGCGCACTGGTCATTGCATTGATCCAGGCCGAACCGCCACCGGCCAAGCGCAGTAGGCGGACATTCCGACCCGGCACCGAGTCGTCTGGTCCGATTTCATCGAGTTGCTGTTCTTCGTGAATGGCGGTGATCGCTCCGTAGAGTTCAAGCTCGCGCGAGACTTGACGTTCCAGACGTAGTCCAGCCGAAACCCGACGGACAGCATCGTTTTCGTGCGGACTGGGGTCCGCATTCAGTTCAGCGGTTTGCGCCGAGAATCCGCTGCTGCCAAGCACCTCTCCTGAAACGGCGTATCCGGTCAGGTCATCGATGGGACCAGACGCCTGCAGCGCACAGCGGAGCAGACGGTTGCTGCCCATGCCGAAGGTCACCGACTCATGGTGATTGTCGCTCGGACGCAGCGTGCGGATGTGCATGGTTCCGGCCATGGAGCGACTGCCATTGGCGCCAGACGACGGTCCGTGCTGCATGTCGATGCGTTCAACGCCAGACGGATTGAACACGGAGAGGTTCATGTCTCCCATGATTGACGATGGATCATTTACCGGAATTCCATCGAGGACAATTTGGGTGTAGGCACCAGCCATGCCACGTCGGCGGACATCGCCATTACCACCGTCGAATCCGCCGCCGACATTGATTACCTGGGTGCCAGGAACTTCACGTAGCCAATCAATCAGGCTGCGCACTCCACCGCGAGTTGTTATGTCCTGCTCACGGATGCTGTAGGTAGGCGCTGCTGCTGCGGTCGTGTCTTCCGTCCATGCCGGGACGGTAGGATGGGCAGTAAGAGCAGACGAATCCTCGACTGCCTCCAGGGCAACACAGAGCAAGGTCATGGACAAGATGCACGCAGGTCGGCGTAGGGTCATGGATATTTCCAAGACCCTACGCTGACCCATGCTGGCGGCAATAACGTTCCCCATACGCCAATCCGAGATGACTCAGAATGTACCGGTCAAGGTCAGGAAATAGGAACGTGGCATCGTCGAGTAAGCGACTCCGTACGCCGAGGTAACCAGATAACGCTCGTCAGTCAGATTTTCGATGCGCACGCTGAGATCCCAGCGGCGATCCAGTTGCACACCTGCCGCAGCCGACAGCAGATTATAGCCATCTACGCGGCCGTTTTCGTTAGCCCCGGAGAAATACGGACCGGTACGTTCGAAGCGGATGGATTCCCACGTCTGAGTCCGATTGGTGGGCGACTGTCTGGCTGTCACTCGGATGCCGCCGCGATCCTGCGGATCATAGGCGAGGCGATTTCCCGACGCATCTGTGCTGCGCTGGCGCGTATAATCGAGCGCAATGTCCACACCACTGTGTTTGATATCGATTGCCTCGGCGCCAATTTCAGCCCCGGTGACGACGGATTTTCCAGCCGAGTTAGTACGCGAACTGACAAAGGTGAACGGATTGAAATCGTAGGCCATCTTGTTTTTGAAATTCGTGCGGAACCAGGTGGTGGTCAGCGCGATGCCTTGGGCTGGCCGTACATCAACGCCGGCCTCGTAACCGATGAATGTCTCTGCCTCTAGATCAGGATTGCCTTGGTAGGTAAATCCACCGCGCTCAGAACCGAAGCGCTCGTAAAGACTTGGCCCACGATAACCGTTGCCGAGTGACGCATGAAATTTCGCGGTCTGGTCTGTTGTCATCACCGCACCGGCCAATCGACCGGATACATGATTGCCGAATCCTGACAAGTTGTCGATGCGGGTGACGGCACTGGTTTCCACGTTGGTGGCCGACCAGTCAGCCTGCACCCACGCTCCGGTTGACCGCTCACGATCGTCCCACAAGAGCCCCAGGTCGCTGCGATCCTGCGAGCCATGTCGCCAGGTTCCATCGACACCGCCACCGATGCGCAGTCCAGCGATCGGCTTGATGCCGAAGCGAGCCGAGGTGAATACGTCGTCGCCACGATACGCGATGGTTGCCGGATCTGGAACCGGCCCACCGAAGTAGGTTGGGCCAGCAATTGTAAAGTTGTGGGTGGTGATGGTGGTGCGTGCAAGATCGACCGCCCAATCCCGGGTGTCATCGGTGTGTCCAGCACCAACCGCGAAACGATTACTGAACGCGGTATTCTTTCCGACTGTGTCGTTGGCTGTCTCATCAAGCAGGGTGGCGAAGGTGAATGAATCGTAATAGAAATCGTCAAACTGCTGCTCGACTGTGCCACCCATGGCCGCTGCGTAGAACAGTGTTTCGCGCGACGGACGCCACTCTAACCGCGCGTTATAGGATAGGCGATCCAAACTGTCTGCTTCATATCCTTTGGGATTACCTTCGGGATCGGGAGTCGTTGCGCTGAAGCCATCACTGTGCAGTCCTTCAACCGCAATCGCGAAACCAACGTCCTTGGTGATCGGACCAGTCGCTTGCACCGATGCCGCCATGGTTCCGAAGCTGCCGCCAGTCACGCTGGCTTGCTGTTCAGCATGCGCGGTCGGGCGAATGGTTTGCATGCCGGCGACGCCGCCAACGGCGCGACTGCCATAGAGTCCCGATTGCGGGCCTTTGAGAATTTCCATCCGCTGAAGACCAGCAGGTGAGAGGAATCCGAAACTGAGATCGTTGCCGATGCTGGTCGGATTACTGAGGGGAATACCGTCGATGACGACTTGGGTATAGGTCGAATCCAAGCCACGGATGTGGACTTCAGGAACACCACCGTCGAAGCCGCCGTAGCGTGCGAATACGCCAATGCCCGGTTGCTCGCGGAACCAATCGACGGTTTCGGTCGGAGATCCGCGATCGTGCAGATCATCGCGTGTCACCACGGCGACCGACACAGCCGAGCGCTCAAGCGTGCTCTCGTGGCGATCTGCAGTGATGATGATGGTGGGGGTGTCCGTTCCGGTTTCGACAGCGCCAACGGCAACTGCGAGGAGGGACAGTGAGAGGCAACGTGGGTACATGGGACGCCGTCCTAGGCGGCGATTCAGCGTGGACCCATGCCACGGCGACACGCCGGAGCATGGCTCGCGACGTGCATGCAAGAATAAATGGAACGGCATGATCCAAGCCGAGCCTGGATCGAGCCGCTCCCCATCCCCGAGAGGCGCGCCACGAAGCCTAGGCCGGTCTCCGGACTCCCAGATCATCCCTCACTCGGCCTTCCCGCACCTACAGGTGCAGTGGCAGCATCGAGCTCGGTCCCTGGTTACCGTTGCGGGTCAGTGCCGGAATTTCACCGGCTTCCCGTTTCACCCAGCTTGCGCCAGGCACCTAGACGTGCGGGACCCTAATCACGGAGGGGGCGAGCGCAATGGGTTCGGGAAGTGGTTGTTCAACTCTTCGGGTAAAGTGGGTCATCGCCAGATATGCGGCTCCTATTTCCTACCTTTCACTCCCGCTCCTGGCCGACGTTCGCCATTCGGATGTTCGCTGGCCGTGATGCGTTCAATGCGTTGGGTGACCGGGCTGAGGGTCAGGCGCATGGATTTTCCAAGCAACGCAGTCGACGCGACGACGCCAGTTGCAAGCGGCCACGATTCAGCGGCGGCGTGATGCTCGCGCAGGCCAGTGAGGATACGCGTCGAGGGATTCCATCCGGTGATCGTTGCTGAAAAGCATTGTGCTGGAACTTCAATGTGCTCGACCATGGCACCGGATGGATCCAACCGTAGACGGACGTTGTATCCGACATGTGCTTGGCTGAGCGCGAATGGTTTACCGCCGGCTTCTATGGGTGGGAGGCGGGCGCTGGAGACATTCCAGTTCATGTGCGATTTGGCATTACCAGATTCAATGACCAGATGTCCCGAGTTTGTATCTATACGGACGATGCGTCCCATGACGAGTCCGCCTGGAGCAATCACCTGGCATTCGCCTTGTACGATATTCCGCCGTTGCCCAACTGCGTTTACCTGTGCCTTACCCTGGGTAACCGCAACCATGATTGCTGGTTCACTGCCCATCGGAACATCCAGATAGCGCACAGTGACGGATCCACGCGCAGTAACCGACGCTGGTTCAGTATTCACTTGCAGGCTGTCGCTGCCTGGTGCCACCTTGAGATGGACGGCTCCGGATTCAAGGCGGACCGTATGTAACCAATCATCAGTTGCTGATAACACGGTACCTGAACTACCGCGCTCAAGATCGACGCGCGAATGATCGGCAAGCGTCATGGTCCCGGCATGGTCCTGCAGCGAAAAAGGCCCATCTTGCTGAACAACTTCAGGCGTTTCAACGACGGGCTGTTTTGGTATAGCCGCTGCTATCAGCCAGGTGGTCAACCCAACTACCAAGAGAATGCCTGCGGCCATGGCGAGCTGCGGTAGGACTGGCCTGCGGATCGGTGCGCGCCGGCGACGTTTGGCTAAGGTGATGCGCTGCACTGGTCGAACTGCTTGTGCCAGCTGTCCAGTCAGCTGCAGGCGGTGACGCACCTGTCGGCGCAAGGCTGGATGCAGGCGAAGATCTTGAGCTAGTCGTTGTTGCTCAGCGATTGGAAGAGTGCCGGCGGCCAAACGGTCGAGCAGATCGTCGAGATCAGATATCTCCATGTCCGTCCTTTCGTCGCCGTGCATCTCGTTGTAGGCATTCTTCCAAAACTCGCCGCGCCTTATGCAGCGCCACGCGCACCGCTGGCTCGCTCCATTGCATGCGTCCGGCAATTTCCGGCGGGGATAAGCTACCCCAGTAACGCAGATTGATCAGCTCTCTGGCCCGTGGGGCCAAGCGGTCCAGACAACCGCGCAATGTAGCCACAGCATCTGGCGGGCCGTCCTCGTCATCGTTCTCGGCCAGGGCCGATTCGACCGCCTCGACCAATGCGGAGATCGGATATTCTTGCTGACGTTTGGCGCCGTTGCGCCGGATGAGATCGATAAACCGCCGTCGCGCGACGGTCAGCAGCCACGCAATCGCCGAGTCTGGTTTTTCAGTGCAGGTTCCCGCTGAAACTGCAACTTCCTGAACGACCTCCTCGATTTGACTCGCACTCGCACCGAGGGTGTAGAGATAGCCAACGATGCGATCGGCGTGATCGACCAGGGCCTGGCTCAATTCTGTGCCGACTGAATCCTGGGCCATTGCCGTAAGCTTCTCCTGGGCCGTAGGCCAATCCCGTCGGTCCGATAAGTCTCGAACATAGGGTGGCGCGGCAAGAGAAGTCATGGCAGCCAGTACTCGGGTTACTTCTTTTTATCGGTCGTGACTTCGACGGTCAGGATGTCGTTTGCAACCACGATCACGTAGGCGTTCCCGGCTGTTTTCAGCACACGAACGCATGGGATGAGGAACATGTGTTTCATGCTGCACCGCAGGTGCGGGGGTCTCTAGGGAGTCGCAGTCGTTGCTGTTTGTTACCAAGCGATCACCGCTTGGCTGTGATGCGGATGCCCCAACATTCCAACCCATGTACTTGGACTTGCCTGCGTGCGACAACCTTTCCGAAGCGTCCATGGCCACCTTCAAGGAAACCGGTCCGCCGATGGTTGTCCAGGCTGTTAAATTGTGGCGCAACGACGCGTGGCAGTGGTGTGCCGTCACCGGCTGGTCAGAGCTCGGCCCCGTACCTGCGCACCTCCAGCCAATCGAAGAAAGCGGCGATGGTCCGGCACGGCTAATTCATGGTGGTGAACACGGCCTGCGCTTTGCCGTATTGCCCGTTACCGGTTCTGTTCGTTGGAGTCTTGATGACCCAAAACAATGGAGCGAACCCTTTGTGATCGTCACGCCTGAGGTTGAATTTCGCAGCTGAGGAAACGGTGGGTCATCAGCCAATGTGTGCAGGTCCGTTGCGCTCCAGATGACCGGCCGATGCGATCGGCTTTGATGTACTACGCTTATAATTATACGACACCTATAAGCCCTGAGTAGGCCCTTGCGGAATCAGGCAATCCCACATGGTTCTGCGCGAAGGCCGCCCACCGGGGCTCACTCATGCATGCGACTCGTTTACCGAAAGAATCTTATGCGCACTTCCTTGGCTTGGCTCCATCTCTTCGTGGCTTTGGTCGTCCTGGGCTTCATGCATTTGGATGCCGTCGATCCACCACCGATTTTAACCGCGCATGACACGGTCGTTATTCACGGCACTGCGCCCACGTCGGCGGCGGCGGGGACAACGGCGATTGGTGGGGGGAATGTGGTGACGGCGGGCGTGCTTACAGTAGATGCTGGTACAGGCACACACCCAGCAGGCGCTCCAAAAGGATCACACCTGCGTCTGCAGTCGGCGGATGCCACCGGTTTGTCCATCGGTACGACCGCATACGGAACGACAACTGCAGCGCTTGTGCAAAGCACGGCCATTGGCGGAACGCGCATCGCGCCCACTGCGACGCCAGCAAGTACAGCATTCATGCAATGGGCTGTATACGGACATGACGGATCCGCGGTGACAGGGACGAAGGGTTATTACGTCATGACGAATGCGAATGCTTGGTCCGCGAGCAATACGGATATGTATCACTACTGGGCAGGGTGCTCGGATAACAGCACGGCACTCAGCAATTGGATGTATTTGAGAAATGGTGGCCTTGGAATTGGAGTTGCTTCACCATTGGCAAAGTTGCATATCGACCAAGCGGGCAAGGCCTTGATGATTGGAACTCCGACGGGTAACCAACGGTGGGTGCATGTTGATGCGGGATCCACGACTGGGTCTACGCAAATCGGCATTTCCAGTGGTGACGGTGGTAATCATCACGGTGTAATTTACTACCATGGTCCATCCGGACTATATCCCAACGCACTCATTATAGCACAGCGATATGACGGGGACATTGGTTTTCAGAACAACAATGGAACCAACGCACTGTGGATCTCCAGTGGTGGCAACATTGGAATTGGAACCGGAGCGCCAACATCGCGCCTAACAATTCAGGACACTTCCTATTCTACTACGTTTACCGGATCCACCACCAATGTTGGTATCGGCAACACCATCGCGAACGGTCAATTCGCCAAGCTGACTTTTGGCAACGCCAATGGTAACTACGCTGGAATTGGCGCCCAGGTTACGAGTTCTGGTTCCTATCTGCATCTTGGCACGTCAAACAACTATGGTATGGGGATCACGAACAGCGCTCTGGTTATAGACCCCAGTGGCAACGTAGTCGTTGGCGCCGGGAAAGAACTCCGCACCGGCGGCGCATCCTACATCAAGTCACGTTCGACGGCAGTGTCGTTAACTCTGTTGCCTGATGACGAAGCCATTCGCTTCACCGGTGCCGCTGGTCAGACCATCACGCTGCCAGCTGCGTCGGATGGGCGTCGGTTGTTCATCAAGAATCGCGGTACGGCGGCGGTGACGATTACGCGAGGTGGCAGCGATACGGTGGATGGGGGCACGTCGGTGTCGTTGGCGGCTGGTGCTGGTTATACCTTGGTCGCGTTTGGTACGGAGTGGTCGACGTTCTGAGGATAGATGTGCCGCTGGCTGCGTAGGCCAGTGGTGCGCGTCTTCGAATCTCCCTCCCAGAAACACTGAACCATGCTCGCCCTCACTCACCTGCACCATCGCATATGTGCTTCGCTCGCTGGCCGAACGCGTTTTGTGTTCGGCTGGGGCGTCCTCATGTGGATGTTCGCGGTCTCCGCCGCCTGGTCGGCCGACGTCACCGTGTCGGATCAAACGATCACGGCGAATCAGCGGATTCCGGCGACGAATGCTGCCGGTCAGGTGACGATCACCAACACGACGATCCAGGCGCCAGCGCAGGTGCAGGTGTACGCGACGAAACAGATCGTGATCAATCCTGGCCTCACGGTGGCGCAGGGGGCCGGTCTGACGCTGCAGATGGTCACGCCGGTGCTGACCACGTTCACGATCAGCCCGACGCCGGTCACCGTGTCGATGAACACCAGTCGCGCTTTCACCGCGACGACGCTCGATCAAACCGGTTCGCCAATGGTACCATCTCCCGCCATCACCTGGTCGGTGACTGGTAGTAACACGATCAATTCCAGCGGCGTCTTCACCGCTGCCAGTACGGCCGGCACGTTCGTCGTCACCGCACGTATCGGTACCGCGACAGCGACAGCCTCGGTGTCGGTAACTGCCTTGCCAACGATCGCGATTGCAGCGACCCAACCCACCGCGACGGAGTTCGGCACTGGCACCGGCTTGTTCACGATCTCGCGCTTCGGGCCAACCACGGCCGCGCTGACGGTGAACTTAACCCGCGCCGGTACCGCGACGAATGGCGTCGATTATGCACTGCTGCCGCCCACGGTAACCTTCCCGATTGGTACGACGAGCGTGACGCTGCCGGTGCTGCCGATTGATGATACCCTCGCCGAGATCAATGAAGCCGTCCTGGTCACGATCGCCGCCGGAACCGGCTATGCCGTTACGTCTCCATCCAACGCGTCGGTGACGATCACCGACAACGAACCGCCAACCGTGTCGATCGCCGCCACCGATACGAGTGCATCAGAACCGCTCCTCACGTCGGGTAACGGCGTGTTCACGATCACGCGCACCGGCCCAACCAGCGCACCGATCACGGTGACATACGCGATCACCGGCACCGCGACCATGAGTAGCGACTACACGAGCGCGCCGGTCGGTACCACGCTGACCATCCTCGCCGGCAGCGCCACAGCCACGATCACGGTGATCCCACTCCAAGACACCATCCTCGAACCCGACGAATCCGTCATCGTGACGATCCAGCCCGTCGCTGGCTACGCCATGGGAGCCGTCGCTGCCACGGTGACAATCCTCGATGACGAATCCCCGGTCTTCACCGTGGTCGCTAAGGATGCATCGGCCAGCGAGACCGGCACCGACACCGGCCAATTCCAGATCAATCGCCTGGGCAACAAGGCACCCGTGCTGACGGCCAATTACACGATCAGCGGTACGGCGACCTCCGGCACGGATTTCACCGCGCTTTCTGGTAGGTGGCCCTTCGCCGCCAACGCCGTAGCGGCCCTCATCCCCGGCCCCCCGATCACTCACACCACCCCCCACGGCGACGAAACCGTCATCATGACCCTCGCTACGGGCACCGGCTACAGTGTTGGCACGCCGGCCGCCAGCACGGTGATTATCCGCGACGATGAATGGACGGTGCACATCGCCGCCACCGATGCGGTCGCCTTCGAGCCCACCACCGACACCGGCACGTTCACGATCACACGCACCGGCATCGCCAGCATGACGACCGCAACGGCCCTGACGGTTGCCTACACGGTGAGTGGAACTGCCACGGCCGGTGCCGACTACGCCACGCTGACTGGCACCGTGACCATCCCCGCTGCGGTCGCTACGGTGACCATCATCGTCACGCCGATGGATGACACCCTCGTCGAGGGCCCCGAGACGGTGATCGTCACCCTGTCACCATCGAGTCTCTATCTGCTGGGCGCCACCGCGATCGCCACGGTCACGATCGGCGACAACGATCCGCCGCCGCCAACGGTCAGCATGACCACCCCCGACACCAGTGCCGCTGAAGCTGCCCTCGACCCCGGTCGCTTCACGATCACGCGTACCGGCGTGACGACCGCGGCCCTGACGGTGACCTATGTCATCACGGGTACCGCCACAGCGGGCACAGACTACGTCTCACTGTCTGGCACCGTGACGATTCCGATCGGCGCAGCCAGCGCGAACGTCGATGTGACGCCGATTGAGGACGCGCTCTCGGAAGCCTCCGAGACCGTGATCCTGACCCTCCCGCAGAACCCACTCTACATCTTGGGCGCGACCAAGACGGGCACTGTCACGATCAAGGATAACGAACCCATCGTCGTTACCGTCGCCGCCAGCGATGCATCCGCATCCGAACCCGCAGCAGGCAAGGGTACCGGCGCGTTTACGCTCGCGCGCACGGGCAGTCTCGTAGCCGCACTAACCGTCAATCTGACCACCACCGGCACTGCCACTCCAGGCAGCGATTATACGGCGTTGCTGGCAACGGCGACCTTTGCTGCGAACGGTGCCACGGCCATCGTCACGGTGACGCCGCTGGATGACACCGGCGTGGAAGACGCCGAGACCGTGATCCTGACCGTCGCGTCCGGCAGCGGCTACAGCATCGGCGCCACGCCCACCGCCACGGTGACGATCGAAGATGACGAGCCCAGTGTCATCACCATTGCGGCCACCACGCCCATCGCCGCAGAGGCCGCAGCGGTGAAGGGCAGCTTCACGATCACTCGGCGCGGCAACCGCACCGTGGCGCAGACCGTTCCGTTGACCGTCACCGGTACCGCGACATCCGCTACGGATTTCACCGCCCTGGGTGCGTCGATCGCGCTCGCTGCGAACATCAGCACGGCGACGCTGACCGTCACCCCGGTCAATGACACCGTGGTGGAAGGCCCCGAGACGGTCGTCGTCACGTTGGCTTCCGGCACCGGTTTCACGATCGGCAGCCCCGGCAGCGCCACGGTCACGATCCTCGATGATGAACCAGCGGTGACGATCATCGCGAACGATCCCGACGCCGCGTGGCCGTCCGATCAGGGTTTGATCACGATCCGTCGTTCGGGTGCTTTGACCGCCGCACTCACGGTCAATCTCACGATCAGCGGCACCGCAGCTAGCGGAACGCATTACACCGCGCTGCCGACGTCCGTGCTGTTACCCGCCGCCAGCGCTGGCACCGTGCTGCAAATCCTGCCGCTCATCGGCGCTGATTCGATCGGCGACAAGACCGTGCAGGTGACCCTTGCTGCTGGCACCGGCTACGCGATCAACGCGCCGAGCGCCGCCACCATCACGGTCCACGGCCGCCAGCCAGTTGCGACGCCGACTATCGACCTCGCTGCTGGTACCTACAACAACGTCATCGTCGCCACCGCAACGATCGCCAGTGGCGCGCAGGGTTACTACACGCTCGATGGCTCTGCGCCGGATCAGAGTTCAACCCTGATCACTGGTCCCATCACGATCGACCGCAACGCCACGCTCACCGTGCGCACATTCCAAACCGGCTACCTGCCGTCAAATCCAGTTAGTGCGACCTACATCCTGCAGGCCGCGACACCGGTGCTGAGCCCAGCGTCGGGAAGTAGCGGTCTCACGCCATTCATCGTCACTGCGACCAGCGCGTCATCTGGTGTTGAATTCCATGTAACGACCGATGGTACCACGCCAACGGCTGCCAGTCCCATACTGCCAAGTAGCGGAATCGCACTGAGCGATGGTAATATCACGGTGTCAGTGATCGCTGTCCGCAGCAACTGGAATTCCAGTGGTGTAACGAGCGCTTCGTATGTGGTGACACTGCCGCAAGCAGCAGCGCCAATTCTAAGCCCAGTGTCCGGTACGACGGCGACTGGGTCACTGACCCTCACGGCAACCTCACCATCGGCTGGCACCACGCTCTGTTACACCACCGATGGATCCGTGCCGCAGAGCAACGGATTGGTTTGGCCAACAACCGGCCTGACCCTGACCGCCGATGCCACAGTAACTGTGCGTGCGTTTGGCGCTGCGTGGATGCCGAGTCCCATTACGGTCGGATCATATATCATCACGCCAACGATAGCATTCACGGTTGATCACGCATCGGTCGGCGAGAGCGATGGTAGTGCGACGGTCGTTGTTCAGCTCAGTGATCGTTGCATACGTCCAGTGACCGTAGCGATAGCTGCGAGTGGCACGGCGAGCACCGCAGATCGAGGAAGTATTCCATCCTTGATCAGCATCCCAGCTGGTCAGCAACAGGTATCATTCACGATTCCCATCACCGCAGATTTCATTCATGAGCCGGACGAAACCATCATCCTGACCCTGAGCTCACCGAGTGGTGCGGCGCTGGGTGCTTTCGCGCAACTAACTGAAACGATTGTTGACGATGATCCAATCTATCAGGTGACGATTGGGCTAGCTCAGCCCAGCTCACAGTGGATGAATCGGGTTGGACCAGGAAGCACAACCGCATTTGCAGTCACCGTGCGAAATGCAGCCCAACAGGTCGTCCCCAATCTGCCGGTCACGTGGAATGCGACTAGCGGTGCAATGTCGGCAACTGGCGTGTTTACCGCCAGTGCGGCGCTTGGTCCGGCGACTCTCTCTGCTTTCGTAAATGATGTCTCCATCGGTACGCTGGATATCCTGGTTGATCCGCTGTTGTGGGTTGGAACGCCGACGCTGACTACTACTGGATCCGGTTATTACACCTGTCGGGTTTCCATTGCGGTTGACGATGCAGCAATTGTGCGGCGGCAGACTCAGGATGGGTGGATCGGTGAGTTAGTGGCACTGGCCCCAGGTTGGTCGGTGTTGACCGTTAATTCGAATCAGAATGGCACGCAATTGACTGCGGTCACCCTGCAGCGAACCATTACCACGCCGGGTAATTACGATGCGTCGGCCGAATTGTATTGGAAGGAAACCAAGTCGGGTCAAGCCGATCGCCGTGGAGTGTCGTTGTGGGCTGCCATTCCGCTGAACATACAGGAGTTGTGGCGAGTACGCCTCACGGACGTTGCCACGGGGCAAGTCCTACCGGTGTCCACGATTCAGATGCCATTCCAGGGTACGCGGCAATTCACAGCAAGTCTGATGAACCAGTGGGGTGCAACATATCCGACCAGCATACCGCAATCGCAGTTCAACTGGACCATGGAAGGCCCAGCTACGGTTAGCACGGCGGGATTGGTGACGGCTGGCGACGATGGCGGATTCGCCAGGCTTGTTGTGCAATGGACAGGGGGCCAAGCCAAATCGGCTGAAATAGCCGTCGAAATGGGTTATCGTCCCGAAGTACGATTCTGGAATGTGCCGGCCGAAATTTCTGGGTTCCTGCATCTGCAACCCAGTGCCATAAATGTCAGCTACGGAACAATTCCCGTGCCTTCCGGCCTCCAGAGTGTCGTCAATCCGGCGACGATAACGTGCAGTGTTGTGCCCATCAGCGGTGCTCCGGCCGTAGTCGTGCCTGGAACGAGCAGTGGATTCGACCTCATGTTCCCTGTGCCTGGAACGTACTCAATCACCGTGCAGATGCGGACGCTAGCAGGCTATGTGTTCAGCGGTTCGACTACAGTCTCAAGTGTTTCTCAGATGATCACCTTTCCCAATCTGCCGACAGAGGCGCACCGCCTATTGCAAGTTCGACCACAGGCTGCCAACGGGATGTCAGTTGATCCGGTGGCAACGACCTGTGCAGCTGTGTCTGCAGCCGGCGATGTCGCATCAGTTGTTCCGGCTAGTAATGGTTATTTTGATCTGACCTTCTCGGTTCCCGGCCTCTACACGATCACTGCTCAGATGCGCACCACTGCAGGCTATGTATTCAGTGGCTCGACCGATATCCGCAATGCGGTCAATCAACCACCAACCATTGCTGGGCCGATTCGAGTGGTCGCTGATGTGATGTCTCCCTGCCTTGCTGAGTTCTTGGTGTCGTACACCGATGACCTCGTGAATGGTCAAATGACCACCGCCTGGGACGTAACGCCGTCCGATGCGATGGATCTGTGGTATAATGAGGTCCTTCCACCGCCCGGTAGTTACACGTCCATGATCGCCGCCAGGTTCCTGCGTGCAGGACCGCGCCATGTGCTGTGCGCCGTCACTGATGCAGAGTCGGCCACCAGTGTCGTGGAAACCGATGTTCAAATCACGCCCGATCAGTGTGTTCCGTTGGTTTGTCTCTATGCTCCACAAGGTGTCATTGATGGTCGGAATGGAACGATTACCTGTTCAGGTGTCGGCCATATCGGCGAGTTCCCGGTGTATGACGCCGACCAGAACAGTTGGTCCACCACGCCCGAGTGGTTTGACGTTGTCGATCTGCCATTGAGTTGGTCCGTCGATGGCGGCGGTTCGATTGATCAGAATGGCGTATTTACGCCAGCGGTTGGTGCGGCAGGACCGGTGACGATCACCGTGGCTACTGCATCCGGCATCGCGACGCACACATCATTCACGCTGGATAGCATCAACCCAACCGTGTCTTCTATCGTTATCGATGCATGGAATCCGGATACCGGGCTGATTACCGCCCATGTGACGGCAAGTGATGACAATCCCCTGGGTGTTACCAACTATATCTGGGAATACGCAACTGTTCCTGCGCAAGGGCAGCAGCCAGCGTGGACATTGCTATCTGACAGTACTGGCAACAGCATCTCAGCGACGGTGAATACCGTCAGTACAACGCTGTTGCGTGTTCGGGTGCATGATATCGCATTTAACGAAGTCATCAGCGACGTAGTCACGCTGTCTTCACCCTACCCAGCATGGTTGCGAATTGATGGATCGACGTCAGTGCCCCGTCATTTTTCCGGCACGACCTATGCGCTGAATCTCTGGAATCGGACGGGGCCGTTTTACTACCAAGGATCAGCGGTTACTCCGTCGCTGGCAACCTGGACCGTGTCTGGATCAGGCGCGTCGTGCACAGCCGGTCAATTCCTTGCCACTCAGGCTGGAACCTACCAAGTCACAGCGGCCTTTGCCGACAGTAAATCGGCAATGGTAACCATCGTGGTGGACGATCCGTTTGTGCGCTGCGGTTCATCAAGCGTGACTGGATACCCTGGCCAAACGGCGAACCTTACCGTGTCGGTCTTCGATGCGCAGTATCCCAACGGTCGCGCAGCCAACGCTGACGAGATCACGTGGTCGTTTGCTCCAACTGGTGGCGGCACCATGCAAAACCAGACGCTCACGTTCGTTGTTCCTGGTTCGTACACACTGACGGGCAGCAAGAATAGCTATGCATCGACGGCGCCGATAGCGGTGACCGTGCAGCAACCAGCGCTATCCATTGTGTTCGATCGCGCAGTTGTGAATCCTGGTGATCAAGTGCAGGCCATCGTGCGTGCGAGCGATGCCATCGGGATCAATCATGCGGTCGATGTCACCACGGTGGACTGGACGTTTGACGTCGCGCAGGCAGAACATCTAGGACTTGGCGTGTTTCGCTCCATTCCGGATGCAGGCACGGTGACGATCACCGCGAGCAAGGCCGGATACGCCCCGGCTCTGAGTGTGTTCCGCATCAATGCTGCTCCCACGGTTGTCGATTTGACCTATCAGATTGGGCGTGCTGGGGATGCGACGATCGGCTTCACGGCGGTCGGACAGGATTCAGATGGCGATCCATTGACGTATTCGTGGATGCTACTTGATCCACTTATTCTGGGGACGGCGTGGACGCGCAATAATGGCCGCGATGCCAGTTCGACTGAACTCATCGTGCCTGCGCCGCGAAGTTATCTCGTGCAGGTGACGGTCAGCGATCCACTCGGTCGCACGGCAGCTAGAATGCAACTCGTTACGGTGACGGCACAACTCACGCGACTGGACATTCAGCCCGACTTCTTCGATGCTGAACCAGATCAAACGCTGAATTTGACGCAGGCCTGTACCATCACCGGCTGGGATCAGTTTGGTCAGCAGATGACTGGACTGACAACGCCAGTATGGACAGCGAAGGGCATTGGAACGCTGACTGACGACACATTTGCTGTTGGTTCGACCAATGGTGCAGCACTCATCACCGCGACCGTGGGCAGTCAGTACGCTGAGGTCGTAGTGCAAGTTGGCGGTGGGACCGAGGCGGTCGAATCTACCGATACGAGTACCACGCCAACCGGGGAAGTGACTTTGGTGGTTCTTGGTGAACTTACCGGTGTTAAATTCGAATTAATCGAGGACCACAGGGTATACTATACGAATAAGCGTACCGTGGATGTTGGCCCTGCGATCAGCACCAATGGCTGCAGCGTCACGCAAGTTACCGTGGATGGTGGAGCGACGACTGTAAGCAACAATGTCGGTGGCACTGAGAATGCTGCCAGCAAAGCACTTTCGATTCCTCTTATCGAGGGTCTCAATCTGCTGCAGGCTACCGTCCAGATTAAACGTGGCGACCAGACTGCGACTATCACCAGTCGGGTGGCGTGGGTCATTTGTGATTGCACTCCGCCAGTGGTAGATCTGTACATGGACGAGCCCGACCACGACGGCTCGCCTACCAGTAATCTGGTGCGCTTCGGCATCGCCAACCAATCCGATTGGTTGGTGCTCAATAGTATGACCGATGCGCATAATCAGAATCTGCGCAAAAACCAGGGCCTCAATGTGGTTTCTCGAGATAAGCTGGTCATCAAGGGTACAATCACGGACCTCAGTGGGCTTGATCTCAGGCCTGGGAGTTCGCAACTACAGATCAGTGGTCCTGCATCACCGAGTATTCGTCTGACCTTGGTGAAAGATGGCTCGGGTACGCAGCATCTTGTCACCGAAGGTTGGGAGGGATGTTCAGTCGAAAGCGCCGATTACGATGCAACGACCCTGGCTGCTACGGCGGTGCAGGGGGCATACACGGCGTCGGCTAAGTGGGTGGATAAGGCGGGAAATCCCGCAACCGGAGCAACTCTCGCACCAATCTGCAAGCTTTGGGTCGACACCAAACCACCAGCAGTTGCGCTTGGCTGGATGCCCGAGCGCTTTACCGCGCCGCAGCATTTCGTCGTCGCCGACAAGAACGAAGTCCAGGTCAGTCCGGCGCGTCTGGTCATGGCGACCAGCGATACACGGATGATGTGGCAGGTCGATGGCGCGAACCAGCAAGACATGCTCAAATTGGTGGCGACGCACGATGGGTGGCCGGCGGACATGACGGATGAAAACAAGGCGCTTGGCTGCTGGCGTCTGGCCAAGCCGCTGGTGCTGCACGATACGCCGTCCGGTACACATCCTCTCAGCCTGCGTGTGCAGGACGCTGCTGGTAATGAGACGACGCTGTCGATCACGGCGAAGCTCAAACCGTTGACACCCACCAGCCAATTACCGGTATTTGCGACACCTGTCGCAAAAACGCGGGATGATCTTGTTTATGCTGGTCTGTCACCATTGCTGGAGCAGTTATTCCGCGATGACCAGCCGAATGTGATTCGAGTAGATTTCAGTGGTGCGTCCGGTCAGTCAGTTGCCTCGCTTGATGCGCGGATCGCCAACGATCCTCGGGTCTCCCAGATGGTCGTCATCAACGACGCCGCTCCCGCTGGTTCAAGTGGTGCACAAAACACCCTGCGTAACTTCACGATCAGTAGTGCCGAGGACGTACTGCAGATCGATAAGGTGGTGCTGGCGCCGGTGTGGCGCGAGTGGTACACGCGGTCCACCTCACCGTCTTCCACTGCTGAGTATTATCGAGGAGGCACATACGTCACATGGGCGCCGATGGGTGCCGACTTAGCGCCTGATCCGCTGAAGTATGTGCAACTCTCACGCGGTGAAATCGACAGCAATATCAGTAATCCGAAGAACTCGTTCGTCACCCCGTTGGATCGCGGCGAGATGGTCAGTCCACAGATCATCAATAGTGCGCCGTCCTGGCAGGTTCGCGATCAACAGGTGACGCTGAAGGTTGGAATTCCACAGCTTATGCGACTTCGCCCGCGCTGGATAGCCGGTAATCCGATCCAGACTTCCCTCTCTGTCGTTGGTGATCAGCAGGAGGTCGATGAGGATCGCCGGGATGTGTTCAACGATGACGAGGGTACATCGACGGCATCGTCGGCAGATGCGCATAAGTCCTTCGACACATACCAGGTTGCTGGCGGGTACTGGTCAACGACAGCTGACCCCAATCCAATCATGGCTATGTTCGGATTGGAACTACCGCAGACTGGTGCCCAGTCCGTAGATACTGGTCCGACATTGCCGAGTTCTCCGGTGATGTATTCATACGAAGTCCCTGGTTCTACCTGGTCTGATCCGTGCACAGGCGAGACATTCGTGTATAAATCTTACTGGGCCACAGCCCAATCGGGACACCAGTTCAGCCTGTCTTTGCCGCGAAATACTCGTGGTGGCGCCATGCGTTTGGCGTTGAAAAAGGACAAGCCTATCGACATCGGACCCCCCAACCTCGATTCACTCAATTCAATAACCCGTCGCTATCCGATCCGCGCCCGGTCGAAGAAGCTGTCAACTCTATCGTGCAACACCTCCTGGGACCCGTGCGCTGGCCCGCAGCAATGGTGCGAGGAGATTGGGATCAACGATCCACAGGAAAAAGACGTCCTGTGTCCTGATTATTACATACCAACACCGCTGTCGCCACACCTCACTGACCAAACCAACGCCTGGCACAGCGAGAGTGGATTCCAGTGGGTGAATACGCTGCGGATTGAGAACGACATCATTACCGCCGGTCGACAGGTCATCCGCATCACCGGTGCTTTCGCCGATCGCACCAATCCGCTATCAACACTCCTTGGCCCGCAGAGCGAGCAACGTATTTGGTTCCGCCAGGGCGACACCGACCGCAGCAATCTTGCGATCAACGCCGACCAAGCTCCAGACTTCAAGCCGCCGAAGGACAAGATTACGATTCTGAGTCAGCGTTTGATTGCGAAGGGGCCGAACAGTACGCTGGCGCAGACCTTAGAAGTTGATGTGCTGGTTGGCACCGATGTTCCGGCCGCGCTTTACACGGTTGATCTGAAATTCGGCGCGGTGAAGGACGCCTACAAACCGAACGGCAATCCCGCGTACGCGTCGCTGCATGATGGGGATTTGGCGAATAAGGGGGAGAATGGGGCGCATCGGATGAAGGAGGCGTTGAAGATATTTAAGCCGGATGTCGTGCCCACCGTGCCGAAGTTCGCGGAATGCCTGAAGAAGCGCAGTGGCATGGCTGATGAGCCGGTCATCATCATCAACTCGGGTGGTGACAAATCCGTGAACAACTGCAGTTTGGCTGGCTATGAGGAAGGCGGTAAAAATACCTGGAGCTTCACGGCTAAGTATGATCGACCGGTCTCTGCGGGTGACGCAGATGAATACTTTATCGAATGGGACCTGGGAAGCGGGGAGGTGGTCGCGGGAAATACCGGAATAAGCGGAGGAACCGCTACGAACACGGTGACGGTCAAGTACCGCGCTGGTCGCCACACGCCTACCTTGTACGTCTATCGAACAAGTTCCCAACGCACGGGGGTGAGGGCGACGGAACGGGTTGGAACAGCGTCCATACATACGATCACCGTCTATAGTAAGTCGGTGGACGGAACGGATTGGAAGATAACCCCCGTGGCCGACGACGACCGTTACGGCTCAGAAACCAAACTGGAGCGCAAGACTGACGAGGGCGTGGGCATCAATGTTCACGTCGGCGTGGACATAAAGGCCCAGGGAACTTGCCGCGCCCGTATGTCGCCAGATGGCTATCCGCAGAATGAGTACTGGGTAACAACCAGTGACAGCGACGATTTGCCACAGCCGTATGCGTTTAAACCGGTAAGTGCCACGAAGGGATGGACGCAGGGCTATGGCGAGCCGTCATCAAGCATCGATAATCTCAGCGTGCGCGTTAAGTCGTCGAAGTCCTTTGAGGATGAAACGACCGATGCGAAGTTCACCACAGTCCTCGTTGAAGCTGGTGTTGATGCTAACCGAGACCAGCATATTACGTTCGACGGGACGGATCACACGTCGAGGATTAAGCCCTATCGGTTCTGGCTGAATGATAATCACGATGCGCGCGTTCGAACATATGTGGCTACGCAATACGATTATCAGGAAGAGGATGAGGTTAATGACCACGTGGCCGATAGTGCTGACGGAACCATAGCCTGTCAGCGGGATCTAGAGGATTTCACACGCCTCTGGATTGCAGCTAGCCATCGAGCTGTCATTGGGGACCGCATTCTCCAAAGCGATGCTCAGGTGGAACTGCGTGTTCGTTCGATAGGACTGGCACCATCAATACGCGTGTTCTTGGCGGCTGATCCATTGGGCGGACTCGGGCATCTCACTGATTATGATGGGATTGGCCGTCAGCAGTCGGCCGATGGCGGACAGGCTCGGTATAACTCGGCAGCAACGCCTGCTGTAGGCGCGGCTTATGTGCCCGTTTCTATTCCAGGCGGGACGCTGGCGTCGTCCTGGTTGACCGACGGGAATAGTCCAAATGCAGACCGTCGAGTTCTTGCTCTGCTCATTGAAGGGGTTACGGGTGGGGTCGGGGAAATTGAGGCCCGTGTAAGCATCGTCCTTGAAGGGAAGCGCGTTATAATCGGCCATGGGCGATCAACGATTGATCTCAGGAGTATCAAACAATTCTATGAGCAGTGGACGCTTGGTGATTCTCCGCCCGGCGATGATCCCGTTCAATTTACCTATCAGGTTCCAACCGTAAACCCTGCGCATCTATTCCAGTACGATGACAGGGATAAGTATTTCGATCAGGATCGATACCTGTTATATGTCCACGGATGGAATATGGACGCCTTCGATAAGGACTGGTTCGCTGCAACAGCCTACAAGCGGCTATGGTGGAACGGGTATACAGGACGAATGGGAATGCTTCGTTGGCCAACCGCATGTGGTGCGGATGGGCTGATAAAGAGTCTGCTGGACGCACAGCATTATGACCGCAGTGAGGAAATAGCGTGGCAAGCTGGCGATAGGCTAGCGGCGTGGTTGCCAGCACTGAGTCAACGGACGCACGGTGCCCCCATAGACTTGATTGGGCACAGCATGGGCAACGTAGTGGTGGGCAACGCCTTGCTTAGGGTCCGGGAACAGGGCCAATCGAGTGCCGTAGGGACGTACATTGCTAGCCAAGCGGCAGTGCCAGGGCGACTTTATGCCCCCAATGGTGCGGCTGATGGGTGTATTGCTTGGGAACCGTCTTTGCTCGGGTATTCTGGATGGAACACACCCGAGGTATATAAAACAGGCTTATTTGCAGGTTTACAAAATGATTTTCGAGTTGCGAACTTCCACAATGTGAATGATCTCGCATTATCGAAGGGTATTTCCGGCGTAAATCAATTGCTTAAACCCGATGCCGGGAAAGGTAGTTATGTCGGAGGACCAAACGGCTACGAGGCGGACGAACCGGAATTTAGAGACCGTTTCTTCTATCACACTCACCGGTATTTTGATTTCATGGATACTCGATCACCGGAATATGTGTATGTATATCTTTGGAGTCTTGATTCGATTAGCCCAAATGCACTGTCGGCATATCAGTTTAAAAAATTTATCCCTGATGGTCAATATGACAACATCTACAGCCGTTATTATACAATGGCGTTTCTTTCTGAATCCAGAAATTATCCATTGGGGGCATCGGATCAAATAGCCATGCCACGTGCGGGGTCCGTCAATCTACGTTCCCTTTGGCTCGTACCAGACACCAAGGCTCTTCCGTCAAGTGAGTCTTCTTCGGATGACCATTCTGGACACCGCTGGCATAGTGGGCAGTTCCGAATGACAATGCCTGAGCAGAAGGCATATTGGAAGCAAGTGATTAAAGTGAGTCGTGGTTCAGCTGCGAACGCATTACCATGAAAGAAAATCTTAATATGTCGACTCCAATGAGTATTATGTTTTGCCTTCTTCTGGTTATTTCCGGAGTCTCATGTGCGGAGTTGACGATACCACAATTGCAACGGTTGTCGGAAATCCAACCGATTGAACTTCACGCTCGATTTGTCGATCAGTTAGGCGTTCCCCTTGCCGGTGTTCAGGTCCATGCAAACATCTGGTGTCGCGAACCGGGAGGGATGCTGTATAATGAGAAAGATCTAGGCGTGCGAGGGTTGAACGCTGACGGCTATCTCCATATTGACGGCGAGATGGGAGGCTATCTTCGTTTAGCAATTGACGACGATAGATATTTCCTTGGAGACATCAGAAGAAAACCAAGGGAGGCCCAGGGAATCGTCGTGAGATACAGCAAGAATGGCGGTGAGTTATTCTGGCTCGAACATGGAACAAAAGAGCAACCAACAACCATCACAGCTTGGAAAAAGGAGGGTGGGCAGGCGTTAATAAGTGTCACTGGCGACATGCGCTTTGCCTACTCGAAGAGAGAGTTTGGTGTTGATCTTGTCACGGGAAAAGTAGTTGATGATGGCGGCGACCTACGTGTGTCCATTGAGGCTCCTGAGGATGAAGAGATTCGCAAGGCATCGGCAGATCACCTTGGCGTTTTCCCATACAAAGTGTCTGTTGTCGCTGCTGATGGTGGATTCTCCCCATATCTTGGACGTGAGTCGTCAGAATACTTTGAGGGTTTGATGGGTATATTAGCTTCTGATTTTCTGATTCGCGTCCTAGATGGCCCCACTCGGACTTCGGATCGAGGGACCAGTGGAGTACCATTCATGGGATTTGTTAAGCTGAGAGCGGGCAAGCTCGTTGGACGACTTAAGCTGTATATTGGGATGGAGGGGTATTATCGTGTTGAGCAGGGGAGGGTGATAGTGCGGATAGATGAAGCATTGCTAAACGCATCCGGTTCTCGCAGTCTCGAATCAGATCCGACTAAGCTAACCAAGCTGACGTTGACCGATGCGAGGAAGAAGCCAGAGCTCGAACCCAAGAAGCCTTGAACCTCCACCGTGCTGCGGGAAAACAACAATGGAGGAACAACAATGAAAACAACAATGGAGAACAACAATGGAGAACAACAATGGAGAACAACAATGGACATACACTTTGTTCCTCCCCACAGATCTACGCTCCCGCCCATGGTCTTCGCTCGCTCGACTCATGTGATCACGCGCTGCACGCGCCGGGCGTTTTTGTTTGGTGAAGGTCGGGAGCATCGTCGTGGGTGGCTGAGTACCAGTCTCGCCGAGGCCTTGCCGCACTTTGGGATTGATCTGATTACCTACGCGATCATGAGTAATCACCTCCATCTGGTGGTGCGTTTGCGCCCGGAACGAGTGGATGATTGGACTGCACTGGAGGCAGCTCGTCACGCGTTGAGCGTGTTCCCAGCGCGATCGGGCTGGCAGAACGAGGCTCTGCCGCTGACAACGACGTTGATTGAGGGTTACGTTGCCCACCGAACCTGGCTCAAGCAGCAGCGCGAACGGCTCAAATCCCTGAGCTGGTTCATGCGGGTCATCAAGCAGGCGATCTCGCGGCGAGCGAATGCGGAAGACGACTGCCGTGGGCATTTCTGGGAGAGTCGATTCCATCACGTGGCCTTGCTGGACGAGGCGGCCGTCATTGCGTGTATGGTCTATGTCGATCTGAATCCGCTGCGGGCGGGGATGGCGAAAACGATCCGGAAGAGTTGCTATACCGGTGCCCGCGGACGCCTATTGCTCAATGACGAAGCGGCTGACGAGGCCTGGGAGTCTGATGAGAAATCATTGGCCAAGCGGATGGTCAGTGTGCGCTCGGTTGCCCCGGTGCATGTGGTATCTGGCGAGGACCAATCGAGCTGGCTGAACGGCCCTGATTACATCCACCTGGTTGAGTCCACCGCCGCGGCGCTCGCTGGCGCACCCAAAAGCGCTTGGCATGGTCAGCTCATGAACGCATGCTCGCGGCTCGCCCTCGACATCGAACGCTGGAAGTCCGTGAAGACTACCGGCGGCCGCTTCTGCGGCACGGCGCTCGGAGCTGCAGCCACGAGGAGGACGCTTGCTGACCATGTACAGAGAGAGTGGATCGCCGATAAATCCGGGCTGTTTGGCAGCGTGGAGGGGTGAAACAAAGTGTGTGTCCATTGTTGGAACAAAGTGTGTGTCCATTGGATCTTCTTCCATTGGATCTTGCCATTTGTCTCGCCGACTGCAAGACATGGGTGGGGCGGGCAGAGCTGGGACTCGCTCAGGCGATATCGTTCTTGTATTCAATATCGAAGGTGGTTTCGCTACGGTCAACGACGGCATTGAGGAAGAGTTGAATGGCTGGCATGGTGGGCCGACGAGGGCTGAGTCATTGACCCCTTTGATTGTTTCAACGCCGGCGCTTCAAGATGCCCCTGCGCAGAACGTTAATCTTAAAAATATCGTATGGGCCAATGTCTTGACAGGGCAAACAGTCAGTAATGCATGCGTCAAAGATGTCATTGAAGGAATCATGCTGAATGGAGGTGGAAAATGACGATAGTGCGATTCGGATTTCTTGTAGTGGCCGCATGGTCCTGTTTCGCTGCTGATATGCGGGAGCAGCCAATCGGTGAATTGCCGATGTGCATGGAACGTATGACTTTAATCCCTGGGCACAGTCACGTACTCTATATTGAGTATGACTGCGGCAGTTCAAAGAGGGGCTATCCCAAAAAGGCTGAGTTGCCTGGTGCGCGTGTATTACCAAATGGTGAAGTCATGAATTCACCAAATGAAGTGTTGAATTATTTTAATGCCCATCCGGTGACAGTGTTGCGTTGGTGGCAATGGGTTAAAACACCCGGATACGGATTTAGTGCTCTTTCCCTCGTTACTTGCTACCGCGCCCCACCTCCAGCGCTCAGTGAAGCGGATATCACTGCATATAAACAGACAGGCTATCTAACCGACCTCATCATGCCCCCCATTGGCACGTGGCGGGCGCGTGATCACAAGGATGATAGTCCGCGCACCAGGCATGACGACGTCGGCGGCCATAGCAGTGCGCAATCGAATGGAGATCGAACTGCAGAGCAGTTGCTCCAGCGCGGTGATGGCGAGCGTGCCCCCAGGTGCTTAGTGCGGATCGAGATGCCTGGCCATCGCCTTTTACCGGCTGAGGTACTGGAACGGATCTGCTTTGCCGACGTTGGTCTTGTGCCATGGACAGTAGCCGAGGTCGATGGACAACGCGTGATGGAGGCCAAGGGACTCTGGCGAAGTCATACGTGGCGTTGGCACAGCGCAGGCAACATCGTGCTCGTCGAAAGTTCAGCAAATAACGATGACGTGGTGAAGGCTTATCTCGGGAAATACCCCAGTGATATCCCTGCCGATGCTGCATGGGACGTAACCAGCCACCACATTGGACGGTTAGAACTGATGTTGGCACGCTTGCGTTCGCGTGTGGATATCCAGGGCGATGATCGGCTGTTTGCCTACGGTGTGTCGCGACAGGACTGTTTTTCGATGTGGCTGGGCTGGTTGGATCCGTACGAAAACCTATGGACACTTGGTTTTCGCTACCGTGAGGCCCAGGAACGTGCGTACCGTCAATTCATTTCCGATTCAGACAAGAACCACCCCTGGAACTATCAAGGTTACATCGACGCTTTGATGCCGTTGCGACAGCAGATGGTGACTGAGGTGGAGGCCTTTCTCGCGCAGGCCCGCACGCGTGGCCTCGTCTACACAGATAAAACACGTCGCCCACCTGAGATCCAGGGTGTTGGACAGGACAAGCCAGCCATCATGCTGGGTCCGGATAGGAAATAAGCTCGTATCCACACTGGCCTATTTCACCCTAGGTGCGGGTCGATTTCATTCCCCCAAACAAATCCCCAAATCCCGCGCCGTGGCAACTGTATCGCCATCGAGTGGGACGCTCTTCATGACGCTGATCGCCATCTTGATTGGGATGGCTTCCATGCGTGAGGGGGTGAAGCCGACCATGCAGCCGAATTTCTTTTCTTCGACCATGCGGATGGCAGCGGCGCCGTAGCGCAGGGCTGGATAACAACAATGGACATACACTTTGTTTCGTCTCTGTATCCACTGATTTTCCGACCGTTCATTGCTATGCCGAATTGGGCTCGCGCCACTGCCGCTGGAACTGCCGGAGGATTAGGGTATTGGGCAAGCAAGTACCTTGAAGAACCATAATGCGCACATCTGAAATCAATGCGGACGCCTGGGCCGAAGGAAGCATTCGTAGCCTCTGCGAGGTCAGCGGGACTCCTGTTGATCCGTGGTCTATCGACTCCATAGACGTTGCAGAAGCGGCGGGTGGTTCCCCATTGACCATTTGCCTTCCGGCCGAAGTGATGAGATTCGAGCTAGGTGAGGTCGGAGTCGATTTGCCGGACTACAAGGCATTGCTGGAGTTCATGACTAACGATCTCCGGGAGCACAAAGCGGAAGCAAGGAAGGGGTACCTGACTTATCTCCGCCATATTCTTCAACAGAAGAAACGGCCAGGTATTTTCCGAAGACTCTTTTCCGCTCCGTCTCCCGTGGTGCCGATCCAATGGCGTTGGGTTTCAGTGGGAAGCATTGCCTTGGAGGAGGTGGTTATCCGAATAACGGGAACTGCATTACCTGCATAGGCGTGTGGTGCGACAACTTGTTGACTGAGTAAGGTCGCGATCCCAACCGGCGCACCCTGATCCATGCGAACTTGCTCCGCGCCGCACGGAGCCGCTTCATATCGTCGCTGGCCGTTGCCGGTGTTTCACTGGGGTTGCAGGGGGTATATCAGACCCGATAAATAACTGGTTATAAAGTCTGATCAGCTGTAACCTTTGATGAACGACGCAGGATAGTTCTCCAGATGGAAGTCCCGACACCCAATCCAGTGCCAGCCATGGACGAGGTCACCTTTGCTCGCGAGTGCGAGCAGCGGCGATCGGGGCTGTATGCCTACGCGTTGACCTGCTGTCGCGATCCGCACTTGGCTGAGGATATCGTCCAAGAGACGTTGCTCATCGCGACCCGTAAGCGGGCGATGTACGTCCAGGAATCAGATTTTGGTCTGTGGCTGGTATCGATTGCGCGCAACGTGTGGTTCCGCGAGCGTGAGAAGGCGGGCACCAAGCGTCGTCGCATGGTGCCGCAATCAGTTGAAGAACTCGCTCTTGAGTTGGTCGAAGTTCCGACGGATAGCTGGGATCGCGAAACCAAGGCACTGCGTCGCTGCGTCGAAAAATTAGGCGACGAAGACCGCACGCTGTTGCAGCGTCATTTCACGGACGATGAGGGATATGACGAAGTGGCCACCGCGATGCGCCGGACTCTTGCCTGGGTGAAAGTCCGCATGCACCGCTTGCGTAAGTCCCTGCTCGGATGCGTCCAGCGCCAGCTTGATGGAGCGGATCATGTCTGATCCCGACCTCATCACCTATCTCGACGGCGAAGCTGACGCTGAAACAACCCAACTCATGGAAGCGCGATTGCGGGCCGAGCCAGCACTGCGCCGCGAAGCGCTGGCGTACATGCGTCAGCGCGTCGTGCTCTCTCGCGTACTGCCTAAGCTGGTTGCCAAGAAGAAGTCCGGTTCACGTCGTGCGTCTGCAAAATCCCCCAGTCAGCGTTCACGTCGGTGGTGGCTTGCTGCCGCAACCGTGGCGACTGCGGCCGGTATTGCTGTTGTTGTCAGCGTGACCAACACGAGATCGATTGCGCCGCCGTTCCCCGAAGTCGCGGAACGTCCAACTCAGCCCGAGACTATTTCTGCTCCGCACCGCCCGGTTGTCACTCATATTCGTCTTGCTGACGGTGGCTCCTGGCGGGTCGGTGAATTGATCGAAAATACCGGAAGGAATGTGACGAAGACGTTGTCGGATGGCACCGAAATCTCGTTGGGTTCAGACACGGCGTTGCTGGTTGGTGCGCCTGATCAGCCATGGCAACTCAAGCGTGGCAACGTGCGAGTTGCTGTTCCTGCCGGAGCTGAATCGCTCAGCGGTGGTGTGCATACGCCTCAGGCCGAGGTTCACCTGCAGCCTGGGCTATTCGAAATCGGCGCCAATGCTGAGGGTTCGATCGTCGGAGTGGTCAAAGGTGGAGCAACTATCCGCGATACGATCGTGGCGTTGACCACCGTCCTTCATCCTGGTCCAGGCGTATGGATTCCATCGGATACTGCGGCGCCACAGACGGAAATGGGCGCGCAGGGGACGGTGCGAGGCATTGTGGAATCGGCGCATTTGGGCAATTTACAACTGCGGACTCGTTTTGGCGTATTCCCCTTCACGCCGGTGTGGCACAATTCAGCGCCCAAGGGTTGGGACCGCGACATGACCGCCCGTATCAATCGACTTCGTGTGGGCGATCGGGTCAAGATCGGTTGGGCATGGGAAGAGCACCTGCGCGTCATCAGCATATATGTGATCTCGCCAGGTGGTAAGAACCCATTGATTATGCTGTCGCCTGAGAAACAGGAGCAGATCAAGAAGGATGATTTCTGAGTTGAGTGGCGATCAAAATGCTCGACTGCATTGCGAATTCTGGACTTATAAACCGACTCATTCAGGTTGATGCGTTGACGGTCCCAAAGCAAAAGCGGTTCAGCCGCCGGCGATGGCAGGAACGATGTCCAGGCAGTCGCCTGGTTTCAGGGTCGTGGCTTGGCCGTCAAGAAAGCGAATGTCTTCTTCGCCGACGAAAACATTGACGAACTTTCGCAATTTACCGGAGTCATCACAAAGGCGCGCGCGAATACCTGGGCAGGCAGTGTCAATTGCGGCAAGAGCCTGGTCAACCGTGGTGGCCTCGACATTCAGTATGTCTTTACCAGCGGTGAGATTGCGCATGACGGATGGAATGCGAACTGTAACGGCCATGGGATTCTCGATTAGATCAGAGTAAGATCGGCGCCGGTGAAGGAGCGTTCACAGTAACCGCAACGAACGACGAGAGGAAGTCGTGAGACAACGCAAAAACGGGACGGCCAGCGCTCGTGGTTGGTTACACA
Organism: uncultured candidatus Brocadiaceae bacterium; assembly: GCA_964652775.1. Taxonomy (GTDB): domain Bacteria; phylum Planctomycetota; class UBA11346; order UBA11346; family UBA11346; genus UBA11346. The sequence goes on along the minus strand of CAZZAM010000003.1, from coordinate 154,128 downwards.
GTTTGGATTGGCGCACTTGGCAACACCCTCGAAACAGTCAGGCACCGGAACGACAAATTTTTCAGCGACAGCGTAATTACGGATAATCGACACAGTTGCTTCGGGGGCGATCAAGGCGAGGCAACTCAGGGTGCGGGGATCCAGTTCGCGGTTGGCGATTTTCACCACACCTTTACGTCCACCACGATTGGACCGTAGATTCATGCCGACGAACACCTGATCGCTCGAGCCGGCGAGAAGCTGGGCAATTTTTAGGGTCGCTAATGCGGGGATGTGGTCGACCACGGTGCCATTCGCAATGGCTTCAACTTGGCGAACGCGACTCGACGTTCCGGTTGTCGGATCCGGAGTGGTAGTCATCACGTCGCTCCCAGGACGAGGGACAAGACGGCTTGGCGCACCGGGATGCCGTTACCGGCTTGGGTGAAGTAGTGTGCGTGCTGGGTGTTATCAACATCAGCAGCGATCTCGTTGATCCGTGGCAACGGGTGGAGAATTCGCATGCACGGCTTTGCCGTGTTCAGCATGGCAGCAGTGACACGATAACTGGATTTGATGTGGTCGAATTCGAGTGGATCCGGGAAGCGTTCTTCTTGCAGTCGGGTCATGTACAGAACATCGCAGCGGGCGATCGCGTCCTGGAGGGTGGGAACCGTCGCAATGCTCAATCCGTGAGCCTTGGCTTCGAGTGCGTACTGCTCGGGCAGCTCAAGCCCGCGCGGGGCAACCATGAGGAGTTTGGCGCTGAAGTGACAGAGCGCCGAGATGAGACTATGTACCGTTCGTCCATAACGGAGATCGCCAGCGAAGGCGATGGTTAAATCGCCGCCGTTAGTCAGTGCCGGGAAGACTCGCGAGATAGTGTACAGATCAAGGAAGGTTTGGGTTGGATGCTGGTTTGAACCATCGCCACCGTTGACGATCGGGACGCGTGACACCTCACTGGCAAGTCGGGCCGCGCCATCGCGCGGATGGCGGATGACGATGACATCGGCGTAGCGCTCAATCATCCTGATCGTGTCGGCCAGGCTTTCGCCCTTCTTCGTTGAGGTGGCGCTGGGATCGGAAAATCCCATGACTCGTCCACCGAGCTTAAGCATGGAAGCTTCGAAGCTGAGGCGTGTGCGCGTGCTTGGTTCGAAGAACAACGTGGCCATCAATTTGTTGTTCAGAGCGTCAGGCCGACAACCGGATTCGAGTGCCTGAGCGGTGCGGAGGATGCCGAGAATTTCGTCGCGGGTGAAGTCCGCTATCGAGATGACATGACGTCCGCGTAGGTCCACGGGCGGTACGCTAGCTCCACGGCGGCGGCGGCAAGTGAAAGCGCGGGAAGTTTGCGTAGCCTCGCATTCAGATGCGTCTGCATGTCGACGCGCGCGGCCGCCACCATGGAGATAGGTCTCGCATGGTCATAAGGGGGTAGATAAGCCGTTAGTTTTCGAAATCGATGCCAGCAATCCAAATACTGCCAGTTGAACGGCCATTGTGGATTTGAATCTGCAGCTCGCGAATTTGGTCCAGGTCTTGAATTTTTGCGGTGTGCGACCAGCCGGCACCCTCGGATTTGAAGTTGCCCTGACTGAGGGCAAACGACATCGGCGTGAACTCCTGGGCACTGCTCGTTGCCTTTACCACCTGGGCAGGGCTTTCATAATACACCCAATCTTTCCCGGTTTTTACCGCAATGCTGATGCGGGTGTCCTTTGCGGTGCGATTTGCAACCATCATGATTAGCTTGGTTCCTGGGCGGAGGTCGATCGGCCGACGCAGTAGCACGGCCGCCTTGTCTAGGTTCGGCTTGGTTGCGTGTGGCTCATAGTCAATTTGCAGGACCTCGCAGGGTCCATCAGGAGTCGCAAGGGTAATCGTACTCGGCTTTGCCGGCGAGGACCACTCTGGGCCATCAGATGTCCATTTGTATTGAGTATAGCCGCGAGAAACCTTCGATGATGTCGCTGCAACGGACTTGCCACTGGCAGCACTGGCGTCGGCATCAAGGCCTAGTGCGACCATCTGCGCCTCCCAGGCGTCATGGGCTTTTTGCAATTCGGCATACCGGGCGAGGATGTCAGGATCCGTGCCTCCTTCATTTCTGTAGGCAACGTACAGTGGTAGGGCTTTGTCAGCTCCTTCCAATTCATCAACCAGCTGAGCGCGCAGACCGCGAGAAACGATGTCGCAGCCGGGCAACGCGGTTGCTGTGTTGAGGATTTTGAGCGCCTCGGTGTTGAATCGTTTCGCTCTGCACCAGTGGGCAAGATCGAGGAGGCCGTTGAGGTCGTCGTCTTTGACTCGTCCCATGCGTGACGTCAGTCCGTACACGATGCCGTCAACAGCGACGAGATCGCGGCTGATTTCAAGAATGCCAGAGCCAGTGTTGATGGCGATCGTGGCGGTGGTCGATTTACTCGCCAACACCGTGCCGCGAAACAATTGCTGATTCACCAGAATAATGGTGTCGAGCGTGTCAGCTGCTGGCGTTGTTCCCAGCTCGGCAGCTGGTCCGGCAGCGGCCGGCACTCTGGTTGCTGACGCCGTGGTTGTAGTTGACTCAGGACCAGCCGTGGACCGCGTAGCGCGAGTGGGTGGAGTGCTTGGCGAGTTTGCTGGACGGATTGGCCTGATCGGTTGACTAAGTTCTGTGCTGGTCGGTTGATCGAGAACCGGTCGCGGACGTTGGGGGCCGGTGGGGGCTTCTTCGGCCCTGAGTGGATCACTGAGGCCAACGGACATAGTTGTCGCTAAGGCGAAAATACACATATAGGAACGTAGGGGGCAGTTATTCATGAGGTTGATACGCGGTAGCATAACAGGACGTTGACATATTAGCATCGTAGTAGGATTTAGGGTTTGGGCCAGAAAGGGCTTACTTGCGGACCGCATTCCGGCCAGCAATGTGCCCCAGCCCCCAAAGTAGCCATTTGCCGCACGGAGAGCCAGGTGTCCGAGTCGTCCCAGCCCCCAACCACTCCTACTGGTCTAGCTGATCTCGTTTCGCGCATGTGGCTGCCAAGTGCGATGGTCATGGTTGTGATTATGACGGGCGGTTTTTGGTTTTGGAACATCACGAATGACACCGGCTACGCACCCCGTCAGCCAATAGCGTTTAGCCACAAGCAGCATGCGGGCGACCTCAAGTTGGACTGTCGGTTCTGCCATTTCAATGCCGAACGTGGCAAGCAAGCCGGCGTGCCGCCGATGTCCGTGTGCATGACCTGTCATAATGCTGTTGCGACTGATAAAAAAGAGGTCGTCAAATTGGCGTCGATTGCCGCCAATGGCTCTTACGCTGACCCCGAGGGTGTTGTCCACGAAGGAGGGATGGTGCACTGGAATCGTGTCCACCGGCTGCCTGACCATGTGTACTTTCCGCACTCCAATCACGTCGCGGCTGGAGTTGCCTGTCAGACCTGTCACGGCCCAGTGCAAGACATGGTGGTCGTGCGTCAGCATGCCGATCTGACCATGGGTTGGTGTTTAGATTGTCATCGTCGTTCCAATTACGTTGGCGGACCGGAGGGTAATCCGAATGATCCAACGACATGGACGGTTGGGGTTGCTAATTACGCTGCCGTTCGTGACCGTGAAGTAGCTGACCCTGTCGTTGTTTTTCGTGAGCGCATGGTCAAGGGATCTAAACCGGAAACAGAAGGCATTCAGACACGAAAACTGTCGCCGATCGAGCGCATGGCGGCCTATGTGTCCACCCACCCTGAATTCGCAACGAAGATCAAAGACCTGCCAGTGTGGCGGGCTGCTGATCTGCCCGACTCGCACCGCCTGATGAACGCTGCTACTCAGTGCAGCACGTGCCACCAATGAGCGAACAGCACATGCCCAAGAAGGTCTGGTCCGCACCTGACGATCTCACTCGCAAAGCGGGTGCATCGTCGCGTCATGGAAATGAGTTCGAACCCGAAGTGGCCACGGCTATCGCGGATTTGCGTGCGCGTGGTGGGCTGGACGCGCCGGCCTGCCCGGCAGATGCAGATCGCCAGCGGGATGAACTGCGCTTTCAATTACCAGGTGTGAACCGACGCAATTTCTTGCAGCTCACTGGCGCAGCGGCGGTCTATGCCGTGGTTGCAGGCTGTAATGAGCAGCACCCTGACACGCTAGTGCCGTACGCACAGCAGCCTGAAGGCATGACGCTTGGTCAGGGCGTGTGGTATTCGACGGCGGTACGGGTTAATGGCCGCACCCGTCCGGTTATGGCCAAAAGCTACGATGGCCGTCCGATCAAACTCGACGGCAATCCCGATCATCCGTTGGCCAAGGGCAAGAGCGACGCGCAAACCCAGGCGGTCTTGTTGGATCTCTACGATCCCGATCGTGGTGGACTCGATCTGGCTCAGCCCGGCGTGTACCATGATGGCCCACATCAACGTGAGGGCTCTGCGTGGAAGTCCGTGTCATGGTCGGTACTTGATCAAACAGCTGGCGAACGGCTCAAGCGCGCCGGCAAGATCTTGTTAATCACCGGTCCGGTCGATGGTCCGGCCCAGCGTGCCTACCTTGATGATCTGAATGCAGTTCTTGGTCGTCGCATGGTTCATGTGGCGTATCATCCATTCGCAGAATCAGCGGCAGTACAGGCGCGGCAGTATGTCTTCGCCAGCGACAGCAAGCCGACGTATCGTCTGGATCGGGCGCGCATCTTGGTTGCATTGGGTTCGGACTTTCTCGGCGGTGGTACCACGGGAATCGTCGAGCAGGTTCAGTACGGCGCGTTCCGTCGCGGTGTTGATGGCGAGCCAGGTCAGGTGATTTGCTTTGAGCCGACCATGAGCCAACTCGGCACGTGCGCTGATGTACGCGTGCGGATTTCCCCTGAGCAAGCAGCGTGGGTCGGCTGGGGTATTGCGGCGCAGGTGGCTCAGGAATTGGGCGTCACGTTGCCGAGCGCAGTTGCCGCAGCATTACCCGGACAGCTAGCGATATTCGAATCTAAGTTACGTCCAGTACGATCAGCGCACGGTGAGGTGTCACCGCTGCGTTTCGCGGCCGAGCGTTTGCTTGCGGCCAAGAAGTTGGGATCCCATTCGCTGGTGTACGTGGGTGGTGCAGCGCAGTGCCATAACAGCGAACTGCACCGAGTGGCAACTTGGCTTAATGTCATCCTCGGCAACGAGGGCCAAACGCTCATCCCGGCTCCGGTCACCGAGCATGGCCCGGACGTATTGTTGGCGCACTTGGAGAAGAGCGATGAATTCGATGTCGTGATTATTGCTGGCGCGAATCCGGCTTTTGACGCTCCGCGAGTAGTTGAACTATTGGCAAAGAAAGCGTTCATTATTTCACTGAATACACGCCGTGATGAAACAACACGGCTTGCGCATTGGCACGCTCCGGGTTTACACGATCTTGAATCCTGGGGTGATAGTGCCTCTGCTCCTGGCGTGATTGAGCTCCAGCAACCAGTGGTGCAGCCGTTGTGGGATGCGCGCGCAGCAGAAGAAAGTTTAGCGGCGTTTACTATCGCGGCCCTCGGTGACGCCAATGCAGCGGCGCTGCGTTGTGAGCGTGTTGCTGTGCCAGCGACTGGCGGCCCGGTCAGCGTTGTGTCACGTAAGCAACTGTGGACGGCAGCGACGCACGGCGTGCGTTCCTGGCGCAGCTATGTGCAGCAGCACTGGACAACCGTTGTGGCTCCGGCAAGCGGCGCGGCCGCTAGTGGCGACAGGTTCTGGTCGGCAGCACTGTCGCGTGGCTTTATCGAGCTGTCGACCCCTGCGGCTCCAACAACCAATCTGCGTGGCGACATAGCTGCTCCACCTGGGCTTACCGTTCCCAACGGCATGCAGTTGGTGATGAACGCGGCGCGATCAATCGGTGACGGTAGCCAACTCAACAACGCGTGGCTGCAGGAATTGCCTGACCCGGTCAGCAAAGTGTGTTGGGATGGTTATGCCGCAGTTTCGCCTGCCGATGCAACAACCCAGAGCATTGCCACGAACGACGTTGTTGAAATCACGGCGGGAAGTGAGCGCATCAGACTGCCCGCTTTCGTTCAGGATGGCCAGCAGCCAGGAACGGTCGAAGTATTCCTCGGCTGGGGTCGCACAGCAGCCGGTGCCGTAGCGGGGATCACGGCCGCCGATGGTCATCAGGCGAATGTTTATCAGTTTGCGCATGGTGTGCGCTGGGGTGCTCCGGTCAGCATTGCAAAAACTGGCAAGACCTACGAACTGGCGATGACCCAACATCACAATCGTCTCGACGGCAGCGACGTGGCGCTGGATGATGTATTGGAAATGCACCGGGTTGATCCTGGTGCGGCCAAACGCTCGCACCGCGCCGAAGCCTGGGAGGCTGGGACTGATGGTAAGGTTGGTGGTCGTCTGTCCGTGTGGCGCAAACATCAGACCTATCCTGGCCACCGCTGGGGCATGGCGATCGACATGGATTTGTGCACGGGTTGTGGAGCCTGCATGGTGGCATGTTCGGCTGAAAACAATGTGCCGGTCGTCGGTCGTGATGAAGTGCGTAAGAAGCGCGAGATGCATTGGCTACGAATCGATCGCTATTACACCGCGCCCGCTGGAGAAGCCGACGCTCGTTTGGATGTCGAAATCCTGCATCAGCCGATGCTGTGCCAGCAGTGTGATAACGCACCGTGCGAAGCAGTCTGCCCAGCAAATGCGACAATGAAGAGCGACGAAGGCGTCAATCTTCAGGTATACAATCGCTGCATCGGCACGCGCTACTGCTCGAATAACTGCCCATACAAAGTGCGTCGTTTCAACTGGTATCAATACTCGGCGTTCCGTGCCGGCCCACAGGGTTCGTCTGATCCGCTGAACCGCGTGGTGAAAAACGCGCTGACTGAGGCCGCTGTTATCGGCGGTGCCGAGTTGGCGCACCAACCGTTGCAGTTGTTGCTCAACCCCGAAGTGACTGTTCGCCATCGTGGCGTCATGGAGAAGTGCAACTTCTGTATTCAACGCCAACGTTCGTGGCGCGATCAGGAACGGACCAAGGGCACACGTCTGCCCGATGGCACGCTGACTTCGGCCTGTGCTCAGGCCTGTCCAACAGCTGCGATTGTCTGGGGTGACCTCAATGATCCCGCCTCGGCAGTGGTGAAGACATCGGCGGATCCACGCACCTATCTCGTGCTTGATGCCGAGTCGAATACGCGACCCAAGATTGCCTACCAGCGTCGTCTGCGGAATCGCCCAGCGACCAAGGAAGAGTTGGGCTCCCTTGACCACGCTGGCGCCGAGGGGCGTGGGCGGCATACGATCGGCGAAGCCGATGCCGCGACGGGTGCGCGAGCGAAGCCGAGCGGACTCGAGTCCCGACAAAGCCAGGGGGTAGGCCTCGATGGCCGTAGGGGCGAAGCCCCTGAACTGAATGCGGGGCACAAATGAGTGATCGTCCGCCATTGAGCGCCAAGCAGATCACCGACGACCTCGTCGCTCCAATCTTCCGTCTGCCGTCGATTCCGTGGATTCTTGGATTCCTGACCGCAGCTGGTATTTCCGGCGCCTTGTTCATCGCTGTCGCTGTCTATGTGATTCACGGTTACGGTGTGTTCGGCGTGAACAATGTCGTCAACTGGGGCAACGACATTGGCTCGTACATCTACTGGATCGCAGTTGCGGTAGCTGGCACTTTGGTGTCGTCAGTCCTGTTTCTTTTCCGCCAAAAGTGGCGTACCGGAGTCAATCGCGCCACCGAGGCAATGACTATTTTTGCGATTAACATCGCCGGACTTTATCCGTTAATACACACTGGACGCCCATGGGTGGACTACTGGTTAATTCCGCTCCCAAGCAACCTCGACCTCTGGCCGCAGTTTAAGTCGCCAATCATGTGGGACGTTTTTGCGATCACCGGTTACGCAACGTGTTCGGTGGTATTCTTCTATCTCGGGCTGATTCCTGACTTCGCTACTGTTCGTGATCGCGCAACGCGAAAGTGGCAGAAATTTCTCTACGGCATGCTGGCCATGGGCTGGAAGGGCACATCGGCCGACTGGAATCACTACGAGCGCGCCTACAGCCAGTTTGCTTGGTTAGCGACGCCGCTCGTCATCGGCATGCACTCGACGATTGCTACGTTGTTGGCGGTGTCGCATGTTCCTGGATGGCATGCCACAGTGTTTCCACCGTACTTCGTGTCGGGAGCAATCTTCGGTGGTCTGGGGATGGCGTTTGTCATTCTCGTGCCCATGCGCGGCATGCTGAAGCTGGAGAACTACATCACCTTGGATCACTTCGATCGCTTGGCTAAGATCCTGCTCGCCTGTGGACTGGTAGTGGGTTACGTCTACGGGCTTGAGGCGTTCTCGGCCTGGTGGTCGGAGTCACCGTCGGAGCGCGAGCAATTCTGGTGGCGGGCAACAGGTTCGTCGTGTTGGTCCTTCTGGCTCATGGTTGGATGTAATCTGCTTCCCATCCAACTGCTCTGGTTTAAGCGCTTCCGTCGATCCGTCGGAACCTTATTTATGATCGGCATCCTGGTCAATGTCGGCATGTGGTTCGAACGTTATAACATCATGGCGTTATCACTGAAACATGGACAAATGCCGTCGGCGTGGACTGAGTACGCATTTACCCAATTTGATTATATGATTCTTGTTGGTTCATTCGGTATGTTCTTTACCCAGTTCCTAATTTTTGTGCGGGTTGCACCGGTAGTGTCGATTGCTGAAGTCAAAGCCACCATGCTCTCTGGCCACAAGGAGACCGCCCATGGCTGATCCGTTGCCAGCCAACTATGTGGTTGGGTACTGGAGTGATGCCAAGTCGTTCGTGGCTGCCTGCTCCGCGGCCCGTGACGCTGGAATGAGCCGCGCTGTAGCCTATGCGCCATTCCCAGTTCATGGCCTTGAACATGCGATGGGCCACCAGCGTTCATGGATCGGACGCGCTGTCATCGTTGCGATATTGCTTGGCGCGGCAGGTTGCCTGCATTTCTTCTACAAAACATCAGTCATCGACTGGCCGATCAATGTGTCGGGCAAGCCCTACTTCATGCCTGAGTTTTGGGCCGTCGAAATTATGGAGGCAGCGTTGTTGGCCGGTGCCCTGGTGAACCTGCTGAGTTGTTTCCATGCCTGCAAGTTAGTGCCTGGTGACTGTTCGGTTGTTGATCCTCGTGCGACCGATGATCAATTTTGCCTCGTTCTCCCAATAGATGACGGTCGCTATACGGCCGAGTCGGCAGAGCGTTGGTTGAGTAACCATCGGGTCGAACGTGTTGTCTGCCGCAAAGCCCCGGTCCCGACAGTGGAGACCATCCATGTCTAAGTCACTCGTTGTCGCGATGGTCGTACTGGTATTGGGAGGGTGTGGTGACAGTGAGACTGATAAACGCGGCCTCGAATTATTGCCTGATATGTATCATAGTCCTGCGTCTAAGAGTCAGACGGCTGGGACGATCCAAGTTGCAGGTCGTGACGCGCAGGGCAATCCGGTAGTTCGTCAGGTGCAGTATCCGAGTATGTTGACACCACCTGAAGGCACGATTCCCCGTGATTTTCAGCCATATCCTCTGGCTGTCAGCGACTTGGCTGGCGCACTGCAGTTAACTAATCCAATTGCGCCGACAACCGCCGTACTCAAGCGCGGTCAACAGGACTTCCTGATTTTTTGTGCGGCCTGCCATGGTCGTGATGGCAACGCGGTCAACGGGTATATCGCCAAGCAGTTCAGTGGTATCCCCTCGTTGAATATTGCTGGAACCCTCAAGAAATCCGATGGTGAGTTATATCATGTCATTTCCACTGGGCGCGGTCGGATGATGCATTTCCGCGCCCAGTTGCCGAGCGAGCGGCGGTGGGGCGTGGTTAATTTCTTAAAAATTCAGGCTCGGGCTGCGGTTGCTGAGAGCCAGCTGGTGAATGAGTTGACGGTGCTTGAAGCAGAGCTTGTCAAGAAACCGAACGATCCGGTTCTTATGGTCCAGAGAACGCAGCTTGTCGAGTTAATCAAGCAGGCCAAGGCAGACGTAGCAGGATTGCGAACGGCCGGCGATGGTTTGGAGTTTATGCCGTTGCCGGCACCGGTCCCTGAATACGTCGAGCCGTCTTGGCCGGTTCCGGAGACTACCAAGTGAGTGAGTACGCGATGCATCGCTTAGACCATTTGGATCCACCAGTCTTGAAGTCGACGCGGCTCGTTCCCGTCGCCTGGGTGATGTGTGTGGTTGCGACGGTTGCTGTGGTTGCGGTGGGATTCAGTCAAGGAGGGGCGTCGCAGGCGTGGACAGCCGTTCTTGCTGGTCTGATGTTGCCACTGTGGCTTGCAGTTGGCTCACTCTTTTTCATTGCTGCTCACAGCATCGGTGGTGCCAAGTGGGTCGCTCCGTATTTGCGTGTGATGGAAGGCGTTGGTGCGGGCCTACCGTTATCCGTACTGGCGTTCACCGCCATCGGCGTGTTTGGTATTCCTTACGTCTACGAGTGGTCGCACGACAATCCGTTGCGAGACTCGTTGTTCCGTGACCCACATGGCGGCAAGGCATGGTGGATGAGTGAGATGCGTTGGTTGGTGACCGGAGTCGCAATTCTTTGTCTGTTCGTGATGCTACAGCGTGCGCTCGCAGTTCGTCCAAGGACTGATGCTGCTGAACAGATGCGCCACGTGCGCTGGTCGGTGGTGACCCTCGTGCTGCTGGTGCCGACTTTTACTCTACTCAGCTGGGATCTGCTTCTGTCGCTCCAGGTGCAGTTCACCAGCGCGATCTTTGGGGTCTACTGCCTGGTTTCTGCCGTTCATGCGTTTCTCGGAGCGGTGGCACTCATCGTCGTTTGGCTCGGGCGCAGTTCGTTGGCGCAGGTATCCCGTCCGCATTTGAACAAAGATATTGGCACCTGGATTGTCGCATGGTCATGTATTATCGCCTACATCAGCTTGGCCCAGTATATCATCATCTCGTTTGCCAATATTGACGAAGAATCATCATTCTTCCTGATGCGCATGCAGCACGGATACAGTCAACTCTATGTGGCTGATGTAGTATTGCGTTGCCTCGTTCCATTTGCGCTTTTGATGAGTCAGCGTCTGCGCACCAATCCAACCGCCATGACGATTGCCGGAATCGGAATTCTGTTGGGAACTTGGCTTGAGATTCACTGGCTGATTGCACCAGCCTGTTCACGCAACGAGTTCCATGGACCGTTTGGCCTTGAGGCGCTCGTCGCGATTGGATTCCTCTCCGGAGCATTGCTGCTCGCAATTCGCTCGTGGAAACGCGATGGCCTTGTCCAAGTTGCTGATGACCGCATTTTGCCGGCCATCAATGCGGAGCATCTCCAATGAGTGCGCCCCAGCCTCGCGAATTTTCCCATCCCCTGCTCTGGGTTCTTGGACTACTGATAGCATCTGGCATCATGGGGTATGTCTTCTTCCATTGGATGGAGCGGGGTCGTCTTATCGGGCGTGATGATGGTCCGGTTAATTTCGCCGCTGAGACATCGGCAAAGCCGGTTGACCACCTAGTGCTTATTGCTGATCGCTCTGAAGCAGTGCTTGAACGCGGACAGCAGAAGTACCTCGCGAACTGTGCCGCCTGCCATGGTCCTCAAGGAGAATCAAGCATTGGAGGAAGTCCGGCGCCACGAAATTTCCGCACAGAGGCGTACCGGGCCGAATGGGGTGGTGGCCCTCATGGCTTTTACCTAACCTTGTCCAAGGGATCTGGCGGCATGCCTGCGATGCTCAGTCTCAGCGATGAGGACCGCTACGCTGTTGCGCACTACGTCCGCGAGACTTTCCAGAAAGGGACTCAATTCTACGTCGAGAAGGATTCACCTGCGGTCCTCGCTCTGGTTCCTGCACCCAATGTTGCTGGTTCGCAAACTGGTCCCCAGACACCGCCACACCTAGTCGAGCAACATGAGCGGTTGCATCCTATGATGTCTGTCGTGGCGGTCGAAACGGATGGACGAATTGCAGCGGCGCAACGCTGGATTGAGAGCGCTATAAAGCTGGCAACGTCTTCCGATCGAGCAATACTCGAACGCATTGCACGCGCTGGTCAGAAAAGCCCGGGATGGTTCCTCGAAATGCATATTGTCGCGGCGCGTGGTGATGCTGCCGGGACGGTTCGTTTAGTCCTGGCCGACGCCAGTGGCGATCCGGCACTGGCCTTAGTTCCTGCCACGAGCGTTGATGCCGTTGTGCGCGTGCTCATCCAAGCTGCTGTCCCGAGGATCTGAGTGATGCTTCTTCGCCTCCTAGTTCTGATCAGTTGCTGCGTCGGGATATCCGCTGCTGAGCGCACGCCGGTTCCTGCGGTGTCAGAGGTCGCTCACTACGTTTCGCTTTTCAATCAGGATCTATATGGCCTTGATGGGAAGCGGGTGCTGCATCCGATTACCGGAGCTTTCGATCATCCGGCGAGTGATGTCGCCCGTGATGTTCAGCAGGATGCATGGTTCAACACCTTGGTTTTTCTGCCGTTTCTGATCCTGCCCCAGGCTCTTCTTTTATACATTATTTTCAAATTTAAAAAACGAGATGACAATCGCAGTCCAGCGACGTTTATGGGCAATCATCGGCTGGAGATCATCTGGACGGCTATCCCCTGTGTGGCGTTAGTCATCGTTGCGGTTCCCATGTGGACTTTGTTGGTCAAAATGGAGTCGCCGCCCATCGATCAGCGTCGTGATATGGTCGTTGAGGTGCGAGGGCATGTGTTTGCATGGGATTACAAATACCAGTCATTGGGCGAGGCGTATCCGACCCGACGTGAAGACCAGTTTGAAATTGGCTTGGATGCAGCGCAGAGCCAAGAGCCGTTAGTGCTCGTAAAGGGCCGCCGGGTCATCCTGAGTTTGACGTCCAATGACGTGAACCACGCCTGGTGGATTCCGGCATTTGGCGTAAAAAAAGATGTGATTATTCATCGTTATACCCATACGTGGTTTACTCCAGAGCGCACCGGGTTCTTCAAGGGTCAGTGTGCCGAACTTTGTGGGCAAGGCCACGGCATCATGCTTATCAGCGCCTTGGTTCTTGAAGAAGCTGATTTTCACGTTTGGCGCGAATTGCAGCGTCGTCGTGCTGACAGTAGTAAAATCTGGACGGCAATCACTGGTAAAGTTGTTGATGCCAATGTTCTCAATGCGAAAATTGAGGAGTATCTCAAGAAGGATGACAGTCCGTGGCGGCCATTCGCCTTGCGCTATTGGCTGGCCAATCACGCGGTGTCGTTGGCGCGTAAGCCGAACGAACTCAAGCCGAGTGTGGTGCAAGAACGTTGCGCCCAGGTGGATGCAGTGCTTGCCAGTCATAACGTACCGATGCACGTGGAAGGGAACTGAGGATGTCTAAGGAAATATCTGGCGCAGAGCCGATGCCGGAAATCAAGCGCTATACGGGTTTGATGGACTGGCTTACCACGGTTGATCATAAAAAAATCGGCCTGATGTACTTCTGGTTTGTCATTATCTCTGCCATCATCGGTGGGGCGATGGCTGGCCTGATTCGCGTCCAATTAGCGATGCCCGGCGCAACCGTTGAGGCATTGCAGCGCGCGGCGCAGAATGGGACCACGACGGTGAGTCTGTTCTCGGACGCAAACGGCCTCTTTGGCGATCGTCATCTCTATAATCAGATGGTGACGATGCATGCGTCGATGATGATTTTTTTCGTTTTGATTCCGGGCTTTATTGGTTTTGCCAACTATATCGTGCCGCTGATGATTGGTGCGCGCGACATGGCGTTCCCAAAAATGAATGCACTCGGCTTCTGGATGCTGATCCCGGCAGCTGTTCTGCAGCTTTCAAGTTTCTTTGTAACCGGGGGTGCAGCTGCCAGTGGTTGGACGGCCTACCCGCCGCTCTCGACCAGTGCGGTAGGGGCTGGACAGGACATGTGGATCATGGGCGTCCACTTGGCCGGCGTTTCGTCTATTCTCGCATCGATTAATTTTATCGTCACCGTAGTGTCATTGCGGGCTCCTGGCATGACGTGGCGCCGCTTACCACTGTTCGCGTGGGCAATCTTCTTCGTGTCTATTATATCGCTGGTGGCAACGCCTGTGTTGGCCGCTGCAGTGACGATGGTGCTGATGGACCGCAATTTCCTGACTACTTTCACAGTTGCATCGCAAGGTGGCGATCCAGTCCTCTACCAGCACGTATTCTGGTTCTATAGTCACCCTGCTGTCTACATCATGATCCTGCCTGGTTTTGGTGCGATCAGTCACGTTATCGCAGCGTTCAGTCACAAGCGAGTCTTTGGTTACATGGGCATGGTGTGGGCGATCGGCGTCATCAGCTTCATCGGATTTTTGGTTTGGGCCCACCACATGTTCACCGTTGGCATGCCGACCTGGCTGCAAGCGTTCTTCATGTATGCATCGTTGGTTATTGCCGTGCCGACCGGCATCAAGGTGTTTAGCTGGTTGGCGACGATGTGGGGAGGAACCATCCGTTTCACCGTGTCCATGATGTATGCAACAGGATTTATCAGTTTATTTGTTATCGGTGGATTTGGTGGACTGCTGCTCGCTAACGTGAATCTCGATATCTCACTGCATGATTCGTACTTTGTCGTCGGCCACTTCCATATGGTGATGGTTGGCGGTTCGGTGATGTTGCTCTTTGCGATGACCTACTTCTGGTGGCCGAAGATGACCGGTCACATGTTGTGTGAGAAACAGGGCAAGTGGATCTTCTGGTTGATGGTCATTGGGATCTTGCTGGCATTTATGACTATGCATGTCGTCGGCGCGTGGGGTATGGCTCGGCGCGTTCCGGTGTATTTCCAGGACTTCAAGCGCTTGAACGACATCACAACGCTTGGCTATATTCTGACTATGATTTCGGCGTTGTGGTTTGTCGTCGATCTCATTCGCTCCTATGGTCGACCCAAGGTGACCGAGAACGATCCTTGGCATATCAACCACATTCAGCACTCACTTGAATGGGCGACTACGTGCCCACCGCCTGAATATAACTTCGTCGAGTCTCCACCTATTCCCGTGGTTGAGCAGATGGAATCCCATAAGCAGTCTCCCGGCGAGAAGCACTGACGTTGTCATGGATGCCGCTGTTCCACCGACCATGATTCCGGCGGCGGGTTCCGCTCCGCGGGCTGGATTGGCGGCGTGGCTTGGCGTGCTGTTGGTCACGCTGTTTTGTCTCAATGTTGCTGGTGGATGGGTGAGATTGTCTGGGGCTGGCGTGGCGATCCCCAATTGGCCGCTGATCGAACTTGATCAAGGTCGTCAGACCTTGTTGCCGCCGATGGATGAAGCCGGCTGGGCTGCGGCATTTGCGACGTGGTCTGGACATCAGACGATATTATTTGCAAAGGTTCAGGCTGGTGAAATTCCCGCGACATCGTTGGGTCGCCAACCGCGAAGCGCGGAAGAATTTCGTGGTATTTTTTTGACTGAGTGGTTGCACCGTCTATTTGCTGCCGGCGTTGGTGTGCTGGCGTTGGCATGTCTGGGTACCGCCCTTATGACTCGACGTCTTCGCCAACTAGTAGGGATGCCGATATTCGTAGCAGTCGTGCTTATTGTAGTGCAAGCTGTTCTCGGCGCGGCGTTGATTGATCAGGGAACTTCAACGCGGTGGCTGTTCCTTCACCAAGGAAACGCAGCTCTAATCTTGGGTTGTGTTCTGATTGCCATCCTACGTCTCCTTGATGATGATGTTTTGCGACAAAAATCGCGGACCAGTGATCGGGTTATGGTGTGGCTGGTCGGAGCTGGAATGACTGCCGCTTGGTGTGAGTTGATGTTAGGCGGCATGCTTGCTGCAAGTCGGCACCAGGCTCCTAGTGCTGGGGTTCTTGGTCTTGATGGAGGTCCCTTGTGGTGGTCATGGGCAGGTGTGGCGACAAACATTCTCGATAATGCCACACTGCACCACATTGCCCATCGAGTGATGGCCGTGGTCGCCGCGGGGTTGGTGGTGACAGCACTTATTCTGGCATATCGCCGAACGATTGCCGAACGTACGCGCCTCGCCTTAAGTGTTGCTGCAAGTTTTATTGCCATGCAGGCGATTCTCGGTATCGCCTCGGCAGTGTTGCCGGGTCGTGAGATCGTTGTTCCATTAGCACATTTATTCCTCGGTCATGTATTGTTCTTGGTTTTGGTACTCGCCTGGCGCGATGTGCGGTTGGATAGTGGTGTGACAAAGATTGTTCCGGCGGGAGCAGCATCATGAATGAAATCGCTGTTGCCCCGATTCCAGGCTCACGAGTTGAATCCTTGGGATCTTTTCTCGGCGACCTTCTGCGTTTGGCGAAGTTCCGCATTACATTGGTCGCTGTTTTTACGGGTTATGCGGCAGTTGCGGTTCACGGGGAGTATGCCCGGAATTGGACTATGTTGTGGCCGCTCATCATCGCTCTGTTTGCGACCGGTGCCTCGGCCAATGCATTGAATCAACTGTTTGAGCGCGAGAAAGATGCCTCGATGTCGCGGACGCGGCATCGTCGTCCATTACCCGCCGGTCGTCTCGGTGTTATCACGGCGGTCTCATTCTCCGTTGCCATGCTGGCACTCGCCATAGGCATAGAATTAACGGTCTATCATAGTTGGCTTGCGGTCATCTGTTCAGTAGTCACCGTCGTTTATTACGCCTTTATCTACACGCTGTGGTTGAAGCCACGCTATTGGATCGCAACAGTGGTTGGTGGCGTCCCGGGTGCTATGGGTCCGATGATCGCGTGGGCAGCGGTTGATAATGCATTACCGCTTCCAGCGTGGGCTTTATTTATGCTTATCTTCCTGTGGACGCCACCGCACGTATGGGCGCTCGCTATTCGACTTAAGGATGATTATGCCCGAGCTGGAATCCCCATGCTACCGGTGGTGAAGGGGATCGACGCGACGACGTTGCAAATATTGATTTACGGAGTCATTCTCGTCGTATTTACAATTGCCTTACCACTGCTACCGGCGTTTAGTCATAGCTGGATATATCTGGCTTTGGCGTGCGCTCTCGGCGGTGTTTTCCTCGGTTGGTGCGTCCGGATTCATCGCCGTCGCCCGGTGCCGCCAACGATGCCGCTGTTTCGCTTCACCATTCTCCATCTGGCTCTGTTGTTTCTTGCACTGATTGTCGATGCCTTCGCCTTTGGAAGCGCACGATGACCGCCGTGGTCCAATCAACACGTTGTCGCCTTGTCCTGCTGGTCGTGGCAGTTCCGTTATTGATGGGCTTGTTGGCCATGGTGGGGATGCCAAGGATCTACTCCTTGTGGTGTGCGATAACCGGAACTGCGCTACGTCCTAATAACCCCGAAGTTTCTGCGGCAACCCCGAGTTCGACTGGGCGATTTGTGGATGTTTTTTTTGAGGCCAAGGTGTTTGACAAATTGCCGGTCGAGTTTGGTGCCAAGGAACCAATGATTCAGGTAGAGGTTGGTCGCGAGGGGACCAATACGTACTATTTGCACAACA
Source organism: uncultured candidatus Brocadiaceae bacterium (assembly GCA_964652775.1). GTDB lineage: Bacteria > Planctomycetota > UBA11346 > UBA11346 > UBA11346 > UBA11346. The sequence goes on along the minus strand of CAZZAM010000003.1, from coordinate 136,749 downwards.
CATCGACGCAGACACTGCATATCCGACCAATTCATCTGGTGAGCCCGAATTCAGCTACTCCGCACTTTGGCATGCGGGTGTGTTTCTGTTTTAACGACCAAGTCGTGCAGCCGGGAGAGCGCAAGGAATTCCCGGTTGTATTTGCCTTCTCTCCTGAGTTGGATCCACGGACGGCCAATGTGTCTATTTGCTATAACCTATTCACTATTGATGCGGCGGCCTCGCGTTCAGCGGAACAAATCCGCATACAGCGTCAGGTTGAAGCGGCCGGAGGGGTCGTCTCACCGAATTTTCGCGTCATGTCGGAAGCTGAGATTGAGCGGCTTCGCGCGACTGAACGGCAACAGAAGCCAGGTACACCATGAGTGAAGATGCCGATCGCCGTATGAATCCCAATAAGCTTGGTCTTGTGCTTGGCTTAGTGGTTGTCGCATTAATTATCTTCTTCATCATCATGTTCACCCGCAACGGCTTGCCGATAGACCCTAAAGAGTGGCGTCGGATTGAGCAGCAGCGGTCCACGAGTACATCACCATGAGCGACAACGCCCATCCCGAGTCAACACCAAGTTCATCAGGTCACGGTCATAGCGATCCGATGAGCCACGTCCCGCCACCGAGTATCTGGCCGCTCGTCGTGACGATCGGTTTGTTCTGTTTGCCGTTTGGCATCGTTTCAATGCTCGGCGGACTGAAAACGTGGCCGATACTGTCCCATCCAGGAGTTGGCCTGATCCTCTTGCTGTTGGGATTCGCCATATTCCTTGTCGGCCTGATGTTCTGGTGCCATCAGATCATCAGTGAAAAGAAGATATCCCATAATTTGACCGCGCAGCAGGGGGATTTGCAGATGTTCATCTTGCTGTTCCTGGTCGGTGAGTTCATGGCCTTTGGTGCAGTCTTTGCCTATGTTTTCCACCGTAATTATTACGATCCTTCATTTGGCCCACCGCATATTGAAGGCTTCCACTTTGGCGGACCGATGGTTGCCATGGCGACGTTCCTGCTTCTATCGTCGTCGATCACCTGCGAATTTGCGCACCATGCCATCGAACATGGCAAGCCCGGCCTCGGTCGCCTACTTCTGGTCGCCACTATTATACTTGGGGTTGTTTTTCTCGGATTCCAAGGTCTTGAGTGGGGTGAACTGATTCAACGGGGCTACTATCCACTCAATATAGAAAAAGGTGGGGAATCGGCATTCGCTGCTTGTTTCTATACCGGCACCGGATTCCATGGTCTGCATGTCGCGATTGGCCTCGTCATGCTGTGCATGGTGCTATTGCGTCTGGAGACTGGCGCATTCCGTGGCAAACGCAGCTTTGCACTTGTGGCAGCAAGCTGGTATTGGCACTTCGTTGATATCGTCTGGGTTCTGCTCTTTATTACGATCTACGTGTTTTCGTGATCGGATATCTTGAATCGCTGTGTTTAGGTTAACTGGATATGAAACGTCAAACCGGATTAGGCAGCATCTTTTTAGTTTTGTTTGCTGACCTGATAGGCTTCAGCATCCTCTTTCCGCTATTTCCGTCGATGCTGACGTGGTATGGGGCCCACGATAATGGGCTACTCGCCTGGTCGATGGAACAAGCGCAGCGTTTGATTCCGGTCAGTGACCCCAATCAGCGTGCGGCTCTATTTGGTGGACTCATCGGCGCGGTGTATGCCGGCCTGCAATTTCTGGTTGCACCAACCTGGGGCCGACTTTCCGACCGTTTTGGGCGACGTCCGATTCTGCTGATTTCTCTGTTGGGAAGTGTGTTATCCAACCTTCTCTGGGTTTTTGCTGGGAATTTCACCCTGCTTTTATTGTCGCGCGTTTTGTCCGGTGCGATGAGTGGCAATACCGCAGTGGCCAATGCCGCAGTTGCCGACATTTCGACGCCTGAGAATCGCTCCAAAGGCATGGCCGCAGTGGGCATGGCATTTGGATTGGGCTTTATCGTTGGCCCCATTTTGGGTTCGTTGTTTTCCAATGTGTACTACCCGACCCAGGAGGGCGGACTCAATCCGTTTTCGGTTCCAGCGACCATCGCGTTTGGATTGGCGGTAGTCAATCTGGTATGGGTATGGAAGTCATTCGCTGAAACGCTGCCGGTGGAGCGGCGTATGGTGACGGTCGATGGTGGCCGTACCGCTAATCCGTTTCGTATCTTCCGAAATGATCTGCCGGTTCAGGTACACACCATCAATTTCGCAGGATGTCTCTATACATTTTTCTTTGCCGGTATGGAAGCGACGTTGGGCTTCATAGCCGCGCAGCAATTGGGTATGCCGGCTAGTGTTCTCGGTTTTCTGTTTGCCTGGACCGGCGTGGTGTCGGCAGCGATGCAGGGACTTGTTTTCCGAAAGTATGGCCAGGTTTGGGGCGTAGCCCGACTAACGGCTTATGGTTTTGCTGCCCAGAGCATTGGCTTGGCGATGGTGGCATTGGTCGATTATTATCCGTCTCACGCGCTCCTGTGGGGTGGTATGACAGTGCAGTCGATCGGGATTGGGCTCGTATTCCCTGGACTGTCGACGCTGGTGAGCCTTGCCGCTCCTGCTGATCGTCAGGGTTTTGCCATGGGAACGTTCCGATCAGCTGGATCGCTTGGTCGTGCGTTGGGTCCGTTGTTAGCTGGCGTAGCCTACTACCTCATTGCCCCATCGGCCCCGTACTGGATTGCTGCGCTGGGCATGTTGATTCCACTTTTCTTGGTGATTCGGCTCAAGCAGTGATCCGGAGCGTCCTGGGCCGAGTCGCGACTGGGATTCCATAAGTACTCTATAAGCTCCTGCTCATGCTCATACACCCGATCTGGTTCGTGCGCTGTGGCTTCGCCTTGTTATTGTTCGCACCGGCATGGGCAGTCGATGTGCCGCGTACGGTCGATCAGTGGTTTCTCGCTGAAATCCGAACCCAGCCTGATGCGCAAGCGCAGCCGATGGCAACGATGCATCTTGTATCGTCGCCTATTGATGGTGGCGGACGATCAACCACGATGGAAATGGCTCTGGTGATCAAGCGGAAATTTGGCGAAAAGACATTTCGCATCGAATCGCGTGAGCGTCAGGAATTATCGGAGGATGGCAACGGTCGGGTGACGAAATTCCGCATCGAGAAGGATGAGAATGGCGTCATCAGCGCTGCGGTTGGTCAGTTAGATGGTACGAAGTTAACAGCGGAAGTGGTTCGCTTGGGTCGAATCGAAAAGCAGGAACTTCTGCTGGCCGAAGGTACCGAGGTGCTGGGACCGGTCATTCAGCAGGAGCGTTTGGCTGAGACATTTGCCAAGTCCCGTACTGCTTCACCCAAGCCGGTTGTTTTTACGAGTATCGAGATCGTCGGTCACCGTGTAACGTTGGTCAGAACCACAGCGACGTATTTGACTACCGATGGAGACGGGAATTTGGTCTTTAGTATGATTAGCGACATTGTTCCCATTCCAATGACATCGATCGTGACTCCACGAGGTGAACTCGTACGCATGGCATTGGATCTTGGTCCCTTCAAGGTCGAACTGAAACGTTCGCCTGGACCGGTAGCTTTGTTGGGTGGTGAGATTGATCAGAGTTCCATGGTCGGTTCTACTGGCACGCCACCACGCGGTGGCGCTGTTGAACGTTACCAATTGCCGCCTGGCACGAAGGTAGTCGCCGACGAATTTCAGTCCGTCGAGGGTGATGTTGTTACGGTACGGAGTGATGCCGTTCCTTCGCCATTGGTTGATCCCAAGCCGTTTCTTGCCAAAGAGGCACAACTTGAAACCGATGACCCCGTTGTGCGCTCATGGGTCGAGGGAATTGTCGCTGGCCGCACTGACGGTGCCGATATAGCTGAGTCGTTGCGTTTGGCTGTGCGTAGTCACATCACTGTCCGTGACCTCACGGTTGCTGATGGCAGTGCGCTGGAAACATTTCGCAATAAAAAGGGCGATTGCACTGAGCATGCCAACCTCTTGTGTGCCGCGTTGCGAATCGCTGGAATCCCCGCACGTGTAGATGTCGGCGTTGTGCATGTGTTCGTAGTCGATAAACCTGCTTGGTGTGGACACGCTTGGGTCTCGGCCTGGATTGATGGTCATTGGATTACGTTGGACGCCGCCTATCCAGGAATAGCGCGCAGTAAATATCTCCGACTTGGTTCTGCCAACGGCGCTGATGGAGCTAAGGCCAATGGCGCTATGCTTGCGGCCATGGCCCTATTGATGGGCAAAGAGATTAAAACCGTAACCGGACAACCGTGAATTATATGGATACCTGCACTGCCATCACAACGCGTCGTACAACCAAGGTTTACACTGGCGCTCCAATAGCGCGGCAAGTGCTGATCGAACTGGTCACCCTGGCAACCTACGCGCCCAATCATCGTTTGACTCAGTCGTGGCGATTCTCGGTGGCTGAGCACGCAGCCGTTGCAGATCTGGTCAGACACGTTGGGCAGTCTCCGATCGCTGATGCAGTGCTGCCCAGTAAGCTCCCGGCGATTCGTGAACGATTGCGGCTTTGTGGCGGCATCATCCAGGTCACCTGCGTGCTTGCCGGAGATGCGGAACAACGTCGTGAAGACCGTGATGCTACTGCAGCCGCGGTGCAGAACCTCTTGCTGGCAGCCCACTCGATGGGGATTTCGGGTTACTGGTCCACGAGCCCGTTGATGACACACCCGGAAACGCTGCGTTGGTTTGGTGCTGATTCACAGTGCGAATCACATGTTGCCACGCTGTGGCTTGGTTATCCTGCTGAGGTTCCGGCGTTGCCTAAGCGGCATGCTGTAGAGGGTCTGATCCGCTGGGTCCAGCCAGACTGAATCAGTGAAAACGTTCGGCTTCGCGTTGACATAAGCCTGCCAACGGGTTAGCTCTGGCCACGGCAAACATATGCAGGAAATCCAATACCTCACATCGTATCAGATCCTGCGTAAGCTGGCCACCGGCGGTATGGGGTCGGTCTTCCTGGCTGAGCAGATTGGTGCAGATGGATTCCGTAAAATCGTGGCAATCAAGACCATCAAGAAGGAATTTTTAAAGAATAAAGAAAACGTCGACCTTTTTGTTGGTGAGGCCAAGTTGGTTGCGGACTTGATTCACGAGAACGTACTTCAGGTTTACCAGCTGGGACAGACCAAGGGCGTATACTACATCGTGATGGAGTATGCCCACGGTAAGAATCTAGCTGATTTCATTCGCGCCCATAAGGACATGCACAAAGTATCGAACGTCGACATCGGTGCGTTCGTTATCTCACGCGTTTGTCGTGCGCTGAACTACGCTCACGAAGCGAAAGACATGCGCGGCCAGCCGCTCAACATCGTCCACCGCGACGTAACGCCTTCAAACGTTATCATTACGTATGGTGGCGTGGTTAAGCTGACCGACTTCGGTATCGCCAAAGCCGTGATCATGAACACGCCTGACGAAGCCGAAGTGATCATGGGCAAGCTGCCGTACATGAGTCCTGAACAGGCGAAGTTTGTCGGCACGACTCGTCAGAGTGACGTGTTCTCGCTCGGTCTCGTAATGTACGAGCTGCTGACCAACACGGTGGTGTACAACGTCAATGACATCGACGATCTCGTCGACAAGATGGACAACTACTCGATCAAGCCGCCACGCCGCCTGAATCCGCATATTCCTGAGAAGCTCGAACAGATCATGATTCGAGCGCTGGAAGTAAATCCGGCGAATCGTTATCAGACAGCACGTGAGTTCGGTCAGGATCTTGAGCACTATATGTACGATGGCGGGTACGGCCCGACTAACGAGAAGCTGCAACGCTATCTCCAGCGTCTCTTCCCGACCGAATCAAGTGCTCCGATAGCTACATTGCATGATTCCGGAGTCACCGCGCCGACCCCGGGTTCGGATTCCAGTCCGAATGCCGCTTCGGCTGCCCCCCCGCGCTGAGCGCTTGGGTCTAGGATTTTGTCGGAGTCACCGCGTAGGCTTCCGGTCGCGAGGCTCGTTTCCAGGCCTGCCAGATCAATACTGCGCCGATGATGAGTACGGGGATCGTATAGAGTTGGCCTTTGCTCATGAAGCCGAGAATCGCTGGATGGTCGACGTCGAAACCTGGCTGGCCCTTGTCTGGTTCACGGAAGAACTCGCCAACAAAGCGACCAATGCTGTAGAGTACGAAAAAAAGTCCCAGGGTGAGGCCCGGACGGCGATGTCGGGCATGGAGTGGGATCAAAATGGCAAACACGAGCAGCCCTTCGAGAAACATCGCGTATAATTGACTCGGGTGTCGCGGTACCGCAGGCACGGCATCGCGGAAAACAACTGCCCAAGAGCCGTCCCAGGGTTTGCCCCAGAGTTCTCCATTGATGAAGTTAGCCATCCGTCCGCACGCGATGCCCAGCGGTCCAACAGCGGCCAGTGCGTCGCCAAGCGCCAGCGAACTCTGCTTTTTCCGCCAGGCCCACCACAGTGTTGCGATAGCCACTCCAGCGATGCCGCCGTGACTTGCCATACCGCCTTGATGAACCGCCAACAGCTTCCAGTAGGGCAGGGTGCTGGAGGTGGTCCAGAAGAGCGATGGTTCATAGAGCAGGGCATAGCCCAATCGTCCGCCGAGCAGCATGCCGATGGCTACGGTGACGATAAAGTCGCCGATGTGTTCAGCTGGCATCGGTAGTCGTTGCCTTTTTGCCCAGCGCGACAACAGCATCCAACCACAGAGAATGCCTGCCAAGTAACTGACCCCATACCAACGCAGCTCAATGCCCCAGGGCAAGTACAGTGCTACGGGGTCAAGATTATGGACCCAGTGAGCAGTTGCTGCGGCGGTGACGGGATCAGCCATAGTTGCGCAGCCTCATGCCCGGCGCTGCTCGGCAACGGGGACCTGGGCGGGTCGCGCGCCAGCTCGACCCTGCGAACTGGTCGAGCTAGTGCTCGACCCTCACAGGACTCATGCCGCACGCTCGCCGATGGATCTGCCCCCATGGTTCTGCTGGCTTTGGGTTATCGTTGATGATCGCATAGACCCGAGTGTGGTCGCGCTGACCGTCGGGGTTGATGCGGTCCCAACGGTGAATCCCTTCGAGGGGATAGCCAAGCCGCTCCGGGATGCGCCAACTGGCATGATTCTTGTCACTCACCAGGATTTGGATCCGCCGAAGGCCCATGACGGTTGTGGCGAAATCTGTGAGAGCGGCGGCGGATTCTTGGGCGTATCCACGTCCAGTGTGTCGCTGATCTAACCAATATCCGATCTCAGCGCGGGGGATGCGCCAATCCACGGTGTGAAGTCCGTTGCAGCCAACGAATATGCCCTCGCGCGTGAATACGTGCAGGTGGTATTCCTTATCCTGAGTCGTTCGCTCAATCGCCCCGCGCAAATACTCCGTTGTCTGCTCAACGGTTGGTAGCGGATTCGCCCATGGCATCCAAGCGCGCAGAGGGACGGCGCTGGCCTGGATCGCAGCGTTCACCACTGCTGCATCTGCCAGCTCTGATGGACGAATAATCAGCCGATCGGTTTCGATATGGATGTGCGTCATGGGGTAGCCGCAGTAATTGGCCAGGGGGTCTGTCCGGACAGTGTTCGCGTCATGGCGGTGGCTATACCTTGGTCCGCTGGGTCGGTGCTTGCGCGCAGGCGGTCGATCACCTTTTGTTGCCGTGCTGGCGGGTTGTTTTGTGACAACTTGGCTTTCCCGGTGAGCTGCTCGACATCGATACGGAACCAACGGATGGCAGCCGCAAGCCGTTGATACGTAGCATCGCTGAATTGAGCGTTCCAGGTCTGATACTGCGGATCAAGTGCCGACAGGCTCGTAAAGCAGGTACGGACTTCGTCTGCATCAGTAATAAAACCGGACCAGCCAGCGGACTCTGCTTTTTCAGCGATTCCGCAGACCAGCGCAACCGGCACCGGATCTACAGCAAGCCACGGCCCAATGGCAGTCCGCATCGCGGCAGTGTTGGCGTATGGGGAACAGATGGGCGTGGTCATGGGAAAACTCCGAAACAAAGAGGGCCGCCTGCGTTGCTCGCAGGCGGCCTCGGACAGGGTGAGAATCGCAGAGGATTCAGCCGGGCGGCAAGCGAGCGGGGTAGGTAACGCGATTGCGTACACGCTGATTTCCCGTGCTCTATTGATCGTGTGCTTGTCGCGCCTGCTCGCGCACGTCAGTCGGAGCTAATCCCAGTGTTCGCGCAGCCAATGCCACATCGTCGGCTTCTGGCTTCGCGCGTTCGCTGCCATCAGGCAACGTGACGACCTTCATGCGGATAGGTTGTCCCTGCACCACTGCGGTTACCTCCCGACGGGGCAGGATCGCGCGATCCCACATACGGTGACGGACGCCAATCGTACTGGTGCGAGTGAGAAACAGTTTGGTGAGGCGACCTTGATCATCCGGACGAACCAGCGCTGTAAGAATATGCCCAGGCCGACCCTTTTTCATAATGACCGGCATCAACCACACATCCAACGCGCCCTGCGCCAAGATATCTTCAGTCGCCAACGCTAGATCTTCACCGGTCATATCGTCAATGGTGGCACTGATCTCGACGACCTGGTCCGATGGCGTGTTGTCGTTTACCGATTCCAGCACTGAGCAGCGCACCGCATTGACCAAGCCAGGAATCGTTTTGTGACCAGCGCCAAATCCACTGTTGCGGATACGATAGGTGCCGATCAACCCAGCAGCATCAATGAAACGCTCGGCAAGTGCGCAGATAATTGCACAGCCAGTTGGTGTCGTGAGTTCGCCGGTATCACGACCAAGCAGCACTGTTGGAGCCTTGGTTCGGCGGAGTATTTCAGCTACGGCTGGCACGGGCACCGGCATGCGACCATGAGCACAAGTCACGGTGCCGTGTCCGGGAAGAATCGGACCGGAGATGACGGTGTCGATACCGAGTTGTTCGAGCAACAGGCAGGCGCCAACGATGTCGGCGATGGCGTCGAGTGAACCGACTTCATGAAACTCGACGGTCTCAGGATCTGTGCCATGAACGGACGCCTCGGCTTCAGCCAGCAGTCGAAATATCTGTTGCGCACGTTGAATGACGCGCGGTGGTAAGCTAGCGCGTGCGAGTAGATCGCGGATACGAGCATAGGGACGATGCTCGTGGTGTTCGTGGGCGGCCGCGACGGGGGTGACGGGGGAAAGGATGTCAGATGCGGCGACGTCAGCACGTCGTGCCGCGTGCAAGGACACTGGCGTGTTGATCATCCACGTTGGTTCCTGATCGGCTTCGACTTCAACGAGCGTGGCTGACAGCGATCCAGCCATGACCGAGGTGGCGCGGATCCTGATTGGTCCGCACCCAAGTCCGAGCAGGTCTTGTTCCAGTCGTTCGCGGTTGCCACCGCAGGCAAGCAAGGCGGCCAGGAGCATGTCTCCGGCAACGCCGCTCGGCATGTCGATCAACAAGGTAGTCATGAACGCATGGTTGCTGGCATGCCCTGCTGACGCAAGCAATAGCAACCACTGGCGTCGAGAAACGTTGGCGGCATACAATTGGCGGAGCCAATGCCGCCCCAGTTTTGGCACGTAGCGATCGAAACTGAGTTTCGACAAAGCCAGCTGGGTGGTAAGGGAGAGTCCCTGCAGCAGATGGTTGCGCATTTGGCCCACCCCGGACATTGCTGACATGCCGGTCAAGACCACGGTCCTTCGTCTCGAACGTCAGATCCGCGAGGAGCACCTGCGTGCGCTTGAGACGACCAGGTTGGAGTGGGAGCGACTGGTGTCGGAAGTGCTGGCCGCTGCGAATCGTCGGGGTTTTGTCGGCGATGATCCGTATCTCGCATTGCAATTGCTGTGCGAGCAGGATCCCGAAATGCGCCGCTTGAGTCGCGATGTTGGCGAGCTGTGGCTGACCTTCTTTGGTAGCCTAGATCCCAAGGGTGGAGCCGAGCTGGCGCAATTTCGCAGCGAAGCTGATGCGTTGAACAAGCGTTTGGCCAAGGCATCAACGACTGAGGGACCTGATCCCAGTCTGGCCGCCGACGTACTGGAAACGCTAGATGAATTCTGGCGCGCCCACCAGCGCATGGTGGCTGAGCAACTTGAGCGCTTGGCGAATGTCAGTGGCGTCAAGGCCGCGACTGAACTACAGGCTGCATTGGCCGCAGAACGCACGCGAGCTGACAAAGCCGAGCGCGATGGCAACGCTACGGTCGAGGCCTTCGCCGTCATGCTGACGGCATTTTCTGCAGCCATTGAAGGACGACCGGCGACGCCGCTGCCGGGTCGCGCCCAGAAGATCATTGATGCGATCGGACGCCTTGGTGCCGCCCGGGCCGAGTTGGCCGGTCAGGTTGCCGAACTCCGTTCTCAGGTGACCCAACTATCCGGTGAGCGGCGACAATTGTTGGAGGAGATCGCCGCCCGCGATGCATCCATCGCCCGCCATGAGGCTGGCATCCCTGCCGAGCTGGAATTGGACGCCGATACGGCTACGGCAACGCTGAAGGCATGCGATCGTCATCTGGAGCAACTAGCGAAACACCTGCAGGATTTGCGGTCTATTTCCGAACTAACAGATGATCCACGTCGTTTTCGTCCGCGTATGTTTGGTGCCGTGTATGACTTCAAACATCTTGCCGGTCAGGCGGCAGCATGTCGCGATGCGGCAAGGGACTTGCTGGCCTATGCTGATCGCGCACGCTGGGCTTTGGGTGTGAAGCGTCTGGGTCAGGCAGCGCCGCGATTACAGGCCGTGTTTCGCGAATTGGTGCGTCTGATTTCGGCTTGGCGTTCCAAGCTTGGCGATCCGCCGCCCGTGTCGGCGACGATGCAGATTCGCGCTGCCGATTCGGTTATCGCATTGCCTGCGGTGGCAGCGGCTGATGTCCTGGCATTGATCAAGCGGCGGAGCGCCGGAGAGAAGGCCGCCGCAGAATTGTCGCAAGTCCTTGAACCATGCGCTGCGCTATTGCATCGAACGTTACTTGATGCGCGTGGCAACGCTCCGGTGCGACAGGAAGTGTCCAAACGTGAAAGTCCACGTGCCCAAGCCGGTCGCTTGGCCCAGGAGTTGGCTGATTATGCGGGACAACTGGAAGTGGCGTTTGCCGAGGCGGTGCCCACCGACTTCCGACTCGGTGCTACCGAGACAAAACTCCTGGCTGACGAACAACTGCTGCGACTGTCGCTGCAGCAGTTAGATGGTGTCTGTGTGGAACTTGCAGGACTACCTGGCGCGGTCCCCGCTCAGCTAGCGGCGGTGCCAAATCGTGGCGATTTTGACGGTATTCTTGCTGCAGTGCGTTGTCGGGCTGATTGGCTCGAGCGCATGGCTGCAAGCCGTTTCCATGTGAAGTGACACGCATGATCGGGCTGGCATCCTGGGAAATTGAATTACTTGAAGTACATGGACCTCCGGCAGCGGCGGTGCTGGATCTAGTTCGTCCCTTGGCGGCGCGACTTGCAGAATCAGAAGCGCGATTGGCGGATCTGGGCGCGTTCCTGCTTGCTGACCCTGCAGCTGGTGCGGCATTGCGCACGTTGCATGACGAGCCACGGGTTGCGCTCCTGTTCATGCGTTTGGCCGGGGTCAGTCGCTATGCCTTCGAGTTCGCCTGTCGGGTTCCCGGCGTTTTTTGGCAGGTAGTCGAAGAAGGTCAGCACGCCCAGGTGTGGGGTCGACGCATGCTGTCGGAGGATCTTGAAGCCGAAATTAGCCAGGCTCGCGATGATCGCGCCCGGCAGCAGGCCATGGTCCGCTTCAAGCATCATCATTGGTTGCGCGTCATCATGGGCGATGCGTGTGGACTGCTCCGTTTCGAATCGGTGGTCGCCGAGTTGTCCGACTGCACTGACGCCCTGGCGCAGATGGCGGTTCGCCTGGCATGCGATCAGGTGCGCTCGCGTGGTGTCATTCCTGCGTTTTCGGTGCTGGGTATGGGCAAGCATGGCGGACGCGAGCTGAACTACTCTTCGGATCTCGATCTTATTTTTGTGTATGAGGCGGCTGCTGAAACGGACAAAGATGAGGCCCATGCCCAAGCCAAACGCATCGGCGAACTGGTCATCCGTTGGTTGGAAGGCGCCGGAAGCGAACAGCTGTTCCGCGTCGACATGCGCTTACGGCCAGAGGGCGATCGCGGTGAACTGGCGCTCTCGTTTCGCGAAACGCTGGACTACTATTGGAGTGCTGGCCGTCCGTGGGAGCGCCAGGCCATGCTCAAAGCCCGACCAATTGCCGGTGATCTCGAGGTCGGTCAACGCTTGCTTGATGAATTGCAGACGTGGATCTACCCCATCGATCCGCGCTGGGAGGACATGGAAGAATCGCGCATGATGCGTCGTCGCATCGAAGAGCGCGCTGAGGTCGCCAACGTCAAGACTGGTGCCGGTGGCATTCGTGACATCGAGTTTCTGGCCCAGCACTTTCAGTTGTTGCATGGTGGTCGTATTCATGAACTCCGCTTGCGATCGACTATTCCTGCGTTGCGCGCCTTAGCCGATCGTGCGATTCTACCACGCAAAGACGCGCAGGAGCTTGAAGAACATCTGATCTTTCTACGCACCGTGGAACATCGTCTGCAATGTTGGGAGGATCGCCAAGAGCATCTGATTCCCAATGGTGCTGAACAACGCACATCGCTGGCCCATCGTTGCGGTTTTTTCGGTGATGCTGCCCTGGCTACGTTTGAGGTGCAGTTATCCATGGCGCGCGGCCGGGTTCGCGATCTGGCCAGCCAGCATTTTCTCCAGCGAACTCCAGACGATGACGCTGCGCTCGCATTGTTGATCCAGGGCGAGGCCGACGAACGTTTGGCCGGCAAGGTGCTGGCAGCTGCTGGTTTCAAGGACTTGGCCGCTGCCGCGCGACATTTGCGAGATCTCGCGGCTGAACCGTTCTTTATCCTCTCGCGGGCGCGCACCGAACGGGCGCTACTGGGTATCTTGCCTGGTTTGCTGCACCAGGTGGCACGCAGCCCGGATCCCGATGTGACGATTGCCAACTTCGGGCGTATCGTCAGTGCGGTTGGTGGTCGGGCGGTGTTTTATGATCTTCTGGCCCAACGTCCGCAAGCACTGCAGCTCTATGTAGAAATCAGTGGAAATTCAAACCTGTTGGTAGAACTATTTGTCGCCAACGCCGGCTTGCCCGACGAAGTGGCTGACGCGTTGGCTCGGCTGACCTTGCGTCCGATCAGTCTCCATGGTGAAGCGCGCGGGCTCATCCGTGGCCTCGCTGATCCAGGGGTTGCGTTGGCGTATTTCCGTGCCCGAGAGTTGGCAGTGGTCGCTTCTCGTGACTTGCTTGGATCTGCTGATATCGACGTGCCGGAACGACTCACGGTCCTGGCCGAGGTGCTGGTGGCATCGTTGCTGCAACGGCTAATCAGTGATCGCGCCAAATCCTGGGGAATTCCCGAGGACAGTGGTCGTCCGACGCGGTTCTGCATCCTTGCGCTGGGAAAGCTGGGCGGTCGCGAACTGAGCTACGGTTCTGATTTCGACGTGATCTTCATCTGTGAGCCAGGCGGCATCTGCCCACGCAATGGTCGCGATGGCGAGGAATTCTGGACCAAGATCGCTCAGGATGTATCGCGCACGATGCAAGAGGCGGGTCTCGGCGAAATCGACGCTCGGCTGCGGCCGTACGGCGATCAATCTGAACTGGTCACCAGCATGCCGGCATTGGATCGCTATTGGTCCGAGCCGCGTGAGATGTGGGAGCGCATGGCCCATGTCCGCGCAGCGTATCTGGCTGGCGATCCCAACTTAGCCGACGATGCGTTGGCCATTTTGCACCGCCAGGCAATCGCCGCCCCGCGTCCCGCCGATTGGGCCGAGCAGGTCCGCACGATGCGCGCCCGCCTCGAAACCAGCGTTCACGGCGAAGACAACGTCAAGCGTGGTCATGGTGGCTACGTCGATGCCGAGTTCGTTGCTCAAGCGCTGACACTTGGTCGGCCGCTCACGGAACTACCGCGTCCACCGAGCACCGCCGCATGTCTGCGCGGCTTGGCCGATCACGGCGTCATTGGCACCGATGCGCTGAGCGACTTACTCAATGGATTGCGAACTCTGCGTGGTATCGAAAACCGTTTGCGCCTCGTTGATGGCCGCCCAGTCAGTGCGTTGCCGACGGATGCTGTTGAGCGTGGACATTTGGCGAGGCGATGTGGGCAGTCTGATGTGTTGGCATTTGACGCGATGGTGAATATGGCGCGAGCTAAGTTAACTAAGCGATTTGATGAACTGATGGGTTCCGGCGGCTAGTTACGACACCTGCGCGATGAGATTCTGACAGATGAAATCCTTGCGCGCCGGTGTGTTCTTGCCCATATAAAATTCCAGGGCCTTCGAGACTTCGCTCATGCTTTCGATATCGACTTTAACCAGACGAATATCGTCACCGATGAACTGGCCGAATTCCTTCGGACTGATTTCACCGAGTCCCTTGAAGCGGGTGACCTCTGGGCCACGGATCGCGGCCAAAGCGGCGTCGCGTTCCTTTTCGGAATAGCAATAGCGCGTTTCGGCCTTGTTACGGACGCGGAACAGGGGGGTTTCGAGGATGTAGACGTGGCCACGGGTGACGAGTTCTTCGAAGAAGCGCAGGAAGAAGGTCAGCAGCAGATTGCGGATGTGCATGCCGTCGACGTCGGCGTCGGTGGCGATAATGACTTTGTTGTAGCGCAGGCCTTCGAGTCCGTTCTCGATGCCGAGGGCGCTCATGATGTAGTAAAGTTCTTCGTTTTTGTAGACCGTCTCTTTGCCCATGCCGAAGCAGTTGAGTGGCTTGCCACGGATGCGGTAGATCGCCTGGGTTTCGACGTCGCGGCACTGCACCAAGCTGCCACCAGCAGAATCGCCTTCGGTGATGAACAGGCTGGTTTCGTCGGCACGATCTTCGTCCTTCTGGCTGAAGTGGACTTTGCAGTCGGTCAACTTGGGGATGCGCAGCGCGACGGACTTGGCGCGTTCGCGAGCCTCCTTTTTGATCTTGGTCAGCTCGGTGCGCAGGCGCTCGTTGGCGACTATTTTTTCGAGCAGCTTGCGCGCAGGTTCGGGATTGGTGTGCAGCCAGCGTTCGACGGCTTCCTTGACCACCGGCACCAGCCACGCGCGGATGTCGGAGCCGAGCTTGTTCTTGGTCTGACTCTCGAAGACGGGATCTTGCAGCTTGATCGCGATTGCGCCGAGGAAGCCCTCGCGGACATCGTCACCTGCGAAATTCTTACCCGAGAATTCGTTGATGCCTTTGAGCACGCCTTCGCGAAACGCTTGCTGATGGGTGCCGCCGTCGTTCGTGTACTGGCCGTTGACGAAGGAGAAATAACTTTCGCCGTAGGCGTTGGTGTGGGTGAACGCGAACTCGACCTTGTCTTCGCTGTGGTGGAATGCGTCGTACATGGTCGGCTCTTCGCCGAGTTCAGCAGCCAACAGATCACGCAGACCGTGCTTTGAGGTGATGTTCTGGCCATTGTAGGCGATGATCAGCCCGGCGTTCAGATAGCAGTAGTAACGCAGACGCTTAACGATGAATTCATCGTGCCAGGCGTAGGTTTTGAAGATTTCAGGGTCGGGCGTGAACTCGACGAAAGTGCCGTCTGGTTCGTCCTTGGCTTTGCCCTCTTCTTCGTCTTTCAGTTTACCTTGCGCAAATAGTCCGCGCTTGAATTTACCTTCGCGAAAGCTGATCACTTCGAATCGGCTGGCGAGGGCGTTGACCGCCTTGGTGCCGACGCCGTTCAGGCCGACCGAGAACTGATAGACGTCGTCGTTGTATTTGCCGCCAGTGTTGATCTTGGACACACAGTCGATGACTTTGCCGAGCGGAATGCCGCGGCCGTAATCGCGGATCTGGACCGAAGCTTCATCGCGGGTGATGGTGATCTTCTTGCCGTGGCCAAGGATGTATTCGTCAACCGCGTTATCGACGACTTCCTTGAGCAGGACGTAGATGCCATCGGCTGGATTGGTGCCGTCGCCCAGGCGACCGATATACATGCCCGTACGCAGGCGGATGTGCTGGAGCGGATCTAGCGTCTTGATCGCGGCTTCGTCGTAGACTGCCTTCTGTTTGGCCATGATTCCCTCGAACGCGCCACGATGGCCACGCCGGACGAGGGGTCAAGGATCAGTGGCAGAAAGCGAGCGAACGCTGAACTATTTATTCGGGACTGGCGACGGCGCTACTGGCGTCGGCTGTACAGAATCCTGGCGACGTTCACCGCGGTTCGTCGGTACGGGCAGCGCAGGCACCGAAGTCGAAAGTGCCGAGTTTACCGATCCAGCATCCAAAATGCTGAAAACTTTTTCTGACACCTTGGCCTTGGTTGCGGCAGCGACCAAGTCTTCGCGGGCGAGAACCAGTTTGATGCCCTTGCCGTCGCCGACGCTGACGGCGTTGATGCGCGTCCAACCGATGATCCAGGTCATGCCATATGCCTCTTCGATCTGGGGTGAACCCCAGCGGGCCAGGAAGCTGGCTCGGGCTGTCTCTATGGTCATGTCACTGGAGGCGAGCGTGGCCTCAACCAACTGGCCGCGTCGAAAGGAGAGATCGAGTTCGGGTTGGGCTTTTACCAGGGTTCGCTCGCCATCAACGGTAACGATGGCGGTGGGCAGCCGGTCTTTTACATCGGCCAGGGTGCAGCCCCAGGGAAAGCCACCGACGCCCTCCATTTCTGCAGGCAGCGGGCGTGTTTCATTGCCGATCAGTAACTGGGATTCGACTTTGACCTGACCGAAACTCGCCAACTGATCTCCGTTGAGCCAGGAAACTGGTAAAACCGGCAGGGTGATGTCGCCGGTAACTCGGGGAAGGAGGACCACGCTGACGCAGAGGGTTTTGGAGCGTTCATCAATGACGGCTGATGGTTTGCCGACGAGGCGCCAATGCGCGGTATAACCCAGCGTAATGGCGTCGCTGATGGCGGCCTCAATATTGACGCCTTCAACGACTTTGGGCCTGGTTGTCATCTCCAGACGAATCGGCTGGTTCAGTGAGATGGTCCGCGAGGATACCTGCTGGTTGAAGAAGGCGGTGCGCGCTTCTCCGGCGATCATGGCGCTCAGGGCGAGGAGGATAAGGACCAGTGGGCGAGCGACGTACATGGTTCGGCAGCCTAGGGGTTAAGACGGTCCAGCAACTCGTGTTGCCGAGCCTTGCGTGGCCTGGATCACCCGCCATGCTCCCCGCCCTCGCAGGAATAGGCAGCCATGAAGACCAATATCCGCCGAAGCGCCCTCAAGCACCGCCGCCGTCACGGTTTCCGTCGTCGCATGCGCACGCGTGGTGGACGCAAGGTGCTCTCGCGTCAACGCACGCTCACCAGCGGCAAAAAGAAGAAGACAAACAGTTAGGCTTTTTGTTTTGGGGCTTCGCCCCACGGCCTTGCAGGCCTTCCCCTGGCTTTGTCGATGCTCGGTTTTCTCGCGGAGCTCCAAAACCGTGGCGGCATGGGCTGCGCCCATTGTATGCCGCCAGCGCAGCTCGGCGCCAGCTCATCGCTTGGCGATGAGGTTGTTTCTAGCCGAACCGCGGTGGTCCGTTCAAGAGCCAAACTGCAACGGCTATAGCCAAGGCAGCGGCGGCCAGACGCCATGAGACCCAGGCCCAGAATAACCACGGCTTACTGTGCGCGACCGATGGATCGGTGACTCCGGCGACGCCAGCTCGCCACGCGCGCATCTGAGTTATGGCTGCGATAGCCAGCCAGAGTTTGAACGCGCCGAAGAGGAACAGGAAAATAGCTACTGCGGTGGTCATGGTTTCTCCTTAACGCAATGCTTGCGCGGCGGCAACGATGCCATCGACACCGATGCCATGTTTCTTGTAGAGCTCATCGGCGGTGTAGGCACTTTGACCAAATTCACCATGAACGCCCAGAATTTGAACCGTGGGGTGACAGCCTGCAGCGGCAAGACCGGCAACCAAGGTCTGGCCAGCGCCACCGACGATCTGGTGATCTTCAACCGTCAACAGTTTGCCGCCAAGCTGTTCGATGAGTTGTCGGTGCGTGGCGATATCTGGGCGATTGGCCATGGCGTTGTTCACGACCACACAGGCAGTGCCGGCGGCAATGAGTTTGTCTGCGGCCTTGATGGCGTGGGCCACCAGGCTGCCGTTGGCACTGATGACAACTCCAGACGTGCCACTCTTGGGTAGTGTGCCGCCGACGACCATGGCTTGACCCCACTCATAGCGCGTTCCTTCTGGGCGCAGCGAAAGGGCAAAGTTTTCACGGCCACAGAAAAACAGCACTGAATCGGGCATTTTGCCGGCTTTACGTGCAGCGGCAAAGCGTTTGATCGCTTCGCCCATTGCCCATTCGGCTTCTTCGGCACTGGCCGGACAGTAGGTGACGGTATGGGGAATTGATCCGGTCATCGCCAGATACATCAGCGCCTCATGCGACGCGCCATCAGCGGCATCCTGGAATCCGGTGTGCGAGTAACACGCAATGACCGGCGCTTGGCTGAGGTTGGCCATGCACAGGGGAAGTAGTCCCTTGGTCACACCAAATTGTGCAAAGGTATCGACAACTGGAATGTAGCCGAGTTTTGAAAATCCGGCTGCTACTGAAACCATATTCGATTCGGCGATGCCGACTTCGAACGAGAACTGCGGGAACTTGGCGCGGAATGGCGCGACGCCGGTTGAGCCCTGGAGATCGGCAGACACTGAGACAACCGGAAGTCCTGCTTCGGCTGCGGCGATCATCGCCTTGGGGAAGCCCGACTGGATCTTGTCCTTCTTTGGTGCCGGTGCGGCCGCCGGAGCTGCGGCGGCCTTAGCTGCCTTATCCTTGGCGGCTTGTTCCTGTGCGGCTAGCCATGTCTCAAACTCGGCCGCAAGCTGCTTGCCGCCGAGGATCTCGTTCACGAAAGCACGCAATTTGCCGTTGGCCGCATCAGCGCCGCCGAGTGGGAATCCGTGTCCACCACTGGCGCTCTTTTCCGTGCTGGCGACGCCAAAGCCCTTGACCGTCTTGGCCCACACCACAACCGGTTTCTTGGGATTGGATTCAGCGAGGGCAACAGCGCGTTCAATCGCGCTGAATGCATCCTGCAGATTGTTGCCGTTGGCAAGTTTCACGACCGCCCAGCCCTGGATTTCCAGCGAGGCAAAATAATTCGCCTGGGTGAAGGCGTCGACATCGCAGCGGCCGGACAACTTGGTGTTGTTATCGCTGATCACCATGACGAAGGGGGCGACGAGATCCTTGGCGGCGAGGCCAGGAATCGCTGATACCGCCTCTTTGGCTTCACCCTCATAGAGCGCGCCGTCAGAGATCACGCAGATCGTCGTACGCTTGCGGTCAGCTAGGCGATCAGCCATGGCAAGACCCTGTGCAGTCGGCAGACCAGATCCCAACGGACCATTCGAGATCATCACGCCTTCAGGAAAGATGTGACCTTCACCGTGACCAGTCAGCTTCGAAGTGATCGAGCGGAAGCCGCGCAGGTCCTTGATCGTCACACCGGCGTAGCCGTAATTGGCTTTCAATGCGTAGATGCCGTTCTCGGTGTGTCCGGCGTCGTTGACGAAGTTGAAGGCATCCAGCCAGGGATTCTTGGTAAACATCAGACCGTGGATAGCGCTCATGATTTCGGCCAGGCCAGCTGGTCCGCCCCAGTGACAAGCCGCCCCACCAACCACGGCGTCGGTGTTCATCAGCGCCACCATGACGCGGGTTGCGACCGGACAGGCGAGCGACAACTCGGAGCCATTCGCGCGCTTCACGGTTGCAGCGAAGTTGGGTTTTCCAGCTGGATTCCCAGCCAATAAACTCGGATAGGTCATGCCCGGTCGGAAACGATCTTTGGGATCAATGGCTGCTGCTGGTGCGGTTTCTGCGCCCATGTGAATATCCTTGCCTGCGAGGGTCCGGAGCATGGTCGTGTGCGGGTTCGTCTGGCAAGCTGATCTCGGTGAATATGAAAGTCAGGTTTGCTCAAAACTCCCGGCTGTTATAAGGCAAGCGCCTCTGCTGCGTACGACAACCCGGCCGCAATCCCCTGGCCTTTCGCTTACAACGGGGGCCATCCTCCCGCTCGACCGTGGTCGTTCGGGGCGGCCCCCACTCTGAACACCGGTTCAGGGTAGCCTGCTGGGAACGGCGCGAGTGGAGGTCTTTTTTTCTGTAGGGGCTCTGCCCCTACCTCCTGCTGCGCTTGCTCCTCGGCTTCGCCTGCGGGGCTACGCTTGCGCTGCGCGGTACGCATGCCTTTGGCCTGCTACCGCCTGCGGCGGTACCGCTCGCCCCCGCGGGCTTTGTCGGGGCTCGATTTTGTCGCTGGGCTCCCAAATCGTGGCGGCATGGGCTGCGCCCATTATGTGCCGCCAGCGCCCCTCGGCGCCCGTGTTGCTCCGGGATGCGCACCTGGGGGAGTGAAGGCATCCGCGCAGCGGACGCGACGCCATGGGCATGGCGTCGGCGCCTAGCGACGGCGAGGACTTGTCCGAGCCTGGACAGCAGGCTTCAGCCTGGCCGTGGCAATTCGCTGCGGAATCCCTGGGACCGCGGGCCACTGGCCCGCATGGGGCAATGGATGTGCCAAATCTAGGCCTTCCGCTATCGGCTGAAGGTGGTCGAATGCCGCCATGCCGATTCGGATCACGTTGGCCCAAGCAATGGGCACCTGCTTTGGAGTACAGGACGCCATCGACATGGCGTTGCAACCGGAGTTCCGGAACAAACTGACCATTGTTGGCCAGTTGGTGCATAACCCGCAGGTGACGGATCGCCTGCTGGCCAACGGCGTCCGCATCGTCGAGCGCGATCAGGTAGATACGATCACCACCAAGTCGGTCATGATTACCGCGCATGGTTCCAGTGATAGAACCAGGAAGGAACTCGAACAGCGCGGATTTACCGTCTATGACGCGACGTGCCCGTTGGTCATCCGACTGCATAAATTGGCAAGATTCTTGGAGCGCGAGGGATATTTCCCGGTTATCGTTGGCAAGGCAGATCACGTCGAAGTAAAGGGCGTGGTTGGAAATCTACGCGACTCAGCAGTTGTCTATCATGAGAAGGATCTTGCCCAGCTTGCCGGTAAAGAACGACTTGGCGTCGTCACCCAGACCACCAATCGATTGGCTCAAGTACAGTTGCTCGTTGATGCGATGCGTCGACTGCCCGGTGTGCGCGAAGTCCGCTTCATCGACACCGTCTGTCAACCGGTCAAGGAACGACAGGCTGCGATCGCGCAATTGCTGATTGAAGACATCGACCTCGGCATCGTTATCGGCGGCCGAAACAGCGCGAATACGGCGAAGCTGCGCGAGGTCATCGCCGACAAGGGCATCGCGGCTCATCATGTCGAGTGGCCAGACGATGTGGATCCGACCTGGTTTGTCGGCCGCAAGCACATCGGCATCACCGCAGGTACGTCCACACCCCAGGACGTTATCGAGGCGGTTTATCAGCGAATCCGTGAGGTAACCGGCATGAGTGCCAACGCTACCACCGCTCCGCACGTGACCTGACTTGCCGTCAGGCAGTCCGTGGTTAGGGTTCCGCCCCGAATGGCAGCGTAGCTCAGCGGTTAGAGCGGTGGCTTCATAAGCCATAGGTCCTCGGTTCAAGTCCGAGCGCTGCTACCAGGAATTTGTGAGATGTTGGAATCAACTGATCCTACCGAGTGCCTATGGATGCGGCTCGGTGGGCGCAGTAGTTTCCTGTATATGGTGTGTCGGCCTAGGTCGTAATTCGGTGGTCTCGCGCTCATTACTTCATACGACAGCGCTATTCAAGGAGAACGCCATGCGTCACGTCTTTCATTCTATCGCTATATTGGCGTTGTTTGCCAACGTCATGTCTGCCGTCGAATTCACGACCAAGACATTGGAGACGGAAATTGGCGTGATGAAAACCAAACTTGAAAAAATCACCGCCGAATCGGCGAAGGATTTTATCACCTCCTACGTTGATCCTGATGACCTCGAAAAACTCAAGAAGGATGGCGGGGTCGAGAAAATCGCCCCCGAATTCGTCAGTGGCGGCAAGGCCGCCGAGCTGTTGAAGGTGCTCAAAAGCATCGATCTCGCGAAGGCGGTTGTTGATGACAAAGAAAAAACGATTTCATTTGAACTGACCAAAAAAGATGGTGAGAAGGAGATCGCTCGGGGAAAAATTACATTCACATTTAAGAAGGACTCGTGGCGTCTAAAGAATTAAGCGCGCGAGTAAGCTTGGTTAGCATACCGCTTTGGGAGGTTTTGCGACGTGCAAGAACGGGCCGATGGCTAAACTCAGGGAAAGCTGATGGCCGATTGCCACCGTGAATTTAGTACGTCCGTTCCATCCCAATTCAGTTGGTAATCTGGGCCAGTATCCGGCGGTTAATCCAGAGGTATTCAGCCAGCGACACGACACTGACGGTGGCCGCAGTCCAGGCACCCCACGCAATGACGGTGAGGATCCATGGTTCGCGACCGCCCCAAAAGGCAGGCAGCGCGAGCGCCGAGATCAGCACAAATCCTTGGATCCAGGCTTTGAACTTGCCGCTCCAGCGAGCAGCCAGAATCAGGCCGCGCGATGCGCACAGGGTACGGACAGCGCCTTGGACGATTTCGCGCATGACCATCAGGACGACGGGCAGCCAGGGCATGAGTCCAACGCCAGGGGTCAGGTTCCCTCCGGCCTGGCTGACCAGATAGACGGATTGCTGTGGCGCTGTTCCAGGTTCGAGGAGCCAGCCGACGCCGCCGGCCGGGAGGATCAGCGTCATGTACACCAACATGCGGTAAAAGACATCACAGAATGGATCGGCGAGTTTGCCGAAGTCGCTGACTTCTTTGCGGGCTCGCGCTACCCGGCCATCAAGCCAATCGCTGAACTCCGCGAGTCCGCACAGCCATCCAGCAACCCAGAAGCACAGTTGATGATCAACCGGCAGCACGACGTAGGCCGTCGCCGCAAGTGGGGCGATGATCAGTCTGGCGAGGGTGATGCGGTCAGCGAGGTACATGCCTGTTGGCACCGTGTCGGAGATCAGACGTGGTGCAAGTCAGTGCCGGTCAGAAAACGCGCCACACCGGATGGGTGAAGTGGCCAACCAGCGCACGTGGCGAGAATAATTTTCCAAGTCCCTCGGCGATTTGCCCGATTCCAGGCAGGGCGCCTAACACGGTGAATGAGAGCTTGGGGGACATGCGAATGTTGAGCATGCCGTCAAATCCGATCGAGCCGGCGGCGCGCAATTTGACACTGGGGGAATCGAGATTGAGAAAAAGCAGGTGGGCGGCGCTGTCCTTTAATTGAAAGCGGGCAGACAGGGTGTCGGTTCCCCGGGTGGCGCCGGGATCACCAGCGAGCAAGGCGGTCAAAAAGTCGAAATCAACCAAAGAACCTTTGGTGACCGTGATTTCACCCCGTCCGGTGGTCTTGGCAAGATTGCCGGCTTCAAAATCGAGTTCGATCCATGCCTGAACCTGGCCAGCAAGATGATCGGTGGTTGCGCCGAGACTGGGTGCCAACACGGCAAGATCGACTCCTTCCAGATCAAAGCGGCAGTGGTGACGATGCGGCTCGGCTCCGAGTTCGATGCCGTAAGTTCCACGGATACGTCCGCGATAGGCTTTCGCCTCGATGGATTCAAAGAGCAAGGTCGCTGTGGCTGCGCGAAATACAGGCCTAGCGGTGACATCGCGGAAGGTCATGCCTGCGATGGTCAATGTATTGGCGTGTAATACTTCACCGTTCACCGAGGTCGTGGCGAATGACGGCAGCGCTGACTCCGCTACCAACCTGCCGCACGACAGAAGCGTTAGGAGGACCAGTGAAATCAACGGCATGAGATCTGACGCTCGCTGGCCGCGCAGCGTTCAAGGAGTGCTGCGCTTGCGGCTTTGATTTCTGCCGGGGGATTATTTGCGGCCACTGTGGCGCACGCGGCGCGGGCAGCACCGGCGAGGAGATGGATGCCAACGTGGACATCACTGACCAACTGTGGATTGCATTGGGGCAGAAATTGCGCCAGGGCCTCGACCTGATCGGCGCACATGCGGGCAATCGAGAGCGGAATGACACCGGCACGAGCTTCGGCTGCGGCGATAGCGACCGCGTCTTTGGCTGATCGGGCAGCTTGGGCGGCGCTGAAGGCGAGTTCGTCCTCACTGGCCAACGCCAACGCGTGGGCAGCGGTTGCATCAAGCGAGCAGGCAAGCGCTTCGGCTGCAACGGCGCGATCTGCCCACTTTGGACCAGTTGTGTAACGGGCGGCCATGGCTCCGGCAGCACAGCCCAGCGCTGCCGCTATGGCGGCGGCTGCACCACCACCAGGAATGGCTGTGCGTGCGGACAAGGAGGCGATGAATCCGCCGATGGGACGATCAGCCACGCTGGCCATGTCAGGCTCCAACAGCGGCAGCGGACTCGGATTCAGGCGCGTCCTCGGCATCGCGGCGGATCGCGGCTCCGAGTCGACGTAGGCGCTCTTCAAAGCGTTCGTAGCCGCGTTCAACGTGGTAAATGCGGCTGATGCGCGTTTCGCCTTCCGCAGCGAGACCGGCAAGTACGAGTGCGGCACCGGCGCGCAGATCGCTGGCCATGACCGGAGCGCCCTGGAGTTGTTCGACGCCCTGCACGATGGCTTGGCCGTTTGAAACGGCGATGTTCGCACCCAATCGTTTCATTTCTGCGGCAGCCATGAAACGGTCTGGATAGATGCGTTCAGTCAGAATCGAAGTGCCGTTGGCGATAGCCATGAGGGCGAGCATTTGCGATTGCACGTCGGTTGGGAAAGCCGGATACGGCAGCGTGGCGACTTCGGCGGCGCGTGGACGATCGCACGGGACAATCGTCATCTTGTTGCCGGAGCGTTTCACCTCGATCCCCATCTGCCGCAGAACATCAAGCACAGCGAGCTGGTGATCGGGACGGCCACCGGCAATGGTGATCGGGCTGCGCGTGATAGCGCCAGCAATTAAAAAGGTGGCGGTTTCAATGCGATCAGGAATTACCGACCAATCGACGCCCTTCAGTTTACGGACGCCACGAATGGTGATGCGAGGACTACCGGCACCTTCGATGCGTGCACCCATGGCATTCAGGCAGTCGGCGAGATCGACGACTTCGGGTTCACAGGCGGCGCACTCGATGATGGTGGTACCTTTGGCGAATACAGCGGCGCACATCACGTTGTCGGTCGCGAGGACCGATGATCCGAATTTTCCACCAAGATACACAGTTGCGCCGACGAGTCCGCCTTTGGGTGCTTTGACGCTGATGTTGCCCTGATCGAGGGTGACTTCCGCACCGAGCGCAGCGAGGCCTTTGAGATGGAGGTCAATCGGTCGTTCACCGATGACGCAACCGCCGGGCAGCGACACCGTGGCTTGACCACGCATGCCGAGCAGGGGGCCCAGCACGCAGACGCCGGCGCGCATGGTCTTCACTAATTCATACGGGGCAGTTGAATTGTAAACATCGACGCAGGAGGTCGTAACTGTGTGGCCTTCCCAATGCGATTCGATTCCGAGCGTGTTGAGAATCTTCACCTGGGTCTGGAGATCGCGGATCACCGGCACATTACGGAAGGTGCACTTCCCAGTTGTCATCAGCGACACGGCGAGAATCGGCAGCGCCGCATTCTTCGAGCCGTTGATCTGAACGGTTCCGGATAGTTTTTTGCCGCCGTGAACAACGTAGCAGTCCATGGCTCGCACCCTACAAGACCGGAATGGTGGCTCAACAGCAGTGAATGGCCTATGGGTACATTACC